>NZ_JCAFTF010000012.1:0-125393 GCF_059369995.1 Stenotrophomonas sp. YJH_SMC_53 | reverse complement strand
GGTGGAGTACATCAAGTACTACAACCAAGAGCGAATCAGATTGAAATTGAAGGGACTAAGCCCGGTAAAGTACCGGGAACAGGCCCAAGCAGCCGCCTGACCCCACCGTCCAAGTCTCGGGGGTCACTTCAGGGATGGGTTTACGGCGTCCCCGCCATCCGACACATCCCCGCCTCCCCACGGAACACCCCAGAGCCGCTTTGGCTTTGGCTTTGGCCTCGGCGGGTGCAGGGCGGAGCCCTGCAAAGAAAAAGGCCGCCTTTCGGCGGCCTCACTTTTCTTTACTTCAGCTTGATCTCGCGCAGGCGCTCCTCGAGGAAGCCGTGGGCGGTGATCGGCTCCGGGTACCGGCTCGGGTTCTCCGGGGTGATGCACGAGGGCAGCACGTCGATCAGGAAGTCCGGGTTCGGGTGCAGGAAGAACGGCACCGAGTAGCGCGGCTGGCGCGCCAGCTCGCCCGGAGGATTGACCACGCGGTGGATGGTCGACGGATAAACATGGTTGGTCAGGCGCTGCAGCATGTCGCCGATGTTGACCACGATCGTGTCCGCGTCCGAGGTGAACGGCACCCACTCGCCGTCGTGCGACTGCACTTCCAGGCCCGCGGCACTGGCACCCACCAGCAGGGTGATGAAGTTGATGTCGCCATGAGCACCGGCACGAACGTTCGGGATGTCGTCGGTGGTGATCGGCGGGTAGTGGATCGGGCGCAGGATCGAATTGCCGAAGTTGGTCTTGTCGGCGAAGAAATTCTCCGGCAGGCCGATGTGCAGGGCGAGCGCCGACAGCACGCGCGACCCCAGGTTGTCCAGCGCCTGGTACAGGCCGTACCCCCGCTCGCGGAAGCCCTCGACTTCGGTCGGCCACAGGTTCGGCGCCATCACGTCACGGTACTTGGAGTCGTCGGCGATCTCGCGGCCGATGTGCCAGAACTCCTTCAGGTCGAAGTGCTTGGAGCCCTTGGCGGTCTCCACGCCGAAGGGGGTATAGCCACGGGCGCCGCCGCTGCCAGGCACGTGGTACTTGCGCTTGACCTCTTCCGGCAGGGCGAAGAAGGCCTTGAAGGCATCGTAGGCCGCGTCGATGTCGGCCTGCGGGATGCCGTGGTTGCGGATGCCCGCGAATCCCCATTGGCGATAGGCCGCGCCCAGCTCGGCCACGAAGGCCTCGCGGTCGCTGTCGAAACGGGTGATGTCGAGGGTGGGAATCTGGCTCACAGCGGTTCCTGGCTTGTCATTGGGTCTGGGGGGCCAGCGCATTCATGGCCCGCCTGAACATTGTGACAGATCGCCCGGGGGACGCCACTCGATACGAAGAAACAAACCGATACAATGCGCGACCCGCGCGCGGATTAACGCTTCCGTCACGTTGGGCCCGCCCCTTTGCCCGCTCCCTGAATCCGCCCCGCCATGTCCGCAGCCGCCCCTGCCGCACCCGCCCTTGAAGGTTCCACCCGGCGTTGGCGCCGGCTGGCCTGGTGGTCGCTGTTCGTCGCCGGCAATGCGGCCCTGGCTGCGGCGATCGCACTGGGCAACGTGCCGCTGCGGGACAATCCAGGCGGCAGCGCGGGCCTGGCCTACCTCGCCATCGCCCTGCCCGGCCACCTGCTCGCGTTCGGTGCGCTGGCCGGCCTGCTGCCGTTGCTGCTGGGGCTGTGGCCACGCACTGCCCGTACGCTGAGCATCAGCGCCGTTCTCCTGCAGGGCCTGTGGCTGTGCCTGCTGCTGGTCGACACCAAGGTGTTCACCCTGTACCGCTTCCACCTCAACGCCATGGTCGTGAACATGGTGTTCGGCGGCGCCCTGCAGGACCAGGTCGCCCTGTCCTGGAAGACCTGGCTGCAGGTCGCGCTGCTGGTCGCCGCGGTCTTCGCCGCCGAAGGCCTGCTGGCCTGGGCGTGCTGGAAGCTGTTGCCGGCAGCGCCGCGCCGGCGACGGGTGCTGCAGGCGTGGGCAGCGGTCGCGCTTCTGATGGCCGGCGGCCAGGTCGCCACCGCCTACTACGACGCCCGTGGCGACCGCGATGTGATCGCGCAGTGGAACTACCTGCCGTGGGCGCAACCGATCACCGCCAAGAGCTTCATGCGGCGCCTGGGCGTGGTCAGCCAGCAGCAGGCCGGCCTGCCCGACCCGCGCCATGCGCAGCTGCAGTACCCACTGCACCCGCTGCGCTGCCAGAACCCGCATCGCCCCAATGTGCTGATGGTGGTGCTGGAATCGCTGCGCCAGGACGTGCTGACACCGCAGCTGATGCCCAACACGTCGGCGCTGGCGCAGGACGCGCGCGTGTTCGACCAGCACTTCAGCACCGGCAATGCCACCCGCTACGGCCTGTTCGGGCTGCTGTACGGCCTGCCCGGTGGCTACTGGCCAAGCATGCTCGACGAGCAGCGCGGCTCGCAGCTGTTCCAGGTGCTGGGCCAGCAGGGCTACGACCTGCACCTGTACGGCAGTGCGCCGTTGTACAGCCCGGAATTCGATCGCACGGCTTTCGCCGATGTGCGCGACCAGCTGCACCAGGGTCCATCGGCACTGAAGTCCGACGGCCGCGACCGCGCGATCATCAGTGCACTGCAGCAGGACATCCGCGCCAGCCAGGCGGCGCAGCGCCCGTGGTTCGGCTTCGTGTTCCTCGACTCCACCCACGCGCCCTACCACATGCCCGATGGCTACCCGCCCGTGGCGACGCCGATGGCTGCGGACATCGACTTCCTCAAATTCGGCCCGGAGCATGACCCGACGCCGGAACTCAACCGCTACCGCACCGCCGTGCACTACGCAGACAGCCTGATCGGCTCGCTGCTGGACGACCTTCGCGCACAGGGCCTGGCCGAGGACACCATCGTGCTGGTCACCGGCGACCATGCCGAAGAGTTCAACGACCTCAAGCTGAACTATTGGGGCCACAACGGCAACTTCTCCGACTACCAGCTGCAGGTCCCGTTCGTGCTGCATTGGCCAGGCATGGCCGCTGGCCACGACGCACGCACCAGCTCGCACGAAGACTGGGTACCGACACTGATGCGCCACGCGCTGGGTTGCGAGAACGCACTGACCGATTACAGCACCGGCCAGGACCTGCTGGCCGAACCGCAGGGCCCGCGTGCGCTGGTGGTCGAAAGCTGGTCGCAGCGCGCGATACGCCATGGCGATGCCATCTACGTGTTCGACAAGTTCGGCAACGCCACCGCTCTGGACCTGCGCTACCGGCCGCTGTCACAGCAGGCGCCCGACGCGGCCGCCGTACGCACTGCATGGGAAGCGCTGACCCGCTTCCGCAACCGCTGACCCTCAAGGATCGATCCTGCATGAACCGTCCGCTGCGCATCCTGCACACCGAAGCCGCCAAGGGAATGGGTGGGCAGGAGATCTACATCTTCCGCCACATGCAGGTGATGCGCGCGCGTGGCCACGAGGTGGCGCTGCTGTGCCAGCCCGAAGCGCGACTGGCCAAGCTGGCACGCGACGACGGTTTCACCGTGCACACCCTGCGCATGGGCGGCCTGCTGCGCCTGCTGCGCGGCATCTGGTCGGTCTCGCGCCTGGTGCGCCGCGAACGCTATGACGTAGTCAACACCACCAGCCGCCGTGACGCGCTGATCGCCGCCGCCGGCGCACGCCTGGGCGGCACGCCGCTGGTGGTGCGCTCGCGCCACCTGATGAGCCCGGTCAACTCGCTGCTGACCTATACCGGCCTGCCGCACCGGGTGCTGACCGTCAGCAGCTTCGTCAAGCAGTTGCTGGCCGACCGCGGCATTCCGGCCGAACACATCGGTATCGTGCCGCCCATCGCGGTCCCGCCGCGCTGGAGCGAGATCCGCAAGGACGACCCCTGGCAATGCCTGCAGGAGGTACGCGCGGAAGTGCGCGCCGAGCTCGGCTTCGGCGAACAGGACATCGTGGTCGGTTGCGTGGCGGTGCTGCGCGAACCCAAGGGCCACGCCGACCTGCTGCAGGCGATGGTGCCGCTGTGCAAGACGCACCCGAACCTGCACCTGGTGGTGGTCGGCGATGGCCAGCCGGTCATGGATCGACTGCAGGCGCTGCGCGACGAGCACGGGCTGCAGCAGCAGGTCCACCTGCTCGGCTATCGTGACGGCGCGTGCCGGCTGATGGCCGGCTTCGACATCTTCGCGCTGGCTTCGCACAAGGAAGCGGCCGGTACCGTGTTCCTGGAGGCCGCCTATGTCGGGGTGCCGATCGTGGCCACGCGCGTGGGTGGCGTGCCGGAAATGGTGGTCGATGGCAGCAATGCCATCCTCACCCGATTGGGCGACAATGCAGCCCTGACAGGCGCCCTGCGCCTGCTGGTGGACGATCCGGAACGGCGGCGGCAGATGGGCCGCGCCGGGTGGGACTGGATGCACGGCGCGCACCGGTTCACCCCCGATGGCCACGGTGAGACCACCGAACACTACTACCGCCAGTGGCTGAAGGAGCTGGGACATGGCTGATGCCCGAACCGTACCGGTGCTCATGCACCACCACGTCAGTCCGTCGCCGGGCATGATCACCGTGTCACCGGAAAATTTCGAAAGCCAGATCGCCTGGTTGGCCGGCAACGGCTGGACTTCGCTGACACTGGACCAGTACGCCGGCTTCCTGGCGGGCAAGCCGGTGCCGCGCAAGTCGATCGTGATCACCTTCGACGATGGCTACCTGGACAACTGGGTGTATGCGCACCCGATCCTGCAGAAGTACGGCATGCACGCAGTGGTGTTCGTGGTCACCGGCTGGATGGGCGAAGGCCCGGAGCGGCCCCATGCGGGGCTTGCCGGGGCAGTGCTGCCTGCCACGCCGGACCACCGCGGCTGCGAAGCGGCGATCTACGAGCAGAACCGCAGCGACGACGTGATGATGCGCTGGAGCGAAGCGCGCGCGGCCATCGCCGCCGGCACCTTCGAAGTGCATTGCCACACCCATACCCACACCCGCTGGCTGCGCCGCGACGACCTGGACCGCGCACAGCGCCGTGCGGGCCTGAGCCACGATCTGGCAGTCTCGCGCGAAGTCCTGCGGGACAAGCTCGGCGAGGTGTCCGATACGCTGTGCTGGCCTTACGGCGATTTCGACCAGGACCACATCGAGGTGGCGCGCGAGCACGGCTTCCGCTACCTGCACACCACCCACCCGTTCGGCCGCAACGTGGTCGGCGGCGATCCGGAACGCATCTACCGCTTCGCGATCCGCAACCGCCCGGCGAGCTGGTTGCGCAAGCGCATCGCCCAGAGCTACACCCCCCTGATCGCGCCGCTGTTCAATGGCTTCAAGGCACGCCAGAAGAAGATGGTGCCGGGGCCGTAGGCGGCCCAACGCCCTGCCCCTTCAAAGAAAACGCCCCGGCATTCCGGGGCGTTTTCGTTGGGCGGATGTGCAGCGGCCTCAGGCGGCGGCTTCACGTACCGCCGCGGACAGTCGGTCCAGCGTGTCCTGCATCAGCGTTGCATCATCGGCCTCGACCGTGACACGCACCACCGGCTCGGTACCGGACGGGCGCAGGAACGCACGGCCACGGCCGGCCACCGACTGCTGCGCGTCGGCCAGCGCGGCCTGCACGCTGTCGGCCTGCACCGTTGCCTTGGCCGAGACATTGCCCAGCCGCACGTTGACCGTCTTCTGCGGCACCCGCACCAGTCCCTTCAATGCCTGGCGCAGGGTCTGCCCGCTGTTGCGCAACGCCACCAGCACCTGCAGCGCACTGACGATGCCGTCACCGGTGGTGGCCCGATCCAGGCACAGCAGGTGGCCGGAGGCTTCGCCGCCGAGCACCCCACCGCCTTCGATCAGCGCCTGGTGCACATAGCGATCACCGACGTTGCTGCGCACGAACGGAATCTGCAGATCGGCGAAGGCCTTCTCCACGCCGTAGTTGCTCATCAGCGTGCCGACCACCGGGCCGCGCAGGCGGCCTTCGGCTTTCCATGCGCGGGCCAGGATGTAAAGCAGGTCATCGCCGTCGACCGGGTTGCCCTGGTCGTCGGCCATCAGCACGCGGTCGCCGTCGCCGTCGAAGGCAATGCCGAGATCAGCGCGGGTTTCGCGGACCTTGGCCGCGAGATTGTCGATATGGGTGGAGCCCACGCCGGCGTTGATGTTGACGCCGTTGGGCTCGGCGCCAATGCCGATCACCTCGGCACCCAGCTCGCGGAACAGCAGCGGTGCGATCTGGTAGGTGGCGCCGTGCGCGCAGTCCAGCACCAGGCGTACGCCACGCAGGTCGAACGCGCGCGGCACGCTGGCCTTGCAGAACTCGATGTAGCGGCCGACCGCCTCGCGGCCACGCGATGCCTTGCCCAGCTTCTCCGATTCGGCGGTGGTGAAAGGAACGTCCAGCGCCGCTTCGAGGGCGAGCTCGGTGGCATCGTCGAGCTTCTCGCCCTGGGCGGAGAAGAACTTGATGCCGTTGTCGTAGTGCGGGTTGTGCGAGGCACTGATGACGATGCCGGCATCCACGCCCAGCGTACGGGTCAGGAACGCCACCGCCGGGGTCGGCATCGGCCCCAGCAGCTGCACGTCCGCACCGGCGGCCACCAGGCCGGCTTCCAGTGCCGCCTCGAACATGTAGCCGGAAATGCGGGTGTCCTTGCCGATCACCACGATTGGCCGGCGCCCGTCCTGGCCGCGCTGGGCGACCAGTACACGGCCCAGGGCGTTGCCCAGGCGCAGCACGAAGTCGGCCGAGATCACGCCCTGGCCGACCCGGCCACGGATGCCATCAGTACCGAAGTACTTGCGGCCTCCCATCAAGCCACCTCCGGCGCCGGCTGACGGCCCAGCATCGCCAGCAGGTCGGACAGGCGGTCACGCAGCTCGCGGCGGTCGCAGATCTGGTCGATGGCACCGTGCTCCAGCAGGAACTCCGAGCGCTGGAAGCCTTCCGGCAGCTTCTCGCGCACGGTCTGCTCGATCACGCGCGGGCCGGCGAAGCCGATCAGCGCCTGCGGTTCGGCGATGTTGATGTCGCCCAGCATCGCAAAGGAGGCCGAGACACCACCGGTGGTCGGATGGGTCAGCACCGAGATGTACGGCAGCCCGGCTTCACGCAGCTTGCCCAGCGCGGCCGAGGTCTTGGCCATCTGCATCAGCGAGAACAGGCCTTCCTGCATGCGGGCGCCACCGCTCTGCGAGAAGCACACGTAGGGCGCACCGATCTCGACCGCGGTTTCTGCGGCCAGTGCGAAACGCTCGCCGACCACCGAGCCCATCGAGCCGCCCATGAAGGCGAAGTCGAAGGACGATGCCACCAGCGCACGGCCCTTGAGCAGGCCGCGCATGGCGATCAGCGCGTCGTACTCGCCGGTGTTCTTCTGCGCGATCTTGATGCGCTCGCTGTACTTCTTCTGGTCCTTGAACTTGAGCAGGTCGGTCGGCCCCAGGCGCGCACCGATCTCGGTGGTGCTGTCGGCGTCGAACAGGGCGGCCAGGCGCGCGCGCGCGCGGATCGCCATGTGATGGCCGCACTTCGGGCAGACTTCCAGGTTCTCTTCCAGTTCCGGACGGTACAACGCGCTGCCGCAGTTGCTGCACTTTTCCCACAGGCCCTCGGGGACACTGCGCTTCTTGCTGGGGGTGTTGTCGGTGCGGATGCCGGACGGCATCAACTTGCTGAGCCAACTCATGCGGGAGGACACTTCCGTTCAGGGCGGCCCAGGGGCCGCAAAGGCGGACAGTCTAGCTCCGCTTTCCCCGCCCGTGCACCCCCTTTCCAGCCGCGGGGCAGCCGGAAAAAACCATGCTGGGACGTACGTTTAGGTGCTGGGCGGTACCCGCCGCTGGCCGGCAGCCCTTGCACGCGAGCCATCAGGAGGATGCCGGCCAGCGGCCGGCAGTCCTGTTACGCGTCCAGCGCCTGCCGCAGCGGGGCGAGGAAGGCCCGGGCGCGCTGCACCGCGTCTTCCGCCGAGCCCGCTTCTGCCAGCGCCGCCACCAGCGCGCTTCCGACCACCACGCCATCGGCCTGGCGGGCCATGGCCGCGGCACTGGCGGCATCCTTGATACCGAAGCCCGCCACTACCGGCACCGATGCGCGCGCGCGCAACGCCTGCAGTCGGGTACTGGCGGCATCGCTGTCCAGGCGCTCGGACGCGCCGGTGACACCGGCAAAGCTGACGTAGTAGAGATAGCCACGGGCCAGCGCCAGCAGCTTGTCGGCTCGCGCCTCGCTGGTGGTCGGCGACGCCAGCAGGACCAGCGCAAGGCCGGCTGCGTCGAACGCCTGCTGGGCGTCGCCCGCTTCTTCCGGCGGCAGATCGACCAGCAGCACGCCGTCCACGCCGGCGTCGACGGCGGCCTTGGCGAAGGCCGCGTAGCCATGGATCTCCACCGGGTTGAGGTAGCCCATCAGCACCACGGGGGTCTGCGCATCGCGTTCGCGGAACTGCGCCACGGCCTGCAGGACGTAGCGGCTGCCGGCGCCGCGCGCCAGCGCGCGCTCGGAGCTGCGCTGGATGGTCGGGCCATCGGCCATCGGGTCGGAAAACGGCACGCCCAGTTCGATCACGTCGGCGCCGGCCTCGACCAGTGCGTGCATGACCGGCACGGTCGCCTCCAGCGAGGGATCACCGGCGGTGACGAAGGGAATCAGCGCCTTGCGCTGCTGTTCGCGCAGACGCAGGAAACAGGCATCGAGTCGGGATACGGGCATTTCAGGCACATCCTTCAATCAGTTCAATCGCATCGCTGGTTCCCCAGTACATCCGGGTGACCTTCCCTTCAAACAGTTCCAGGCGGATACCCAGGTCCGAACCCGGGTCCTGCCAGGTGAGGTACTCGCCCTGGTCACCGTCGTAGGCATGCGGGCTGGATACCGGCGGCTTCGGGAACTGCGCCATGGCCTGGGCACGGGTCATGCCGATGCGCAGGCCGAATGGACCGGGCTGTTCAACCGGCAGCTCCGGGTCGTCGCCCGGCTTCAGATCAAAACGGACCACGCGGTCGTCGTCGGTCATCATCGACACGCCCGGCGGCAACCCCCTGCCGTCGTAGTACTCGCAGTCGCCTTCGAAGAACTCTTTCGCGCCCTGCGCCTTCCAGGGCCCCAGTGACTTCAGGTCCCCCATGTGCTGGCCGACCAGCACTTCGCCGGCATGGTCCAGTGCCACCGAGGCGACGGCGGGGGCGTTGTCGCCGTTGCTCTCTTCCGCAGACGGCGGATCGACGATTGGCGTACGCGCCATCGGGTCGAGGTCATCGTTGGCGGCCGGCTGCTGTGCGGGCTGCGCGGTGGCTTTGGCAGCCGGCGCAAGCACTGGCGGTTCCGGCGGCTGGCACGCGGCCAGGCCCAGCACCAGCAGAAGCACCCCGCTGTTCCGCAGCAGCGCGCTCACAGCACCAGCCCTTCGCGCGCGGCGATGGTGTGCACGTCCTTGTCGCCACGGCCGGACAGGTTGCACAGCACGATCTGGTCACGCGGACGCTCACGCGCCAGCTTGATCGCCTGTGCCAGTGCGTGGCTGGACTCCAGTGCCGGCAGGATACCCTCGGTATGCGCCAGCAGGTGGAAGGCCTGCAGCGCTTCTTCATCGGTGATGCCGAGGTAGCGCGCACGGCCGGTATCGGCCAGGAAAGCATGCTCCGGGCCGACGCCCGGATAGTCCAGGCCGGCCGACACCGAGTGGGTCTCGATGATCTGGCCGTCGTCGTCGCACAGCACATAGGTGCGGTTGCCATGCAGCACGCCCGGTCGACCGGCGGCGATCGATGCGGCGTGGCGGCCGGTGCCGATGCCGTCGCCGGCGGCTTCGGCGCCAACGATCTCGACCTGGCGATCGTTGAGGAAGGCGTGGAACAGGCCGATGGCGTTGCTGCCGCCGCCGACGCAGGCGGTGATCGCATCGGGCAGGCGGCCATACTCGGCCAGCATCTGCTCGCGCGCCTCGCGGCCAACGATGGCGTTGAAGTCACGGACCATGCGCGGATACGGATCCGGGCCGGCCACGGTGCCGATGATGTAGAAGGTGTCCTGCACGTTGGTCACCCAGTCGCGCATCGCTTCGTTGAGCGCGTCCTTCAGGGTGGCCGAGCCGGAGGTGACCGGCACCACCGTCGCGCCCAGCAGCTTCATGCGGTAGACGTTGATCTTCTGCCGCTCGATGTCGGTGGCGCCCATGTACACCACGCATTCCAGGCCCAGGCGGGCGGCAACGGTGGCACTGGCAACACCGTGCTGGCCGGCACCGGTCTCGGCGATGATGCGCTTCTTGCCCATCCGCGCGGCCAGCAGCGCCTGGCCGATGGTGTTGTTGATCTTGTGCGCGCCGGTGTGGTTCAGGTCTTCACGCTTGAGCAGGATCTGCGCGCCGCCGACATGGTCGCTCAGGCGCTGGGCGTGGTAGATCGGGCTCGGCCGGCCCACGTAATGGGCCAGGTCGCGGTCGTAGGCAGCCTGGAATGCCGGGTCCTGACGGGCCTGGTCATAGGCCTGGGCCAGTTCCTGCAGCGGACCCACCAGGGTTTCGGCAACAAAGCTGCCGCCGTAGCGGCCGAAATGGCCCTGGGCGTCCGGGAAGGCGTGGTAGTCGGCAATGGGGGAGGCAGACATGGAAGCGACCGCTGGTTCGAGACAGGTGGATACTCTAGCGCACGGGTCTTGACCGGAAAATGGATATTATCTGGCGCATATCGTCAGGAAATCTCACATGAGCCGTTCCCTGCTGCCGCCGCTCAATGCGCTGCGTGCGTTCGAGGCCACCGCCCGTCTCGGCGGCGTTGGCCGCGCCGCACACGACCTGCATGTCACCCACGGTGCGGTCAGCCGCCAGCTGAAGCTGCTGGAAGACCATCTCGGCCTGGCGCTGTTCCAGCGTGCCGGTCGCGGCCTGCGCCTGACCGCTGCGGGCACGCGGCTGCAGGCAGCGTGCAGCGAGGCCTTCGGCGGCATCGAAGACTGCGTGCGCGAACTGCGGCGGCCGGCGGCGGCCCCGGCGCTGGTACTGGGCTGTAGCGGCAGCGTGCTGGCGCGCTGGATGATCCCGCGCCTGCCTGCGCTGCAGGCCGCCCTGCCCGGCGTGCGCCTGCAATGGTCAGCGCTGGATGGCAGCTTCACCGAGGCACAGGCGGCACTGGATGCGGTATTGCTGCTGGCGCAGGGGCCGTGGCCCCGCGGCTGGCAGGTGCGTGAGCTGGCCCCGGAACGGGTCGGCGTGGTGGTGGCCCCCTCGCATCCGGCCGCGCAGCGCCTGCGGCATGTACCGCCCTCGGCGCTGCTGCAGGAAACGCTGCTGCACACCAGCTCACGGCCGCAGGCGTGGCCGGCGTGGGCGCAGGCGCACGCTCTGGACCCCGCGAAGCTGCAGCTGGGTACGGCCTTCGAGCATCTGTACTACCTGCTGGAGGCAGCGGTGGCCGGGCTGGGCCCGGCGATCGCACCCGAGCCACTGGTGGCCGAGGACCTGGCCGCCGGGCGACTGGTCGCGCCGTGGGGGTTTGCCGCCACCGGTGGTTTCTGGGTGCTGGCGCGACCGGACGGACCACCTGATGCGCGCGTGGATGCGCTCGCCGACTGGCTGGGCCGGCAACTCCGCTGACAACAAAAAGGGGACGGAGGGAATTAAGTCGCAAGTGGCACAAACGACTTAATTCCCTCCGTCCCCTTTTTTCAGCTGGCGGTCGGTGTGGCCAGGCGCTGCTGCAGGTCTTCGCGCAGGCGCGACAGCTCGACTTCGGCCTGCTGCCGCTGCTGCATCCCTTCGCGATGGATGCTGCGCACTTCTTCCACCGTGGCGATCAGCTGGTCGTGCACATGGCGCAGCGTGGCCACGTCGATCACGCCGCGCTGGTTGCTGCGCGCGGTATCCACCGAGGCCTGGCGCAGCAGGTCGGCATTGCGACGCATCAGTTCGTTGGTGGCGTCATCGATGGCCGTGGACAGTTCGACCGCAGCCTTCTGTTCGCCCAGCGAGAGCTGGATGGCGAACTGGCGCTTCCACGACGGAATGGTGATGTCGCGGACGGTGTTGAACTTCTCGATCAGCTGCAGTGCGTTGGCCTGGATCAGGCGGATCATCGGCAGCGACTGGTCGGCGGCGTGCTGCATCAGCTGCAGGTCGGACACGCGCTTCTCGATCAACCGGATCGCATTGTCGATCTCGCCCTGGCGGATGCGCTGCTGGGGGTCCTCGCTGCCCTGCCCGGCCAGCTGTTCGGCCTGCAGTTCGGCCAGCCGCTGCTTGCCCGCTGCCGCATACAGGCCGAGCGCACGACGTTCTTCGCGAACGATATCGTGCATGCGGTCGAACTCCCCCACGCGCTTTCCCATCAACGCCTGCTGCACGCCGACGTCGGCCAGCAGCTGTTCGATCTGCGCATTGGTGTCGCTGAACTTCTGCACCAGCTCGCCCTTGGAGGCGCGCATGCGATCAATCAGGCCACCGATCACCGGCACCTTCGATCGCTGCGCGAAGCCATCCAGCTTCAGGCTGCGCGCGATGCGCACCACTTCGCCCAGCTTCTCGCCACTGGCATCCAGGTCACGATTGCGCACCTGGTCCAGCAACTGGCTGGAGAACGCTGCGGTGCGCGTGGCCGCTTCGCGGCCGAACACCTGCAGGTTACCCGGGCGCAGATCGTCCAGTTCCAGACGGATCTCGGCGATGCGCGGCAGGTCCTCGCGTACCAGTCCCAGCGCCTGCAGCGCACCTTCATCGAGCGCAGTGGCGGTGGTCGTGCCGGGTACGAGGGCACCGGGGGTCTGGCTGTCCTGGGTCATCGGGCAGTCTCCTTGCAGTTGGGTAAGCGGCAGCGGCGGCCGGCTCAAGGCAGTCTAGCCTGAGCCGCGGCCACCTCGTCATCGATCTGTGCGTGCAACGTGGCAGCCTTGCCAGCCAACGCAGCGCCCGCAGCGGCCTGGCCCGCCAGTACAGCCTGCCGCCAGGCCGGCAGCAGCACGTCATGGATGCGCGCGAAGCGTTGCAGCAGCATGCTGTCCTGGTCCTGCAGCAGCTGCCATTGACCGGCTTCCAGGCGGCGCAGCGAGGCCAGCCGGCGAAGATGGTCCAGCCGATGCGACAGCGCGGCCTGACCGGCGCTATCCAGCGTCGTCAGCCGCGACGCAGCCAGTTCGGCCCAGCCGTCCAGCGCCGCGGCCGCCGCGGAATGCTCAACGATGGCCATGGCCCGCAGCTGCATGTGCTGCTGCAGGTGCTGGGCCTGCTCACGCGCCTGCAGGGTCAGTACGCCCAGCTGCGACTGCAGCGCGTGCCCTTCTGCTTCGCGAGCGACATCGCGCCCCAGCAGCCGTCCCCACCAGCCTTCCTGCTGCCGGATCTGCGCCGGGTTGCCGGCCTGCAGGGCCAGCGCGATGCGCGCAAGCGCAGCCACCAGGCGCTCACCCGCATCCGGTGGCAACGGCGTTTCGCGCCGCGCCAGCGCCTGCAGCAACGGCGCACCATAGTCGGCCAGCGCAGCGACATCGACCGTATCCGGCAGCATCGGTGGCGGCAGTGGCACGCGCGTGGTCACGGCAGCGGCGGCGGCTTCGGCGTGGATGCCGGCATGCCATCGCCGTCTTCCGGTGGCAATGACTCGCCGTAGAAATGGCGCATCAGCGCCTCATCCAGCGCCCGCTCCTCCGGCGTCGCGGCGCGGCGCACGCGCGCGCGCTGCGCCACCACAGCGCTCGGCGTGCCCCGCTCGACCTGCTGTCGCGCCCAGCCGGCGAACGCGGCCAGGGTCTGCGACACCTGCACCTGCTGCGCCTGCGATGCCGCCAGCAGCTCCACCAGCGGCGCCAGGCCCGCCTGCAGGTCTTCGGCCAGGGCCGTGGCCGGCACGCTGGGGGCTGCCACGACCGGCGCCGGCGCGGCGGCGGGACGCGCCTCTGAAAGGCGATGCAGGGCCTCCAGCAGCGCCGGCCACGGGGCCGGGTCCGCAACGGGGATCGCTTCCGGCGCGGGCGATGGCAGCTGCAGCGCGGTGGCGATATCGGCCAGCTGCGCCACCACGCGCCCGCCGACATCGCTGTCGTCGGCACCCATGGCCTTGTTGCGCAGGAAGTCGCGCTTGATCTGCGCCCAGCGCTGCGCCTGCGTGTCATCCAGTACGCCGCGCAGTTCGGCCAGCTTCAACAGGTTCTCCTCGGCGCCGGTGGTCAGCAGCTGCGCCTCGCCCAGGTAGTGGTCGGAGATCAACTGCTGCAGTTCGTCCTCGTTCATCACCGGGGAGATCTTCTCGGCCAGCTTGTTCATGTTGCGGTAGCTGCCCTGCAGGCGGAACGGCGGCTCGGTGCGGTAGCGGTCGTCCTGTGCGGCGCTGGCGATGTACTGCTGGTTGACCCGGTAGACCACGTCGCGCACACGCAGCATGCGCTGCAGGGTGGCGGTGATCTCGTTGATCTCCGCGCTGCTGTAGGCGTGGCTGAGGCTGTTGGTCGAGACCTCCTTGCCCATCGCGCGGTCGACCAGCACATACAGGTCGGCCATGTCGCGCGTGGCCAGCGGCGCCAGCACCGGATTGGAGGTCAGGCTGTTCTCGATGTAGCTGAGGGTGAAGGCGGCCTCCATGCCACCGAGCACGTCACCGAGGTTGTAGATGTCGGCACGGTTGGCCAGCATGTCCGGAATCTTGAACACCTCGCCGGACTCGGTGTACGGGTTGCCGGCCATCACCACGCAGAACTTCTTGCCGCGCATGTCGTAGGTGCGTGTGCGACCGCGCCACACACCCTCGATACGGCGGGTGCCATCGCACAGCGAGATGAACTTCTGCAGGAACTCGGGATGGGTGTGCTGGATGTCGTCCACATACAGCATGGTGTTGTTGCCCATTTCCAGCGCCAGGTTGAGCTTCTCCAGCTCCTGCCGCGAGGTCGCGTCCGGTGCCTGGGCCGGGTCCAGCGAGCGCACCTCGTGGCCCAGCGCCGGGCCGTTGATCTTCATGAAGACCAGGCCCAGCCGGTGCGCCACGTATTCCATCAGCGTGGTCTTGCCATAGCCCGGGGGCGAAATCATCATCAGCAGGCCCATCAGATCGCTGCGCTTGTTCTCGCCGACCGTGCCCATCTGCTTGGCCAGGTTGTCACCGATCACGCCCAGGTAGACATCGTTGATCAACTTGTTGCGTACGAACGAGGACAGCGGCCGCGCCTTGAACTCGGAAAGCCGCAGGGTCTCGCGCTCGCGACCGATGATGCCCTGGCGCAGCGCCTGGTAGGCATGGAACGCTGGCACGAAATGACGCAGGTGCTGCTGCAGGCGCGCCAGGAAATCATCCAGCGATACCACCAGCGTGCCATTGCTGATGCGTGCGTGTTCACCCAGCAGGCCATTGACCTCCGCCTGCAGTGCGGCATCGCTGGTACGGGTGCGCAACTGGCGCTGCACCAGCAGCAACGCGGCGGCTTCGTCGACATAGCCGGCATGCTGGGCATGCGCCGGCATCCGCGCCACTGCGCGCAGCCACTGCCCAGCCAATGACCAACGCGTAGCCAGTGGATCCTGGCCGCGCTGCAGGGCACGCTCGACCGCCTCACGCTGCCCCGCCTGCTCCAGCTGCTGGGCCAATGCCTCCAGCAGCGCCACCGCGTGGCGGCTGCTGCTGAACACCGGATCGCCCGCCGCCAGTTCTTCGCCCAGATAGGCGGATGCAGCCTGCGCGGCATCTGCATCGAACGGCAACACGTGGGACTGCGCATACGCCAGCAGCGCCTCGGCCATTTCTGTGCGCAACGCCAGACGCCCTTCGTCGGACCCCAGCAGGCGTGCCAGCGCCTCGGCGCCCACCTGCCGCGCCGGCCATTGCGCCACCGCTTCGCGCCGCTGCTCGGCGGCCCAGAACAGCAACGCCAGCGCACGCACCCGCGGTGCATGGCGCAGGCTGCCGGCCGCCTGCTGCAAAGGCAGTAGCGCACGCAGGATCAGTGCCGCATCGTGGTCATGGATGCCGCGCTCGTAGCCTTCGCGATAGCGTGGTGCGGCAAACGCACGCACGCGCTGATCCAGCGCTTCCGGGTTCGCGACGTCGTGCTGCAGCGCAGCCAGATCGAGGCCGTCGCGCCCCTCCTGCGCGGCCAGCAGCAGGCTGCCGGCCAGGTACTCGCCGCGATACAGCGTGGGCGATTCCGAGTCGAGGGTGACCGGCCAGAACGGCTTGAGTGCGTCCAGCTCCGGGTCGTGCAGGGTCTCCAGGAAGTCGGTGCCGGTCAGATGGATGGCCAACGTATCGCCACGCGGCAACAGGGTCAGGTCCAGTGCCTGCGTATTGACGCTGAAGCGATGGCGCGGGCCCAGCCGCACCACGTTGCCGCCGGCTTCGTACAGGTCACTGCGGTCGCGCAGCTGGCGCACTGCCTGGTCACGCACGCCCTTCAGCCGCGCCTCGATGTCGTCGGCCTTGACGTTGTCGTGCAGCGTGCGCAGGCGCTCGGCCAGCTCACGCAGCTTGAGGATCAGCGGATCGCCGGCAAAGAACGCGTTGAGCTCATCGGCGGTGGCGAAGCGCTCGGTGCGCCTGGCCAGGCCGTCGAGGATCCGATTGGCCGCATCCAGTACCGAACGCGCCTTGCGCTGGCGGTCATCCAGCAAGGCCTGCTTGTGCGTTTCGAAGGCCTCGACCAGCTCTTCGCGCTTGCTCAGGATGTCGCCGAGGAACTGCTCGTGTTCGCCAAACTGGCTCTCCAGTTCTTCCAGCTGGACCAGCAGGCGCGACAACTGCTCGTCGGCACGTTCGGGGTCGGTGGCCAGCGCCAGCGCGCTGGTGATCGACTGCGAGAACAGCGCGAACTGGGCGGCGAACTGCGCCACGGCCTCGGCCGAACCGAGTGACCTGCGGCGCTGGTCAGCACGCGCGCGCGCCTGGTTGAGGCGACCGTACAGCACCGAGATCGACTCGACCACGCGGGTGCGGGCAGTGGCATCGTCCACCTTCAGGCCGGCCATCAGCTCCGACAGCATGTCCAGGTCGGACGCCATGCCAAGCAGGCCTTCCAACTGCTCGTCCAGCTGGCGCGCCGTCTGTGCCTGCTGCGCGGCATCGTCCAGCGCCTGCAGGCGCGTGGCCAGCGGCGCCAGCGCCTCCTCGCCGGCGAGGAAGTCACCGGTGGCGGCGCCAACACGGTCCTGTGCCTCCACCAGTTCGACGGTCATCGCCTCGATGCGCGCGGTGTCGATGTAGCGCAGCTCGCGGAGGGTCAGCAGCCGCCCGCGCAATGCGGTGATCGCGTTGAGGGCCTCGACGAAGGCCTGCACCTCGCTCCAGTTCTGCGGTTGCAGCCGGCCCAGCAGCGCCTTGTGCGCGGCCTCGGCCTCCAGCATCGCCTGCGCCGATTGCTGACGGATCGACTGCACCTTCTCGTACTCGTCCAGCACCGATTCGCCGGTCGCGCTGATCTGCCGCAGCAGCGCCTCGGCGCCATCGCAGGCCGCGTCACCCAGCCAGTGGTGCGCATCGAACAGGCGCCGCGTATCGGCCACCAGGCGCTGGTAGCGCTGTACCGACACGTCCTGGCCATCGATCTCGCGCGCCAGGTTGAACAGGTTGGAAATGCCGCGCACCAGCTCGGCGTTGCCGATGCGGCCCATGAACGTGTTGCCGGGCGGCCGGTTGGCGGCGAACTCGTCACTGCTGAACGGCGTCTGCCAGACCTGCATCGGATGGATGCGGGTCGGTTCGCTGCCCTCGGCATGGAACAGCACCATGCGCCCGTCCTGCATCAAGGCGTAGCCATGGCCGAACACCGGGTTCTGCAGCACGCGCTGGATGGTGTTGTAGACGAACAGCGCCGAGCGCCCGCCTTCGCGCTCGTAGAAGATGTACAGCACGTCCTCGCCGTTTGGCGAACGGATGCTGCGCTTGAACTGCATGCCGGCCATCGAGGCATCAAATGCCTTGTGCTCGCCGCCCTG
Source organism: Stenotrophomonas sp. YJH_SMC_53 (assembly GCF_059369995.1). Lineage (NCBI taxonomy): Bacteria > Pseudomonadati > Pseudomonadota > Gammaproteobacteria > Lysobacterales > Lysobacteraceae > Stenotrophomonas > Stenotrophomonas sp. YJH_SMC_53. Next base: position 107,557 of record NZ_JCAFTF010000012.1, on the reverse strand, counting down.
CAGGTAATAGCCACCCGGGAAGATCACGCCATGGTCTTCGGGCAGCTGCACGCAGGCCTGCACGATCGCATCATTGCGCACGATGCCGCCGGTCAGCGTGTTGTAGATCAGGCCGCGCCATTCGGTCTCGCGGTACGGCAGCACCTTCAGCAATACCAGCGAGCCGACCCGGGCGAACTCGAACTGGGCGTCGTCCAGCGACTGCGTGCTGTCCTCCACCGGCTCGCTGTAGATGCCCTGGCCGGTCTCGGTGTTGTTCTCCACCTTGATGGTGAGATCACCGCCGGTGGTCTCCACGAACAGGGTGTCGAGGATGTTCAGGTGCGAATGCCGGCCACTGACCGCAAGGTCGCGGGTGGCCTTGGTCCATTCGAAATCAAACGGCGGCGGCAATGCGATGTCGCGCTCACCGCGCGCATCCAGGTAAGTCAGCTCGCCCTCGCGCGACAGCGCCCAGCGGAACACGCGCACGTCGCTGCTGCGCTCGCCGATCTGGAACGAGGCCAGCAGCTTGTCGCCGACCACGATCAGCTGCAGCAGGCGCGCGTGCTTGTAGTAGGCATACAGCTCGTTGAAATCGTGCACGAAGCCGGGCTGGTCGAGGAAGCTGCCCTTCAGTTCCAGCGCAGCGACGTCGTAGCCGTCGCTGCCCTGCACCAGCCGGTACAGGCCGAACACATCCTCGATGCGGGTCTGGGTCTTCAACCCGATGAACACGTTGTAGCCGAACAGCAGGCGGTCCGGGCCCACCTGCACGATGTCACGGCCGACGCAGTTGTTGTCGCTGCGGATGCGGAAGCGCCCGACCACCTCCAGGCGGCTGTCGCCGAACTCGGCCAGGCGCTGGCGGTTGAGCGTTTCGGCCAGGCCCTGCAGGCGCTGGCCCTGCTCGGCCAGGCGGCGGCGCAGGACTTCGTAGGCGCCGCCCTGGGCGACAGCCTGGTCGACGGTGCTGCCGCCGGCCTCCGGCGCAGTGGATTCGGCGGACGGATGGGTTTCAGACATCAGCAGGTTTCCGGCTCACGGGCGGACGGCCGCGGTTGCGGCCGGCGCGGGCGGGCGATGGCGGCGGCCATCGCCCGATGCATCAACGGGCGCTGTCGACCACGGTAGCCGACACGGTCGGTACCGCTTCGGCATCCTCGGCGATCTGGCGCGGCGCCGGTTCGGCCACGGCCACGCCCAGGTAGCGCTGCATCAGCTCCTGCACGATCGGGCTCTTGCCGGCGAAGCCTTCGATCGACTTGCCCAGCGACACCGCCTTGACCAGGTTCTCGAACATGCCGCCGTCGCCACCGACCAGGTCGATATCGGCGTTGCGCAGCGCGCTGGCGATGACATTGGCGTTCTCGCGCGAGACTTCCTTGCCGGCTTCGATCGAGGCCAGCGCCTGCTTCAGGCTGTTGTCCAGCATCATGCGGAACTCTTCATGACCACGTGCCTGGTCACTCAGCGAGGCGATGGCTTCGAACTTGCGCACCAGGCCCTCGGCCTCGGCCAGCAGCTTCTTCTGCACCACGCCGGCTTCGGCATTGCCCAGCGACTCGGTGGCGGTGGCACGGGCCAGGCCCATCTTTTCCTCGCCCTGTGCCTGCGCCTGCAGGGTCTCGGCCAGCACGCGGGCTTCGTTGCTGCCCTGCTTCAGGCTGGCTTCGGCCTTGGCTTCGATCACGCGGGCCTCGGCAATGCCGACCTTCTCGATGGCCAGCGCCGAAGCTTCACGCACCTGCGCTTCGGCCAGGCCCGGCGCTGCCTGTTCGGCACGCAGGGCATCGGCCAACAGGCGCTTGGCTTCGGCCTGCTTGCCGGCCGCTTCATGCTCGGCCTGGGCCAGCGTGGTCAGTTCCACCGCGCGATGCTTTGAAGCGGTCTCGCGCGCCTGCGCTTCCTTGACTTCGCGCACCAGCGCTTCCTGCGCCTTGGCCTCGGCTTCCAGGATCAGCACCTGCTTCTGGCGGTCGGCCTCGGAGACTTCGCGCACTTCCTTGATGCGCTCCTCTTCCTGCGCCACGGTCTTGTCGATGGAGATGCGTTCACGGGTGATGTTGGCCACGTCCATCTTGCCCTGCTCGACCACCTTGTCACGCTCCACGCCCTGCAGCTGCACTTCACGATCGGTGGTGACCTGCTCCAGCTGGCGTGCGCGCTCCACGCGCTCGGCCTCGATGGCCACGGCACGCTGGCGGTTCTGCTCGGCCACTTCCACTTCGCGCAGGCGGTTCTGGTCGCGGATCTCGATCAGCTGCTGCGCTTCGATGCGGGCATTCTCGGACAGCTGGCGCTGTTCTTCCTGCACCTTGGCGGTCTCGGCCTCCTCGCGCGCACGGATGGTCTCGATCTCGCGCTTCTGCCGCGCTTCGGCTTCGGCCTGCTGGCGTTCCAGGGCCAGCAGCGCTTCGCGCGCTTCCACGTTCTTCTTGGTGATGGCGAGCTTCTCGTTCTGCTCCAGCTCGTTGGTCACCACGTTCTGCGCGGCGGTCAATTCGGTGATCTTGCGGATGCCCTGCGCATCGAGAATGTTGAACTGGTCCAGCAGCGATTTCGGGGTCTGTTCCAGGTAGTCGATCGCCACGTCCTCGAGAACGTAGCCGTTCAGATCATTGCCGATCACCGCGATGATCTCGTCGCGGAACTCCTGGCGCTTCTCGAACAGTTCGGTGAAGTCGAACTTCTTGCCGACCGTCTTCAGCGCTTCGGAGAACTTGGCGTTGAACAGCTCGTCGACGGCATGCTTGTCCGATGCACGGTCGGCACCGATGGCCTTGGCCACCCGCAGCACGTCGGCCTGGGTCTCGTTGACCCGCAGGTAGAACGCCACGGCGATATCGGCACGCATGTTGTCGCGGCAGATCAGGCCTTCCTTGCCGCGGCGGTCGATCTGCAGCGTGATCAGGCTGATCCGCATCAGCTCGGCGCGGTACAGCACCGGGATGATCAGCGCACCGGTGAAGTGCACCTTGGGCGTGGAGCTCATGTCGTTGACGATCAGGGCCACGCCCTGGTCGACCTTGCGGTAGAAGGCCTTGAACAGGCCGGCCAGGCCGAGCAGTGCGACCAGCAGCACGGCTACGCCGATCAGGAAGGGGGCCATGGTTGCCAACGTCATCAGTGATTCTCCTTGTTGCCCGGAAGCAGGTTGTCCTGGAAGTCGAGGGCGACCGCGTCGGCGCGGACCACCCGGTAATGGTGTTGATCAGCCACGTGTTCGACCAGCACGATGCGCTCGCCACGCTGCAGTTCGATCTCGCTGCGCACCTGCAGCACCAGTCCGGCGCCTCCATCGTCGAAGGTGGCGTGACCGCTGCGGGCATCCACCTTCGGCGAGGCAACCACGCCGGTACGCCCCAGCAGCGAGGCCTGCGCCACCGGGCGCAGGCGCAGCAGGAACCTGCGGACGGGGCGCAGCAGCAGCGCGGTGAACGGCACCGCCGGCAACGGCGCCAGAAGGGCCACGACCGCACCGATGGCCCAGCGCAGCAGGTCCGGCAGCGGCAACAGCACGAACAGATGGACGAAATAGGTGACGATCCAGGCGAAGAAACCCAGCAGCGTCACCACAAGCATGAGGGGAACCCCACCCAGGCCCCAGCGCGCCAGCAGCGCGGACAGTCCCTGCAGATCATGTGGGTCGCCATGCAGTGCCCCATCGGCGCCGGCATCGCCAAACCCGTCGTCGACCAGGCCGAAGGCCGCCAGTGCCCAATACAGCACCGCCACCGCCAGCACGATGCTGTACGGCAGGGTCGGGAAACCGAACACGACGGTGAGGAACTCCTGCATCGCTTGCCTTCCTGGGCTGTGGGCGGCGGCCGCCCGTTCGGGACGCGCCGGACGCGCCCCGTCGATCCCCGCGCCGGCCCTCATGGCAGGCGCGCTTGGGACCATCCTATGTGAAGAATGCGTGCAGGCTCAAATCCAGGTCCAGATCACGGCAAATAGTGACGACAATCACTCAAGAACCGTGCAATCGGCGCGGCGCACTTCCTCGACGAAAGTACGCATCCTGTAGCCGTCCTTGATGCCCGGCTCCAGTTCGATGCCGCTGGAGACATCCACGCCCCACGGCAGGGTGGCCAGCACCGCGTCGTAGACGTTTTCCGGGTTCAGGCCGCCGGCGAGCAGGAACGGGCGATGCAGGCCGGTCGGGATCCGGCCCCAGTCGAAGGCCACGCCGGTGCCGCCACCGCCGCCCGGGGCATGGCTGTCGAACAGGAAACCGGCGGCGCTGGGATAGCGCAGCTGCAGGGTGCGGGCGTTGATCTCTTCACGCCCGCCCATGGCGATCGCCTTCAGGTAGGGCATGTTGAAGCTGCGGCAGAAGCCCTCGTCTTCCTCGCCGTGGAACTGCAGCAGGGTCGGTCGTACCGTGCGCAGCACCTCGCGCACCTCTTCCTTGCTGTTGTTGCGGAACAGCGCCACCACGTCGACCATGGGCGCGATCGCCTGGCGCATCGCGCGCGCTTCGGCCGGAGCGACCCGGCGGCTGCTTTCACGGGCAAAGATGAAACCCACCGCGTCCACGCCCAGCTCACCGGCCAGGCGGACATCGCCGGCCCGGGTCATGCCACAGAACTTGATGCGTGTGCGGTAGTAGGAGCGGCTCATAGCGTGACCTCGGCGGGCAGGTGCCAGTTGTCGGGGTACAGGGGCCCAAGGAACACCAGGCCCTGCGGCGGTGCGGTGGGACCGGCTACGGTGCGATCGCGCCCGGCCAGCAGTTCGGCGATCCATTCCACCGGCTTCTCGCCACTGCCCACCAGGATCAGCGATCCGACGATATTGCGGACCATGTGATGAAGGAATGCATTGCCCTGCACGGCAACCTCGATCACCTCGCCCTGGCGGCTGACCTGCAGTGACTGCAGCTCACGCCGGGCGTGCAGCGCCTGGCACTGCACCGAACGGAACGCACTGAAGTCGTTCTCACCGAGCAGGGCCTGCCCGGCGGCGTGCATCAGGGTCTCGTCCAGCGCGCGGCGCTCCCAGCTCAAGGTCTGCCGGTCCAGCGCGGGCCGCACTTCGCGGTTGAGCAGGCGGTAGCGGTAGCGGCGTGCGCGCGCGGAGAAACGCGCGTGGAAATCCCCGGCCACCGGCACGCACCAGCGCACTGCGATCGAGCGCGGCAGGCGGGTGGTAGTGCCCAGCATCCACGCGCGCGGATCGCGCACCACGTCGGTATCGAAGTGCACGACCTGGCACAGGCCGTGCACGCCGGCATCGGTGCGGCCGGCACAGACCACCTGCAGCGGCGAATCGGCCACCGACGACAGGGCCTGCTCAAGGCTGGCCTGCACGCTCGGGCCGCTCTCGCCCAGGTTCTGCCAGCCCCTGAAATCGCTGCCGTCGTACTCGACGCCAAGCGCGTAACGCATGTGCTACCTCAGATATTGCGGGAGGGGCGGCGCTCAGGCCGGATCGCGTTCGGACCACACCGCCAGTTCGTTGCCACCGGGCTCGACGAACTGGAAACGACTGCCGCCGGGGAAGGAAAACACCGGCCGCACGATCTCACCGCCAGCGTCAAGCACCGCCGTTTCGATCGGTGCCAGCTGGTCAGCGTACAGCACCAGCAGTGGCGCACCGGCATCGCTGGCCCGCAGCGGCTGGCCGCGGAAGAAGCCGCCCTGCAGGCGGCCGTCGTCGAACGCGGTGTAGTCGCTGCCATAGTCTACGAACGACCAGCCGAACGCCTTCTCGAAGAAGGCGCGGCTGGCCGCAGGATCCGTGGAAGCGAATTCAACGTAGTCGATGCGGCGCTCGCGGCTCATGACGGGGTCCTTGTCGGCAGGGTCGATCACGGCAGGCGGGCCAGCAGTTCGCGGGCCTGGGCCTGGCAGTGCAGGTCGCCGCCCTCGGCCACTTCCTGCAGCAACGTACGCGCGGTCTGGGCATCGCCCAGGTCGAGGTAGGCGATGGCCAGCTCAAGGCGCTCCTGCCCGGCGCGCGGCGCCCAGCCGGCATCGCCGGCCGGCGCCGCAGCACCGTCTTCATGCGGCGCTGCGGCCAGCGCGTCGTGCGGCGCTGCGCCTGAAGCCTCGCCGTCAGGGTGCTCGGCCGGCAGGTCGAACACGCCGCGGAACTGCGGCTGCTGTTCGGCGTGCAGCGCGTAGTCCGGCACTGCCACCTCGCCGGGGGCCGCCTGCGCGAGCGGCTCATCCTGCGCGGCGGCGGCCGGCGTGGGATCCTCCTGCGTGAGCACCGGCTCGTCCCAGCGCGGCAGGTCGGTCACTGCCTCGGGCAGCTCCACCACTTCGTCATCGCGCAGCGTCTGCGCCTGCCAGTCAGCCTGGGCGGCGACGTCGGCGACCGGTTCGGCAGCCACGTCATCCTGCCCCCCGGTTTCGCTCGCCCAAGCCGGCATCGCCGGCTCCTGGCGGCCCGCTTCGGGCCCCACCGACGACCACGAGGACTGCTCGGCCAGGGTATACAGCGCCGCGCCCGCCGGTACCGCAGCGGTCAGACCGGCGGCATCGTCTTCGTCGCGCAGCGGCGGCAGCGGCGATGGCTTGCGACGACGCAGCAGCCAGGCTGCACCGGCCGCCAGCAGCAGCACTGGCAGCCCCAGCCAGTACCACGGCGTTGCCGCATCGCGGGTATCCGGTACCTGCGCCAGGCGCTGCTGCGCGGCGGCCAGGTCGTTGTCCTTCATCGCGATCAGCGACTGCTGCTGTTCCTTGAGTTTTTCCAGGTCGGCGACGCGCTGCTTCAGCTCGCCAATCTCGGCATCGCGGGTCGCGATGTCCTCGCGTGCCTGGCGCAGTTGTTCGTTGCCCAGCATGTCACCCTCGCTGCCGGCTCCAGTGCCGGTGGTTGTGCCCGCGCGCGCGGCGTCGGAAGCCAGCGCCGGGGCGATTTCAAGTCGTGCCCCATTGGCCGCGGCCGGGGAAGAAGCGTTCGTGGTTGCCGCCGCGGCCACCGGGGCGACGGTACCCGCCGGTTGCGGCACGGTGCGCGCCTGCCGCCACTGCGCGGCATGCTCGCGCACCAGCACTGCGGCCTCGGCGGCATCGACCGCCGCCAGTGCATCGCTGTCTGGCATGCGCAGTACGGCGCCTTGCTTGAGCAGGTTGACGTTGCCGCGGATGAAGGCCTCCGGGTTGGCCCGCAGCAGGGCGATCATCGCGCGGTCGCGGCTGACCTGGTTGCCGCGGGCCACCGCGCTGGCGATCTGCGACAGGGTCTGCCCACGCTGGACGATGACGCTGCCATCGGCTGCCTGCGCGGCAGCGGGTGCAGCCCCTGCCCGCGGGCGAGCCGATGCAGGTGCCGGCGCTGCCGCAGTGGACGGCGCAGGTGCGCTTGCGTTCTCCGCAGCGGCCGGTGCCGGTGCAACATCACGGACGATGGTGTTGGAGAGGGTACCTGCCGGCGCGACGATTTCCGGTTCGGCCACCGCCAGTGCGCTGGAGGGCGCATCAACCAGTGCCGAGTATTCGCGCACCAGGCGGCCCTGGCCCCAGTCGGCCTCGATCAGGAAGCTCAGCGACGGGGTTTCGACCGGCGTCTGCGAGGTCACCCGCACCACCGCCCTGCCCTGCGCATTGCGGGTCAGTTCGAACTGCAGCTCGCTGACCAGCCCGGCCGGCCGCTGCAGGCCGACGCGTTCGAAGGTGACCGCAGAGGCCAGCGCGACGCGCAGGTTCTCCAGTTCGGATGGATCGGCCGAGACTACCGGGATTTCGGCCAGCAGGGGCTGGCCCGGCTTGGACAGGACACGGATGTCACCCAAGCCCAGGGCAAGCGCCGAACTGCTGGCCAGGGCCAGCAGCGCGGTGGAAAGATAGAGGAGCGGGCGCTTTGCGCCCCTGGCCCGTTTATTCATGGGCGACACTATAAAGCGTGCGGACCGCGGTCCGCATCCACCGAGGGGGACCTTCGGCGGTGCTGGCCGCTGGCCGGCACCACCACATGCCCATCACGGCAATGCCGGCCAGCGGCCGGCACTACCGGTCAGGCAACCACGGTGATCAACGCTGTTCGGCGGCGACCAGCTCGGCCAGCTGCACGGCGTTCAGGGCAGCGCCCTTGCGCACGTTGTCCGACACGATCCACAGGTTCAGGCCACGCGGGTGCGACAGGTCCTCGCGGATACGGCCGACATACACCGCATCGGTCCCCGAAGCATGGGTAACCGGAGTCGGATAGCCACCGGCCTCGTGACGATCCACCACTTCGATGCCCGGCGACTGCTCCAGCAGCGCGCGCGCTTCAGCGACGGTGACCTTGTCGCGGGTCTCGATCGCCACCGACTCGGAGTGGCCGTAGAACACCGGCACGCGCACCGCGGTCGGGTTCACCAGGATGCTGTCGTCACCCAGGATCTTGCGGGTTTCCCAGATCAGCTTCATCTCTTCCTTGGTGAAGCCGTTGTCCTGGAAGTCGTCGATGTGCGGGATCAGGTTGAAGGCGATCTGCACCGGGAAGCGCTGCGGATCGATCTCCTTGAAGCTGAGCAGCTGACCGGTCTGCTTGCCCAGCTCCTCGGTGGCCGAACGACCACCGCCGGACACCGACTGGTAGGTGGAGACGTTGATGCGCTCGATGCCGTACTTGCGGTGCAGCGGCGCCAGCGCCACCAGCATCTGCATGGTCGAGCAGTTCGGGTTGGCGATGATGCCGCGCGGACGGTTGGCGACCTGTTCCGGGTTGACCTCGGACACCACCAGCGGCACGTCATCGTCGTAACGGAAGGCCGAGGAGTTGTCGATCACCACCGCACCGGCGGCGGCGAACTTCGGTGCGTATTCCTTGGACACGCTGCCGCCAGCCGAGAACAGCGCGATCTCGACACCGGTCGGATCGAAGGTGGCCAGGTCCTGGACCTTGACCTTCTGGCCGTTGAATTCAATCTCGCCACCGGCCGAACGCTCGGAGGCGAGGACGCTCAGGGTGCCGACCGGGAAATCACGCTCGGCCAGGATCGACAACATGGTCTCGCCAACGGCGCCGGTGGCACCGACGACGGCGACGTGGAAACTGCGCTGTGCATTGCTCATGGGGAACTCTCACGAAAACGGGAATGGGGGAAAAACACGCACGACAGCTGGGTTCGGGGAACCTCCTCAAGCGGAGCGCGCGGAGGTTCCCTATCGTTTCCCGGTTTTTTTGCCCAGCGTCACGCGCGCGGCCATCGCCGCGTCAGCGTTGATCGCGCTCGGCATGCGCGACGGGCCGCCGTCCAGGCCGAGCCCGGCAGCCAGATTATCCACAGCCAGCTGTACCATCGCCGTGCGCGTGGCCAGCGAGGCGCTGCCGATATGCGGAGTGAGCACCACGTTGCGCAGCGCCAGCAGCTCCGGGCGCACCTTCGGCTCGCCCTCGTACACATCCAGGCCGGCGGCAGCCAGGTGGCCGTTGGCCAGCGCTTCGGCCAGCGCCAGTTCGTCGACGATGCCGCCGCGGGCGATGTTCACCAGGGTTGCCGTCGGCTTCATCTTCCCCAGCGCAGCCGCATCGATGATGTGATGCGAGGCCGGCGTGTAGGGCAGCACCGTTACCAGATGGTCGGACTGTGCCAGCAGCGTATCCAGGTCCACGTAGGTCGCGCTGAGCGACGCCTCGGTATCGGCCGGCAACCGTGAACGGTTGTGGTACAGCACCTTCATGCCGAAACCGTGCGCGCCGCGGCGGGCGATGCCCTGGCCGATGCGGCCCATGCCAAGGATGCCCAGCGCGCTGCCATGGACATCCGCGCCCAGCATGGTCTGGAACGACCACTGCTGCCACTGCCCTTCACGCAGCCAGCGCTCGGACTCAGTGATCCGGCGCGCGGTTGCCATCAGCAGCGCGAAACCGAGATCGGCGGTGGTTTCGGTCAACACGTCCGGCGTGTTGCTGGCCAGGATGCCGCCCGCGCTGAGCGCGTCGACATCCAGGTTGTTGTAGCCGACGCCGACATTGGCGATCACCTTCAGCTGCGTGGCATCGGCTACCTGGGCCGCACCGATGCGCTCGTTGAGGGTGATGATCGCGCCGTCGGCGCTGGCCAGCTGTGCGGCGATCTGGTCCGGCGACCAGGCGGTGACGGTGTCGGTGCTGCGCAGCTGCACGCGATCGCGCAGCGGCGCGATGGCCGCCTCGATCAGCGGCTGGCTCACCCACACGGTCGGCCGCGTGTCAGCCATCGATCTGCCCGGGAATGCGCGGGGTGATCGTGCCGACATCGCCGCACTGCGCGCGATGACGCAGCGCCTGGTCCATCAGCACCAGCGCCACCATCGCCTCGGCGATGGGCGTGGCGCGGATGCCGACGCAGGGATCGTGGCGGCCGGTGGTGACCACCTCGACCACGTTGCCGGCCGTATCCAGCGACGGGCCCGGCAGGCGCAGGCTGGACGTCGGCTTCAGGGCGATCGACGCAACGACCGGCTGACCGGTGGAGATGCCACCGAGGATGCCGCCGGCATGGTTGCTGGCGAAGCCCTGCGGCGTCAGCAGGTCACGGTGCTCGGTGCCCTTCTGCGCGGCGCTGGCGAATCCGTCGCCGATCTCCACGCCCTTCACCGCATTGATGCTCATCAGCGCAGCGGCCAGTTCGCCGTCAAGCTTGCCGTAGATCGGCTCGCCCCAGCCCGGCGGCACGTTGTCGGCGACCACGTCCACGCGCGCACCGACCGAGTCGCCAGACTTGCGCAGCGCATCCATGTACGCCTCCAGCTCGGGCACCTGTGCGGCGTGCGGCCAGAAGAACGGATTGTCTTCCACCGCCGACCAGTCGAAACCGGCCGGGGTGATGTCACCCAGCTGCGACAGGTAGCCACGCACGGTAACGCCGAAACGCTCGGCCAGCCACTTCTTGGCGACCACGCCGGCGGCCACGCGCATGGTGGTCTCGCGTGCCGAGGAACGGCCACCGCCACGCGGATCGCGGATGCCGTACTTGTGCCAGTAACTGTAGTCAGCATGGCCCGGGCGGAACTGCTGGCCGATATCGGCGTAATCCTTGCTGCGCTGGTCGGTGTTGCGGATCAGCAGCGCGATCGGGGTGCCGGTGGTCAGGCCCTCGTATACGCCGGACAGGATCTCGACCTCGTCGGCCTCGCGCCGCGCGGAAGTGTGCCGGCTCTTGCCAGTCGCACGGCGCTGCAGGTCGTGGGCGAATTCGGCCGCGTCCAGCGCCAGCCCCGGAGGGCAGCCATCGATCACGCAGCCGATGGCCGGCCCGTGCGACTCGCCGAACGTGGTGACGGTGAACAGCTTGCCGAACGAATTGGAGCTCACGGGCGCTGCGCCGCCAGTTCGGTGATGCGTGCGCTGTGGGCGATCAGCTCGCGGCATTCGACCGCGAAGATGCCCATCTGGCCGACCTTGAACTCGATCCAGGAAAAATCGACTTCCGGCAGCAGCTTGACCAGATGCTGTTCGGACTCACCCACTTCACAGATCAGCAGACCGTCTTCGCTCAGGTGCAGCGGGGCATCGCGCAGGATCTTCAGCACCAGGTCCAGGCCATCGTCACCGGCACGCAGGCCCATTTCCGGCTCGTAGGAATACTCCTGCGGGAGGGCATCAGTCTCGTCGTTGGTGACGTACGGCGGGTTGGTGACGATCAGGTCGTAGTGGCGGCCGGTCAGGCCATTGAACAGGTCCGACTTGATCAGGGTGACGTTGTGCGCCTGCAGGCGCTCCTTGTTCTCCTCGGCCAGCGACAATGCGTCGTCACTCAGGTCGACGCCGTCCACTTCCCAGTTCGGGTAGTAGTGGCCCATGGCGATGGCGATGCAGCCCGAACCGGTGCAAAGATCCAGCGCGCGGCTGACATCGCGGCCGGCCAGCCACGGTTCGAAACCACATTCGATCAGTTCGGCGATCGGCGAGCGCGGCACCAGCGCGCGCGCGTCACTCTTGAAGCTCAGGCCGGCGAACCAGGCCTCACCGGTCAGGTAGGCAGCGGGGATGCGTTCGTCGATGCGACGCTGGAACAGTTCCAGCACGCGCAGCTTTTCGGCCCGCAGCAGGCGTGCCTGGCCGTAGGCCGGGCCGAGGTCGTGCGGCAGGTGCAGGCTGTGCAGCACCAGCTGGGTCGCCTCGTCCAGCGCATTGTCGTAGCTGTGCCCGAAGGTCAGCCCGGCTTCGTTGAAACGGCTGGTGCCGTAGCGGATCAGATCGATGATCGTGTGGAGTTCGGCGGCCGTTTCAGCGGTCATGGCGGTACTGCGGGCAAAGTGGCCCCCGATTATAGGGGCTGGCGCCCGCGGCAGCATCCGTTGCGGCGGAAACGATCGGGCCGCAGCCGGTATGATGGAGCCCATTTCGCGTGGGAGCCCCCATGTTCAATCGCAATGCCGGCATCATCCTGCTGATCGCCCTGGCGGCGGGGCTTGGCCTGCTCGCCGCCCAGCAGGTGTTCGCGCCGAAGCCGCCGGCCAACGCCCCGGCCACCGAAGCGATCACCCTGTACCCGCAGCCGCGTGAACTGCCCGACTTCAACCTGGCCCAGTCCGACGGCACCCGCCTGATCCCGGGCGAACTGAAGGGCCACTGGACCCTGGTGTTCCTGGGCTTCACCTTCTGCCCGGACGTCTGCCCGACCACCCTGGCCGAGCTGGCCGGTGCGCAGAACCAGTGGGAGGCCCTGCCCGATGGCCTGCGTCCGCGCGTGCTGTTCATCTCGGTCGACCCGGACCGCGACAGCGCCACCCGCCTCGGCGAGTACGTGCACGGCTTCCACAAGGACACCCTGGCCGCCACCGCGGATATCCCCTCGCTGGAGCGCTTCGCCACCTCGCTGGGTTTCGTGTTCCAGAAAGTGCCGGGCAAGCATTTCGACGAAAACCCCGAGGATTACACCGTCGAGCATTCGGCCAGCCTGGCCGTGCTCGACCCGCAGGGCCGCCTTGCCGGCCTGGTGCGCCCCCCGTTCAATGCGCCGGCGATCGCCCGCGACCTGCAGAAGCTGACCGAGAAAACCGCCCCATGAGCCTCACCACCGCCCTGACGTACGCCCTGCCCCATCGCCTGCTGTCCTCGATGGCACGCTCGCTGGCGTACTCGGACGATCCGCGCGTGTCGCGCTGGCTGATCGACACCGTCACCCGCAAGTTCAACGTCAACCTGGACGAAGCGGCCAACCCGGACCCGCGCAGCTATGCGACCTTCAACCAGTTCTTCACCCGCGCGCTGAAGCCGGGCGCGCGCGTGGCCGATGCCGATCCGCGCAGCCTGGTGATGCCGGCCGACGGCCGCATCAGCCAGCTGGGGAAGATCGAGGCCGGCCGCATCTTCCAGGCCAAGGGCCAGTCGTTCACCGCCGCCGAGCTGCTGGGCAGCGACGAGGATGCCAAGCCGTACAACGACGGTCTGTACGCCACCGTGTACCTGTCACCGCGCGACTACCACCGCGTGCACATGCCGTGGACCGGCACCCTGCGTGAAACCGTGCACGTGCCAGGACGCCTGTTCAGTGTCGGTCCTGCGGCCGTCAACGGGGTGCCGCGCCTGTTCGCCCGCAACGAGCGCCTGGTCTGCCACTTCGACACCAGCTTCGGCCCGATGGTCAGCGTGATGGTCGGCGCGCTGCTGGTATCCGGCGTGGAAACCGTGTGGAGCGGCGAGGAGATCCCGGCCTACGGCGATCGCATCACCCGCAAGGACTACCGCGGCCAGGGCATCAAGCTGGAGCGTTTCGCCGAAATGGCACGCTTCAATTACGGCTCGACCGTGGTGGTGCTGCTGCCGCCGGGCGTGGCCGAATTCGCCCCGCAGCTGGGCGCCGAGAGCCCTGTGCAGCTGGGCCAGGCCCTGGCAAAGCTGCGCTGACCGTAGATCCACGCGACGCGTGGATGGATTCAACGGAATGCCGGCCAGCGGCCGGCACTACCGGGTCTGTAGAGCCGAGCACGGGCTCGGCTCTACAGTCAGAAGCGGATTACTGCAGGACCGGTGCTGGGCCGACGTCCATGCCGTCGTAGTCTTCCACGCCGTGCTCCGCGGCCAGCGCCGCGAATTCCTGGTTGCGGCGGTCCAGCGAGGCTTCGTCGTGGATTTCCACGCGCTCCACGTGCAGCACGTGGAACGGCGCGTCGCCCTCTTCCGGTTCCTGCTCGAACAGTTCCACGAAGGTGTAGCCCTGTGCCTGCAGGTGCTGGGCCAGCGCCTGCAGCGGCTCGGCACTGGCGTGGACGAAGAAATACCCCCACAGCAACGGGCCGTTGATGTCCCAGTCGGTGTTCTCGCGGAGGTTGGCGAACAGGTTGCGGGTGGCTTCGAGGTCCATACGGATTCCAGTGGTCTTGGGAATTACTTGTCGCAGCCCTGCAGCTTCAGCGTCTGGCCCTGGCGCAGGCTGTAGGCCGGCGCCTTCAGGCCGTTGGCGCGGGCCAGGGTCGGCAGGTCGCACTGGAACTTCGCGGCGATGGCGCCCAGGGTCTCCCCCCGACCCACCTTGTGGCTGCGCGCCGGCTTCGGCCGGGCGGCCGGCGCCGGGCGCGGTGCCGCCACTGCAGCCACCGGTGCGGTCGGCACGCTGGTGGATGCAGCCGCGTCGGCCACCGGCACCACACCACCCACCGCCACGCTGCCGGTATAGCTCGCCGCGGTCGGGCGCTTGATCGCCGCGTTGAGATCAGCGGTGATCAGCGTGCGGGCGAGGTCGGCACGCGGACCACTGACACAGTTGCGCTGGTACAGGCCGGCGATGCGGGTGGTGGCGTTGATCAGCGTACCGGCCGGAATCCAGCCATCGGCCTCATAGCGCGGGTTGAGGTTGCGCAGCGCACGCATGTAGCCATCGCGGGTACCGTGGCTGCCCAGGCAGATGGTCAATTCATAGATGGTGGTGGACTTGGCCAGCCGCAGCGTGGCCGGCTGCGCGCTGATCTTCGGGAACTCCACGCCGTACTGCTGCGGGTGCAGGAAGATCCAGGCCGCGGCAATCACCATCGGCACGTAGTCCTTGGTCTCGCCCGGGAACTGGTTGTAGACACTGTCGGTCCAGAAGCTCTGGCCGGCGCTCTGCTTGAACACGCGCGCGGCACGGCCTTCGCCACCGTTGTAGGCGGCCACCGACATTTCCACGTTGTTGTTCAGTTCGCGCAGGCGCTCGTTGAGGTAGCTGGCGCTGGCTTCAGCGGCGCTGCGCGCGTCGAAGCGGGTATCGAAGCCGGTGCCGTCCGGGCCCAGGCCGAAACGGCGGCCGGTGGCCGGCATGAACTGCATCAGGCCGGCGGCGCCGGCGCGCGAGGAAGCATGCACACGGCCGTTGGATTCCTTGGCCATGATCCCGAACAGCAGCGCCTCGGGCAGGCCGCGCTTTTCCCACTCCGGCCACATCACCGCGCGCAGGTTCTGGTAATTTTCGTAGCTGGTCAGCAGCGCCGGTCGCATGTCGGTCAGCCAGCGACGGATGCCGGCCTGCACCGCCGGATTGTACTCGACCATGCTGTCGAAGGCGTGCCGCTTGTCGTTCAACAGCGCGGCAGCGCGCGCGGCCTCGGGCACGTCGGCGGTGAGGGGGCCGATGTGGTCCGGGTCGGCTTCCAGACGGTCACCGCCCTCATCGGCCACGTCATCGCTGGCGGCGGCATCGGCGTCGTGCTTGAGCAGGCGCTTGTAGCTGGCCAGCAGGGTCCCCATCTGGCAGCCCTTCTGCTTGACGCAGTCGTTGAGGACATCTTCCATGTCCTCCAGCGCGGCATCGGCTTCGTTGCTGCCCTTGGGATCGGCGTTGGCGACCAGCAGCAGGGCATCGCCGTAGCGCTTTTCGGCGGCGGTCATGCGCTGCTGCAGCGCATCCACCTTCACCTTGTCCCGGGCCGAAACCCGCTGTGCGTGGGCGTCGGGCGCCAGGGAAACCAGGCCGGCCAGGGCCAGCAGCGGCCAACCGCGGGAAATCAGGACAGGAACGGGCATTGATGGCACTGTGTGCGAAACAGGCAGGCAGAGTAGCGGCGCCGCCAAGGTCCGGGCAAGCCGACCTTCGGACCGTCACTGCCGGCGGTTAACATTGGGCTATTCATCACAAGGGCTGGACCATGGATCCGATTCTGCTCGGCAAAGGCATTACCGACGATGTTGCCGTCACCCTGCTGCCGAAACTCGGCAACCGCCACGGCCTGGTGGCCGGCGCCACCGGTACCGGCAAGACCGTGACCCTGATGACCCTGGCCGAGGGCTTCTCGCGACGGGGCGTGCCGGTGTTCCTGGCCGATGTGAAGGGCGATGTCTCCGGCCTGGCCGTGCCCGGCACCGGCGCAGAAAACCTGCTCCAGCGTGCCGCCGAGATCGGCGTGGCCGACTATGCGCCGGCCGCCAGCCCCACCATCTTCTGGGACCTGTACGGCAAACTGGGCCACCCGGTGCGCACCACGGTCAGCGAGATGGGCCCGACCCTGCTGTCGCGCATCCTCGAATTGAACGACACCCAGGCCGGGGTACTCGACATCGTATTCAAGCTGGCCGACGACCGCGGCCTGCTGCTGCTGGACATGGACGACCTGCGCGCCCTGCTCGGCCTGGTTGCCGAGGAGCGCAAGGACATTTCCACCGAGTACGGCCTGGTCAGTGCGCAGTCGATCGCGGCGATCCAGCGTTCGGTGCTGCGCCTGGCGCAGGACGGTGGCGAGAATTTCTTCGGCGAACCGGCACTTGAACTGGCCGACATCATGCGGGTCAACCACGACGGCCGCGGCATGATCGGCATCCTCGCCGCCGACCAGCTGGTGCTCAAGCCCAAGCTCTATTCCACCTTCCTGCTGTGGCTGCTGTCGGAACTGTTCGAGCAGCTGCCGGAAGTGGGCGACCTGGACAAGCCGAAGCTGGTCTTCATCTTCGACGAGGCGCACCTGCTGTTCGATGATGCACCGCCGTCGCTGGTGCAGCGCATCGAGCAGGTGGTGCGCCTGATCCGTTCCAAGGGCGTGGGCGTGTACTTCTGCTCGCAGTTCCCCGACGACGTGCCGGGCAACATTCTCGGCCAGCTGGGCAATCGCGTTCAGCACGCACTGCGTGCGTTCACCCCGCGCGACCAGAAGGCGGTGAAAACCGCGGCCGAGACGTTCGTGCCGAATCCGAAGCTGGACGTGGCCAAGGTGCTGAGCCAGCTCGGCACCGGCGAGGCACTGGTATCCACGCTGCAGGACAAAGGCGTGCCGATGCCCGTGCAGCAGACGTTGATCGCGCCGCCGCGCTGCCGGATGGGACCGATCACCGAGGCCGAGCGTGCACAGGTACGCGCCGGCAGCCCGGTCGGCAGCCGCTACGACACCGCGATCAACCGCGAATCGGCCGCCGAACTGCTGGCCCAGCGCGCGCAGAAGAGCATCGAGCAGGCACAGGCGCCGGCCGCGCGCAGCCGCGAGCAGGACGAAGCTCAGGAAGGTGGTTTCGGCCAGGCCATCAAGGATGCGATCTTCGGCACCAAGCGCCGCCAGGGCATGATCGAAACCATGGCCAAGCAGACCACGCGCACTGTCGGCACCAAGCTGGGCAACCAGATCGTGCGCGGCATCCTCGGTGGCATCTTCGGCGGCAAGCGCTAGATGCCCCTGCTGGGGTCAGAGCCCTTTCCGCTGGAAAGGGATCTGACCCCGCTTCCCGTTCGTCATCCAGAAAAGAAGTCGTATTGCATGTCCCGTTGGCGTCCCCCCGCAGAAAAAAGCACCGCCCTGATCACCGCTTCCGGGCATGCGCGACTGAAGGCCGAACTGGATGAGCTATGGCGCGTGCGCCGCCCGGAAGTGGTGAAAGCGCTCGCCGCAGCTGCAGCAGAAGGCGACCGTTCCGAAAACGCCGAGTACACCTACCGCAAGAAGCAACTGGGCGAGATCGACCGCCGCGTGCGCTACCTGACCAAGCGGCTGGAATCGCTGCGCGTGGTCGATACGACGCCAACCGATCCGCTCGCAGTGTTCTTCGGCGCGTGGGTGGAACTGGAGAACGTGGACAGCGGCGACACCAGCCGCTATCGCATTGTCGGCCCGGATGAGACCGATGCAGGCCTGGGCTGGATCAGCATCGATTCCCCCCTGGCGCGTGCGCTGCTGAAGAAGCGGCTGGATGATGAGTTCTCGGTGGAGCTGCCCGGCGGGCAGTTCACCTTTGCAGTGATCGGCGTGGAGTACGAGCCTGTGTAGCGTCGAGCCATGCCCGACCTCGCTGTCCATGTAGAGCCGAGCATGGGCTCGGCTCTACAACAGTGGCGGGTACGTGCGCCCTGCACGCAGCGGGCGGAAATAGTCGGCATTGCGGTAGAAGGCAGAATCCTGCACGTCGTGCCAGCCTGGGATTCCAGCCAACGGCAGCGGACGCAGCTGCAGCGGATCGGTCACTGCCCTGCCCTCGGCAATGGCAGCGCTCACCACGTCGACACAGGCGGCTTCGACATCGCCCTGCACCACCACGCACTTGCCGACCAGCAATCGCCCCGGCAGCAGGGCCTGTTCCATCAGCGCATGCCCGAATACCACAGTGATGGCGATGTCACCGCTCTGCCAGTTCACCGGGTCAAACAACGCGGGCCAGTCGTGTGCATCCCAGGCAACCCGCAGTGAGTCATCGCGCACACGCACGATCACGCCGGTTTCGTCGAACTGGGTCAAGGCGGCCTGCGCGCGGTTGCGCTGGCCGGGTGGCATCGCCTCGATATGCAGGCACTGCCGCACGTTGAGCGCGCGCTTCAGCTGCGGCTGTGAGGCCCACACCAGCGCATTGAACAGGTCGTGCCAGTTGCCGGCACGGGTGGCGATGCGTCCCTGCGCGATACGCGCCTCATAATGCAGACCATCGGCCAGCAGCGCGGCGTCCTGTTCAACCAGGCGCTTGCCAGGCACGGCCAGACGTGCATCGAGCGCCGCGATGGACGGCCACGCGGTGCCGTCCAGCAGGTCACGGAAGTCCTGAAGTCCGGCAAACAGCGGATGCTCGAACTGCCGTGCAGCTACCGCCGCACGTGGCGGCGGTACGAAGCGTCGTGAACCGCCGCCGTTGCCGGTGGCGGCCGACGCTGCGGTCACAGCACCTTGAGGTCGAACGCCGGACGGGGGGCGGCCGTCAGCGCGTCACCATACAGGTCGTGCTCGTCGCTCTCGGTGATCTCCACCTCGACGAATTCGCCCACGCGCAGCGGCACCTGGTCGGCATTCTGGATGTGCACCAGGCCGTCGATCTCCGGGGCATCGGCCTTGGAACGGGCCACGGCGATGTCGCCTTCGATGGCGTCGACCAGGCACTGCTGCACGGTGCCGATCTTGGCCTCAAGGCGTGCAGCGGAAATCTGCGCCTGCTTCTCCATGAAGCGGGCCAGACGCTCCTGCTTCACTTCCTCCGGCACAGCATCGGGCAGATCGTTCGCGGTCGCCCCCTCAACCGGCGAATAGGCGAACGCACCGACGCGATCCAGCTGCGCTTCGTCAAGGAACGACAGCAGTTCCTCGAACTCGGCTTCGGTCTCGCCCGGGAAGCCGACGATGAAGGTCGAACGCACAGTGATGTCCGGCGCGATACGGCGCCAGTTCTGCACGCGCTCCAGGGTCTTCTCCACCGCGCCGGGGCGCTTCATCAGGCGCAGGATGCGCGGGCTGGCGTGCTGGAACGGGATATCCAGGTACGGCAGGATGCGATTCTCGGCCATCAACGGCACCACTTCGTCCACGTGCGGATACGGGTACACGTAGTGCATGCGCACCCATGCATCCAGCTCCGACAGGCCTTCGCACAGCGCCTTCAAACGGGTCTGGTAAGCCTTGTCGCGCCACATCTTTTCGGCGTACTTCACGTCCACGCCATAGGCCGAGGTGTCCTGCGAAACCACCAGCAGCTCGCGCACGCCGCCACGCACCAGGCGCTCGGCTTCACGCAGCACCTCGTCGACCGGGCGCGAAACCAGCTTGCCGCGCATCGACGGAATGATGCAGAAGCTGCATTTGTGGTTGCAGCCTTCGGAAATCTTCAGGTACGCGTAGTGGCGCGGGGTCAGCTTGATACCGTAGTCGGGCACTAGGTCCACGAACGGATCGTGCTTGGGCGGCAGTGCTTCATGCACCGCTTCCATCACGCTCTGGTAATCCTGCGGGCCGGACACCGCCAGCACGTTGGGGTACGCCTCGCGGATCTGCTCCGGGCGCTTGCCCAGGCAGCCGGTGACGATGACCTTGCCGTTCTGGTTCATCGCTTCGCCAATCGCGTCCAGCGACTCGGTCACCGCAGAATCGATGAAGCCGCAGGTGTTGACCACCACCACGTCGGCCGAATCGTAGGACGGGACGATGTCGTAGCCTTCCGAACGGAGCTGGGTGAGGATGCGCTCGGAATCGACGAGGGCCTTCGGGCAGCCAAGGCTGACGAAGCCGACTTTGGGGTTCAGCTGGGACATGGAATCGCGGGACTCTGGGGGCCTGGGCCCCTGCCGTCGTGGCAGGGGTTCCTGGGGGCCGGGGCCTGAAAGGGCGCCAGTATACCGGGGTTGGCGGCCGCGCTCTGAATGGCCAGCCGCCCGATCCCGCACAGCCGCTGACATCGCGCTAACCCATGCAGCACCGACAATGCCGTTCTGTTCCCCACAACGAGATGGAAACGATGGCCGAGTGGATCACCCTGGATACGCATCACGGCCCGGTACGGGCCTGGCAGGCCCTGCCGGAGAGTACCGCGCGCGGCGGCTTGGTGGTGGTGCAGGAAATCTTCGGCGCCAATCCGCATATCCGCAGCGTGGCCGAACGCTTCGCGGCGGAAGGCTATGCGGTGCTGGCGCCCTCGTTCTTTGACCTGCTCGATGGCCCCGACGCCGATCCGGACGCGCTGCCCTACGACGCCGAAGGCGTGAAGCAGGGCCTGGAACGGGTCGGCGCGCTGGGCATGGAGCGTGCGCTGGAAGTGGTCCGCGCGGCGGCGACCCGGCTGGCCCCCTACGGCAAGGTCGGCACCGTCGGCTACTGCTGGGGCGGTACGGTGGCGATGCTGTCCGCAGTGCGCCTGGGACTGCCGTCGGTCAGCTACTACGGTGCGCGCAACGTCCAGTTCCTCGATGAGCCACCCAAGGCGCCGGTGATCTTCCACTTCGGCGCCCAGGACCGCAGCATCCCGCCGGAAGCCGTGCAGGCCCACCGCGAGAAGCTGCCGCAGATGGCCACCTACGTCTATCCGGCCGATCATGCCTTCAACCGGGAGGTCGGACATGCGTATGATCCAGACAGCGCCGCCCTGGCGCTGCAACGCACCCTGGACTTCTTCTCGGAGCATCTTGGATGAGCGAATTCGAACTCGATTCACGCCTGGCCACCGATAGCGTGCTGGTGGCGGAAGGACCGTTGTCGCAAGTGCGGCTGATGAACGACGAACGATTCCCCTGGCTGGTGCTGGTACCGCGCCTGGCCGGGGTCACCGAGTGGATCGAGCTGGACGGCGAGCAGCAGGACAAGCTGCGCACCGAGCTCAACCGCGCCTGCAAGGCCCTGAAGGGCTCCGACGGGGTGGAAAAGATCAACATCGGGGCGCTGGGCAATATCGTGCGCCAGCTGCACTTCCATGTGATCGGCCGCCATGACGGTGATCCGGCCTGGCCGGGCCCGGTCTGGGGCAGCGGCCCGGCGCACCGCTACGAGCCGGCGGCGCTGGACCAGCATGTCGCCTACTGGAAGGAACGGCTAGGATATCCGGCCCTGTCCTGAGCCTTCGCCGACCCGATGCGATTCAACCTCGTTGCCGCCGTCCTGCTGATCCTGATCGGCCTGTTCATGCTCGCCAGCAATCTCGGCTGGACGCACCTGAACCTGTCCAAGCTGCTGCTGACCTGGTGGCCGGTGGCCCTGGTGGGTGTCGGCATCGCGATGCTGTTCGGTCGCGGCAAATAAGGAAGGCGGCGCATTGCGCCACCTTCCTTCATGTAGAGCCGGGCCATGCTCGGCTGCCCTGCATTGAAGCCGAGCAGGGCTCGGCTCTACAGATCGCCTGCAATCTTCAGGTCCGCGGCAGGGTCACGCCGGTCTGGCCCTGGTACTTGCCGCCACGATCGCGGTACGACGTCTCGCAGATGTCATCGGCGGCCGCCTGGAAGAACAGCATCTGCGCCACGCCTTCGTTGGCGTAGATCCGCGCCGGCAGCGGCGTGGTGTTGCTGAATTCCAGGGTGACGTGGCCTTCCCATTCCGGCTCCAGCGGCGTCACGTTGACGATGATGCCGCAGCGTGCGTAGGTGCTCTTGCCCAGGCACACCACCAGGGTATCGCGCGGAATGCGGAAGTACTCCACGGTACGCGCCAGCGCGAAGCTGTTCGGCGGGATGATGCACTCATCGCCGACGATATCCACGAAGCTGCCCGGATCGAAGTGCTTGGGATCGACGATCGTCGAGTTGATGTTGGTGAACACCTTGAACTCGCGCGAGCAGCGCACGTCATAGCCATAGCTGGACGTGCCATAGCTGACGATGCGCTGGCCGTTGGCCTGCTTGACCTGCCCGGCCTCGAACGGCTCGATCATGCCGTGCTGCTCGGACATGCGGCGGATCCAACGGTCACTCTTGATGCTCATGCTTTGTCCTGGGGGGTACGAGGGGGCGCGAGGATTCTAGCAGGGGGCCGGCCTGCGCCGGCGGCCCCTGCCCCGGCACTTACAGCAGCGAGGACAGGATCGGGATCGAGGCCCGCGGGCGCTTGCCGACTTCCTCGATCAGGCGCTGCGCGGCATGGCGGTAGGCCTGGGCCGGTGCCGAATCCGGCTGGGCCACGGTGATCGGCGTGCCTGCATCGCCCTGCTCGCGGATGCCGATCTGCAGCGGCAGCGACCCCAGCAGCGGCACGCCGTACTGCGCGGCCATGCGCTCGCCGCCGCCCTCGCCGAACAGGTGCTCGATGTGCCCGCAGCTGCTGCACGTGTGCACCGCCATGTTCTCGACGATGCCCAGCACCGGCACCTCGACCTTCTCGAACATCTTCAGCGCCTTCTTCGCATCCAGCGTGGCGATGTCCTGCGGCGTGGTGACGATCACTGCACCGGCCAGCGGAATCTTCTGGGTCAGGGTCAGCTGGATGTCACCCGTGCCGGGCGGCAGGTCGATCAGCAGGAAATCCAGGTCGTCCCACAGGGTATCGTTGAACAGCTGGGTCATCGCCGAGGTGGCCATCGGGCCGCGCCAGATCATCGGGGTGTCTTCTTCGATCAGGTAGCCGATCGACATGGTGTCCACGCCGAACGCACGCAGCGGCTCGATGCTCTTGTTGTCCGGGCTTTCCGGGCGGCCGGACAGCCCCAGCATGGCCGGCACGCTGGGGCCGTAGATGTCGGCGTCGAGCACGCCCACCCGCGCACCGAGCTGCTGCAGCGCCACGGCCAGGTTCACCGAGGTGGTGGACTTGCCGACGCCGCCCTTGCCCGAACCGACCGCGATGACATTGCGGATGCGGGCATGCGGCGTAAGTCCCTTCTGGACCTGGCTGGCATGGGGACGGCGGGGAGAACTGTTCACAACGAGCACCGGCGGAGTCAGGGGGATAACCCAACATCATACAAGCTGGACGTAACCTGACTGAAATTCAGGATTGCGACGGATTCGTGCACAGATTGTTAAGTTCATGTTACGTTCGATCAGCACTGTTTTGAGCTGCGGAGCCCGTTGTTCCGGCCCGCGCGATGGCGCATGCGCAGTGCCGTTTTTGTTTTTTGCTCTCCATTGGAACTACATGAAACACGTCAGCAATACCGCACGTCGCAACACGCTCGCCGTCGCCCTGATTTCCGCTCTGATGGCCGCCGCCCCGGCAATGGCCCAGGACAAGGCGACCAACCTGGACAAGATCACCGTCACCGGTTCGCTGATCCCGCAGACCCAGGTCGAAACCCAGACCCCGGTGATGTCCATCACCGCCGAAGACATCCAGACCCGCGGCTTCAGCAGTGTGGCTGAAGTGCTGCAGCAGTCATCGCTGACCACCGGCGGCCTGCAGGGTGGCCAGACCTCGGGTGCGTTCACCCAGGGCGCCGAAGCCGCCGGCATGTTCGGCCTGAATCCGGGCTACACCAAGTACCTGATCAACGGCCGCCCGATGCTCTCGTATCCGGCGCTGTACAACGGCAGCGAGTCGTTCAACAACATCAGCGGCATTCCGATCGACATCGTCGAGCGCATCGAAGTCCTGCCGGGCGGCCAGTCGTCGCTGTACGGCTCGGACGCGATCGCCGGCGTGGTCAACATCATCCTGAAGGAACGCATGGACGGCGGCACGATGTCGATCCGTGGCGGCACCTACACCGAAGGTGGTGGCAGCAACATCCGCTTCAGCGCCGCCAAGGGCTTCAACGCGTTCGACGACCGCTTCCACGCGCTGGTCAACGTGCAGATCGAAAACGGCAGCCCGATCTGGGGCTACCAGCGTGACATCACCAGGCAGAACAACCCGGTCGGTTACACCGCGCAGCTGCCGTCGAACGACTTTGCCGTCATCGGCAACGCCGACAACAAGCTGTACATGATGGACCCGACCCGCTGCGGCAACGTGGCAGGCCTGTACGACGGCACCACCACCGTCGGCAAGCGTGCATCGGGCGAATCCTGCGGCTCGGTGTACAGCGCCGGCTACAAGACCCTGAAGAACGGCAAGAACAGCGGCCAGTTCTACTCGTCGATGACCTTCGACGTGAACGACAACTTCCAGCTGTTCGCCGACGTGCTGTACAGCAAGGAAAAGACCGAGTTCACCTCCGGCTCCAGCGCCCTGTGGTGGGGCACCAAGTCGGTGATGGGCGGCTTCTACGACCAGGGCCTGGGCAAGGTCGTGAACCTGCAGCGCGCCTTCGCACCGGAAGAAATCGGCCCGGGCCACTACAACAACATCCTGAACTCCGATGAGAGCCGTTCCTACCAGGTCACCCTGGGCGGCAAGGGCATGGTCGGCGACTGGGACTACAGCGCCAGCTTCACCCGCGGCGAATACCGTCTGGACCAGAACCGCTTCGCGCGCTGGAAGGACAAGATCGAAGGCTTCTTCGGCGACACCGTGCTGGGCCCGCGCCTGGGCACCACCGCTGATGGCTTCGGCATCTACAACCCGAACTACACCGCGTTCTACTCGCCGATCACCCCGGACCAGTTCGCCAGCTTCACCGGCTATGGCACCCACCGCAGCAAGACCTGGCAGAACCTGGGTCGCGTGCAGGTGACCAACGGTTCGCTGTTCTCCCTGCCGGGCGGCGACGCCGGCCTGGCCGTCGTGCTGGAAGGCGGCAGCGAGGGCTGGGACTACTCGCCCGACCAGGCCTTCGTCGATGGCAACGCGTGGGGCGCCAGCGCCGTGGCCGGTGCCGGCCACCGCAGCAACTACGCGGTGACCAGCGAACTGCGCATGCCGGTGTTCGAGTCGCTGACCATCAGCGCCTCGGGCCGCTATGACGCCTTCAAGATCGCCGACAAGACCGTCGACAAGGCCACCTACAGCATCGGCCTGGAATACCGTCCGGTGGAAAGCCTGTTGCTGCGCGGCAAGTACGGCACCGCGTTCCGCGCACCGACCCTGTCCGATGCCTTCCAGGGCATGAGCGGCTCGTTCGCCTCCGGCCAGAACGACTACTACCGCTGCAGCCAGATGGGTTACGCGCTGCGTGACGAAGCCTGCTCGTTCTACAAGACCACCTCGGTGTACAGCGAAAAGTCCGGCAACCCGGACCTGAAGCCGATCACCGCCGACGTGTGGAGCGCAGGCGTGGTGTGGGCCCCGGTGAGCAACTTCTCGCTGTCGGTCGACTACTACAACTGGAAGATCAAGAACGAGGTCAAGACCCTGAGCACCGACCAGCTGCTGCTGGCCGAGTACCAGTGCCACAACGGCCTGCCGAACAACACCTCGGCCAGCTGCCAGAACGTGACCGACTGGGTGACCCGCGACGCCGGTGGCAACCTGACCCGCGTTTACACCCCGAAGCTCAACGTGGCCAGCCAGAACCTGGAAGCGGTGACCGTCGGTGCCAAGTACCAGCAGGACCTGGGCCGCTTCGGTTCGCTGATGTTCTCCGGCAACTACACCAACATGCTCAAGCGTGAAGTGGTGGCCCTGCCGGGTGCGCAGAAGCTGGACCTGCTGAGCGATCCGTACAACATGTGGTACTACGACAACTTCGCCAAGGTACGCGGCGACGTGTCGGTGGGCTGGGCCATCTCCAAGTTCACCACCACCGTGTACGCCAACTACGTCGGCAGCACCCCGAACTACCTGGCCTACACCGGCCGCAGCTATGACTACGTCCACTCCTCCGGCGCCAAGGCCGGCAAGTGGGGCTCGTACACCACGTACAACATGAGCCTGAACTACCAGGCACAGGACGATCTGACCCTGTCGCTGATGGTCAACAACGTGTTCAACAAGCTGCCGGAAGGCCAGCGCTACAACTACCCGGGCAACGAATCGACCCCGTTCAACGACGGCTTCTACAGCGTCTACGGCCGTCAGATCTCGGCCCAGGTCAAGTACGACTTCTAATCCCGTCGTATTCCGGACCGCGTGTCTGGACCAGGCCCCGCTTCGGCGGGGCCTTTTTTTTGCACCACTGCGCCCCACCCTCCCGTCCGGCCTGTAGCAGAAAGTGTGATCCACAGCACACAAACATCCAGGTTCCCGGCAGCGCTGATCCAAGGCAACGCATTGATCTACAAGGCATATCCGCAATGCTGACATGCTCCCTTGCACGCCGCCATCTTTTGAAACATGCCAAAACAAATCGCCTTATCCATTGATTCGTAAGCGTTTTTCCATCTCCCAACGGCACATTGATGTGACAGGCCTGTGTTGGCAGCGTTAACGACGTGTTACGGTCGACCTGAATGGAGTCACACTGAACGAATTGTTAATGCGCAGGGAATGCGCCGCCAAGACATTGCTCACTACGGGGATCCACCATGTCTCGCCAACGTTCCACGCTCTCGCGCCACCCTTTGACCCTCGCCCTGCTCGGCACCCTCCTGGCCTCCGGCACCGCCCTGGCCCAGGACGGCAACGCGCCGACCCAGCTTGATCGTGTGACCGTCACCGGGTCGCTGATTCCGCAGACCGAGATCGAGAACCACACGCCCGTCCTGACCGTCACCGCCGAGGATATCCAGACCCGCGGTTTCACCAGCGTCGCCGATGTCCTGCAGCAGTCCTCGCTGTCCACGGGCGGCCTGCAGGGTGGCCAGACCTCCGCATCCTTCACCCAGGGCGCCGAAGCGGCGGGCATGTTCGGCCTCAGCCCGGGCTATACCAAGTACCTGATCAACGGCCGCCCGATGCTCTCGTATCCGGCGCTGTACAACGGCGGAGATACCTTCAACAACATCAGCGGCATCCCGATCGACATCGTCGAGCGCATCGAGATCCTGCCGGGTGGCCAGTCGTCGCTGTACGGCTCGGACGCAATCGCCGGCGTGGTCAACATCATCCTCAAGGAGCGCATGGATGGCGGTGTGCTCAATGTGCGCGGCGGTGCCTACAGCGAAGGTGGCGGCAACAGCTTCCGCTTCAGCGGCGCACGCGGTTTCAACTCCAAGGATGACCGCTTCCATGCACTGGTCAACGTGCAGTATGAGAAGACCAGCCCGATCTGGGGTTACCAGCGCGACCTGACCAAGGTCAACAACCCCGACGGTTACAGCCCGCAGTACGTCTCCAACGATTTCCTGGTGCTGCTGCCGGCCGCCAACAACCGCTACGCGATGATGGACCCGAACCGGTGCGCCAACGTGGCGGGCCAGTTCGACGGCACCACCGTGCTCGGTACCCGTCCGACCGGCCAGGCCTGCGGCTCGGTCTACGGCACCGGTTACAAGACCATCAAGAACGGCAAGGAAAGCGGGCAGATCTACAGCTCGGCCACCTTCGACGTGAACGACAATTTCCAGCTGTTCGGCGACGCGCTGTACAGCCTGGAGGAGGTCAAGTACGCCACCGGTTCCGGCTACACCTGGTGGGGCACCTCCTCGGGCTGGGGCCGCTTCTACGACCAGGCCAGCGGCCAGTACATGAACCTGCAGCGCGTGTTCGCGCCGGAGGACATCGGCGGCGGCGGTTACCGCGACATCATGAACACCGACCGCAACAAGGCCTACCAGGTCACCCTTGGCGGCCGCGGCACCGCAGGCAACTGGGACTACAGCCTCAGCTTCACCCGTGGCGAGTACAAGCTGACCGAGCGCAATTTCGTGCGCTGGAACGATCCGATCAACGACTACTTCGAGCAGCGCGTGCTGGGCCCGGTGCTGGGTACCACCAGCACCGGCTACAACATCTACAGCCCGAACTGGGAAGCGTTCTACGCACCGCTGCCCGCTGGTGACTTCCAGAGCTTCACCGGCTACAGCTACAGCGAAAGCCGCACCTGGCAGAACCTGGCCCGCGCCCAGGTCACCAATGGCTCGCTGTTCAAGCTGCCGGGTGGCGATGCCGGCTTCGCCGTGGTTCTGGAAGGCGGCAGTGAAGGCTGGGATTACACGCCCGACCCGGGCCTGATGGACGGCAGCGTGTGGGGGACCACCGCCGTATCCGGTGCCGGCCATCGCAGCAACTACGCGGTGACCACCGAACTGCGCATGCCGCTGCTGGAAACGCTGACCGTCACCGGCTCCGGCCGCTATGACGCCTTCAAGATCGGCAGCAACACCGTGGACAAGGCCACCTACAGCGTCGGCATCGAGTTCCGCCCGATCGAAAGCCTGTTGTTCCGTGGCAAGTACGGTACGGCGTTCCGCGCACCGACCCTGTCCGATGCCTTCCAGGGCCGCAGTGGTTACTACGCCAACGGCTCCACCGACTACTATCGCTGCGGCCAGCTGGGCTACGACCCGGCCAACACCACCGGCTGCCCGTACGACAGCGTCTCGGTGTTCGGCACCCGCTCGGGCAACCCCGACCTGGAGCCGATCACCGCCGACGTCTGGAATGCAGGCGTCGTGTGGGCACCGATCAACAACCTGTCGCTGTCGGTCGACTACTACAACTGGAAGATCAAGAACGAGGTCGATACGCTCAGCTCCGACCAGCTGCTGCTGGCCGAGTACTACTGCCGCAACGGCCAGTCCAACAACACCTCGGCCAGCTGCCAGAACGTCGATGACTGGATCACCCGTGATGCATCGGGCGTGCTCGACGAGATCTACACGCCGAAGATGAACGTCGCCCGCCAGAACCTGGAAGCACTGACCGCCAGCTTCAAGTACGTGCAGGACATCGGTCGCTTCGGTTCGCTGCAGTTCTCGGCCAACTACACCGACATGCTCAAGCGCAAGCTGCAGCCGCAGCCGGGTGACGAGTTCCTGGACCTGCTGCACGACCCGTATGCGATGTGGGTGTATGACTCGTACGCCAAGGTACGCGCGGACGGCTCGATCGGCTGGGCCAAGGACAACTGGACCACCACCCTGTATGCCAACTACATCGGCAAGACGCCGAACTACATGGCTTACGTGGGCAACGGCTATGACTACGTCCACAGCTCCGGCTACAAGGCAGGCAAGTGGGGTTCCTACACCACCTACAACCTGAGCGTGAACTACCGCGCGATGGAAAACCTGACCCTGTCGCTGATGGTCAACAACGTGTTCAACAAGATGCCGGACAACCAGCGCTACAGCTTCGCCGGCACCAGCGGCCAGCCGTACAACAACTACCTGTACAACGCCTACGGGCGCGCGATCTACGTGCAGGCCAAGTACGCGTTCGGCGTGAAGTAATCCCGCAACCGCAGCAACGGAAAAGCCCCGCCATGGCGGGGCTTTTTCGTGTCCGGCCTGAGCGGATGGAAGAACAGGCCCTGGTGGAACAGGGCCTGCCCATTCCCGGCCCCAGCGGAGCTGGCACTTGGGCTCATCGAACGCATCCACGCGCTCCACGAACGGCACAAGCGCGTTTGCCGCCTGACCACTATTCTTCGGCATGTAGCCGTAGAAACCGAGTGCAACTTGGCCGAATCGGCCCATACCCCGGTTGTAGAAACCTGTCGATCTCGGCCGACTGCTACAACTGCAAGATCGAGAACGAAGTTGATGCAGCCAGCATAGACCCGCTGCTGCTGGCCGAGTACTGCTGCCGCAACGACTTGCCGAAGAGCTCCTCGGCCACCCATCAGGACGTGGCCGACTGGGTCGTACGCGATTCGGCCAGCAACCTGAGCTCGCTGTGCCCCCCCCCCCCGAAGATGAGCCTGCCAGAACCTGCAGGCCCTTACCGTCGGCTTCACGTACTTGCAAGACATCGGCCGCTTCGGTTCGCTGCAGTTCTCGGACAACTACACCAACATGCTGAAGCATGAAGTGCAGGTGCAGCCGGGTGAGGACTTCCAGGACCTGCTGGGCAACCCGCAGTCGATTTGGAACTACGAAAGCTACGCAAAGGCAGTTCCGACACATCGACGGCCTGGTCGCCAGGCAAGGGGATCGCCACGCTGCAGGCCAACTACGGCAGCTTCCTCCGCCCCTCTGATGAACACCGCTCCTGGACGGATGATGAAACGCCTATTTGCGCAAAGTAGCCCATCTCTCCACGTTCAGCTTCGCGTCATCAAGTTGTCGCCGGCAGATCACAATTGATATTAAACGATTGTATTTGTTGCACTTTCAGCCAACTCCGAAGTGCACCTAGTACCATTTTGTGACATTTGTATGCATTTCTCGTTAAGGTCGTGTTAGGTTCCATGAACGACGCCCGTTATATGAACTTAGATGTAACGAACGGACGGAACAGCACGCTTCAATTCATTAGGGGACCCATAACGATGACGCACAACCGCCCACTTGGCCGTCACCCGCTCAGCAGCGCCCTGCTCGTCGGTCTGCTCGCCGTGGCCGCAGCACCTGCCTTCGCGCAGGAAGCCTCCTCCAACCCGATCGACCTCGATCGCGTCAGTGTGACCGGCTCGCGCATTGCGCGTACGGGCTTTGTGACCCCCTCGCCGGTCACGGCCATCACCGCCGAGGAGATTCGTGCCACCGGTGCGAACAACATCGGCGATCTGATGACGCGCCTGCCAGCGCTGACACCGACCTACACGCTGGGCAACTCGACCCGCTTCATCGGCACCGCCGGCGTGGGTCTGATGGACCTGCGTGGCATGGGCACCTCGCGCACTCTCGTGCTGGTCAATGGCCGCCGCCACGTCGGCGCGACCTCGGGCTCCTCGGCCGTGGACGTCAACACCATCCCGGTGGAATGGATCGAGCGCGTGGAAGTGATCACCGGTGGTGCATCGGCGGTGTACGGCGCCGACGCTGTGGCTGGTGTGGTCAACTTCATCATGAAGAAGTCCTTCGACGGGGCTGAAGTACGCGGTCAGACCGGCATGGCCAGCGAAGGCGGCTTCAACCGTTCCTTCATCAGTGCCTCGGCCGGCACCGACTTCGCCGGTGGCCGCGGCAACGCCGCTGTCGCCCTTGAATACAGCAAGCAGGACCGCTTCGTCCGCACCGACCGCGCCATCGGCAACGAGTTCCTGGTGTCGGTGCGCAACCCGAACTACGACAGCAGCAAGCCGTCCAGCGAAAGCAACCCGGAAACCGTGCTGGCAGGCCCGGGCGGCAACCACTCGATCTCCTTCGGCGGTACCTTCAACATTGGTACCTTCAACCCGAACAATCCGGCTACCTGGGGCAACCGCTATCAGTTCAACCCGGATGGCACCTTCCGCAAGCAGCGCTACGACGGCACCGTGGTCAGCGCAACCAGTTGCGTGAACTGTGATTTCGCCGACCTGAACTCGGTTGCCGACCTGCAGCCGAAGTTCGACCGCAAGAGCATCAACACGGTCGTCAACTTCGACCTGACCGACAACCACCGCCTGTACTTCGAGGGCAAGTACACCGAAACGGTGTCCGACTTCCTGGCACAGCCGTCGTTCGACCAGACCCTGCGCATCCAGCGCGATAACGCTTACGTGTCGCCGGAATTGCGTGCACTGATGACCAGCGCCGGCCTGAGCCAGCTAACCCTGAGCCGCTTCAACGTCGACGCCGGCCAGCGTGGTGAGCACGTGGAGCGCAACACCCAGCGCTTTGTGCTGGGCATGGAAGGCAACCTGACCGAGAACTGGACCTACGACGTTTACGGCAACTGGGGCCAGAGCGAAGTCAAGCGCTGGAACCTCAACAACCGTATCAACGAGCGTTGGCAGGCTGGCCTGGATACCGTGGTCAACCCGGCCACTGGCCAGATCGTCTGCCGCACCACGCTGAACCCGAACGCGACCAACCCCAACAACGGCAACCGCGTGTACTCGCAGTTCGCCCGCGAAGGCTGCGTGCCGTTCTCGGTGTTCGGCAACGGCGCGGTGACCCAAGCCGCACGTGACTGGATGAACGTCAATTCGTTCAACTACTCGCGCCTGCAGCAGTCGGTGTTCAGCGCGTCGCTGGCCAACGGCTCGCTCTTCAGCCTGCCGGCCGGTGATGTCGGCGTGGCCGGTGGTGTGGAATACCGCCGCGAAAAGAGCCGCGAAATCACCGATCCGCTGGCCGCGCAGGGCCTGACCTTCCTCAACGCCATTCCCAACCGCATGGGCAAGTACGACGTGCGCGAGGCCTTCGTTGAAACCACCGTGCCGCTGCTGGCCGACATCCCGGGCATCTACAACCTGACCCTGGACGCCGCAGGCCGCTGGTCGGACTACAGCAGCATCGGCAAGACCACCACCTGGAAGGTGGGCCTGGACTGGACCATCATCCCGTCGCTGCGTGCCCGCGGCACCCTGTCGCAGGCGGTGCGCGCACCGAGCATCGGTGAGCTGTACAACCCGCAGAGCGAAAACTTCGCTACGGTCAACGACCCCTGCAACTACCTGGCCACCAACCCGAACCGCCCGAACACCGCGGCGGACCCGGCACTGCGCCAGGCCAACTGCTCGGCGCTGGGCGTGCCGGTCGGCTGGGTCGACACCTACACTGCCACCCGCCCGGGCGTCAGCGGCGGCAATCCGGACCTGAAGCCGGAACGCGCACGCAGCTTCACCTATGGCCTGGTCTGGCAGCCTGATTTCCTGCAGGGCTTCGGCATGTCCGTCGACTACTGGTGGATCAGCCTGAAGGACGCCATTGGTGCGGTGACCGCGCAGACCAATGCAACCCGTTGCGTGGATTCGCCGGGGGGGATCAACAACAGCTTCTGCGGCTTCATCGAACGCGCACCGGTGGGCGGCAAGACCGATGCTGGCGGCCGCACCTTCCCGGAATACTCGATCAGCCGCTGGGTTGCGCTGAACGAAAACCTCGCCCGCTCGCGTCGCGTCGGCGTCGATCTGGAAATGGACTACCGCTTCAAGCTGGCCGAGGGTGACACCGTCATCCGCCTGGTGGGCACCCGTCTGCTGCAGTCGCGCGAGTGGGCCTTCCAGGCCTTCCCGAACGAGTACGACGAGAACGTCACCTGGGTGACCGATCCGCGCTGGCGTGGCCAGCTGCAGACCAAGTACTCGCTGGGCCAGTGGCGCGCGTCGTGGGACATGACCTACGTCGGCCCGAACCTGCGTGTGCAGCCGAAGAGCTTCCAGGCCAACCCGGGACAGACCAGCCCGATCCGCAACGGCTCGTACACGTACCACAACTTCCAGTTCGGCTACCGCTTCCCGGGTGACAAGATCGACGTCTACCTGGGCATCGACAATGCCTTCGACAAGGATCCGCCGGTGAACTACTTCGGCTCCGACGTCGGTTCGGCGATGTACGACAACATCGGCCGTTACATGTACATGGGCGCCACCTACAAGTTCTGATCCATCCAGAACCGCAACACCCGACAGACCCGGCTTTTGCCGGGTCTGCCTTTTCCGGGCCCGGCAAAAGCCCTTGCG
Organism: Stenotrophomonas sp. YJH_SMC_53; assembly: GCF_059369995.1. Classification (NCBI taxonomy): domain Bacteria; kingdom Pseudomonadati; phylum Pseudomonadota; class Gammaproteobacteria; order Lysobacterales; family Lysobacteraceae; genus Stenotrophomonas; species Stenotrophomonas sp. YJH_SMC_53. Next base: position 73,828 of record NZ_JCAFTF010000012.1, on the reverse strand, counting down.
CCCGACCATGACCTTCGACACCCTTGCAGGTCTGGCCGGCGGCGTATCGTTCGGCCCACGGTCGCACCTGCGGCCACTCCCTGACTCACTCGGCCCGGAGGCCATTCAAGTGACCCGTACTCCCAAGATCGTGCTGCTGACCCTGGCCGTTTCGGCCGCGCTGGTCGGCTGCGGCAAGACTGAAACCCCGGCCAAGGACGCCGCCGCCTCCGCCCCGGCCACCGCCGAAGCCACTACCTATAAGCTGGACGACAGCAAGCTGCCCGCCTACAACGCTTTCCAGCCGAGCGATCTGGATACCACCAAGGACGCCTGCACCGCCTTTGGCGACTACGTCAACAGCAAGTGGCTGGCCGCCAATGAAATCCCGGGCGACCGCACCAGCTGGGGCGCGTTCACCATCCTCGACGAGCGTTCGGTGGCCGTGCAGCACCAGCTGGCCGAACAGGTCGCGCAGGTCAAGAACCCGAACCACATCGAGAAGATCGTCGGCGACCTGTGGGCCACCGGCATGGACGAAGCCAAGATCAACGCACAGGGCATCGAGCCGCTGAAGGCCGACCTGGCGGCGATCGACGGCCTGCAGGACAAGGCGGCGATCGCCAACTACCTGCGCACCAGCGCCGCCAAGGGTGACAACGTCCTGTTCGGCTTCGGCGCCGAAGCGGACTTCAAGAACTCGACCATGAACATGGCCTACGCCAGCCAGGGCGGCCTGGGCTTGCCGGATACCACCTATTACACTGATGCCAAGAATGCCGACAAGCTGAAGGCCTACCAGGCGCACGTCGCCAAGGTGCTGGAGCTGTCCGGCGTCGCCGCGGCCGACGCAGCCAAGCAGGCCGAGGACGTGGTCAAGTTCGAAACCCGCCTGGCCAAGGCCTCCAAGTCGCGCGTCGAACTGTCGCGCAACGTCGAGCTGTACTACAACCCGGTCACCCTGGCCGACGCCGACAAGCTGACCCCGAACTTCAGCTGGACCGAGTTCTTCAAGTCGCAGGGCGTGGCCGCGCCGGAGAAGTTCTCGCTGGCCATGCCGGCTTTCCATGAGGAAGTGAGCAAGGCGCTGGGCGATACCGATCCGTCGGTGTGGCGCGCCTACCTGCGCTTCCACACCGTGGACAGCGCCTCGCCGTACCTGGCTGACGCCTTCGTGCAGGAGAACTACGAGTTCTACGGCAAGACCCTCAACGGCCAGAAGGAACAGAAGCCGCGCTGGAAGCGCGTGCTGGGCACCATCGAGAATGATGCCGGTGAAGCCTTCGGCCAGCTGTACGTGAAGGTTGCCTTCTCGCCGGAAGCCAAGGCGAAGATGGAAGAACTGGTGAAGAACCTGGCCGCCGCGCTGAAGGACCGCATCCAGGGCCTGAGCTGGATGAGCGAGGAAACCAAGGCCAAGGCCATCGCCAAGTGGGAGACCTTCACCCCGAAGATCGGTTACCCGGACAAGTGGCGCGACTGGTCGGGCCTGCAGACCCAGCGCGACAGCTTCCTCGGCAACGTGCGCGCGGCCAACGAGTTCAACTACAAGTTCAACCTGTCCAAGATCGGCAAGCCGGTGGACAAGACCGAGTGGGGCATGACCCCGCAGACCGTCAACGCCTACTACAACCCGCTGCAGAACGAGATCGTGTTCCCGGCCGCCATCCTGCAGCCGCCGTTCTTCGATCCGAAGGCCGACGACGCGCTGAACTACGGCGGCATCGGTGCGGTGATCGGTCATGAGATGACCCACGGCTACGACGACCAGGGTGCGCGCTTCGGGCCGACCGGCAACATGGAAGACTGGTGGACCCCGGCCGACAAGAAGAACTTCGAAGGCCTGACCGGCAAGCTGGTCAAGCAGTTCGACCAGTACAAGGTGGACGGCCAGGCCGTGAACGGCCACCTGACCCTGGGCGAGAACATCGCCGACCTGGGTGGCCTGGCGACCGCCTACGACGCCCTGCAGAAGGCCTCCGCCGGCAAGGAAGATGCGAAGGTCGATGGCTTCACCCGAGACCAGCGCTTCTTCTTCAACTGGGCCACCGTGTGGCGCACCAAGTACACCCCGGAAAACGCCAAGGTCCGCCTGGCCACCGACCCGCACGCCCCGGCGCAGTTCCGGGCCATGGGTGCGCCGTCGAACCTGCCGACCTTCGCCGCCGCGTTCCAGTGCAAGGCCGGTTCGCCGATGGCCCGCACCGGCGAGCAGCAGGTGGTGATCTGGTAAGCAACGGCTGACGTTGCGGCGTACCTGCAAGGGCCCGGGAATTCCCGGGCCTTTGTTTTTCACAGCGCCCGTCATCCACGCATGGCCCACGCCGTTGGAAGATGCCGACCTTGGTCGGCGCACGGCTCGGCGGAGCCACCGTGATGCGTGCATGCCGCGCCCATGCCCGGCTTGCTATAGTGCGCGCGCCCTCAATCCATCACGGATTCGTTCCACATGCCCAACTTCCGTCCGCTTGCCATCGCCCTGGGCATCAGCCTGGCGACTCTGGTCCCGACCCACGATGCGTTTGCCGCCGCCAAGAAAAAGGCCGCACGCGCCCCGGCCGTCAGCGCCCAGTGCAGCGACTTCTACGACGCCACCAATGCAGGCTGGCTGAAGGCCAACCCGGTGCCGCAGACCGGTGCCACTACCGCGCTCGGCCAGCTGGTCGACCGCAGCCGCCAGCAGCAGCGCGACCTGCTCGACGCCGCGATGAAGTCGCCGCAGGGCAATGTGCAGAAGCTGCTGGGTGACTTCTGGGCCAGTGGCCTTGACGAAGCCGCCGTGGAGGCGGACGGTTCCAATCCGATCGCCCCGCTGCTGACCCGCATCAACGCCATCAAGAAGGCCAAGGATGTGCCGGCGTCGATCGCCGCGCTGCACCAGGTGGGGATCCCGGTCGCCTTCAACTTCGGCCCCGACGTCGACCTGAAGGCCCTGGACCGCCACATCGGTTACTTCATGCAGGGCGGCATGGGCCTGCCGGATCCTGCGTTCTATACCCGCACCGACGCCGACACCGTGGCGCTGATGGGCCGCTACCGCAACTACGTCAAGCAGATCCTGGCGCTGACCGGCACCCCGGCGGCCAAGCTGGATGCCGAATCGCAGGCGGTGATCGCGCTGGAGACCGAACTGGCGCGCAACGCGCAGTCGCTGGCCGGCATCAACAACCCGTTCAACAACTACGCGCCGATCTCCACCAAGGAGCTCAACAGCCGCTACCGCAATCTGCAGCTGGACGCTTTCCTGAAGGCACAGGGCGTGGATGACGACCTGGTCTCGCTGGCCGATCCGGGACTGTTCAAGCAGCTCGATGGCATGGTCACCAAGCTCAAGCCGGACCAGTGGAAGGCCTACCTGCGCTGGCGCGTGGGCGATTCGATGGCGCCGTACCTGTCCAAGGCCTACCGCGACGCCGAGTTCGAATTCCGTGGCCGCGTGCTGCGCGGCGAAACCCTGCCACCGCAGCGCTGGGAAAGCGTGCTCGATGCGATCAACGTGGCCGCCGGCCCGATGGTCGGCCGCGAATATGCCGCGCGCTACCTGTCCGCCGAAGATCGTCGCCAGGCGGCGTGGATCGTCGACAAGCTGCGCGAAGTGCAGATCGAAGCGGTCAAGAACAACAGCTGGATGAGCGCCGAAGCCAAGGCTGAAGCGCAAGCCAAGCTGGCTGCGCTGAAGATCGAGATCGGCACGCCGCTGCGCGACCTGGACTACAGCGTGCAGCCGATGGGGCGCGGCTCGTTTGGTGGCAACATGCTGATTGCTTCGACCTGGCGCCACCGCGAGGAAATGAAGCGCATCGGCAAGGGCAATGCCGACCGCCGCTGGGACGTGCTGCCGCAGCAGCCGTCGCTGGCCTACGACCTGGCGCAGAACCGCCTGATCGTCACCGCCGCGATCCTGCAGGGCCCGGTGTTCAATGCCAAGGCCGACGCCGCCGACAAGTTCGGCAGCTTCGGTGGCCTGGTCGGCCATGAGCTGACCCGTGCGATCGATGCCAAGGGCGCGCTGGTCGATGCCAAGGGTGAGCTGCGCAGCTGGTGGACCCCGGCCGACAAGACCGCCTGGACCCTGCTCGGCAATCGCGTGGCCGCGCAGTACAGCGCCTACGACTTCCCGGGCGTAAAGGGTGCCAAGGTCAACGGCACGCTCACCCAGGAAGAAAACCTTGCCGACATCGCCGGCCTGGAACTGGCATGGGCGGCGTATGCCGCGCAGGAGCCCAAGGCCAAGCAGGCACAGCAGCAGGGCTTCTTCCGCGCCTGGTCGACGCTGTGGGCACAGCAGCTGTCGCCGAACGAGGCCGCACGCCGCCTGACCGCCGACATCCGCGCACCGGGCCTGTGGCGCAGCAACGGCACGCTGGCCAACCTGCCGGCGTTCGGTGCCACCTTCAGTTGCAAGGCCGGGCAGCCGATGCAGCGCAGCGAAGCCGACCAGATCAAGGTCTGGCGCTGAGCCCGCGGCCGCACTGTTAGTACAAAGGGCGCCTTCGGGCGCTCTTTTTTTGCGGGTGCAGCACGATCCCGGGTTAACACTGCGCGTGCTATCGCTGCGGCTTCGTCCAACGTGGAGCCGGACATGGCACACAAGAACACGATCTGTATCTGGTACGACAACGGCGCGCTCGAGGCCGCCACCTTCTATGCCAACACCTTTCCCGACAGCGCGGTGACCGCTGTCCACCACGCCCCGGGCGACTACCCGGACGGCAGGGAGGGCAACATACTGACCGTCGAATTCACGGTCTGCGGCATCCCCTGCGTCGGCCTCAACGGCGGCACCGCGTTCAAGCACAGCGAAGCCTTCTCCTTCCAGATCCAGACCGAGGACCAGGCCGAGACTGACCGCTTGTGGGACGCCATCGTCAGCAACGGCGGACAGGAGAGCCAGTGCGGTTGGTGCAAGGACCGATGGGGCATTTCCTGGCAGATCAGCCCACGCATGTTGATCGAAGCGGTGACCAGCCAGGACAAGGCACTGGCCAAGCGCGCCTTCAATGCGATGATGCCGATGAAGAAGATCGACATCGCCACCATCGAAGCGGCAATCAAAAAAGGGGACGGAGGGGATTAAGTCGTTTCTTCCCCCCTGTGCGCAGATGCGGATTGCGACTTAATTCCCTCCGTCCCCTTTTTCCGAGGTGCTGATGTCCTGGGATGCGATCATCATCGGTGGCGGCCACAACGGCCTGGTCTGCGCGGCCTATCTCGCACGCGCTGGCAAGAAGGTGCTGGTACTGGAACGTCGTGGCGTTCTCGGCGGCGCGGCGGTCACCGAGGAATTCCACCCCGGGTTCCGCAACTCGGTGGCGTCCTACACGGTGTCATTGCTGCAGCCGAAGGTGATCGACGACCTGCAGCTGCATGCGCATGGGCTGCGCATCATCAATCGCCCGGCCAACAACTTCCTGCCATTGCCGGACGGCCGCTACCTGCTGTCCGCACCGGGCCGCACCCAGGCCGAGGTCGCGAAGTTTTCCGAGCGGGATGCACAGCGGCTACCCGAATACGAAGCGCGCCTGGAGATCTTCGCTGATGTGCTGCGTGCCTGGGCCCTGCGCGCGCCCCCGGACTTGGGCGTGGCGGGTGGTTGGCGTGCGCTGCCCGCACTATGGCAGATGGGGAAGCTCGGCCGCGAACTGGCAACGCTGGATGCGCCGCATCGCCAGGAACTGCTGGACCTGTTCACGCTGTCGGCCGCCGAGTACCTGGACCGCTGGTTCGAAAGCGAGCCGATCAAGGCGCTGTTCGGCTTCGATGGCATCGTCGGCAACTACGCAAGCCCGTATACACCGGGCAGTGCCTACGTACTGCTGCACCATGTGTTCGGCCAGTGCAATGGCATGAAAGGTGCGTGGGGCCATGCGATCGGTGGCATGGGCGCGATCAGCCAGGCCATCGCCACTGCCGCGCGGGAGGCCGGGGCTGAGCTGCGCGTGGATGCCGGTGTGCAACGCCTGCTGATCGAGCAGGGTCGTGTCGTGGGCGTGGCGCTGGCCAACGGCGAAATCCTGCGCGCACGCGCGATGATCGCCAACGTCAATCCAAAGCTGCTGTACGAGCAGATGCTGGCACCGGAGCAGGTACCGGACGCAACGCGCGAACGCATGGCGAACTGGCGCTGCGGTTCGGGCACGTTCCGGATGAATGTCGCGCTGTCGCAGCTGCCGGACTTCCGCGCTCTGCCCGGTCCCGGCGATCACCTCAGCGCCGGGATCATCATGGCCCCCAGCCTGGATTACATGGACCGTGCCTGGCTGGATGCGCGTCGCAATGGCTGGTCACGCGAACCGATCGTGGAAATGCTCATTCCCAGCACGCTGGACGATTCGCTGGCGCCGCCCGGGCAGCATGTGGCCAGCCTGTTCTGCCAGCACGTGGCGCCCGTGCTGCCCGGTGGGCGTCACTGGGATGATCATCGTGAAACGGTGGCCGATCTGATGATCGCCACCGTTGAACGGTATGCGCCGGGTTTCGCTGGCAGCGTACTGGGCCGCCAGGTGCTGTCACCGCTGGATCTGGAGCGCACCTTCGGCTTGATCGGCGGCGACATCTTCCACGGAGCGCTCAGTGCCAACCAGTTGTTCTCGGCACGGCCGATGGTTGGCCAGGCTGGCTATCGTGGTGCCCTGCCCGGCCTGTATCTGTGCGGGTCGGGAACACATCCCGGGGGCGGCGTGACCGGCGCGCCAAGTCACAATGCGGCGCAGGTGGTGTTGCAGGATCTCTGAAGGCGTGCCACCCAAGGTTGGCACCTACCCCGCGTGGGAGAAGGCGTGCCGACCAACGGTCGGCACCTACAGCGTCAAATGATCCTTCGGATCATTTGACGCTGCGCAGATGGTTCGGGCGCTTCGGTGGGCCGGGCGGTCGGCGCTTGTTGAACGGCGGCTGCCCTCGCCAGTAGCGGATCAGCAACCAGCCGAACAGCATGCCGCCGAGGTGCGCGAAGTGGGCCACTCCCGGCTGCCAGCCGGTCATGCCCAGCACCAGTTCGCCCACGCCGAACAGGATCACGAAGGTGCGCGCCTTCATCGGGATCGGTGGGAACAGCAGCATCACCCGCTGGTTCGGGAACAGCATGCCGTAGGCCAGCAGCAGGCCGAACACGCCGCCAGAGGCCCCCAGCACCGTGGCCGGGTTCTCCAGCAGCGTACCCACCAGCAGCTGGCAGACACCGGCACCGGCCACGCAGACCAGGTAATACAGCAGGAAGCGCTTTTCGCCCCAGGTCTGCTCCAGCGGCGCGCCGAACATGAAGACCGCCAGCATGTTGAAGAACAGATGCATGAAGCTGCCATGCAGGAAACCGTAAGTCAGCAGCTGCCAAGGCTGGAAGTTGCCGCCCGGCGAGAACGCATCGAAGCCTTGCTGCAGCGGTTGCAGCATGAACGGCTCGAAGGTCTGCATGCCAAGCAGGAACGGCTGCTGCAGCAGGAACAGGATCGCGTTGGCGATCAGCAGGGCCTTGGTGACGGTTGGCAGACGCGGGAACATGGGAGCACCGGCATGGAACGGCCTCCATCATAGCCGCAGCACCGCGCCTTGTTGGCGACCGGCAGGTCCGGCCTGTTCAGTCGCCAGCGATGCTCAGCGCGGGCCCCAAACGGCAGCATCCAGCACAACCGCCGGATCGGTCGTGGGCATCCGCACCCGGCCGTTCTCAACCACCACGCCCTCGGCACGCAGCCGCTGCGACTGCTCGCGCCAGCCCGCCGACCCTTCTTCCATGGCGATGCGCCCATCCGAGCGCAGCACGCGGTGCCAGGGCAGGTCCGGGTCGTCGTTCTGGCCCAGGATGCGCGCGGTCAGGCGCGCACGCCCGGGCAGGCCCGCGCGCATCGCCACCTGGCCGTAGCCCATCACCTGCCCCGCCGGGATCGCGCGGATCACCGCCAGGATGCGCGCACGCGCCTGCTCCGGCGTCAGCGCCGCAGGCGGGTCACCAGCAGAACGCCGATCAGCACCAGCACGGTGCCGGCGATCTGTGCCGGCCCCATCGGTTCGTCGAGCAGCCATAGGCTCATCACGATGGTGGAAACAGGGCCCAGCATACCGACCTGCGCGGCCAGCGACGAACCCACGCGCTGCACCGCCAGCATGATCGCCAGCACCGGCAGCACCGTGCACACGGTGGCGTTGACCAGCGACAACCACTGTACCGGTGCCGGTGCCTGCCACAGCAGTGGCAGCGGATGGGTCACCGCGAAGTGCAGCAGCACCAGCACGCTGGCCACGCAGCTGGCGTAGGCGGTCAACCGCACCGCGCCGATGCGTGCCACCACCTGCCCGCTGCCGAACAGGTACAGCGCGTAGCTGAGCGCACTGCCCAGCACCAGCAGGCTGCCGACGATGATCTGCCCACCTTCGCGCTGCAGATCGTGGCCAAAGGCCAGCAGCACGCCCAGATAGCTCAGCACCAGCGCGCCGATCTGCCAGCGGCCCGGCCGCTGCCGTGCCAGCAGCACGTTGATCAGCAGCACCAGGGTCGGGTTCAAGTAAAGAATCAGCCGCTCCAGGGTCACGCTGATGTACTGCAGGCCCTGGAAATCGAGCAGGCTGGACAGGTAGTAGCCGGTGAAGCCCAGCCACAGCACGCGGGCGCGGTCGGCCCAGGACAGCGGCTCTGCCCGGCGCGCAGCCCACAGTGCCATCAGCACGAACAGCGGCAGCGCCATCAGCATGCGCAGGGCGAGCAGCGAGGTGGCATCGACGCCATGACGGAGGCCGAGCTTGACGATGATGGCCTTGCCGGAAGCAGCAATGGCGCCGATCGCGGCCAGGCCGATACCCCCCAGCGCAATGCGCGGGGAAGCGGTGGCGATACGGGAGGCGGGGCTGGACATCAGGACGACGGCGGGCCGCGCAGAGCGGCCCGGTAAGACGTGGGGGCGCCCATTGTCGCATGGGGGCGCCTGCTGTCCTGTAGCGTCGAGCCCGCGCCCGACTCCGCCAAGGCGGGGCGAAAAGCAGCCGAGCATAGGCTCGGCGCTACAACCGCCCAGGTCAGCGCATCAGCACCACTTCCTCGGCCGAGGTCGGGTGGATCGCCACGGTGTCGTCGAACTGGGCCTTGGTCGCGCCCATCTTCACCGCCACCGCGAAGCCCTGCAGGATCTCGTCGGCCGCTTCGCCCAGCAGGTGGATACCCACCACGCGCTCCTCCGGGCCCGCGCACACCATCTTGAACAGGCTGCGCTGGGTGCCGTTGGCCAGCGCCTGCAGCATCGGGCGGAAACGGCTGTGGTAAACGCTCACCTGGTCAAAACGCGCGCGCGCTTCTTCTTCGCTCATGCCCACTGCACCCAGCGGCGGGTGCGAGAACACCACGCTGGCCACGTTCTCGTAATCCATCTTCGATTGCGGACGTCCACCGAACAGGCGGTCCATCAGCCGCCGTGAAGCGGCCACCGCCACCGGCGTCAGGCCGACCTTGCCAGCGATGTCGCCCACCGCGTGCACGCTCGGCACAGAGGTGGTCTGCCATTCGTCCACCTCCACCTGCTGGTGCTCGCCGATGCCGATGCCCAGCGCTTCCAGGCCCAGATCACGGCTGTTGCCGCGCCGGCCGGTGGCGAAGAACACTGCATCGAACACGCTGTCGAGCGGGCCATCATGACCGAACGCACGTACGCGTTCGCCATCGCGCTGCAGTTCGCGCAGGCGATAGCCGAAATGGATGCGCACGCCCTGCTGCTTCAGGTTCTCGGCCAGCTGATCGGTCAGCTCGTAATCGAAGCGTTCCAGCAGCCGCTGGCCGCGCACCAGCAGGCTGACCTTGCTGCCCAGTGCCTGCAGCAGGCCGGCCAGCTCCACCGCGATGTAACCGCCACCGATGATCGCCACCTCGGCCGGTGCCGCACGCAGATCGAAGAAGTCATCGGAAACCAGGCCCAGTTCAGCGCCGGGAATATCCGGGCGCAGCGGATGCGCGCCGGTGGCGATCAGGATGTGCTCGGCGCTGTAATGCACGCCGTCACTGCAGGCCACGGTATGCGCATCGAGCAGACGGCCGCGCGCAGGGATGCGCACCACGCCGGTTTCATCCAGGCGCTTGCGGTAGCTGGTGTGGATGTTGGTGATGTAGGCCTGGCGATGGATCACCAGCTCCTTCCACGACAGCGCCGGGCGTGCCTCGACATCGAAGCCCATCGCATTGGCCAGGCCGATGCGCTCGTGCAGGTCGGCCGCCAGCCACATCGCCTTCTTCGGCACGCAGCCAACATTGACACAGGTTCCGCCCAGTTCGCCCGGTTCCAGCATCGCCACGCGCTTGCCATGCTGTGCTGCGCGGATGGCGCCGGCCAGGCCGGCGGAGCCGCCGCCAAGGACGATCAGGTCGTAATCATAAGGTGCAGTGCTCATCGGAATCGCTCGGGTCGGTAAGGGGCAGGATCGATCGCTGGCGTGCGGCCGCAGACGAGATCGGCGATCAGCTGGCCGGTGCCGGCGCTCATGCTGATGCCGAGCATGCCATGCCCCGCTGCAAGCCAGACGTGAGGATGCGCGGGCGCGCGGCCGATCGGCACAGCGCATGCGTGCCCATCGCTCACCCCTGCTCCGTCCCGCGCCGCATCGATGGCCACTGCCGATAGGTCATCGCACGCCATATCCACTCGATCGGGCCGAAGCGGAAATGGCGCAGCCACAGGTGCGAGAAGACCACCTGCGCGGCAAACAGCAGCAGCGCGAACAACAGCTGCACGCTGCGCGGCATCGTCTCGAACCTGCCCAGGCCATACTGGTAGAAGGTCCAGGTACACAGCAGCGACTGGCCAAGATAGTGGGTCAGCGCCATGCGCCCGACCGGTGCCAGCCAGGCCAACCGCGCACGCCAATGCACGATCCACGCGAGGTAACCCAGGCACATCGGCAGGCCACCGATCGTCACCAGCGCCATCGCCGCCGTCGCCGGCAGGCCGTAGGCACCCGGCGCCAGATAGGGCTTCCAGGCAACACCCAGCAGCGTGACCACAAGGCCCAGCGGCAGTGCCCCCCAACGCAGCACCGCGTACAGCCGCGGAAAGCGCTCCGGCGTCGCCAACGCGCCGCTGCCGGCGAACCAGCTGCCGATCAGGAACATGCCCAGCACTTCCGGGCCGGTGATCAGCAGCGCGCCCATCGAGGTGCCGAACTCGCTCAGGCGCTGCACAGTGGCCTGCGCCCAGCTGCCCTGCCCGTACACCTGCCGCTGCAGGTCGATGCTCTGCTGCGCCTCGGCAAGCATGCCCCGCACCTCTTCGGTCGAAGCCATCGACACCATCGCGCCCACCAGCAGCATCAGCGCAACGCCGCCCAGATAGACGGTCACGCCCATCCACGGCAGCCAGCTGCGCGGCGCCTCGCGGCAGGCCAGCAACGGCAACGAGACCAACGCGTACATCACCAGGATGTCGCCGGACCAGACCAGCAGCGCGTGGCACAGGCCGATCAGCAGCAAGCCAGCGCTGCGGCGCAGATAGAACGGGGTGAAGTCGCGCCCGGCGGCCTCAGCGCGCTGCGCCATCACCGCGAAGCCGGCGCCGAACAGCAGCGAGAACAGGGTGAAGAACTTGCCCTGCACGAACACGTACACAAAGGCATCGGCCCAGTAGTCGATGCCCTGCCAATGCACGTCGATGCCGGTGAAGGCCAGGTCCAGCGGTCCGCTGAAGGCCTCGATGTTCATCAGCAGGATGCCCAGCAGCGCGGCACCGCGCAGCACGTCCAGCACGGCGATGCGTTCGCCGGAAGCGACCGGCTGCAGGGAAGGAGAAGCGGCGTTCACGGGGCGTCCGTCAGGCAGGTCCGCCATTATGCCGCCGGCCCGTACGCCATGGATGGCCGCGCCGTGTTCCAGAAACGCAACGGCCCGCCGAAGCGGGCCGCTGCATCCATCACGATCGCGCTGCGATCAGTGCTGGTGACCACCGTCGCCGTGGACGTGGCCGTGGTCGATCTCTTCCTTGCCGGCTTCGCGCACGTCGACGATCTCGACGTCGAAGTGCAGGTCCTTGCCGGCCATCGGGTGGTTCAGGTCGACGTCGACGACGCTCATGCCGACCTTCTGCACGGTCACCGCACGCGGGCCGAAGTTGGTCTGCAGCACGACCTGCTGGCCCGGGGCCAGCTTGGTGTTGCCGAAGTGCTTCTTCGGCACGCGCTGGGACAGGCCTTCACGACGCTCGCCGTAGGCATCGGCCGCCTTGACGTCGACGTTGAAGGTCGCGCCGGCTTCCTTGTCCATCATGGCGTTTTCCAGGCCCGGGATGATGTTGCCGTGGCCGATCAGGATCGCCAGCGGCTCGCCGCGGTCCTTGGACGACTCGATCGGCTCCTGGCCGACTTCGGAAACGGTGTAGTGGAAGCGGACAACGCGGTCTTTTTCGATCTTCATGCGCAACTCTGTCTGGATCTGCCGGAGGCAGGCGGGTTGGGGCGGGTTGTCGCCCGGCGGGGACGCCGCCATCATGACGGCCAATCCAAGGTGGCGCATTATCCGGAGATCATGCACATCACGCCAGTTTCGTCCGGCCCGCGCCGGTTTCTCGCCCCGGCCCTGTTGCTGGCCCTGCCCGTGTTGATGACCGCCTGTGGAGGCGGCAAGGCCACCCGCCCGGCGCCGCCGCCACCGACGGCGAACTGGCCGAAGACCGTGCCGGACAACCCCGAGGCCGCCAACTCGGTGCTGATGCGGGCCATCAGCCTGGTCGGCACGCCCTACCGCTATGGCGGCAATACCCCGGATTCGGGCTTCGACTGCAGCGGCCTGGTCGCCTATGTCTATCGGGAAATGCTGGACCTGCGACTGCCGCGCACCTCGCGCGACCTGGCCGCGGTACAGGGCCCGAAGATCGATCCGCAGCGCCTGGCCACCGGCGATCTGGTGTTCTTCGGCAGCCGAGGCAGCGTCACCCATGTCGGCATCTATGTAGGTGAGGGGCGTTTCGTGCACGCGCCGAGTACCGGCGGAACGGTACGCCTCGACTCGCTCAGCGGCCCCTACTGGAAAGACCACTACACGGGGGCGAAACGCGTCCTTCGCTAAAATGAACAGGCCATATGTTCAAAACTGTGACGAAAATCACTGCCGCAATAACGTTTTACTAACGGAATTTTTAACTTATCGGCGCTTTTACAGGGCATGATGCCCCATCGTTTTTTTCCTGTGACCGACGCGTGACGACTGACGACCTGAAAAGCGAAGGCCAGACTTCCGTATCTTCACGCAGTGCCCGCCCGTTGTTGCTTGGCTTGGCACTGTGCCTGACCAGCCTTCCGGCCTGGTCGCAGACCGCTCCGAACCGTTCCGATGTGCCCCCGGCCCCGGTGGCCGAGAGCGCCGCCCGACCGGCCGCCAAGGCCGAGGCTGCCGCTCCGCAGCGCAGCCGCGTCGATGCCGCCGCCAGCGCCACGCTGGCCGCCCTGCTGCCGCACCTGGCCGCCAACGACACCATTCCGCTGATGGACCGCTCGGCCGTGGTGGCCGGCGACCTCAGCCGCCTGCTCGCCAATTACGACACCAGCAGCGCCGCCAATGGCAGCGTTGTCGGTACCGCCGCCGACAACGGCAAGGTGCAGTCGCTGCTGCGCCGCGCGATGACCCTGCTGGGCACCCCGTACCGTTGGGGTGGCAGCAACCCGGACAGCGGTTTCGACTGCAGCGGCCTGGTCGGTTATGTGTTCCGTTCGGCCCTGGGCATCGAGCTGCCGCGCGTCTCGCGCGAGATGGCCCACGATGACAACGCCGAACTGATCAACGACCGCACCGCGCTGGCCGCAGGTGACCTGGTCTTCTTCGGCCGCAAGGGCCGCGTCGACCACGTCGGCATCTATGTCGGCGACGGCCGCTTCCTGCACGCACCGAGCTCCGGCAAGGACGTCCGCGTGGACACCCTGCTCAGTGGCTACTGGGGCAACAAGTTCATGCAGGCCCGCCGGGTCGACCTCTGACCCGCTGGCGCTACGGCGCCGCCTGATGCGAGAAGCCGCTGCCCTGCAGCGGCTTTTTTTATTGAGCCCATGCAATTGATGGGTAGCTGCCGAGCGTGGTCGGCACCACCTTCATCCACGCATGGCGTGGATCTACCGTGGCTCTGCTCCAGGGTTCCGCCGATCGGGGCGGGGCTTGCCGGTGGGTGCCGACCGTTGGTCGGCACTGCCTTTCATCCTCGCTCAGTGTGGATCCACCCCGGGGCCCCCTTGGCCGGCACCGCGTCGGGCATCTCCCAAACAAAAGGCCCGCCGGTCAGGGCGGGCCTTTCAATTCACCACACACCTCAGCGCTGCGGTGGTGTCGGGTCAGGATCATCCACGCCCACATTGCTGGACGGATTGTCATACACCGCCTGGTCGAGCAACCCGGTCTCCTTGGCCACGAGCACCGGTACCAGCATCTGGCCGGTCACATTCGTCATCGTGCGCATCATGTCCAGGATGCGGTCGATGGCATACAGGTAGCCGATGGTCTCCAGCGGCAGATTGGCTGCGCTCAGCACCACCGTGGCCATGATCACCGCAGTACCCGGCACGCCGGCGGTGCCGAAGCTGCCCAGCACCGAGGCGATCAGCACCACCACGTACTGCTCCGGGGTCAGCGGCACGCCGCTGTACTGCGAAATGAACACCGCGCACAGCGCCGGATAGATCGCGCCGCAGCCGTCCATCTTGATGCTGGCGCCCAGCGGCACCGCGAACGAACCGTAGTCCTTGTTCACGCCCAGGTTGTGGGTGATCGAACGCAGCGCCACCGGCATCGCAGCGAAGCTGGACGAGCTGACGAACGCAACCTGCATGCCCGGTGCGGCGCCACGGAAGAACTTCAGCGGGTTCAGGCCGTGCGCCAGCAGCAGCGCGCTGTAGACAACCACGATGTGCAGCGCACAGGCCACGTACAACGCCAGCACGAAATGGCCCAGCGGCAGCAGCTTCTCGAACCCATAGCTGCCGACCAGGCCTGCGATCAGGCCGAAGGTGCCGATCGGGGTGACTTCCAGCACGAAGCGGGTCACCTGGATCATGATGTCGCTCATCTGGCCAACCAGCTTGCGCGCCTCGGTCACCTTCTCGCCCAGCTTGACGATGGCAAAGCCCACCAGGCCGGCGAAGAAGATCACCGGCAGGATCGAGCCGCGACCCGCAGCCAGCACGGTCTCACCGGCCGCGTTGACCTTGGTGCCGATGCCGGACAGCGCATAGAAGACATTGGCAGGCACCACGTCCAGCAGCACCTGCACCACGCTGGGCACTTCGCGCGGCACGTAGTTGCTGGCCATCGACAACTGCAGGCCACCCGCGCCGGGCTGCAGCACCGTACCCACGGCCAGGCCGACACACACTGCCAGCGCAGCGGTAATCACGAACCACAGGAAGGTGCGCCCACTGAGCGCGGCCACGGACTTCTGCCCGTGCAGCGACGAGATCGCGTTGATGACCGCGAAGAACACCAGCGGCACGGCGATCATCTTGATCAGGGTGACGTACAGCTCACCGAGCGGGCCAAACCACGTTTCCGCGGCCGGGCCGAGCGCCCAGCCGGCCAGCGCGCCGAGCACGAAGCCACCGACCACGCGCTGCCAGAACGGAATCCGCAGCCAGGCAGAGACCAGCTTCATAGGCAATCCAGAGGGGAAGGAAGGGATGCTGGCACGATAGCCCAAGGCAGCCCGCAGAACGACCGCCCGGCCGGCAAATCAGTGTGTCATCGGCGTGCCTTGCTGGGGCGGGCATAATGAATGTCCCGTTACAGTTTGTGAGATCCCAGCGTCCATGCGTCGTTCCGTCTCCCTGTTGGCCGCCTGCGCCACCACCCTTCTGCTGGGCGCCTGCGCCAGCTCCGCCCCCGCGTCCGCCCCGGCCGGCCTGAAGGTCGCCGTCGATCCCGTCGCCCATCCGGCCGGCGAGACCCCGCAGTGGTGGTACCGCAGCGGGGCCGCCCAGGCTGCGGCCAATGGTGCGATGTCCGGCAAGGCCAAGAACGTCATCCTGTTCCTCGGCGACGGCATGAGCCTGACCACTGTGGCCGCCTCGCGCATCTACGAGGGCCAGCGCAAGGGCGGCTCCGGCGAGGAGAACCTGCTGTCCTGGGAACGCTTCCCGGCCACGGCGTTCAGCAAGACCTACAACACCGATTCGCAGACGCCTGATTCGGCCGGCACCATGACCGCCATCACCACCGGCGTGAAGACCCACATGGGCGCGATCGGCGTCAGTGCCGGAAGCCGCACCGACTGTGCCGACAGCCTGTCCAAGGGCCTGCTGACCTGGCTGCAGCTGGCCGACAGCGCCGGCCTGGCCACCGGCGTGGTCTCCACCGCACGCCTGACCCATGCCACCCCGGCTGCCACCTACGCGCACTCGCCCGAGCGCAACTGGGAAAACGACACCGACCTGACTGAAGCGGCCAAGGCGGCCGGCTGCAAGGACATCGCCCAGCAGCTGCTGTCGACCTCGCGCTATGGGCGCGGCCCGCTTGTCGCCCTTGGTGGCGGCCGTGGTGAGTTCACCACCGTGGAAGAGCGCGACCCGGAATACGACGACAAGGTCGGCCAGCGCCTGGACGGCCGCAGCCTGGTCCAGGAATGGCAGCAGGCGCATCCGCAGGGTGCCTATGTCTGGAACAGCAAGCAGCTGGCCGCGGCCGCCAATGCGCCGGCCATCCTTGGCCTGTTCGAACCGGACCACATGCGCTACGAGTACGAGCGCCCGCAGGATCCGGGCGGTGAGCCGAGCCTGGCCGAACTGACGGCTGCAGCGATCAAGAACCTTTCCAGGCACCCGGAAGGCTACGTGCTGATGATCGAAGGCGCGCGCATCGACCACGCCAACCACAGCGGCAATGCCTACCGTGCACTGACCGAGACCGTGGCGCTGTCCGATGCGGTGCGCGTGGCCAACGAGCTGACCTCGGCCGACGACACCCTGATCATCGTCACCGCCGACCACTCGCACACGCTGAACTTCGTCGGCTACCCGGCACGCGGCAACCCGATCCTGGGCAAGGTGAAGGACAAGGGCGGCGAAGACGGCGCCGGCAAGCTGGACTACGCCCTGGACGGCACCGGCCAGCCGTACACCACGCTGAGCTACGCCAACGGCCCAGGCCACACCGGCAGCAGCAACCAGCAGCCGGCCGGGCCGAAGCGTTACCCGCACAACCCAAGCAGCTTCGAACCGGCCAACGGTCGCCCGAACCTGCGCGAGGTCGACACCGAGCATCCGGACTACATGCAGGAAGCGCTGGTGCCGATGAAGTCCGAATCGCATGGTGGTGAGGACGTCGGCATCTGGGCACGTGGCCCGGGCAGCAAGGCGATCCGCGGCACGCTGGAACAGAACGCGATCTACCACATGATCGTGCAGGCCACCCCGGCCCTGCGCGAGCGCCTGTGCCAGGCCGGCACCTGCGATGACAAGGGCGTGCCGGTGCAGTTGCCGGCACCGACGGCCTTCGAACGCAAGGCCGAGGCCAAGTGATCGCGCGGCGGGCCCGCCCTGCCCCTGCCAGCGGCCGCCTTGCGCGGTCGCTGGCAATGCTTGGCGTGCTGGTCAGTGCCAATGCACAGGCACAGG
This sequence comes from Stenotrophomonas sp. YJH_SMC_53, assembly GCF_059369995.1. Classification (NCBI taxonomy): domain Bacteria; kingdom Pseudomonadati; phylum Pseudomonadota; class Gammaproteobacteria; order Lysobacterales; family Lysobacteraceae; genus Stenotrophomonas; species Stenotrophomonas sp. YJH_SMC_53. Next base: position 56,296 of record NZ_JCAFTF010000012.1, on the reverse strand, counting down.
CACCGGCATGCAAGCTGCTGACCGACGAACACGGATTGTGGCCGCTCCCCAACTGCGAGGTGGTCGATCACCGGCTGAAGATCAGCGCCGATACGCTGAAGGACCTGAACTACGACGACCACGGCCTGGCCGTGGTGTATGCCGACCAGGGCTTCCACTACGTCGACCGCACGGGCCGCAGCCTGCCGGTGCTGACCTGGGACAACGGCCCGGAAACGCCGCAGGAAGGCCTGCTGCGCGGCCGCGTCGGCAATCGCGTGAGCTACTTCGACCTGAAGTTCCGCCAGGTGGTGCCGGGCACCTTTGATTTCGCCTGGCCGTTCCAGGATGGCGTGGCCGAGGTCTGCAACGGCTGCCGGCGTGGCATGCCGGATGCCGATGGCCACACACCGATGGAAGGCGGAGAGCGGTTCCGCATCGACCGCTCGGGCCGCCGGGTGAAGTAGTTTTTTCCGCAGGGCTGCGCCCTGCACCTGCCGAAGCCGAAGCCAAATCAAAATCAAAAGCGGCTCTGGTTTTCTGTGAGTTGGGGGGCGCGGTGTGGGTGGTCAGGACACGCCGTAAACCCATCCATGGGGGCTCGATGGCGCCATCCATGGCGCCAACGGTCCTGCCCACCCACACCGCCCCCCCCCCCGACAGATTTCCGGTGACGGTTGGACCATCCACGCCATGCGTGGATCAGATCTGTCAGATATCGAAATAAATCGGGGTCAGATCCGTTTTCCTGCGGAAAACGGATCTGACCCCATCGGCATGTCCAACAGACCGCAGGAGACTGTCGAAGGCGGGGTGGGTCCGGTTGCGGGAGTGTCCGCGGCATGGATGCCGCGGCCAAGCCCCCATGGACGGGTTAACGGCGTCCCCCGCAACCGGCCCCCCCCCGCCAACCCTCAGGAAACCAGCTTTTGCTGTTGCTGTTGCTCTGGATCGTAGCGGGTGCAGGGCGCAGCCCTGCCGAGCAACCCTATACTTGCCGCCGTGACTGCCTTCCCTGCCCTCGTTCCGCTGGATGCGCCGCTGCTGGTGGGCTACAGCGGCGGTGTCGACTCGACCGTGCTGCTGCACTGGCTGTGGCGCTGCGCCCAAGCCGCCGGCACGGCGCTGCGTGCGGTGCACGTACACCATGGCCTGCAGGCCGATGCGGACGCCTGGGTGCTGCATTGCCAGCAGCAATGCGCGGCACTGGGCATTGAACTGGCCGTGCATCACGTGCAGGTCGACAAGCGCGCGGGCCTCGGCCTTGAAGGCGCGGCGCGGCAGGCACGACGTGCAGCGTTCGCCGCCGAACTGCGCGACGGCGAAACACTGGCACTGGCGCAGCACCAGGACGATCAGGCCGAGACCTTCCTGCTGCGGGCCCTGCGCGGATCCGGCGTCGATGGCCTTGCCGCGATGTCCGCGCACAGCCACCTTGGCGAAGCGCCTCTATGGCGACCGCTGCTGGCGGTGCCACGCAGTGCACTGCTCGACTACGCGAACCAGCACGCGCTGCGCTGGATCGAAGACCCCAGCAATGGCCACGACCACGCCGATCGCAACTTCCTGCGCCTGCAGGTGCTGCCGTTGCTGCGCCAGCGCTGGCCGCATGCGGCTGCAGCATTGGCGGGCAGCGCAATGCACTGCGGGCAGACCCGTGCTCTGCTGGACGAGGAAGACGCCGAGCTGATCGCGCACCTGGAAGTGGCACCACGCGTGCTTTCGCTGCAGCTGCTGCGCCAGGTGTCACCGGGGCGTGCCGCGCGCGTGCTGCGCGCCTGGGTGATCGGCCACGGTGCCGCCCCACTGCCGGCCACGGTACTGCAGCAGGGTCTGCACGAACTGCTGCCGGCCAGCAACGATCGCCAGGCGCGGCTGCGCTGGCACGAGCATGCCATCCAGCAATGGCGCGAGCACGCCTATCTGCTGCCCGCGCAGCTGCCATCGCTGCCCCGCGGATGGCAGGCCGAATGGGACGGGCATGCCCCCTTGCCGCTGCCCGATGGTGGCCAACTGCGCCTGCAGGGCGCCGTGGGCTTCGAACGCCCGCTTCAGGTCCGTGCACGCGTGGGTGGTGAGCGCATCATGTTGCCCGGCCGCCCGCATTCGCATGCGCTGAAGGACTGCCTGCAACGCGAGCACCTTGCCCCCTGGCGGCGCGCCCAGCTGCCGCTGATCTTCGATGGCGCCCAGCTGCTTGCCGCCGCCGACGTGGTCATCGCAGCTCCCCTGCAGGCCTGGTTGCAGGCCCACGACGCGCAGCTGCAGTGGCGTCCCGGCGGCTGGTGAATTGACCCCCGCGCGCAGCCCGTCCACACTTGCCGCATGGCCAAGAAGTCCCCCGAAAACGCCTCCCCGGTCGCCCAGTTCGAGCAGTCGCTCGAATCGCTGGAGCAGCTGGTGGAGCAGATGGAAACCGGCGAGCTGAGCCTGGAAGCGTCGCTCAGTGCTTACGAACGTGGCGTCGGTCTGTACCGCCAGTGCCAGCAGGCGCTGGAACAGGCCGAACTGCGCGTGCGCCTGCTCAGCGATCCGGCGCAGCCGGAAGCATCCGAACCTTTCGATCCGCCCAGCCATGACGGCTGAGGTTCTGTTCGCACGCTGGCGCGACCGTATCGAAAGCCAGCTCGACGCTGCCCTGCCCTCGCCTGCCGAAGCACCGCAGCGCCTGCACCAGGCCATGCGCTATTCGGTGCTGGGCGGTGGCAAGCGCATGCGCCCGCTGCTGGTGTATGCCAGCGGGCACCTGTTCGGCGCGCAGCCTGAAAGCCTTGACGCAGCGGCGATGGCCGTCGAGCTCATCCACGCCTATTCGCTGGTGCACGACGACCTGCCGGCCATGGACGATGACGCGCTGCGCCGCGGCAAGCCGACCACCCACATCGCCTTCGACGAAGCCACCGCGATCCTGGCCGGCGACGCCCTGCAGACCCGAGCCTTCGGCCTGCTGGCTGATGCGCCACTGCCCGCCACGCTGCGCGTGGCCTGCCTGCAGACCCTGGCCCACGCCTCCGGTGCCTCCGGCATGTGCGGCGGCCAGGCGCTGGACATCGATGCCACCGGCCAGCAGCAGACGCTGGCGGCACTGACCCGCATGCACGCGCTGAAAACCGGCGCGCTGATCCGTGCAGCGGTGCGCATGGGAGCGCTGTGCGGCCAGGCCCACGAACCACAGCTGGCCCAGCTGGACGGCTTCGCCGACGCGCTCGGCCTGGCCTTCCAGGTCCGCGATGACATCCTCGATGTCGAAGCCAGTTCCGAACAGCTGGGCAAGACCGCCGGCAAGGACCAGGCTCAGGACAAGAGCACCTTCCCCGCGCTGCTCGGCATGGACGGTGCGAAGGCGCAGCTGCGCGAACTGGCCGCACGCATGCAGGCTACGTTGGCCGGCCATGGCGAAGAGGCCGACGCGCTGCGCGCGCTGGCCACGCTGGCGGTGGAACGCGATCACTGATCGTTGGCGTGATGCTGCCGCCAAACAGGAACGCCCGGCAATGCCGGGCGTTCCTGTTTGCGCGTGCGGCCGGAATTACTTGACCAGGCGCAGCGCGAACGGGTAGCGGTAGGCTTCGCCGTTGTTGGCCTTCACGGCGGCGATGATGCAGAACACCAGGTTCAGGATGCCGACGATCGGCGCCAGGATGCCGCCGATGATCACGATGGTCAGCACGATGCAGATCAGCATCGCGATGGTGATGGTGATCTGGAAGTTCAGCGCTTCCTTGGCCTGGTCTGTCACGAAGGACTTGCTGGCGTCATCCTTGTTGATCAGCCAGATGATCAGCGGGCCGATGAACCAGGTGAAGATGCCCAGCAGGTGCGCGGCCAGCGCCATGGTGCGCTGGTCGGCCGGGGCATTGGTGGTTGCCGGCGGCGGCGGGACGTTATCGAATTCACTCACGACAAAACTCCTTTTCATTGGGTGGTCTTGACCCACCAGCACCAAGCTGGTTGCGTCAGGCGGGCATAGCTTACGCCATCGACGCCATCAATCATTACCGGCAATGGTCATCCGCCCCAGCAGGATCGAGCCGGTCCGGATGTGCGAGCGCGGGTCGACGTCGCTGCCGACCGCCTCGATGCTGCTGAACATCTCGCGCAGGTTGCCGGCGATGGTGACGCCGTCCACCGGGTACTGGATCTCGCCGTTCTCGACACGGAAGCCGCCGGCGCCGCGCGAATAGTCGCCGGTCACCCCGTTCACACCCTGCCCCATCAGCTCGGTCACCAGCAGGCCGTCACCCATCTGTCGGGCGATCTCTTCGAGCGAGCCGGCATTGGCCGCCAGCTGCAGGTTGTGCACACCGCCAGCATTGGCGGTGGTCTGCAGGCCCAGCTTGCGCGCCGAATAGCTGCCCAGCACATAGCGCTGCAGCACGCCGTCACGGACCAGCGCCGAAGCACGGGTGGCCACGCCGTCGCCGTCGAAGGCGGCCGAGCGCAGGCCGCGGCGCAGGTGCGGCAGTTCGTCAATCTGCATCCACTCCGGGAACAGGCGCTGGCCGACGCTGTCCAGCAGGAAACTGGCCTGGCGGTACAACGCGCCGCCGGACACTGCCGACAGCAGGTGGCCGACCAGGCTGCGCGCCACTTCCGGGGCGAACAGCACCGGCATGCTGCCAGTGGCCAACGAACGCGGCTGCAGGCGGGCCACGGTGCGCTCGGCGGCGCGGCGGCCGACCAGACCCACGTCTTCCAGGTCCCCCTGCGCCAGCGCGCTGGTATACCAGCCATCGCGCTGCATGCCGTCGCCCTGCCCGGCGATCAGCGCGCAGCCGACCGAATGGTGGGTGCCTCGCTCACGACCGAAGAAGCCATGCGAATTGGCGTACACCGACAGGCTCTGCATGCTCGATACGGAAGCGCCATCGGAATTGCGGATCTGCGCATCGGCCTCGCGGCCAGCGGCCTCGCAGGCCAGGGCCAGGTCCACCGCCTCATCGGCCTGCAGCGCCCATGGGTGCCAGCCATCCAGGTCCGGGAAGTCGGTGGCCATCAGCGCGGCCTCGGCCAGGCCGGCGGCCGGGTCATCCTCGGTATGCCGGGCAATCGCGCAGGCCTGCTCGACCGTAGCGGCCAGGCTGGCCTCGTTCAGGTCGCCAGTGCTGGCACTGCCCTTGCGCTGCCCGAAATAGACGGTCACGGCGATGCCACGGTCACGGGTGGACTGCACAGTCTCGACCTCGCCGAGGCGGACATTGACCTCCAGGCCCCGGTCCTCGCTGCAGCTGACCTCGGCCTGGCTGGCGCCCAGCGCGCGGGCGCGGTCGAGCAGCTGCTGGGAGAGGTCGGCCAGCCGTTCCAGCCGGGCCAGGCTGTCGTCGCCGACGGCCACTTCAGGGGCGATCACGTTCAATGCTTTATCCTGTACGGGTTGGGCCCGGCATCACGCCGGGCGACTTTTTTTGAAATCAGGTAGGGACGATGCGCGGACGCGACGAAGAAACCGGTGAATTCCACGACAAGAGCCGCAGCCAGAACCGGCGCGATGCACTCGACGTGCTGGCCCTGGGTGAGAAGCTGGTGTCGCTGACCCCGGCCCAGCTGGCGCGCCTGCCGATTCCGGAAGACCTGCTGCCGCACATCGCCGAGTGCAAGCGCATCACCGCCCACATCGCCCACAAGCGCCAACTGGCGTTCCTGGCCAAGCACATGCGCCGCGAAGAAGAGGCCACGCTGGATGCGATCCGCGATGCGCTGGACGCCAACAGCGAAACCGGCCGCCGCGAAGTGGCGATGATGCACCGCGTGGAAGACTGGCGCGACCGCCTGCTGGCCGAGGGTGACAAGGCGCTGGCCGCTCTGCTCGATGACTATCCGCAGGCGGACCGCCAGCAGCTGCGCACGCTGGTACGCAACGCGCAGGCCGAGAAGGCCAGGAACAAGCCGCCGCGCGCTTACCGCGAGATCTTCCAGGTGCTGCGCGGCCTGATGCTGCCGGCCGCGCTGGGCCTGAAGGCCGGCGCCGAAGACACCGACCACATCGGGACCGGCGAAGCCGACGAGGACTGAGTCCGCGTCGGCCCGGGCGGTTGCTGTGGCCATCGCCACGCTCAGGCCTGGGTACCGCCGACGGTGATGCCCTCGATCAACAGCGAGGGCTGGCCGACCCCCACGGGCACGCTCTGCCCGTCCTTGCCGCAGATGCCCACGCCCTCGTCCAGGGCCAGGTCATTGCCGACCATGCGCACCTTCTGCATGGTTTCCGGGCCGTTGCCGATCAGGGTCGCGCCCTTCACCGGCGTGGTGATGCGGCCGTCCTCGATCAGGTAGGCCTCGGTGGCCGAGAACACGTACTTGCCACTGGTGATGTCGACCTGGCCACCGCCGAAGTTGACCGCGTACAGGCCCTTCTTCACCGAACGGATCATCTCCTGCGGATCGTGCTCGCCGGCGCGCATGTAGGTGTTGGTCATGCGTGGCATGGTCAGGTGCGCGAACGATTCACGGCGCCCGTTGCCGGTCGGGGCCATGCCCATCAGCCGCGCATTGAGGCTGTCCTGCATGTAGCCGACCAGGATGCCGTCCTCGATCAGCGTGGTGCACTGGCTGGGGTGGCCTTCATCGTCGATGTTCAACGAACCGCGGCGGCCGTCGAGGGTGCCGTCGTCGACGATGGTCACCCCCGGTGCCGCCACACGCTCGCCGATGCGGCCGGCGTAGACGCTGGTGCCCTTGCGGTTGAAGTCGCCTTCCAGGCCGTGCCCGACCGCTTCGTGCAGCAGCACGCCCGGCCAACCCGGGCCGAGCACCACCGGCATCATGCCGGCCGGCGCCGGCACTGCTTCCAGGTTCACCAGCGCCTGGCGCAGCGCTTCCTGGGCGAGGGCTTCGGGCCGGGCGCTGGCAAACAGGTCTTCGTAGCCATAACGGCCACCGCCACCGGCATAGCCGGACTCGCGACGGCCGTTGTGCTCGACGATCACCTGCACATTCAGGCGTACCAGCGGACGCACATCGGCCGCCAGCACACCGTCGCTGCGGGCGATCAGCACCGTATCGACGCCGCCGGACAGGCTCACCATCACCTGCCTCACGCGCGGGTCGGCGGCACGCAGGTAACCATCCAGGCGCTTGAGCACCTCGACCTTGGCTTCGTTGCCGATACCATCGATCGGGTCCAGCGCCGGGTACAGTGCGCGCGCATTGCCGCGCAGCAGCGATCGCCCGGACTGCGCACCGCCCTCACGCGAGATCGCGCGCGCCGACTGCGCCGCCGCCAGCAGCGCGTCGGCATGGATGTCATCGGAGTACGCAAATCCGGTCTTCTCGCCGGAAATCGCACGTACGCCCACACCCTGCTCGATGGAATGGGCACCGTCCTTGACGATGCCGTCTTCCACGCTCCAGCTCTCGCGGCGGGCGTGCTGGAAATAAAGGTCGCCGAAGTCGACACCGGGGCCGAGCAACTGGCCGAAGGTGCGCTCCAGGCCAGCGGTATCCAGGCCGCCGGGGCGAAGCAGGCGGTCTTGGGCAAGCGTCAGGGCGATATCAGTCATGGTTTCGATCTGGGGGTGCGGGGGCGCTCAGGCAAGCCCCGTGAACAGGGAACCGCGCTCAGCGCGAGCGCGGCAGGTCGGTGACGGTCGGCGGAATGGCCGGTGCAGACGCCGGCTCGGGCGGTGATGGGGACTTGTCGCGGCTGCGCTCGATCACTTCCACCTTCGGCTCCTTCCATGGACCGGTCACCTTGTAGGTTCGGGCGCCAATCTCGCCCAGCGGCTTGGACAATACCGCATTGGTGGCCGCGCCCAGCGCGGCCCCCACCGGGCCGCCGGCCACCGCACCGACCACGGTCAGCAGATTGCCCGCGCGCGGGTTGACGTCGATGGTCTGGTCGAACCGCTGGTTGCGCAGGTCGGCCTGGCCACGGATGGTGATGTTGGCCGCCGGGCCTTCGATCAGCACCTTGTCGGTGCGCGCCATGCCCTGGCCGAACTGCATGCTGCCGTCGATCTGGTTGAACGCGAAGCCCTTGGAGAAAAAGTCGCGGAAGTCGAACATCAGGCGCCGCGGCAGCTGCGCGACGCTGAGCAGGCCCAGCACGCGGCCGGCGCCTGGCTCCAGCTCCAGCAGCTGGCCATTGCGCGCGTGCAGGTCGAGGCTGCCCTGCAGGTTGCCCAGCTGGAAGTCCGACGGGCCTCCGCTCCACGAGGCCTGCAACTGCGCCTGGCCGGAACCGCCGCGCAACTGGCCGCCGTAATCAAGATTCTGCATCAACCCACCCAGATCCTCGCTGCGCACCTGTGCGGTCAACTCGGTACGGGCACCACCGGTCCGGCCCAGCCAGCGACCGCTGATGTCGATCTCCTGGTCCGGCGCACGGAAACGCAGCGCATCCACGTTCAGGCCATTGGCCAACGGTCGCGTGCGCAGCACCGCCTGGCCCAGCACCACCTTGCCGAACTTCAGGTCGGCAATGTCCAGCGCGAACGGCGGCAGCTTGGCCGGGTCCATGTCGTTGGCACCGGCCTGTACCCGCGCCGGTGCAGCCGGCGCACCCGGTGCCGCCGGCAGTGACTGCCAGTGCACGCGGTCAAGCTGGCCACTGATCGTGCCACCGTCCGCATTGGGGACGGTCAGGCGTCCGGCCAGCGACGGGCCGTCCAGGCGCACATCCAGTGCCTGTGGACCCGGGTGCAGCTGCAGCCGGGTCTGCTCGAACACGCCGCCGATCAGCTTCAACTGGCCGACCTGGACGTCCACCGCTCGCAGCGGCATCGCATCGTCGTCCCCGCCACCCCGCGCCAGGCCGATCCACTCCAGCGCATCCAGCGTCGCGCTGCGACCATTGACCGTCAGCCCGCTCGGCGGCGGCTCACGATCAACATGATCACTGCCCAGCGTGACCTGCACGCCGGTCTGGTTGTTGTGGCTGCGTGCGGCCAGGGCCAGGCGCTGGCCGAAGGCCACATCGATGCGGCCGGCGCCCATCGGCAACTGCGCGGCCACCGTGGTCGCCAGCGGTTCGGCGGCCGGCTTGTCCAGCGGTGCCGGCAGGTCCAGCCGGGTGCCGACCAGGTCCGAACTCAACCGCAGTTCACTCGGCGGCGCGGGCGCGCCCGGGGCCACCTTGGGCAGGTTGACCGCGATGGTCCACGCAGAAGTGCCGGTGATGTAGGGCTTGAGCCAGGTCATTTCCGGTGCGCGGTCGATCAGCACGCCGGCATCAAGGCGGGCCGTCAGCTGCGATTCGAAGGCCCGCGTGCTGTCGTGCACGTAGCCGCCGGCACGCAGGCTCAGCCGTCCTTCCTGGCCGAGGTGGCGCACCGCCAGGTCCTCGGCGCCGAAACCGCCATTGCTGTAGCGCGCCTGCCCGTGCATATTGTCAAAGGTCAGCTGGAAGCGCTTGTCGACCAGCTTCACGCCGGCCAGATCGACCGTGCCCTGCAGGTGGCCCTCGCCCTCGTCCTGATGCAGCGGCTGCAGCAGATCGAAGGTCACATGGGCCGGACCACTGGCGGCCAGGTTGTCCAGCGTATCGCCGTAATCCTTGTGCAACGGGCTCTGGCGCAGCATCGCCAGCAGCTTGCCGGCCTCGCTCGGCGCGTCGGCACGTACGTACAACGGCTGATGCCCGAAGTCCGGAATGCCCGCTTCGAATTTCTGTACCGCCACGCCGGCAAGATCACCCCGTCCACGCATGTCGAAGCCAGGGCCGATGAAGGCGATGTCGGCGTCGACCTGGCGCATCAGCGGCCAGTCGTGCTGGAAGCGGATGTCGCCATTGGTGATGTGGCCGGTGGCCTCGAAGCGGCCATCATTGTTGTCGAACGGCCAGTCGTCCAGGTCACCGGTGACCAGGCCGACACCACCACGCACCTGGCCGCCGGCCAGTGCCATGTCCAGCCAGTCGGTGGCGCCCTTGCTCATCTTGGAGTGGATCCAGAAGCGCTTGGCCGCCGTCATCGGCACGTCGTCCAGCTTGGCGGCCAGCTGCAGCCACGGCCGCGTACCGTCGCCCTGGAACCAGACGCCGCCGCGCACGTCGGCCGCGTAGTCGGTGCCTTCCACGCGCATCGCCGGCGTTCCGATCCGCCAACCGCCGCCCTCGTCGCGCCACCCCACGACCTGTCCGGCCAGATGCAGGTCATGCCGCACGCCAAAGCCGGTCGGCCAATCGAACTGCAGCTGCCGTTGCGGCTGCAGCTGCAGGCTGAAGCCATCGGCATCGCCTTCGAAATGTCCACCCAGGCCGCGCAGGCCCGGAGAATCACCGACGCTGGCAAAGCCCAGCGACTGCAGCTCGCCCTGTGCCCGCAACGGGCCATCGCGTTCGCCGGCCAGCTGCAATCGGCGCACCTCCAGCTGCGGCCTGGACAGGAACAGCCAGCGCCGCAGACCCGGTTCAAGGAGATTGCTCAGGGCCAGCCCGCGCAGCGCGGTACCGGCCTGCACCGCACCGGCGTTCACCCGCAGCTGCTTGCCGATCTGCAGCTGCAGGCCATCGAGCTGCTGTGCGCCATCTCCGGTCTTCAGGCGCAGGCGCGGCACCTGCAACGCCCAGCCATCGGCAAGGCGCTGCCAGCGCAGGCGGGCCTGCAGCCGCTGCAGCTGCAGCTGCGGCGCTGCCACGCCGGGCATCGGTGCACCGTCGACGCGCACGTCCCGCAGGTCCGAATCGGTGGTCAGCGCGACCGGCGCGAAATCACGCAGGGTCAGCCACAGGTTCAGCTCGCCCTTGCCCTCGCGCAGGCGCACGCCGCCGGCCGCCAGCAAGGGCGACCAGGCATGGAAATCGACCGGGTCGGCACCCAGCCAGGCCTGGCCGTTGCCGCGCATGCGGTCCACGTCCAGTACCGCGGTCAGCGGCAGCGCTTCGGCCTGCGCCCAGGCGCGTACACCCACGCGCAGGCGATCGCCATTGACCCGCATGCGCAGGTCGATGCGCGGCAGCGTGGTGTCGATGCCGATCCCCGGCGCGTGCACGCCCAGGCGGCCGCCGATCACCTGCAGCTCGCCGAGCCGGCGCAACGCATCCAGCGGATCCCCCCCGTTGTCGGATTGCGGCAACCCGCGCACCGACCAGCGTCCGTCTTCGCCCTGCTGCAGGTCCAGCGCCAGGCCACGCAGGCGCAGTTCGGTCAGCGAGCGCCCGGGCAGCAGCCCGCTGTACATCGATACCAGCACCTCGGCCTCGCCGATCGCCAGGCCCTGTCCGGCGCCGATGCGCAGGCCCTTCAGCTGCAGCAGCGGGCCACGACGGGTCCAAGCCGTCTGCAGCTGCTCGAAACGCACTGGCTGGCCGGCCCGCTCACTCAGCCAGGCGGCGATCCTGTCGGGATGACGCTCGGCCAGCGGCAGCAGTTGGCTGAAGGTACCCACCAGCAGTGCAAGCCCGACCAGGCCCACCGCACAGGCGGCAATGAAATGACGGCGGATCCTTCGCAGTCGCAGGCGCGGCGGCGCGCTCATCGGCCACCGCCGGCCTGCAGCCGGCGAGGATCAGAGCAGAACGACATCGAATTGCTCCTGCAGGTACTGCTCGTCCGCCTGGAAGCGGATGCTCTTGCCGAGGAACTCTTCCAGCTCGGCCACCGCCGAGGATTCCTCATCGGTGATGCGCGCGACCACCTTGGTCGATGCGATCACCAGCAGGCGCGCGGCATCGAACTGGCGCACGGCACGGGTGATCTCGCGGAAGATCTCGTAGGTCACCGTCTCGGTGGTCTTGATGCTGCCGCGGCCACTGCACTGCGGGCAGGTCTCCGACAGCTGGCGCTCCAGGCTTTCCACCGTGCGCTTGCGGGTCATCTCCACCAGGCCCAGCGGCGAGAAGTCGTACACCGTGGTCTTGGCATGGTCGCGGGCCAGCGCCTTTTCCAGCGTGCGCAGCACCTGGCGGCGATGCTCTGCATCATCCATATCGATGAAGTCGATGATGATGATGCCGCCCAGGTTGCGCAGCCGCAGCTGACGCGCCACTGCCTGCGCCGCTTCCAGGTTGGTGCGGAACACCGTCTCTTCCAGGTTGCGCTGGCCGAGGAACGAGCCGGTATTGACGTCGATGGTGGTCATCGCCTCGGTCTGGTCGATCACCAGGTAGCCACCGGACTTGAGCGGCACCTGCTTGTCCAGCGCGCGGCCGATCTCGTCTTCCACGCCGAACATGTCGAAGATCGGGCGGTCGCCGGAATACAGCTCCAGCTTTTCGGCCAGCACCGGCATGTACTTGGCGACGAAGGCCTGCAACTGGCCGAACGTCTCCTTCGAGTCCACCTTCACCTTGTCCACGTCCTTGCGGATCAGGTCGCGCACGGACCGCAGCGGCAGGCTCAGGTCTTCATAGATGATGCTGCACGACGGCGCTTCGCGGCCGCGGCGCTCGACCACGTTCCACACGCGCGACAGGTAGGCGATGTCCTCGGCGATGGCCTCGGCCGGCTGGCCTTCGGCGTTGGTCCTCACGATGTAACCGTAGCCACCATGCTGCGCCGACAGTTCGGTCACCAGCGCCTTCAGCCGGGCGCGCTCGGTTTCGTCCTCGATGCGCGCCGACACGCCCACTACCTTGGACTGCGGCAGCAGCACCATGTAGCGCGAGGGAATGCTGATCTGCGTGGTCAGGCGGGCGCCCTTGGTGCCGATCGGGTCCTTCACCACCTGCACCACGATGTCCTGCCCGTCACGCAGCAGCTCGACGATCGGCACGCTGGCCGGCGGCGGCAGGGTGGTGTTCTCGGTGTCTGCGCTGGCCACCGGTGCCGGGCGCACCACGTCGTTGGCGTGCAGGAACGCGGCGCGCTCCAGCCCGACCTCGACGAAGGCGGCCTGCATGCCGGGCATGACCCGCTGCACCTTGCCCTTGTAGATGTTGCCGACCACGCCACGGCGCCAACCGCGCTCGATGTGCAGTTCCTGCAGCATGCCGTTTTCGATCACCGCGACCCGGGTCTCGCGCGGGGTCACATTGACCAGGATTTCCTCAGACATCGGCAGCCTCCCTGGCGGCATCGGCAGTGGGGACCGGCACGCCACAGCGCGCCAGCAGACGATCGGTATGCAGCAGCGGCAGCCCCATCACGCCGGAGTAGCTGCCGGAAAGATGTTCGATCCAGCGTTCGGCCCCGCCCTGGATGGCGTAGGCACCGGCCTTGTCCAGCGGCTCGCCGGTGGCGACATAGGCGGCGATGTCGGCGGCGTCGATCGGGGCGAAGGTCACCTCGGAAATGACCAGTTCGCTGTCCAGGCCGCCCGCACCGACCACCACCACGGCGGTCATCACCTGGTGGGTGCGCCCGGCCAGCCGCGCCAGCATCGCCCGCGCGTCAGCGGCATCGACCGGCTTGCCGAAGACCTCGCCATCCAGCACGACCTCGGTATCCGAACCAAGCACCCGCGCCTGCGGGTCGTCGGCCAGCACCCGGGCCAGTCCGGCGCGCGCCTTGTCGGCGGCGACCCGGCATACATACTGTTCGGCACTTTCAGTGGCCGCGCGCTGCTCGACGACCTCCAGGTCAAGGGCCTGGAAGGGGCGTCCGAGTCGGGCCAGCAGCTGGTTGCGTCGGGGGGAGCGGGAAGCAAGATAGAGCATCGGCACAGCATAACCTGAGGCCGCCACCTGAATCGTCGGCAACCCGTTACGGAACGCGTACAACCCCGATCAGGCTCACAGCGCGTTCATCGCTACGACACCACCCTCACCGGCACAACAAGGAGATCCCATGCGCCTGACCGCCACCCCGCTGCTGCTTGCCCTGTCCCTCGCCCTTGGAACCTCGATGACTGCTCATGCCGCTCCGTCGTCGCCGTCGATCGCCGCCGCGGCCGAAGGCACCCTGCTGAACATCTCGGCCAATGCCGAGGCCACCCGCGTGCCGGACGTCGCCACCCTGTCGGCCGGTGTGGTCACCCAGGCAGCCGACGGCAACAGCGCCATGCGCCAGAACGCCCAGCAGATGGACAAGGTGCTGGCCGCGATCAAGGCCGCCGGCATCGCCGAGCGCGACGTGCAGACCAGCGGCGTCAGCCTCAACCCGCAGTACCGCTATGCCGACAATGAGGCACCGAAGATCACCGGCTACCAGGCCAGCAACACGGTCAGCCTGAAGGTCCGCGACATCGCCAAGCTCGGCAAGGTGCTCGACGCGCTGGCCGCGCAGGGTGCCAACCAGATCAACGGTCCGCAGTTTGAGATCGACCAGCCCGAACCGGTCTATGACGAAGCCCGCCTGGCCGCCCTGAAGAAGGCCCAGGCCCGCGCCCAGACCTATGCCAGGTCGCTGGGCCTGCAGGTGCGCCGCATCGTCAGCATTTCCGAGAACAGCAACGGCGGTTTCCGCCCGATGCCGATGATGCGCACCATGGCCGCCGGCGCGTCGATGGACAAGGCCACCCCGGTCGCACCGGGTGAATCGACCGTCTCGGTCAACCTGGACGTGGTGTTCGAACTGGGCCGCTGATCGCGCCCGGCACGGCCGACACAGGCGGGTCCCGCAGGGGCCCGCCTTTTTCGTGTATTCCGGCGGCGTTGGCTGAAGGCCAGCCCAACGCGCATGCCCCTGCCTCTAGGCAGTGGCCGCCATGCCGCGCTACTGATGGACTGCCAGCCGCGTGCGGCAACCCCGCCACGGACCCTGGTGCGTTGAGGACTTCGTCACTGGCATGGAGGTGGATCATGGTTCGTACCTATCCCGTTGCATCCCCGCACTTCGACCCCGCCCGCGTCGCCGCCTGGAGTGCAGCGATCGCCCTGCACCTGCTGGCCTTCCTGTTGCTGCTCATCCCTGCGACCTACCAGGCCGTGCAGGCCCCGCGTGAAAAGACGCCGGTGCGGCTGATCGAGAAGATCCCGCCACCGCCGACGCCGCCGGTTCCGGTCCCGCCAAAAGAGATCGTCCAGGTGGTACCGAAGCCCCGGACGCAGCCGGTGGTACCGCCACTGCCCGCACCCACCGCGACCGTGGAAGAGACCCAGGGCATCGCATTGCCGGCCGCCGAACCGGCTCCGCCGCAGCTGGCGCCCAGCATCGACACTTCCACCCCGTTGGCCGGCGCCCAGCTGCAGTACCGCAGCGCTCCGCCGCCGACCTATCCGATCCAGTCCCTGCGCAACCACGAACAGGGCACGGTGCTGTTGCGGGTGGAAGTGGACACCCGTGGCCAGCCGGTCGCGGTCAGCGTCGAGCGCAGCAGCGGCTCGCGCAACCTGGACCAGGCCGCCCGCCAGCAGGTGCTCAAGCACTGGCGCTTCGAGCCTGCCCAGCGTGACGGCGTGGCGGTTCCGGCCATCGGCATGGTGCCGGTGCAGTTCTCGCTGCCGGACTGAGCGTCCCACCGGCCCGGCCGCGCGCCGGGCCGGCCCCTGCCACTGCCCGGCAAATGCGGACATGCCAGGGCCAAGCGTTACTGATTAAGCAAAAATTCACGTCTTCGTCACCTGCTGGAAACCTAGATTGGCGCGTCCCGGTATCGATCCGGCGACAGCCCTCAACGCTACGGTTTTCCAGTTAGGAGAGAAGCTGTGAAACACCCGATCCAACGGCCCGCCAGCCGCCGCCGCACCACCCTGGCATCGTCCATCACCCATATCCTTGCTGGCAGCACCCTGCTGCTGGTCGGCGCCGTGGCTTCTTCCTCAGCCTTTGCACAGGAGCAGGCCACCAACCTCGACCGCATCACGGTCACCGGCTCCAACATCCCGCGCACCAACACCGAGACACCGTCGCCGGTGCAGGTGGTGACCCGCCAGGAAATCGACCGCACCGGCAAGACCACGGTCGCCGAGTACCTGCAGACCCTGACCGCCGACGGCGCAGGCTCCATTCCCAAGACCTTCGGCAACGGCTTCGCCGGTGGCGGCGCCGGCATCTCGCTGCGTGGCCTGGGCGCCGGCTCGACGCTGGTGCTGTTGAACGGCCGCCGCATGGCCACCTACGGCCTGGCCGATGACGGCCAGAAGGTCTTCACCGACCTCAGCACCATCCCGCTCGATGCCGTCGAGCGCGTGGAAGTGCTCAAGGACGGCGCCTCGGCGATCTATGGCTCCGACGCCATCGCCGGCGTCGTCAACATCATCCTGCGCAGCGACTTCCAAGGCGCCATCCTGCGCGGTTCCTACGGCATTTCCGGTGACGGCGATGGCGACGCGAAGAAGGCGACCCTCACTGCCGGCACCGGCGACCTGTCCAGCGATGGCTGGAATGCGTTCTTCAGCCTGGACGTCGGCAAGACCGACGCGATCAAGATCAGCGACCGCAAGAACCGCAAGTGGATCGGCACCGGCGATATCCGGCGCTGGGGTTACGACGCTGCAGACGCGCAGTTCCTGGGCGGCGCCTACCTGTCGGGCGGTACCGCCGGCGGCGTGGGTCCCAATGGTTCGGTGTTCGATGCCACCGGCCATCTGGTTGCCCTGCCGGGCTGCGCCGGGCTGACCACGATTCCCGGGCAGAGTGACGCGACCGCGCAGGCCCAGGGTTGCCTGTGGGATCCGGCGCAGCAGTACCGCGACCTGAGCCCGGAAGAGAAGTACGTGAACGTGTTCGGCCGCGCCAGCTTCGCGTTTGGTGAAGGCGGCGAGGTCTATACCGAGATCGGTTACTCGAAGAAGGAAACGATCTTCAGCAATACGCCATCCGGCGTATCCGGCGGCTGGGGCTACCCTGGCGGCCCGGTCAACGCCAACAGCGGTGCCGGTGCGACCCAGCTGTATGCAGGTCATCCGGACAACCCGCTGCCCACCGCGGCCCGCCTGCGTTACAGCGCGTGGGACGTGGGCCCGCGCGTGACCGACAATACCAATGAGTTCAATCGCTTCCTGGTGGGTGTCAAGGGCAACTGGGGCGACTGGAGCTACGACACCGCCTACCTGCATTCCGGCACCGACCTGGTCAACAAGCGCACGGGTTTCCTGCGTTATGACGCAGTACGCTGCGTGCTGGGCAATCCGGCCTGCCCCTATGGCACCTGGCGCATCGGCGACAATGCCTCGCAGACGCCGCAGTCGGTCTACGATGCCATCAGCCCGACCATCAGCGCGCGTGCCAAGTCGAGCCTGGATATGTTCGACTTCACCATCTCGCGCAGCCTGATGGATCTCAAGGGCGGTCCGCTGGGCCTGGCCTTCGGTACGGAGTGGCGCAAGACGAGCAACAGCCTGACGCCGCAGACCTTCACCGATATCGGCCAGATCATCGGCCTGGGCTACTCGGCCTACGACGGCACGCAGAATGTGTATGCCGGCTACGCCGAACTGTCCGCACCGGTGCTGGAGCAGTTGGAGCTGAGCGCTGCGGTCCGCTACGACAAGTACGAAAGCGGTGAAGGCAAGGCCACGCCGAAACTGGGCGTGAAGTGGACCCCGGCCGACTGGATCGCACTGCGCGCCAGCTACGCTGAAGGCTTCCGTGCGCCGAACCCGGCCGAGAACGGTGACGGTGGCCTGGCCGCTTTCTCCAACGCCCGCGATCCGGTGCGTTGCGCCATCGACCCGGCCAACGAATGCACCGCGCGCTCGGTGGCGATCATCACGCGGCCGAACAAGGACCTGAAGCCGGAAGAGTCCAAGAGCTACTCGGTGGGCATCGTGCTGCAGCCAACCTCGACCACCTCGCTGACCGTGGATGCGTGGGAAATCAAGCGCACCAACGAAATCGCGCAGGGCAGCACGGCCGACGCCATCGCCGCGGGCAACGTTCTCCGCGATGCCAACAACATTGGCGGAGTCGCCAACAGCGGCACCATCCTGGCCGTCAATACCGCCTACGTGAATGCAAACTCCTCGCGCGTCCGCGGCATCGACACCGACATCCGCCAGACCTTCGACATCGGCCCGGGCCAGCTGGAAATGGACCTGCAGTGGAGCCACGTGCTCAAGTTCGAGCGCACCGAGGGTGA
Source organism: Stenotrophomonas sp. YJH_SMC_53 (assembly GCF_059369995.1). Lineage (NCBI taxonomy): Bacteria > Pseudomonadati > Pseudomonadota > Gammaproteobacteria > Lysobacterales > Lysobacteraceae > Stenotrophomonas > Stenotrophomonas sp. YJH_SMC_53. The sequence continues at coordinate 38,479 of NZ_JCAFTF010000012.1, read as the reverse complement.
TACCACCGTCGACTATGTGGGCACCCACGGCAACTGCGACGTGACCAACTGCATCGGCACGCCGAAGGACCGCATCAACTTCGGCACCACCTGGAAGCAGGGCCCGTGGAGCATCAGCGGCGTGGCCAACTACGTCAGCAAGCTGGAGAACAAGGACCGCCGCGGCGGTGACTACCTGGCCTTCTATGAAGATGGCGAGCCGGTAGAGAAGATCTCCTCGTTCACCACCTTCGATCTGTCCGGCCGCTGGAACATCACCGAAGCCTTCGAGCTGAACGCTTCGGTGCAGAACGTGTTTGACCGCATCGCGCCGCTCGACCCGAGCACTTATGGTGCAGTCAATTACAACCCGCTGCACTTCAGTGGTGCGATTGGCCGGTACTTCACTGTCGGCGCCAAGTACACGTTCAAGTAATCCCGCTGCTGTGTTTGCTTCGAAGGCCCGGGCTGTTGCCCGGGCCTTCGTCGTTTCCTGGCTGATCGTTGTCCATGCCGGTTCCCGCACACCCGGCCTTGCAGCCATGTTCACGAGCACATGGCTAGGGTGTGCTCGCGGCATCCGGCCCGCTGGGGATTTCAATGGCCACGACATCGCAACGCCTCGGCCTGCCGGCGTTGATTGCACTGGTGGTGGGCTCGATGGTCGGCGCCGGCATCTTCTCATTGCCGCAGAACGTTGCCCGCAGTGCCGGCCCGGCCGCCGCGATGATCGGCTGGGCGCTGAGCGGTGCGGGCATGCTGATGCTGGCCTTCGTGTTCCAGGCCCTGGCCAACCGCCGTCCGGACCTGGACACCGGCATCTACGCATATGCACGCGAAGGCTTCGGCAACTACATCGGCTTCTCCGCGGCGTGGGGCTACTGGGTCGCTTCGGTACTGGGCAATGCCAGCTTCTTCGTGCTGATCTTCAGCGGCCTGGGCCATTTCATGCCGGTGTTCGGCGAAGGCAACACGCCAGCCGCCGTGGCCGCTTCGTCCGTACTGTTGTGGACCGTCCACCTGCTGGTGCTGCGCGGCCTGCGCACGGCAGCCATCGTCAACGGCCTGGTGACGGTGGCCAAGCTGCTGCCCATCGCACTGTTCCTGGTGCTGGCCGCCGGCGCGTTCCGCATGGAGGTGTTCCGCGCCGACTTCTTCGGCACGCCGGCGCTCGGCGACCTCGGCCAGCAACTGCGCGGCATGATGCTGGTCACCGTGTGGGTGTTCATCGGCATCGAAGGCGCCAGCATCTATTCGCGGCGTGCCGCGCGCCGTGCCGACGTCGGCCGTGCCACAGTGATAGGTTTCCTGGGGGTCTGGCTGCTGCTGGTCCTGGTCAGCCTGCTGTCGATGGGCGTGCTGTCGCAGGCCGAACTGGCCGGGCTGCCCAACCCGTCGATGGCCTACGTGCTGCGCGCCATCGTCGGCGAATGGGGCGCGACGGTGATCATCGCCGGTTCGATCATTTCGGTGCTGGGCGCGCTGCTGGCCTGGGTGCTGCTGTGTGCCGAAGTGCTGTATGCCGCCGCTGGCGACGGCACGATGCCCGCCTTCCTGGGACGCGAGAATGCGCGTGGCGTGCCGGCCAATGCGTTGTGGTTGAGCAACGGGCTGATCCAGCTGTTCCTGCTGCTGGTGCTGTTCAATGCGGGCAGCTACACCGGCCTGGTGCTGCTGGCCGCATCGATGAGCCTGGTGCCCTACTTCCTGTCCACCGCGTTCGGCGTGCAACTGGCCTGGCGCGGACAGTCCTACGCGGGTGAGCCACGCGTGCGCTGGCGCGATTTCGTGGTCGCGCTGCTGGCCAGCGCCTACGCGCTGTGGCTGGTGGATGCCGGCGGCCTGAACAACCTGCTGCTGTCGGTGCTGCTGTACGTGCCCGGCGTTGTTCTGTTTGCGCAGACCCGGCGCCAGCGCGGCGAGCCGGTTTTCACGCGCTGGGAGTGGGCGCTGTTCGGCGCGATCCTGGCAGTAGCAATTGCCACGCTGGTAGCGTTCTGGAAGGGCCGGATCACGCTGTAGCGGCGAGCGCGTGCCCGGCTTGGAGGATGCAGCCGAGCATGGGCTCGCCGCCACAACACGGCAAAAAAAAACCTGCATCTCGCGATGCAGGTTTCTCAAGGTGGCGCCCGAAGTTGGACTCGAACCAACGACCCCCTGATTAACAGTCAAGTGCTCTAACCGGCTGAGCTATTCGGGCAGACGACTAGTATAACCACTCTTCACGCGCGATGGTAGGGGTGATTGGCAATCATTGCGGCAGCCCGATACAGCTGCTCGGCCACCACCAGACGCACCAGCATGTGCGGCAGCGTCAGCGGTCCGATCGACCACTTTTCGTCGGCCAGCGCAGAGACCTCTGGCGAATGCCCTTCCGGGCCACCGATCAGGAACGCCAGGTCCCGGCCCTGCCCACGCCAATGCTCCAGGCGTTGCGCCAGCTGCTCGGAACTCAACTGCCGCCCCGGCACGTCCAGTGCCACCACGTAAGCGTTCTTCGGTAGCGCGGCGATGACCCGCTTGCCTTCATCCTCGGTGGCACGGCGCGGATCGCGCCCCTTGCCGCGCAGGCCGGGTTCGATTTCCACCAGCTCGAACGGCAGCCAATGCGACAGCCGCTTCTGGTATTCGGCGAACCCCTGCGCGACCCAGCTGGGCGCGCGTTCACCGGTGGCGATCAGGCGGGCTTTCATCAATGGTCCTCCAAAACGTCGACGGCGCCATCGGCGCCGTCGAAGGGATGCATCAACGTGCGGCTCAGGCCACTTCGTCGTCGCTGGACGGCGGCTGGTCGCCGACGGTCCACAGGCGCTCGAGCGCGTAGAACTCACGCACGCGCGGCAGCATCACGTGGACGATCACGTCGCCCAGATCGACCAGCACCCACTCCGCTTCGCGCTCGCCTTCAACGCCCAGCGGCATCACGTCGATGTTCTTGGCGAAGCGCACGACTTCATCGGCAATCGACTTGACGTGGCGGGTCGAGGTGCCCGAAACGACGATCATGTAGTCGGCAACGCTGGACCGGCCGCGCACGTCGATCTCGACCAGGTCCTTGGCCTTCAGGTCTTCGGTGGCTTGGCGGACGCTGGCCAGCAGTTCCGGCACGGACGGCGGCGGGCTGGGCAGATCGACCTTGATGGTCTGGGGCTGGGTCTGGTTGCTCAAAGTGGATCGACTCGATAAACGTGGGGGCGATTATACGGGGATGGCGCGGCCGCGCCATTCACGCCGTGGCCGGGCGGTACAGCCCGTGTGCAGCGACATAGTCGGCCACGGCCGGGGGCAGCAGTGCGCGCCAGGGACCGCCAGCGGCAATCTGCGAGCGCACTGCGCTGGCCGATTCCCCGCGTAGTGGGTGGTGCAGGCGCAGGATGCGCCCGGCCGGGCTGGCGAACAGGGCCTGCTCATTGTCGGCCCAGCGCCCTTGCAGGGCACGCCCCAGCTCGCCATCGATCGACGCCTGCAACGGGCTGCCCGGCCGTTCGGCCACCACGAAGTGGGCCAGATCGAACAGGGCCTCCCATTCGTGCCAGCCGGACAGCCCCAGCAGGCTGTCGGCGCCCACCAGCCAGGCCAGCGGCCGGCTCGGGCCCAGCTCGCCACGCAGCTCGCGCAGGGTGTCGACGGTGTACGACGGGCGACCGGGGCAGCGGGTGGCACGATCCAGTTCGCGACGGTCCAGCAGCAGCCCCGGCTCGTCGCCGATGGCCAGCGACAACATCGTGCAGCGCTGCTCAGCGGTGGCGCCGGGCACCGCGCGGTGCGGCGGATCGGCGGCCGGCAGCATGCGCACGGCGACCTGCAGTTCATCACGGGCCGCACGCGCGATCGCCAGGTGCCCGAGGTGCACCGGATCGAAGGTGCCCCCGTAGTAGATCCGCAGGCTCATCACTCAGGCCCGCGCCAGCAGGCGCACGGCACGCGGTTCGGCCACGGCCACCAGCAGGCGTTCCAGCGCCAGCCAGGCGTCGCCGTCAGCGCGCCCCTTGGCAATGCGGTCGACCAGCCCCGCCTCGGCCACGAAGCGCTCCCAGCGCTTGCCTTCCGGGTGCCGCTGCAGCGCGCGCTTGTAAGGCGCCTGCCGCGATTCCCAGATGCCGCGCGATTTCATTTCAGCGGCCAGGTTGCCACCACGCGCCTGCACGCGGGCCAGGCCTGCGCCCGCCAGCAGTTCGCGGATCACCATCGGCATCAATGCGGCCACCGCCTCCCCTTCACCGCGCAGGCCGGCCAGCATGCGCAGCACCGCCGGCGGCTGGCCGGAGAACGTCGCCTCCACCAACCGGAACACGTCGTAGCGGGCAGCGTCAGCCACCAGCGACTCCATCCGTTCCACATCCAACGGCTGGCCGTCGGCCAATAGCGCCAGCTTGTCGATTTCCTGGGCGGCGGCCAGCAGATTGCCCTCCACCCGCTCAGCCAGGCGCTGCACGGCAGCAGGGTCGGCACGCAGGCCCTTGCCGCGCAGGCGGCGCTCGATCCAGTCCGGCAGTTCGTGCGGCTTGATCGCCCATGCCACCGACAGCACGCCGATGCGGCTGACCGCCTCGGCCCACTTGCCCTGGTGGGCCTTGCTCCATTCATTGGCGGTGATCATCAACACCACGTCCGGCGCCGGGTTGGCGCAGAACTGGCTGATGACCTCGGCGCCCTCCTTGCCCGGCTTGCCGCTGGGCAGGCGCACCTCGACCAGGCGGCGGGCGCTGAACAGGCTTGGCGCATTGAAGCTGGCGTCAAGCTGGTTCCAGTCGAAATCACGCCCGTCGGCATCGAACACTTCGCGTTCGCCGATGCCCGAGGCGCGCGCACGCGCGCGGATGGCATCTGCGGCCTCCAGTACGCGCAGTGTTTCCGGGCCTGCGATCAGGTACACCGGCGCCAACGCGGTGTCAGCGCCCTGGCTGGCCAGCTGCTCCGGACGCAGTTCCATCGTCGCTGCCGCTCAGTGCTTGACGGCGGCGGCAGGCTCTGCCGGCACCGCGCCCTCGATCGGCTTGGCCTTCGGCGCGGACAGGCTGCCCCCCTTCTCGATCTCGGCGCGGACCACGCTGTCGATACGGCGGATGATCGAGGCGGACATTTCCCGGCGCAGCTCCGTGGCCAGGATTTCGCGTTCGGTGGTGGTACCGGTGGCGTCGGTCGGCGGCGACACGTAGTCGCGCGACAGTTCGATCACCTGCTGCGGCACCAGTTCGCTGCCATCCTCGCGGCGGAAGATGAAGATCACCGCATAGCGCAGGCTGTACTCCTGCGCACGACCCTGCGAGTCGATGGCGATCGGGAGGTCACCCCAGCGCTCGGACAACACCTGCAGTTGGGTACTGGGTTCCTTGCTGTCCTCATCGGCCAGCCTGGCACCAGAGGCCAGCAGGCTGCGATTGAGCAGCTTGACCAGTTCACTGTACGGGGCGGTGGATACCACCTTCACCGGGGCGGTGTCGGTCGGCAGCATCAGCTTGTTGCGCAGATGGAAGCCGCAGCCGGCGAGGCCGAGGACAAGAACGAGGGCAAGCAGGATTCGGGTCATGGAGACAGTCTGGCGGAGCCGGGCGATCACGGCAACACACAGCGTGCCCGAAGCCGCGTGAATGCAGGGCCATCAAGCACCCGGCCCTGCTTCTGGAAAGGCATCGGCCACCGCGCGGGTGGCCGGTGCGAGGTACATCAGGCGGCGACGATGTTCACGATCTTGCCCGGGACGATGATGATCTTGCGCACCGTCAGGCCTTCCATGAACCTGGCCGCGTTGGGCTCGGCCAGCGCCAGCGCCTCGACCTGCTCGCGCGCGGCATCGGCCGCCACCTCGATGGTGCCGCGCAGCTTGCCGTTGACCTGCACCGCCAGGGTCAGGGCATCGCGTACCAGCGCACTGCTGTCGGCCTGCGGGAACGGCTGGTCTTCCAGCAGCGTCTCGCCATGGCCCAGCACCTGCCAGAGGGCGTGGCTGGCATGCGGCGTGATCGGGTTCAGCAGCAGCACGACGGCCTGCAGCGCTTCCTGGCGCACCGCGCGGCCCTGCTCGCTGTCGTCCTCGAACCTGGCCAGCGCGTTCATCAGCTCCATCACCGCTGCGATGGCGGTATTGAAGCTGTGGCGGCGACCGTAGTCGTCACCGACCTTGCCGATGGTTTCATGGGTCTTGCGGCGCAGCGCCTTCTGGTTGGCATCCAGTGCTGCAACGTCCAGCGCCGGGGCGGCACCGTCGGCAGCATGCTTCTGCACCTGGGCCCACAGGCGGCGCAGGAAGCGCGCCATGCCGTCCACGCCGGCCTCGTTCCACTCCAGCGACTGCTCCGGCGGCGCGGCGAACATCGAGAACAGGCGCACGGTGTCGGCGCCGTACTTGCCGACCATCGCCTGCGGGTCCACGCCGTTGTTCTTCGACTTGGACATCTTCTCGGTGCCACCGACCACCACCGGCTGGCCGTCGGCAATCAGGGTGGCGCCGGTGATGCGGCCGCGCTCGTCACGCTGCACTTCCACATCGGCCGGGTTGATCCAGTCCTTCGAACCGTCCGGATTCGGGCGGTAGTAGGTCTCGGCGATCACCATGCCCTGGCACAGCAGGTTGCGCGCCGGCTCGTTGCTGTCCACCATCCGCGCGTCGCGCAGCAGCTTGTGATAGAAGCGGAAATACATCAGGTGCAGGATCGCGTGCTCGATGCCACCGATGTACTGATCGACCGGCAGCCAGTAGTTGCCGCGCTTGTCGACAGCGTCACGGGCACCCGGCGAGGTGTAGCGGGCGTAGTACCAGCTCGACTCCATGAAGGTGTCGAAGGTGTCGGTCTCGCGCTCGGCGGCGCCACCGCATTCCGGGCAGGTGGTCTTGCGCCATTCCGGGTCGGTCTTGATCGGCGAACCGGTCCCGGAGAACGCCACGTCCTCCGGCAGTACCACCGGCAGCTGCTCCTCCGGCACCGGCACCGCACCGCACTTGTCGCAGTAGATCACCGGAATCGGGCAGCCCCAGTAGCGCTGGCGGCTCACGCCCCAGTCGCGCAGGCGGTAGTTGACGCGGCGCTGGCCCTGGGCCTTGCGCTCGAAACGTTCGGCCAGGGCTTCGAAGGCCCCCTGGAAATCCAGGCCGTCGAACTCGGCCGAGTTCACCAGCTCGAACGCACGGCTCTTGTCGCTGTACCAGTCCTGCCAGCGGCTACCGTCCCAGTTGCGCTCTTCGTCGGTGCGCGCATCCTTCAGCGCGATCACCTGCTTGATCGGCAGGCCGTACTTGTTGGCCACTTCGTTGTCGCGCTGGTCATGGCCCGGAACGGCCATCACCGCGCCGGTGCCGTAGCCCATCAGCACGAAGTTGGCGACCCACACCGGCACCGGCTCGCCGGTGACAGGATGCAGCGCGCGCAGGCCGGTATCCATGCCGCGCTTTTCCTGGGTTTCCAGTTCAGCCTCGGATACACCGCCCTGCTTCAGGTCGGCCAGCATCGCGGCCAGTTCCGGGTTGTTCTTCGCTGCGTGCAGCGCCAGCGGGTGTTCGGCGGCGATCGACACGAAGGTCACGCCCATCACCGTGTCCGGGCGGGTGGTGAACACGCGCAGCGGATCCAGCACGCCACCATCGACGTCGCGCACGTCGAACTGGATTTCCAGGCCCTCCGAGCGGCCGATCCAGTTGCGTTGCATGGTCTTGACCGATTCCGGCCAGCCATCCAGCTCGTCCAGGCCATCCAGCAGTTCCTGGGCGTAGTCGGTGATGCGCAGGAACCACTGCGGGATCTCACGCTTCTCCACCAGCGCACCGGAGCGCCAGCCGCGGCCGTCGATGACCTGCTCGTTGGCCAGCACGGTCTGGTCGACCGGGTCCCAGTTCACCACCGCGTTGCGGCGATAGGCCAGGCCCTTGCGCATCAGGCGGGTGAACATGCGCTGCTCGTGGACGTAATAGTCCGGACGGCAGGTGGCGAACTCGCGCGACCAGTCGATGGCATAGCCCAGCGATTTCAGCTGGCTGCGCATGTGGTCGATGTTCTTGTAGGTCCACGCTGCCGGCGCGGTCTTGTTCTTGATCGCGGCGTTTTCCGCCGGCAGGCCGAACGCGTCCCAGCCCATCGGCTGCAGCACGTTGTGGCCGGTCATGCGCTTGTAGCGGCTGATCACGTCGCCAATCGTGTAATTGCGCACGTGGCCCATATGCAGCGCACCGGACGGGTACGGAAGCATCGACAGGCAGTAGTACTTCGGCTTGTCCGAGGTCTCGTCGACCTCGAAGGCACGGGTGGCGTCCCAGTACTGCTGGGCGGCGGATTCAACCTGCTGCGGGTCGTAGGCGTTGGTTTCAGCGCTGGTCATGGAACACGCGGATGCGGCGGCAAAGCGGTACAGCGTACCGCAGTGCGGCAAACGTCTCCAATCCTGCCTGCCTGGGGGGCGCCGCCGCGATGCCCCGGGAGCCGTCTCAGCGTTGGCGCGACAGCGGCAGTGCGGCGGCCAGCCAGGCCACCCAGCAGGCGAACGCCAGCCGTTGTGCCAGCGGCGCCGGCAGGACGCCCTGCAGGGCAAACGCGGCCACCGCAGCCAGCACGCCGCAGCCCAGGGCCAGGGCGCCCAGGGCGCGGCCATGCGCCTGACGCAGCTGTGTCGTGCCCAGCAACAGGGTTCCGGCGACGAAGCCCAGCACCCAGATCATCCAGGCAATGGCATGCAGCTGGCTGGCGGGCCCATGCAGATCGTCCACGTCCAGCGGCAGCAAGCCCATCGCGGCAAAGCCCAGGCCAGCCAGCAGCAGCATCTGGCTGCCGACCCTCGGTGCCCAGCCGGCAGTGGCGGGCAGGCTGCGGCGCAGGCGCTCAGCCACCACCGCAGCGAGCACGCCGGGCAGCACGAAGCCAAGCAGATTGAAGGCCAGCGCATGCGGTACGCCCCGCGCCCCCAGCAGCGCCACCGGGTGGCGGGCCTGTGCATAGCCCTCCAGGCCGGCGCCGAAGCCAGACACAGCCAGGACGAACACGACTGCAGCAAGCAGTCCCAACCAACGATCAAGCCGGACCATGGACATTGCGCGCAGTCACCCGGAAAAGAATGGATCAACGCATTGTCGCGGCAGTGACGCAGTGCGCCAAGCGCGCGGCCGAGGCCGGGTACTTCCGGCGCACCTCGGCCAGCACGCCGGTCAGCTCCGGAAAGCGGGTGATCCACGGGCTGTGCTGCGTGCCACGCCCCCGAGGCCGTCGCGCGCGATGTGACGGCAGGGTTGAGACGGACATCGATCGTCACCATAGAATCGGTCTCCAGATGCCAAGCGATGCTTTCCCCATGACCGAGACGACCTACGTATTCGACGCCACCACTGCGACCTTCGAGGCCGAAGTCCTGCAGAAGTCGCTGCAGACGCCGGTGCTGGTCGACTTCTGGGCCACCTGGTGCGGGCCGTGCAAGACCCTGGGCCCGATGCTGGAAAAGCTGGCTGGCGAGTACAACGGTGCGTTCGAGCTGGCCAAGGTCGATGTCGACAAGGAACAGCAGATCGCTGCGGCCTTCCAGATCCGCTCGGTGCCCACCGTGTTCCTGGTCAAGGGCGGCCAGCTGGTGGACGGCTTCCCCGGCGCCATTCCGGAAGGCCAGCTGCGTGAGTTCCTGGCCCAGCACGGCATCGTACCGGCCGATGTGGGCGATGCTGCCCCCGAAGATGACGCCCCGCTGGATCCGCAGGCGCAGGTCGATGTGCTGCGTGCGCAGATCGCCGCCGAGCCGGACAAGGATGAACTGAAGCTCGGCCTGGCCCTGGCCCTGCTGCAGATCGGTGGCGTGGACGAGGCACGCACCCTGATCGACGGCTTGCCCGCCAATCTGGCTACCGACGACCGCGCCGTGCGTGCCCGCGCCCGCCTGGCCTTCGCCGCCGCGCTGAAAGATGCCCCGGCCGCCGAGGTGCTGGAGGCACGCATCGCCGCTGACGGCAAGGACCTCAAGGCCCGCCACCTGCGTGGCGTGCAACTGCTGCTCGGCGGTCATGACGAGGCCGCGCTGGCCCAGTTCCTGGAAATGCTGCGGATCGACCGCGGATTCGAGGAAGGCCTGCCGCGCAAGGCCCTGATCGACGCCTTCAATGTGATCTCCGACGAGGACCTGGTCGGCCAGTACCGCCGCAGGATGGCGTCGCTGCTGTTCTGAACGGGAACCCGCTCCGTTCAGAATTCCTGCACTGAACGCGGGCAATAATGCCCGCGCTGGTGGCCACGCGGTCGCCACGATCCGTTCGGGGGGATGAGGTCGGGGCCATGGGGTCTTGCAGCTGCACCCCCGCATTGCCGGGATTGCAAACTGTGACCGTCGTCCGCTCTCTGTCGTTCGCCATGCATTTAACGGGCGCTCTGCTCTGCGCCCTCTTCCTGATGCCCGCCATTGCCGGCGCCCAGGACTGGAATTATCGGGTCCGGCCCGGCGATACCCTGTGGGACCTGGGCGGGCTCTACCTGAAGCCCTCGGTACGCTGGCAGCAGCTGCAGCAGCACAACCGCATCGACAACCCCTACCAGTTGCCGCCGGGCCAGCTGCTGCGCTTCCCGATCAGCTGGCTGCGCACCGAACCGGCGCCGGCCCGGGTGCTGTCCGTGCGCGGCAAGGTCGCGCTGGCAGGCGCCGATGGCACGGCGACCCGCGCGCTCCAGGCCGGCGAACAGCTGCATATCGGTGACACCGTGGAGACCGAAGGCGACTCCAGCATCACCCTGGAATTCGCCGATGCCTCGCGCCTGCAGCTGCGCGAGTACTCGCGCCTGCGCCTGGATCAGCTGAGCCGTTACGGCCACACCGGCATGGTCGACACCCGACTGCGCCTGCAGCAGGGGCGAGCCAGCAACCGGGTGACGCCGGCGCGCGGTCCCGCCTCGCGTTACATCATCGATGCGCCCACCGCGACCAGCAGCGTGCGCGGCACGGTGTTCCGGGTCAGCGCCGGGGATGACGGGCACGTCGGTGCCACCGAGGTCCTGCAGGGCAAGGTGCAGGTCGGCAACTCCCATGGCCAGCGCCTGGTCCGGCCGGGCCAGGCCACCCGCAGCAGCAGTGCCGATGCGGCGCCCGCTGCGGTCTCTGCACTGCTGCCGGCGCCGGCGCTGCGCAATGACGCGCTGCGCCTGGCGCCGCTGCCGACCCTGCTTGCCTGGGAACCGGTCAATGGCGCCGATCATTACCGGGTGGAAGTGGTGCAGGCGGCAACGCCGGAGATCCTCCTGTTCGCCGCCACCACCGCCGACACCCGGCTGGCGATCGGCGACCTGCCGCCTGGCCAGCTGCGCATCCTGTTGCGCGCGGTCGACGCCCAGGGGGTCGAAGGCCTGGATGCCAGCGCCGATTTCGAGCTCGGTGACCAGCCACCACCGCCACTGACCGTATCGCCGCTGCATGGGCAGACGATCAACAGCGACCGCCCGCGTTTCCGCTGGAGCCAGGCCCCCGGTGCGCGCAGCAGCGTTCTGCAGATCGCCACCGAGCCCAGCTTCCTGCAGCCCCTGCAGGAGCAGGCCACCCATGCGACCGACCTGCGCCTGACGCGACCGCTGCCGCCCGGCCAGTACTACTGGCGCGTGGCTTCGCGCGATGGCGAAGGCCGACAGGGCCGCTATGGCCAGGCGTTGCCGCTGGAGCTGAGCAATGAACCAGTGGACCCGGCACTGCAACCGCCCGAGGCCGCACACGGCGAGCTGACGCTGCGCTGGCAGGCCGGCAGCGAAGGCCAACGCTACCGGGTGCAGGTGGATCGCCGCGGCGACTTCAAGGCACCGCTGGTCGACGAAACCGTGGATCATCCGCAGGTGAGCTTCAAGCGCCCGTGGAGCGGCACCCTGCATGTACGCGTGCAGTACATCGACGATGACGGCCACGCCAGCGCGTTCTCGCCTGCCCAGCAGGTCCCGCTGCCGTGCCGCCTGTGCTACGGCGCGGGTGGCGGTGCCCTGCTGCTCTGGTTGTTGTTGTGAGGCGCTCGCCGCTGCCATGGTCGAAGCGGATCCTGCTGGCCCTGCTGGCCGGCGTGCTGACCGTCGTGGCCAGCCAGGGACAATGGCTGTGGCGGCAGGACGAGGCGGCCTATGATGCGCTGGTCGGCAACTGGGAGTACCGCCCCGATCCCAGCGTGCTGATCGTCGCCATCGACGAAGGCAGCCTGCAGCGCATCGGCCAGTGGCCTTGGCCACGCTCGGTGCATGCACGCCTGCTTGACCGCCTGACCGATGCCGGCGCCGAACGCGTCGCGCTGGACCTGATGCTGTCCGAACCGGATCGCCGTGACAGCCGACAGGATGATCAGCTGGCGGCCGCCATCCGACGCAATGGCCGGGTGGTGCTGCCGGTGCTGGCCGCACCGGCGGCCGGCGACCGCATGGCCGAGGAAATGCTGCCGATCCCACAGATCGCTGCCAGTGCTGCCGCCATTGGCCACACCGATGTCGAGGTGGATGGCGACGGCGTCGCCCGTGGCGTCTATCTGCACGCAGGTATCGGCCAGCCGCACTGGCCGGCACTGGGCCTGGCACTGGCCGACCTGCCTGCCGGTGCCGTACGCGGCCTACCCGATCCCGACCCGGAACTGGGCTCGCCCTATCAATGGCGTCGCGACGATTACGTTCGCGTGCGCTACGCCGGCCCCCCCGAGCGGCTGCCACAGGTGTCCTATGCGGACGTTCTCGATGGCCACGTGGACATGGCGATGCTGCATGGCCGCCGCATCGTCGTTGGCATGACGGCCAGCGGCATCGCGCCCCGCCTGCTGACCCCGACCACCCGCGAGTTCTGGATGAGCGGCAGCGAGTACCAGGCCAACATCACCTCGATGCTGCTGCAGCACAAGCAGATCGATGTTCTACCGCATGCCTGGCAGCACGCCATCAGCGGTGTGCTGGTGGCGCTGTGCGTGATCCTGCTCGGCCTGCGCCTGCCCTGGCTGGTCGCGCTGTGTTCGTTGCCGATGCCTGCCCTGCTGAGCTGGCTGCTGCTGCGCACGAGTGACCTGTGGTGGGCGCCGGCCAGCGCGATGCTGGGCGTGACGCTGGCACTGCTGGTCTGGGCGGTGTGGCGGATCTCGGCCTGGCACCGCCAGGCCAACCGCGACGCCCTTACCGGCCTGGGCAACCGCCTCCGCTTCGAGCAGTCGCTGCAGCAGGAATGCGATGCAGCGCGGCGCAGCGGCAAGCCATTGAGCCTGGCGTTGATCGACGTCGACCACTTCAAGCGCCATAACGATCGCCACGGGCACCAGGTCGGCGACCGCGTGCTGCGTGATGTCGCCCGCCTGATCGGCGCCCATGCGCGCCGCCCGCGCGACATGGCCGCACGCTACGGTGGCGACGAATTCGCGCTGGTGCTGCCGGATACACCGGCCGAGGGCGCACGCCAGGTGATTGAGGACCTGATTGCCTGCGTGCGCGCATTGCCGGCGCCGGGCGATGGCAGCGACGATACCGTCACGCTCACCATTGGCGTATTCACCCGCGTGCCCGACGGCGAACTGCAGCCCCACCATTTCGTGGAAGGCGCCGACACCGCCCTTTATCAGGCCAAGGCCAACGGCCGCGACGGGTACATGATCGACGGCCCATGAGGCAGGACATGCACGCCGCCGTTGGACACACGCCCGGGGTGCAACATACGCATGCGAATGGTTAGACTGGACGCCTCGCCTCGCGCCCCGGACCCGCATGAACGCCCGCCTGTTCCGCTTCGGCATCAACCTGTGGCCGCCGTTCCTGTTCACCGGCATCCATGTCACCCGCATCACGCCCGATTACCGGCAGATCGACGTCGAGCTGCGGCTGCGGCCGTGGAACCGCAACTACGTCGGCACGCATTTCGGCGGCAGCCTGTTCGCGATGACCGACCCGTTCTGGATGCTGGGCCTGCTGCACATCCTCGGCCGTGACTACTACGTGTGGGACCGGGCCGGTGCGATCGATTTCCTCAAGCCTGGCCGGGGCACGGTGTGCACCTCGTTCCGCATCGACGATGCGCTGCTGGCCGAACTGCGTGCCGAAGCAGCGGGCGGCGAGAAGGTGCTGCGCTGGTTCAGCAACGACGTCGTCGACGAAAGCGGCGAGGTGGTCGCCCAGGTGCGCAAGCAGGTCTATCTGCGGTTGAAGCCACACGCGCGCTGATCCGGCGCGGGCGCTGTACTCTGCTGCCCTGCCAGGGAGGCTCCGATGCGCGCGTATGCGCGTATGCCCGTGCGGTGCGACGCGGAGCGAAGGCAGCCGCGAGGATGACGAGGACAGCGCGCACTGGCCACCGCTGCTCAGTCGCGCGCGGCGGCGGGCGGGGCGTCCCCCGCCACCATCGGTACCGACAACCATGGGCTCTCGTCGGTGCTGCGCGGCGCTGAGCGCCGCGCTACCTGCAGGCGGCGGCCATCGGCCGACAACTGCGGTGCCCGCACCTGCGAGCGGAACTGGGCAGGCAAGCGCTTCAGCGCAACCACAGGGTCCTCGGCCTGCTGTCGCAGCCAGCGTTGCGCACCGATCAGCCGCACCATCGCGGCGGCATCCTGGGGCCGTGACGAATAGGCGGGATAGGCCGGGCCCGCGATATCGGCCAGCACGCACCCCATGATGTTCGACAGGCAGCCGAAGTCATGCTGCGGCGGTGCCGGTACCGGCAGCGGACGATCCGCCTCCAGCGCGGTCATCGCCGCCGCACCACAGGCCCAGCCCAGGTTGCCCGCCGCACGCGCCAGGGTGCTGCTGCGATCGAGTACCAGCACACCACCGAACTCCTGCGCCGAGGTTTCGATCGCAGCCCTGCTCATCGCATACTCACCCTGCATCGCACGGCACAGGCTCTGTTCGGCGGCCAGCATCGGCTTCATCGCCTGCTCGCATTCCGCTGGCAGCGGTTGGTCGGCCGGCAGTTCGACCAGCATGTCGGCCAGCAGCTGGGCATTGGCCTGCACCAGGCTGGCACCGATGATGCTCTCCACCAGGTAGCTGCCGCCCGTCACCAGCCGGCGGCCCAGCTGCAGCCCCCGGCAACTGCCACGCAGCGCACCGTCGATATCACCCTGCACATACGCCAGCGCGCGTGCGCTGGTGGCGTCGATCACCAAACCATAGGCCGGCATCGGCACCAGGATGCCTTCCCCTTTTGGCCGGAACGGCGACACGAAGTGATCCGCATCGGCCAGCTGGTCCAGGCGCGCATGCAGCTGCTGGTGGCCAGCGTGGGCATCGACGAAGCGCTGCGGGTCCGCACGTACCTGGCCGAGGCAGTCACTGGCGGTCGGTCCGCAGCTGGCCGAAGGCCGTGAATGCAGCTCGACGTGGTCTTCTGCCAGCTGCGGACGGGCGCCGCCATTGCCGCGCGGATCCGCCTCCCAGCGCTGTACATCCCGGGCCAACGCCTGATCGCGCTGGTCCGGGTCGAGATCGTCGAACGCGAGTGTCCACAGCAGCGCAAAGCCGTTGCGGCCATCAGCGGGCAGGCGGGCCTGCAACCGCTGCTGGGCCTGCAGCCGTGATTCCGGCACCGGCCACATGCGCGAGGCGCACCACACCACGATGGCCAGCACCAGCAGTCCTGCCAGGGCCCAGCCCAGTCCGCGCAGAATCTTCAACACAGCTTCCCTTCCATGCATCGTTGCCGCAGTCGATCCCCCAGCGTAATCGACCGGCCGTGGCCGCTACAATGCGCGCATGTCGCTCGAAGCCCCCGCCCTGGTCCCCCGCCCCTCCCTGCAGCGCCTGTTCCTGACCGGCCTGCTGACCCTGCTGCCGATCTGGCTGACCTGGGTCGTGGTCAAGTTCGTGTTCGTGCTGCTTTCGGGCATTTCCAGCCCATTGGTGGTGCCGCTTTCCGAGCAGATCGCGACAAGCTTCCCGCATTACCTCGGCTGGGTCCGTGCCGAGTGGATCCAGAACACCATCGCCCTGCTGGCCACCCTGCTGGTGATCCTGGCGGTGGGCGTGGCCAGCCGCCGTGTGCTCGGCCAGCGCCTGCTGCGCTGGGTCGGCGCGGTGATCAAGCGCATTCCGTTGGCCAGCATCATCTACGACAGCGCCAAGAAGCTGCTGGACATGTTGCAGACCGAACCGGGCAGCACCCAGCGCGTGGTGCTGATCGACTTCCCGCACCGCGACATGAAGTCGGTCGGGCTGGTCACCCGCGTGATCAAGGAGCACGGTACCGACCGTGAACTGGCCGCGGTGTACGTGCCAACCACACCGAACCCGACCTCGGGTTACCTGGAGATCGTGCCGGTGGAGCTGCTGACCCCGACCGACTGGACCGTCGACCAGGCCATGAGCTTCATCATTTCCGGCGGTGCCGTCGCACCGTCCAGCGTTCCGTTCACGCGCGCAGGCGAACGCAGCGAATGACAACCGCGGCGCCGATCGAGCGCCCGCTGCAGGACCGCGCGGTCCTGCTGTTCATCGTGCTGGCCGCGTTCTTCTGCGGCAACGCCGTGCTGGCCGAACTGATCGGGGTGAAGATCTTCGCGCTGGAAGACACCCTCGGCATCGATCCGCTGAACTGGAACCTGTTTGGCCAGACCGGCTCGCTCAGCTTCACCGCCGGTACCCTGCTGTGGCCGGTGGTGTTCATCATGACCGACACGATCAACGAGTTTTTCGGCAAGCGCGGCGTGCGCTTCATCTCGTGGTTGGCCGTGGTGCTGATCGCCTATGGCTTCCTGTTCGCCTTCGCAGCGATCTCGCTGGCTCCGGCCAGCTGGTGGGTCACCTCGATGGACGGCCACGGCGTGCCGGACTACCAGGCGGCATTCGCCGCGGTGTTCGGCCAGGGCATGTGGACCATCGCCGGTTCGCTGGTGGCCTTCCTGCTCGGCCAGCTGATCGACGTGGCCGTGTTCCATCGCATCCGCCAGGCCACCGGCGAGCGCCACGTGTGGCTGCGTGCGACCGGATCCACCGCGATCTCCCAGGTGGTGGACAGCTTCGTGGTGATCTGGATCGCCTTCGTGCTCGGCCCACAGCACTGGCCGACGTCGCTGTTCCTGGCCGTCAGCAGCGTCAACTACATCTACAAGATGGGCTTTGCGATCGCATTGATCCCGTTGCTGTACCTGATGCGGCGCGCGATCACCCGCTACCTGGGCGCCGACAGGGCCGCCGCCCTGCGCGCCGCGGCCGCGGCTGACTGAAGCCCCAGCGGCAAAAAGCTGACTGCGCCTTCACGCTGGCCGTACGCGGCCGGATCGTGCAAGCTCCACGGTCTGTGTTCCACGGAAGCTCCTGATGCCGCATCCCACCCGCGCCCTGGCCGCCGCCATTGCCGCGTTGTTCCTGTTCAGTGCCATGCCGTCGGCCGAAGCAGCGAAGAAAAAGGCCAGCCGCCCTGCCGCTGCGCAGACCCGCCAGGCTGCCAAGCCCAAGGCCAGGCCCGCCCGCGCCACCGCGCCGGCGCGTGGCAGCTCGGCGCGCCGCGCCGCGCCCCGCCCGGTCGCCCCGGCCCGGGCCGTACCCAAGCAGGTGCAGCTGGAGCGCCTGTACGACGAATACTGGGATGCCTCGATGCGGTTGAATCCGCTGCAGGCGACCTTCCAAGGCGAGGCCCGCTACAACGACCAGCTGCCCAACATCCTGTCCGCCGCCTGGCGCCAGCAGTCGCACGACTTCACCACGCAATGGCTGGGCAAGGTCGAGAAGCTCGGCAGTGACGGCCTGCAGGGCCAGGACCTGCTCAGCTACGAGATCTTCGTGCGCGACGCGCGCGCATCGCTGGCCGCCGAGCGCTACCCGAGCTGGATGATGCCGATCAGCCAGTACTACAACATCGGCAGCATCATGGCGATCCTCGGCTCCGGTGCGGGCGCGCAGCCATTCAACACCGTGCAGGACTACGACACCTGGTCACGCCGTTCGCTGGGCATTCCCGAGCTGTTCGACCAGGCCATCGACAACATGCGCCAGGGCATGAAGGCCGGCGTGGTGCAACCACGCGACCTGATGGAAAAAGTGCTGCCGCAGCTGGATGCGGTGATCAAGCCGACCGCCGAGGAGAGCATTTTCTGGTCGCCGATCCGCACCATGCCGAACACCATCCCGGCTGAGGACAAGGCGCGCATCAGCGCCGAATACAAGCGCATGATCGAGCTGCGCATCATGCCGGCCTACCGCGCCCTGCGCGGCTTCATCGCCACCGAATACCTGCCGGCCACACGCACCAGCAGCGGCCTGGGCGCATTGCCCGATGGCCAGGCCTGGTACGCCAACCTGATCGTGCAGACCACCGCCAGCGACCAGACCGCCGCACAACTGCATGCGCTGGGCGAACAGCGCGTGCAGGAACTGCAGGCGCAGATCGCCACGGTGATGAAGGATGCCAAGCTGCGCGGCTCTCCCACCAAGCTGCTGCGCAGCATGCGCAACGACCGCCAGTTCCAGTACGGCGACGCCAACACGCTGATCAACCGCTACCGCCAGGTGCAGCAGCAGGTCAGCGCACGCCTGCCGCAGGTGCTGGATACCTTGCCGAAGGCACCGCTGGAGGTCCGTGCGGTGGAGCCGGAGCGCGCACTGACCGCCGCCGCTGCCGCCTATCAGCCGTCGGCGGCCGGGCAACCGGGCGTGCTGTACATCAACACCCGCGACCTGCCCAGCCGCAAGCGCTGGAACGTGCCGGTGCAGTACCTGCACGAAGGGATCCCGGGCCACCACGTGCAGCTGGGCCTGCAGCAGGAGCTGGCCAAGCTGCCACGCTTCCGCCGCCTCGGTGGCGATCTCGCCTTCGTCGAAGGCTGGGGCCTGTACGCCGAAACGCTGGGCGAGGACCTGGGCATCTACACCGATCCCTACGACCGCATCGGCTACCTGTACTCGCGCCTGCTGCGCGCCGCCCGCGTGGTAGCCGATACCGGCGTGAACGCCCAGGGCTGGAGCAAGCAGCAGGCTGTCACCTACCTGCAGAAGACCGTGGACATGAGCAGCGACGACGCCAGTGCCGAAGTCGAGCGGATCATGGCCCAGCCCGGCCAGGCACTGTCGAACGTCGCCGGCCTGACCACCATCGTTGCCCTGCGCGACAAGGCCAAGGCGCGCCAGGGCGCCGCCTTCGACCTGCGCCGCTTCCACGCCGAACTGCTGAAGGACGGCTCGATGCCGCTGGACGTGCTTGACCGTAAGATGGAACGCTGGATGGTGCAGCCGGCCAGCACTACGCCCACGCCTTCACCTTGACCCCTCCGGAGCCGTCATGCGCCCTGCCGTCGCCCTGTTCGCCGTCGTGCTGGGCCTGCTGCCTTCAACGGGTATCGCCGCACCGGTGCTGAAACCACCGGATGCGGGCATCGACGGGCTGATGCAGGCCTACGACGGCCAGGTACCCGGCGCTGCAGTCCTGGTGCTGCACGACGGGCAAGCGGTGTTCCGCCGTGGCTACGGCCTGGCGGTGGTGGAGGACGGCACCGCCGTCACCCCGGCCAGCAACTTCCGGCTGGCCTCGGTCAGCAAGCAGTTCACCGCTGCGGCGGTGCTGCTGCTGGTGGAGGATGGCCGGCTTGGGCTGGATCAACCTGCCCGGCAGTGGCTGCCCGAACTGCCCCCGGCTGCCGCGGCTATCACGATCCGCCAGCTGCTCTCGCACACCGGCGGCCTGCTCGACTACGAAGACCTGATGGATCCGGCTGACACTCGGCAGGTGCATGACGCCGATGTGCTGACCCTGCTGTCGCGCCAGGACCGGCTGAACTTCGCGCCGGGCACGCAGTACCACTACAGCAACAGCGGCTATGCGCTGCTGGCACTGATCGTCGGCCGCGCCTCCGGCCTGGATTTCGCAGCCTTCCTGCAACAGCGCATCTTCCGCCCGCTAGGCATGGCCCACACCGTGGCCCATCAGGACGGCATCGATACCATCGCCGCACGCGCCTATGGCTACAGCTGGATCGATGGCCGCTGGCAGCGCACCGACCAGAGCGCCACCAGTGCCGTGCTCGGCGATGGCGGGATCTACTCCTCGCTGGACGACCTCGCCCGCTGGGATGCGGCGCTGTACGACGACCGCCTGCTGTCGAAGGCCTCGCGCCGCGCGATGTTCAGCCCGGCCACATCGACATCCGAACCGGATGTGCCGCACTACGGCTTCGGATGGCGCCTGAACGGCCCGGTGCAATGGCACAGTGGCGAAAGCATCGGCTTTCGAAACGTGATCGTGCGATACCCGGAAAAGCACTTGACCGTGATCGTGCTGACCAATCGCAACGATCCCGAACCGTACCCGCTGGCGCAGAAGATCGCCCAGCGCTGGCTGGACACCCTGCAATGAACACCGGTTCCGACGCCCTGCTGGGCATCCACCACGCGGCACTGATCTGCAGCGATTATGCGTGTTCAAAAGACTTCTACGTCCGTATCCTCGGCCTGCGCGTACTGGCCGAGAACCACCGCGCCGCGCGAGACTCCTGGAAGCTGGATCTGGCCCTGCCCGACGGCAGCCAGCTGGAACTGTTCTCGTTCCCCTCGCCACCGCCCCGCCCCAGCCGCCCGGAGGCCCAGGGCCTGCGCCACCTCGCGTTCCGGGTCGCTGCGCTGGAGCCGTTCATAGAACGCCTGGCCAGCCACGGCGTGGACTGCGAACCGATCCGCGTGGACGAATACACCGGCCGCCGCTTCACCTTCTTCGCCGACCCGGATGGCCTGCCGCTGGAGCTGTACGAAGTCGGTTGACGTTCCTGGGGGTCAGATCCCTTTTCCGACGGAAAAGGGGTCTGACCCCATCGCCGCCACCGGAAACGTCATCCACGCATGGCATGGATCTGTGTCGACCAAGGTCGACACCTACCCACAGCCGCAGAAATCTGTCAGAGGTGGGGCGGTGTGGGTGGGCAGGACCGTTGGCGCCATGGATGGCGCCATCGAGCCCCCATGGATGGGTTTACGGCGTGTCCTGCCCACCCACACCGCCCCGCCATCCCACGGAATCCCGCCGCTGCCGTTGCGGTTGCCGTTGCGGTTGCCGTTGCGGTTGCCGTTGCGGTTGCCGTTGCCGTTGCCGTTGCCGTTGCCGTTGCCGTTGCCGTTGCCGTTGCCGTTGAGGTTGCCGGCCAGCGGCCGGCACTACCGCAGGTGCAGGGCGCAACCCTGCAACGCCCCCCCCTTCCCCATACTCCGCCGAATGGGTATACAGTCGACCCATGCCGGCACCGTGCCGGAATGAACCCTGGGAGGGGACCATGCGCAAGACCTTCAAGACCCTGCTGCTGGCATTGCCGATGTGCCTGGCCGCACTCTCGGCGCAGGCCGCCGACGGCGCCGCCGGCCGCTGGAAGACCATCGACGACAAGACCGGCAAGGTGAAGTCGATCGTCGAGATCACCCAGGCCCCCAACGGCACGCTGACCGGCAAGGTGGTCGACATCCTGCACTCGGACAAGGGCCCGAACCCGGTCTGTGACGGCTGTGAAGGCGCCAACAGGAACAAGCCGGTGAAGGGCATGACCATCCTCTGGAACCTGAAGGCCGACGGCGCCAACAAGTGGTCCGGCGGCACCATCCTCGACCCGGCCAACGGCAAGACCTACAAGTCGAAGATGGAACTGCAGCCCGGCGGCACCCGGCTGGACGTGTCCGGCTGCATCGCCTTCATCTGCCGCGCGCAGACCTGGCAGCGCGAATAAGCGCCCCGCACCTCCGTCAACCCGTGACCCGGCCCCGGCCGGGTCACGTCGTTGCGGGCATGCGATAATCTGCGGTTCCCCTCGGATCCACCCGCGACCATGACCCGTACCGCGCTCGTCACCACCGCCCTGCCCTACGCCAACGGCCCGCTGCACCTGGGCCACCTGGTCGGCTACATCCAGGCTGACATCTGGGTACGTGCGCGGCGAATGAGCGGCGGCAGGACCTGGTTCGTCTGCGCCGATGACACCCACGGCACACCGATCATGCTGGCCGCGGAAAAGGCCGGGGTCACCCCGGAAACCTTCATCGCCAACATCCAGGCCAGCCACGAACGTGACTTCGCCGCCTTCGGCGTGGCCTTCGACCACTACGACTCGACCAATTCGGCGGCCAACAAGGCGTTGACCGAGCAGTTCTACCTGAAGCTGGAAGCGGCCGGCCACATCAGCCGCCGTTCGGTCGCGCAGTTCTACGACCCGGCCAAGGGCATGTTCCTGCCCGACCGCTACGTCAAGGGCATCTGTCCGAACTGCGGCAGTCCCGATCAGTACGGCGACAACTGCGAAGTCTGCGGCGCGACCTACGCACCGACCGACCTGAAGGAACCGCGTTCGGTCATCTCCGGTGCCACGCCGGAAATGCGCGATTCGGAGCACTTCTTCTTCGAGGTGGGCCACTTCGATGCGTTCCTGCGCGAATGGCTGGCCGGCGATGTCGCCCTGCCGGGCGTGAAGGCCAAGCTGGGTGAATGGCTCAATGCCGAAGGTGGCCTGCGCGCGTGGGACATCTCGCGTGATGCGCCGTACTTCGGCTTCCAGATTCCCGGCCAGCCGGGCAAGTACTTCTATGTCTGGCTGGATGCACCGATCGGCTACCTGTCCAGCTTCCAGACCCTGTGCGGCAGGATCGGTGAGGACTTCGAAGCGCACCTGCGTGCCGGCACCGCCACCGAACTGCACCACTTCATCGGCAAGGACATCGTCAACTTCCATGGCCTGTTCTGGCCGGCGGTACTGCACGGAACCGGCCACCGCGCGCCGACCCGCCTGCACGTCAACGGCTACCTGACCGTGGACGGCGCCAAGATGAGCAAGTCGCGCGGCACCTTCGTGATGGCCCGTACCTTCCTCGATGCCGGCCTGGAGCCGGAAGCGCTGCGCTACTACTACGCCGCCAAGTCCGGCGGTGGCGTCGACGATCTCGACCTGAACCTGGGCGACTTCATCGCCCGCGTCAACGCCGACCTGGTCGGCAAGTTCGTCAACCTGGCCAGCCGCTGCGCCGGCTTCATCAGCAAGCGCTTCGACGGCCAGCTGGCCGCGCAGCTGCCCGATGCGGCGCAATACCAGCGCTTCGTCGATGGCCTGGCGCCGATCCGTGAAGCCTACGAGCGCAATGACCCGGCCGCAGCGATCCGCCTGACCATGACCCTGGCTGACGAAGCCAACCGCTACATCGACGACGTCAAGCCGTGGGTCATCGCCAAGCAGGAAGGTGCCGACGCACAGCTGCAGGCCGTGTGCAGCCAGGGCCTGAATCTGTTCCGCGTGCTGGTCACCGCCCTGAAGCCGGTGCTGCCGGCCACCGCCGCGCAGGCCGAGGCCTTCCTGGCCGCGCCGGTGAACGACTGGACCGAGCTGGCGCAACCGCTGCTGGGACACCGCATCACCGAGTACACCCCGCTGTTCACCCGTATTGACCCGAAGAAGATTGACGCCATGATCGACGCCTCCAAGGACACCCTGCAGCCGGCGGCTGCCGCTGCCCCCGCTGCCAAGCCGGCCGCCCCGTCCCCGGCCCCGGCCCCGGCCAAGGACGAAGCAAAGAGCGCCGACGCCCCGGCCTACATCGGCATCGACGATTTCGCCAAGCTCGACCTGCGCATCGGCAAGGTGCTGGTCTGCGAGTTCGTGGAAGGTTCGGACAAGCTGCTGCGCTTCGAACTGGACGCCGGCGAGCTGGGCAAGCGCCAGATCTTCTCCGGCATCCGTGGCAGCTACGGCGAACCGGAGAAGCTGGTGGGCCGCAGCGTGGTGTTCATCGCCAACCTGGCCCCGCGCAAGATGCGCTTCGGCCTGAGCGAAGGCATGATCCTGTCGGCCGGCTTCGACGGTGGCGCACTGGCGCTGCTGGACGCCGACAGCGGCGCGCAGCCGGGCATGCCGGTTCGCTGATGCCTGCAGCGGGCGTGGTTACGGCCACGCCCGCCGGCAGCTCCGGCCCCGGGAGGCAACGCGATGGGAAGCAACGCAATGGAACTGGCGCTGTTCGACTTCGACCACACCGTGACCACCTGCGATACCTATGGCCGCTTCCTGCGCCGCGTGGCCACCGCCGAACAGCTGGCACAGGCATGGTGGAAAGTCGGGCCGTGGCTGGCCGCGTACAGGTTGAAGCTGATCTCGGCCGAACGCATCCGTGCACGCGTCACCCGCCTGACCTTCAGTGACCGCCACAGCGATGACATCGCCACGCTGGCCGCAGGCTTCTCGCGCGAGTTCCTGCCCGACGTGGTGCGCCCGGAAATGCTGGAGCAGATCCGTTGGCACAAGGAACAGCAGCACACCGTCGTGATCGTGTCCGGCTCGCTGGACCTGTACCTGCGGCCGTGGTGCGAGCAGCTGGGCCTGCAGCTGATCTGCAACCGGCTGGAAAGCCAGGACGGCCGCCTGACCGGCCGTTACGCTGGTGGCGACTGCGGCCCGCGCAAGGTCGAGCACATCCGCCGCCAGTTCGATCTGTCGCGCTACGTGCGCATCCATGCCTACGGTGACAGTTCCGAAGACAAGCCGATGCTGGCGCTGGCCCACGAGCGCTGGTTCCGCGGCAAGCCCCTGAAATAACCCAACGCGCAGCCTTCGCCACGCATGAGCCTGATCCCGCCCCTGACCGAACGCCTCGACCGCCTGCTGCCGCAGACCCAATGCGGGCAATGCGGCTATGACGGCTGCCGCCCGTATGCGCAGGCAATGGCACGTGGCGAGGCCGGTGTGGACCGCTGCCCGCCGGGTGGCGACGCCGGTGCACGGGCGTTGGCGCAGGTGCTGGGTGTACCGGCGATTCCGTTCGATCGTTCGCGCGGCGAGCACAAGGCGGCCCAGGTGGCGTTGATCGTCGAAGCCGACTGCATCGGCTGCACCAAGTGCATCCAGGCCTGCCCGGTGGACGCCATCGTCGGCGGCGCCAAATACATGCACACGGTCATTGCCGACCTGTGCACCGGCTGCGAGCTGTGCATCCCCCCGTGCCCGGTGGATTGCATCGAGCTGGTGCGCCTGTAACAGGGGTCAGATCCCTTTCCGCAGGAAAGGGATCTGACCCCATCCCGCAGTTACGGCACCGCTGCCGTCACCACGATCTCGACCTTCCACTCGGCGTGGGCGAGCTTGGCTTCGAAGGTTGCGCGGGCCGGGGTCGCGCCCTCGACCACCCACTCGTCCCACGCCTTGTTCATGCCGTCGAAGTCGGCGATGTCGGCCAGGAACACTTCCGCACGCAGCACGTGCTGGCGATCACTGGCGACCAGCGCCAGCAGCTTGTCGATCTCCGCCAGCACCTGCCGGGTCTGGCCGGTGATGTCCTGGCTGGTGTCTTCCGGAATCTGGCCGGAGAGGTAGGCGACCTTGTTGTACACGGTCATTTCGGACATGCGCGGTCCGACGTCGTAACGCTCCATCATGGGCGTGGCTCCTGCGGGTGATCAGGCCCGCATTGTCCTCCAATCCGGTCAACGGTGGGTGCACG
The DNA here is from genome assembly GCF_059369995.1 of Stenotrophomonas sp. YJH_SMC_53. NCBI lineage: Bacteria > Pseudomonadati > Pseudomonadota > Gammaproteobacteria > Lysobacterales > Lysobacteraceae > Stenotrophomonas > Stenotrophomonas sp. YJH_SMC_53. Next base: position 13,172 of record NZ_JCAFTF010000012.1, on the reverse strand, counting down.
GGTCCCCCGCGCGACGCGTCAGTACCGGGCTCCGACACATCTGCTGGTCAAATGGCGGCGACAGGCGCACGATGCGCCACGCCCCGCGTTGACACCGCACTCGCCCCTCCTGACGCACCCTTGCGCCGATGACCGCAGCCACCAACCCCGCCGCCGCTTCCTCCACCCCGGCATGGAAGCGGGTCCTCACCATTGTCGTTCCCCTGCTGATCCTCTCGCTGGCCCTGCATGGCCTGGCCAGTGAATTCGATGAGCACGGCTACCGCGCCATCCGCCAGGCGTTCCGCCAGCTCAGTGGCCTGCAGATCACGCTCACCGTGATGCTCGGCCTGGCCAGCTACGCCTGCCTGATCGGCTTCGATGCCATCGGCCTGCGCCGCAGCGGCATCCGCGTGCATCCGGCACGCATCGGCATTACCGCCTTCCTTGCGCATACGCTGGGCCAGACGGTGGGCTTTGCCGCGTTGACCGGTGGCGCAGTGCGCCTGCGTGGCTACCGCAGCGCCGGCCTGGACCTGGCGCAGATCGGCCAGGTGGTGCTGATGAGCACGCTCGGTTTCGTGTTCGGTGCGTGGCTGTTGATCAGCGTGGCGCTCTGCATGGAACCGGCGGCAGCGGCGTTGGCATTGCCACTGAATCGCGATGCCGTGCGCATCGTCGGCATCGTCGCCCTGCTCGCCTATCTGGGTACCGTGCTGCTGGTCGGTCGCGACGGACGGCAGTTCAGCGTGTTCGGCCATGCGTTGTGGCTACCCGACCGCCGCACCATGCTCGGCGTCACCGTGCTCAGCGTGATCGAGCTGGTGCTGGCCAGCGCCGCGTTCTATGTGCTGCTGCCGGACTCGACGCCCACCGGCCTGCCCGGCTTCGTCGGCCTGTACCTCGTCGCGGTACTGGCCGGCCTGGTCTCGACCGTGCCGGCCGGCCTGGGCGTGTTCGAATGGAGCCTGTTGAAGCTGTTGCCCCAGGTGGCACCGGCGGCGGTGCTGGCGGCCGCGTTGATCTACCGCGTGACCTATTACGTACTACCGCTGGTGCTGGCCACGTTGCTCGCCCTTGCGCCCGCGCTGCGCCAGCCGCTGAAGGCCAGTGCCGGGGCAACCCGCGCCGGCTGGAACGCACTGCGCCCATGGTTGCCGCAGATCATCGCGCTGGCGGTGTTCAGCATCGGCGCCGCGCTGGTCATCGACGGCACGCTGCCCACGCCACGCCGGCACCTGGTGAATGCCTCGCTGCCGATCCTGGAAACCTCGCACCTGATCGGCAGCCTCAGTGGTGTCGCGCTGCTGCTGATCGGGCAGGGCCTGGCCCGTCGCAGCCACGCGGCGTGGATGCTGGCGATGGCGGTGTGCGTGGTCACCCCGCTGCCGCTGTGGCTGCGCGGTGGCCAACCGTTGATCGCCGTCTCGGCGGTGCTGGTGGCGATGGCGCTGTGGGCTGCGCGCCGCGAGTTCTACCGCCAGGGTGCGCTGCTGGATGAAGCCTGGTCGTGGCCGTGGCTGCGCAACCTGGGGCTGGTGCTGGTGGCGGTGACCTGGCTGCTGTTCTTCACCTACAGCCATGTCGAATACCAGAACGAGCTGTGGTGGCAGTTCGCGGTCTCCGGCAACGCACCGCGCGCGTTGCGCGCGTTGCTGGTGGTGGCCATCGCGCTGGTGATGTTCGGCCTGGCGCGGCTGCTGCACAGCACGCGTAGCCCGCTGCCCGCCGCCGATGAAGCGACGCTGCAATCGCTGGCGCCGGTCCTGGCCGGTGCCACCGACACCCAGGCCTGCCTGGTGCTGACCGCGGACAAGGCAGTGCTGCGCGATGAAGCGAAACTCGGCTTCGTGATGATGCAGCGCTATGGGGGTTCGCTGATCGCGATGGGCGACCCGGTCGGCCCGCCGGACGTCGCCCGCGCATTGATCTGGCGCTTCCGCGAGGAAGCCGACCGCCTCGGCCTGCGCCCCGTCTTCTACCAGGTCGGCGAGACTTACTGGCAGACCTATCTCGACCTTGGCCTGGGGCTGGTCAAGCTGGGCGAAGAAGCGATGGTGCCGCTGCATGATTTCGGCCTGGAAGGGCGCGAGCGCGCCGACCTGCGCCAGGCCTGGAACCGGGGCAAGCGGGGTGGCCTGTCCTTCCGCGTGGCGCCCGTGGAGGAAATTCCCAGCCTGCTGCCGCGCCTGCACGCGATCTCCAACGCATGGCTGGAAGACAAGGCCGGCGACGAAAAGGGCTTCTCGCTCGGCAGCTACGACCCGGATTACCTGGTGCGCTTCCCGGTGGCGCTGGTCGAGGCCGAAGGCCAGATCGTGGCCTTCGCCAACCTGTGGCAGGCACCGGCCGGCGCCGAGCTGTCGGTGGACCTGATGCGCCACGTCAGCGAAGCACCGAAGGGCACGATGGACTTCCTCTTCATCGAGCTGTTCCTGTGGGGCCGCGCACAGGGCTATGCACGTTTCTCGCTGGGCATGGCGCCGCTTTCCGGGCTGGCACAGCATCGTCTGGCTGGCCGCTGGAACCGGCTGGCCGGCCTGCTGGCGCGGCATGGCGAACGTTTCTACGGGTTCAGTGGCCTGCGCCGCTTCAAGTCGAAGTTCGATCCGCAGTGGCGGCCGCGCTATCTCGCCGCGCCCGGCGGCATGCACCTGCCGGCGGCGCTGCTGGACGCCACGCGCCTGATCTCTCTGGACCCGCGGCGCAACTGAGGACGCGATCCGCCGGGCATGGCCCGGCGCTACCGCGGCTCGTCCTGGTGGGTGCGAACCGTTGGTTCGCACGCTCTCCGGTTCACGCCCCGCCCTTGAGGATCACCTCGGCCAGCCGATCATAGTCACCGCCGAAATGGTGGTCGCCCGGCAGCTTCACCCGCTTCACGCCGTCATTGGCCGGCAGGTCCGGGCACAGTGCGTCCTCGTCCTTGTCGCCATATACGCACAGGGTTCTTTCCGCCGGCAGCCTGGCCACTTCCGGAGCGATCGGCAGGCCATCGCCGCCGCCGCCCAGCCAGTTGCTGACATGGAATTCGAAGTCGGCCTTCCTGCCTACCGACAGCAGCACGATGCGGTCCAGCGCCTCTCGGGTACCCGCGTCGAGCTGGTTGATGGTGGCCGGCAGCACGTCGGCACCCTGCGAGAAACCGATCAGCATCACCTTGTCGCGGTGCCACTGCTGGCGGTAGTGGTCGATGATCTTCTGCAGGTCAGCGGCGAAGCCCTTCGGCGTGCGCTCGCTCCAGAAGTAGCGCAACGAGTCGATGCCGACCACGGCCACGCCGTGCTCGTTGAGCGACGACGCCACGTCCTTGTCCAGGCCGGCCCAGCCACCATCGCCGGAAACGAATACCGCCAGCGTATCGCCGCTACCGGTCGCCGGTACTTCCACCACCGGCAGGCCTTTCAGCGCGGCCGGCGGCGGTGCCAGACTGACCCCGGCCTGCGCGCCGATCACCCGCGCCGCGGCCACCAGACCGGGTGAGGCATCACCGCGCGCGGTTCGCTTGAATTCGCGTGCCATGGCGACCTGCTGAACGAACCGACTGGCCTCGCCCACCTTGCAGCCGTGATCGCCAGCGGCACTCAACCACGGAAAATTCAGTTCGGCGGGCTGCAGCGTGTTGTGCTTCACACCATCGCCGCAGACCATGCGCTCATGGTTGTGGTCCGGGCAGAAGCCGGTGGTCAGCAGGCCGGCAAACACCTGGGTGTCGGCCTGCGCCGCGAGCGAATAGGCCATCTCGGCACCCTCGCCGTCACCGCCGACCAGCGGCAGGTGGTAGCCGGGCAGATGCAGGGACGCCTGCAGCCAGCGCGAGAAGTTCTCGACGTCACCGGCGCCGAACGAGCAGGTCGGATCACCCTCGCGCTTGAGCACCCCGCGCAGGTGCGCGATGTCCACAGCGGCAACGATGGCGCCGTCGGCACGCAGGGCTTCGATCGGCAGGCGGCTGGTGTCACCCCCTGGGGTGGGCGCGTGGAACCAGATCACCACCCGCTGCGGCGTGCCGGCCGGCATGTGCACCGCAATCTGCTCGAACCGCCCGTGGCTGAACTGCTGCACGTTGGCCGCCGCCATTGCCGGCAGCGCCGCCAGCGCCAGAACCACACCCATTGCCCTGCCCAGCCCTGCACGCTTCATATCGCATCCCCGATGGAATGCGCACACGATACGCCGCCACCGCGTGCACGGCACGTACCGGTGCAGGCCGTTGGCGATTCAGTCGGCCGTGGTACGCCGACTGCGCCGGTACAGTGCCAGCGCCAGGTACAGCAGCCAGCCTACGATCACCACGATCACGACCTTCTGGCCCAGCCCGCGCGGCGGACCGGCGCGCCACAACACATGCAGCCACAACAGTACGAACGCCAGCCAGGCCCAGCCCCAGAGCAGGCTCGCGGCGGACTGCCAACCCGGTTCGCGGCGCAGGTACCAGGCCTGCAGGAGCATGCCGACGCTGGCACACAGGAACGCCGTGTTGGCCGCCAGCCCATGGATGAACGGTGCCAGCAGCGGCGTCGCTTCCGGCAGCCAGCTGTCACCGATGGCGACCGTGGCCAGGCCCAGTGCCGAGACCGTGAACAGCAGCGGCGCCGCCGCGCTGCGCCGCGGGCCGACGCTGCCCCGGTAGAGGCTGATGCCGAGCAGGGCGATCGCCAATGCCAGCAGGCAGTAGGCCGCGCGCAACGCCAGCCCCCACGGCCCGTGCAGATAGAGGCTGAGCGTGGCCCGCACCCAGTCCAGATCGGTGCGTGCGAACTGGGTCCACAGCGCGGTGGCCACGAACAGCAGCAGCGCCGCCAGCGCCAGCAGTGCCGCTGGGCGCGCCCGGCTCATGTGGACGCCTCCGGGTGCCGCGCCTGCCATTCGGCCAACGCCTTGCGATAGCGCTGCAGTTCGTCGGCATACAGGTCCAGCACACACAGCGGGCAACCGCTGCCGCAACATTCGTTCGGACCGGGCTCTTCCGGCGGCAGCGGACGGGGATCGGGATCAGGGACGGACACGGTTGGAAGCGGCAATCGGTGGAAACGGGCCCCAGTGTACCGGGCTGGTTCAGCGGCCCAGCTGCCGGCGCAGATTGTCGCGCGCGGCAGAGTCGAGGCGCTGGTGGAAGAATTCGCTGAGGAAGATGCGCGGTGCACGCAGCAGGCCCTGCAGGAAACGGCGGCGGCCGGCGCGATACAGGAAGCCTGGCACCACGCCCTTGTACTCTTCGGCCACGCCGCAGTCATAGGCGCTGAACACCGGCTCCGGCGCGGCCAGGATCGCCATGTCGCAGTCCAGGAACAACGCGGCCTCGGCATCGACATCGTCCGGGGCGAGCTCGCCATGGCGGGCAGTCAGCAGGATCAGCTGCTCGACCCGGGCCGCGTCGACCATGGCAAGTTCCGGCGCCTGTGCGATCGCCTGCAGGGCCAGTTGCGCCGAACGCGCTTCGTTGTCCTTTCGCCCCGCCACATAGATCGCATCGTGGTAGAGCGCGGCCAGGTAAACCTCGGCCGGCTGCTGCCAGCCTGGACCGTCGGCAACCTCCTGGCAGTGCTGCAGCACCGCACGCACGTGGCCGAAGTGATGGTAGGCACGTGGTGGCGTTGCATAGCTGTCCTGCAGCGCCTGCCACTGCGCCGGAGCGAGCGTCAGCGGGGAGAAGTCCATGACCGGATCATCCCGCCTGCGCCGGTAGCGGGCAAGCCGGCCATTTTTTCACCACACCCTCACAACGCTCTCCGCACGGGGCCCCAACGCGGTTGTCCACAGCTTTGTCGAGCGCTGGTCCACACCGGCTGTGGATGAACGCGCGGACCGACCAGCGGTCACTGCAGGGGTGCGCGCACAGGTCTACACTCGCCTCAGGCGGGAGCGCCCGCCGCTGCCGGGAGCCGTCATGTACCGTCCTGCCGCCCGATCCGTTCTGCTCGCATTGGCCGCATTGGCGGCACCCTCCGCGATCGCACTGAACCCTGACGCGAGCGAAGCCCCTGCGGTCGCTGCCAGCACCACCGCGCCGACGATTCCAACACCGCAGCAGGTGTTCGCGATTCCACCGGCCATGCTCGATATGCTGCACACCCAGGTGACCCGTCGCAGCTATTCGCGCGAGCAGCGCCTGCAGGCGCTGGTGGAGATGATCTTCGACCGCCATGGCATGGACCTGCAGTACGACGCCGACGCGACCCTTACTGTCAGCGAGATCTGGCAGCAGCGACGCGCCAACTGCCTGGCCTTTACCCTGATGTTCGTCGCACTGGCACGCGAAGCCGGCATCCAGGCGCGCGTGCAGGAAGTTGGCCAGGTGGTGTCGTGGTACCAGGACCAGGCCCAGGGCCTGGTCTACAGCGTAGGCCACGTCAATGCCGGGGTCGGCTTTGCCGGCCGCTTCGCCACCGTCGATCTGGATCGCAATGTGCTGTACGACCGCCGCGGGCCGCTGCCGATCAGCCAGGCGCGGGCGTTGGCGCACTTCTACAACAATCGCGGTGCCGAACGCATGGCCAGCGGCGACCTGGCGGGCGCACGTACCTTCTTCGATACCGCGCTGGCGCAGGACGGCAGCTTCGCTGCCACCTGGAACAACCTGGGCGTGCTGGAAAACCGCACGGGCGATACCGCCGCTGCACGCCGGGCTCTGGAAAGGGCGCTGCGACTGGACGGCCGGCAGGATGCTGCACTCACCAACGCCAGCGCCCTCTACCGCAAGCTCGGCATGATTGCGCAGGCCCAGGCGCTGGAGCAGCGGTTGCAATCGGTGCAGCGCGAAGACCCATTCGCGCAGTACATGCTCGGTGCCGAGGCCGAACGCGCCGGGCAACTGCAGCAGGCGATCCGCTATTACCGGCAGGCCGTGCGCCTGTACGACACCGCGCACCAGTTCCACTTCGGGCTGGCGCGGGTCTATTTCCTGGCGGGCCAGCTCAAGCACGCCGATCGTGAGCTGCTGCGTGCACAGGAACTGGGCGGGGCGCCGCAGCAGGCGCGCTACCAGGCCAAGCTGGACAGCCTGGCCCGCTGGCGCGCACAGCAGCAGGCCCGGCGCTGAAGGCCGGTCAGGCCTTCTTGAGGAAGCAGGTCTTCAGGACCAGGCCCTTGATCTTGTCCGAATTGCCTTCGATGTGCTCGGCATCGTCCTCGACCAGGCGGATGTTGCGGATCACGGTGCCCTGCTTGAGCGGGATCGAGGAGCCCTTCACCTTCAGGTCCTTGATCACGGTGACGGTGTCACCGGCCTGCAGGGTATTGCCGTTGCTGTCACGCACGACCAGGGTCGAACCGGCACTTTCCTCGGCGGTCCATTCGAAGCTGCAGTCGGCGCAGATCCACAGCGCGCCATCGGCGTAGGTGTTTTCCAGGGTGCACTGCGGGCAGGCAGGGGCAGAAGACATCAGCAAGTACCTCAAAGTGAATCAACAGCTGCCATTGTAACCGCCCGGCTCCCCCGGCAATTTCCGGGCAGTACGCCGCGACCTCCTTGACCCGGCCCGGAACAGGAAACCGCGGGACCTTGCAGTCAGCGGCGAACTGCAGCAGAGTGCGCGGCCCCTGATCGCCCCCGGAACTCCCCATGCGCCTCGGCATCGACTTCGGTACCAGCAACTCCGCCGCCGCCATCGTGCATGAAGGAAAACTGCTGCCGATCCGCTTCGGCGACGCCGAGCAGTTCCGTACCAGCGTGTACTTCCCCGGCGTGGTGCCCGACCCGGATGACTTCCAGCTCGATGACGGCCAGGAGCACCAGCTGCAGCAGATGATCGACGGCGCTGCGCGTGCGGCGCGCGCCGCCGGCCAGCAACGCACGCCGCAGGCGCTGCGCCGCGAAGCCCTGCGCGCGCTGCGCCGGGAATGGATGGAAGCCCGTGCCGGCAAGGAACGCAGTGCCAGCGACCTGCTGCAGAGTGCGGTCTACGGTGACGAAGCGCTGGAAGCCTATTTCGAGGAACACGAAGGCAACCTGGTGCAGAGCCCGAAATCGATGCTCGGCTACAACCTGCACCCGCGCGCCAAGCAGACCATCACCGGCATCGCCGCGCACATCCTCGAACACATCCGCCTGACCGCCAGCGCCCAGCTCGGCCAGCCGCTGAGAGCGGCCCTGCTTGGGCGTCCGGTGCAGTTCCGCAGCTCGATCGGTGCGGCCGGCAATGACCAGGCGCTGGACATCCTGCGCGAAGCCGCCAGCCAGGCCGGTTTCGACCAGATCGATTTCCTCGAGGAACCGGCCGCGGCGGCCATGCACTATCACGCCGAAAGCCGCGAACGGCACCAGGCCGTGATCGTCGACATCGGCGGCGGTACCACCGATATCGCCCACGCCGAAGTCGGCGGCGACGACGCCCCGCGCGTCCACCGCGCCTGGGGCATCGCCCGCGGCGGTACCGACATCGACCTGGCGCTGAGCCTGTCCAGCTACATGCCGCTGTTCGGCCGCGGCATCACCCGCGTGCCCGCCCACCACTATGTGGAAGCGGCCACCGTGCAGGACATGACCCGCCAGCGCGACTTCCGCCAGCACAAGTATGACCATGTCGACAATCCGTGGGGCGCGCGCCTGCAGGCCCTGCAGGACACCGGCAATACCGCCCGCCTGTACCGCGACGTCGAGCGCGCCAAGATCGCCCTCAGCGCCGCCAGCGAACATCGCAGCACGCTGGACTACATCGCCCGCGACCTGCATGCCGACAGCAGCGCCGACGGCCTGGCCGCAGCCGCGCATGGTTATCTGGAGCAGCTCCGGGAGCTGCTGGCCCAGGTCCGCAGCGACATCGGCGGCGACCCGGACGCGGTGTTCCTGACCGGCGGCATGTCCCGCGCCGGGTATCTGCGCCAGGCCGTTGCGGAGGCCTTCCCGGGCGCCCGCATGGTCCACGGCGAGCCCTCGCTGGGCGTGGTCCAGGGCCTTGCTTTGGCGGCAGCAAGCCAGGATTAACAAAACGTTACGCGATCTAAGTTACTCTTGGTCGGCTAGAACCCTGCTGCACCTTCCACCGGCCACGCCGGTGTGTGTCCACGGTGCAGCCTGGCCCGCCCTGCGGGCCTAGCGGCCATGCCTTCCTGGCTCGTTCATGGTCCGCGTACCACCGGAGCCGCCATCGAGACCCGCTTTGGGCACCCGCCAGGCCCCTGAGGCCTTACAACCTGACGCAGCACATGCACCCATCGACTGCCGCCGTTGTGACGCGGTCTGTTGTCGGCTGCCCGTGTTGCTGCAACCCGGCGACCACGTGCCCGGCCAGTTCCTGTCACGCGACACCCACGGCCGTGCCGTGATGGCGCGCAACGAGGAAGGCTGGTGTGCGGCGATCGATCCCTATCACCTGCGCTGCACGATCTATTCGCAGCGCCCGGCGATCTGCCGCCAGTTCTCGATGGGCGGCAGTGACTGCCGCCGTGAGCGGCAGGACTACCTGCGCCAGGCCGATGCCTGGGCGCTTTCCTCCCCTTCCACCTGACAGGAGCAACCATGCCCCGCAAGGCAAAGACCCCCGCGAAGGCCAGCAACAGCATCCGCAGCGAACGCAAGGGCGCGGCCGCCAGCACCGTGGTCAGCAGCGATTCGATCGCTTCGGACCTGGCAGCGTTCCGCAAGGCCGGTGGCAAGATCGAAGTCCTCGGCACCACCTGGGCGCTGAAGAAAGCCAGCTGACCCCGTACCGACCGCGGCGGCGCTGCCGCCGCGGCCTGCCGGATCGCGCTCAGCGATCCAGGCTTACCCGAACACTGCCCGAATGCGACTGGATGCGGATATCACCGTCGCCGCTGCCCAGCCGCGTATCAAGATGGCTGCCCGGGCCGTAGCGCGGCCGCTCCACCTGGCCGGCATCGCTGTTGATCGACCCGCTGAAGCTGTTCACCGACAGCTGCGCCGAAACCGGGCGTGGCAGGCGCAGGTTGACCGACGCACTCACCGATTCGACATTGATCCGGCCCCCCGGCGCCAGCCCGGCCGCCGACAGATCGATGCTGCCCGATACGGTTTCCACCGCCAACCGCTGCACCCGCCCGGCATCGACCTCGACCCGGCCGGATACCGTCTGTGCACCGATGTCACCGGACACGCCGCCACCGGCTTCGATCCGGCCGCTGACCGTGTTCACATCCAGCTTCGGGGTCTGCAGGCGCGCGCTGACACCGCCACTGACCGTATTGAGCTTGCTGTCGCCGCTGCGACCGGAGGCGCTCAGGCTGCCGCTGACCGTGTCGGCCTGCAGGCGACGCACATCGATGCCGCTGATGTCCTGGTTGGCACTGACCGTGCTCAGCAGCAGCTCCACCGAGCGCGGCACGTTCAGCACCAGCGTTGCGCCGCCGTTGTTGCTGCGACGCGGATATTCGATCTCCCAGCGGACGCGGTTGGCACTCTTTTCCTGGCGCAGCTGCAGGCCATCACTGAGCGTACCAGTGAGCTGCACGTCGTTGCGGTCCCAGCCACGCACGGTCACCTTGCCGGCCACGTTGCTCAGTTCGATGCGGCCGCCGGCGGCCAGGTTGTGGCGTTCGTCGATCCGGGTGTCAGCCAGGGCCACCGCGGGCAGCAGCAACAGCGCGGCGCAGCAGGTCATCAGGGTTCGTGTCATCGGGGGTCTCCTCAGGTCGTCAGGCCGGACTCGGCGGCATAGGCCGCCTGCCGGGTCAGTTCCAGCCGCAGCGCATAGGTGCGCTTGAGCTGGCCAAGCAGGTGAGGCGCACGTGGGTCCTGCGCCAGCGCGGCCTGGATCTGTGCCGCGCTTTCATCCAGTTCGTGCAGCGCCGGCTGCCATTCCGGTGCCCGGCCTGCGGGCAGCGCGGCCACCGCCTGCCGGTACTGCTCGGTCATCGCCGCAGCCTGCAACTGCAGCGTGGACGGCACCGGTATATCCGGCTGCACATGCCGCCAAGGGGTCACGGCGTAGATCGCCAGGCTGGCAGCCAGGACAGCGCCGGCCGGCAACCACCAGCGGCGCCGCGAACGCGTTGCCAGGGCCACCACGTTGCCCGTTGGCGCAGGTGCTGCCTCTGGTTCACGCGGCGGCAGCCGGGCAGACAGGCGTGCCCAGCCATCGGCCGGTACATCGCGCTCGTTCGGCAGCGCGCGCAGCCGGGCCAGCAGATCGTGATCGCAATCGTGTTCGTGTGTACTCATGTCATGTCTCCCAGCCGTGCGCGCAGCAGGCCGCGCGCACGATGCAGCTGTGCCTTTGAACTGCCGACGGCCATCTGCAGCTGCTCGGCGATTTCCTGGTGCTTCCAGCCTTCGATGTCGTGCAGTACCAGTACCGCACGCGCCCTCGGAGGCAGCGTCGCGAGTGCGCGCTCCAGGTCGCGCTCGGTACCGGCGCAACGGTCGTGCACCGCCAGCTCCTGCAGGCCGCCGTCGACCTCCTCCAGACTGTCGTGGTCCTGCCCGGCGGCGCGCCCGCGCAGTTCCATCAGTGCAGCGTTGACGCCCAACCGGTGCAACCAGGTCGACAGGCTGCTTTCGAACCGGAACCCCGGCAGCGCCTTCCATGCCTGCAGGAACGCTTCCTGCAGGGCATCCTCGGCACGCGCCTGCTGGCCCCCGCACAGGCGCCACAGTACGGCGAACACGCGCGGCGCATGGCGCCGGTACAGCAGTTCGTAGGCCGCAGTGTCACCGGCGGCGGCCGCCCGCACCAGGGCGGGTTCGTCGACAGGGTCGTGGGCGGCAGGCGGCGCTGGCATGGTGGTGTCGAGCATATCGCTTGGATGCGGCGACCCGGAAAAAGGTTTAGAGCCGATCGCCGATCAAGGCCATGCAACCTTTTCGACGACGGCTGCATCCATGGAAGGTCATTCGAGAAAATACCTCCAGGGAGTTCCGCCATGTCCAGCCCGTCCTGCGCCGCCCTGCTGGTAATCGTCGCTTGCGTCGTGCTGCAGGCATCGGGCCTGTCCTTGCGGTTGTGCCCCGACAACGGCCGCGCCTGCCTGCAGCAGCATCGACAGGAGCTGGTCTGCCTGGCGTGGTCGCCGATGGTCGAAACCCCGGCACGCGCCGGGTAACATCGAGGCCGTTCCCGCCACCTGTTTTCGCCCCCATGATGTTGTCGCTGAAGGATCACCTGCCGGCCTGGAGCCACCCATGGCTGAACTACGCGGGCGTGGCCCTGCAGATCGTGCTGGTGCTGCTGGTCGCCTGGCTGCTGCGGGTACTGGCCCGTCGCCTGATCCGGCGCTTTGCCGAGCACTACACGCTGCCACCTGAAATGGTGATGGGCGCGCGCCGGATCACCAGTTTCGTGGTCTATTTCAGCGCCCTGCTGTATATCCTCAGCCTGCTCGGCGCGAAGCCTTCAGTGCTGTGGACCGCGTTCACCGGCTTCGCCGCCGTGGGCGCAGTGGCCTTCTTCGCGGCCTGGAGCGTGCTGTCCAACATCTTCTGCACGTTGCTGATCTTCACCACTCGCCCGTTCCGCCTGCATGACTACATCGAAGTGCTGGAGAACGGCGAGAAGCCGGGCCTGAAGGGGCGGGTGATCGACGTGAACCTGATCTACACCACGCTGCAGGAAACCGGCGACGGCCATGAGGGTACGGTGCTGCAGCTGCCGAACAACCTGTTCTTCCAGCGCACGGTGCGCCGCTGGCGCGACCCGGCGCAGGCCCCCGGCGGCATCCAGGGCGACGGCTGAGGGTGGGGTTTTCGGCAGGGCTGCGCCCTGCACCTGCAGAGGCCGAAGCCGAAGCAAGATCAAGAGCGGCATTCCGTGGGATGGCGGGGCGGTGTGGGTGGTCAGGACACGCCGTAAACCCATCCATGGGGGCTCGATGGCGCCATCCATGGCGCCAACGGTCCTGCCCACCCACACCGCCCCACCTCTGACAGATTCCGCGCGCTGTTGGTGGGTGCCGACCGTTGGTCGGCACATCTGTCAGATATCGATAGTCAGAATTGGATCCGACCCCGTGCCGACCAACGGTCGGCACCCACCATCAGCAGCAGGTTCCAACAGATCGCGGAAATCTGTCGAAGGCGGGGTGGGTCCGGTTGAGGGGGCGTGTGATCTGGCCCCCTGAAAACGGACGCCATGAAGCCGTTTCAGGCGGCAGCCCGGAGCTGCCGGGCGTAGTTGTTAGGCGAGTGGTAGCCCAGCGCCGAGTGTAGCCGGGCTGGATTGTAGAAGCCGTGGATGTAAGCAGCGATGGACTGGCTGGCTTGTTCCCTACTGGCGTAAGGCTCGGCAGCCTCTTCTGTC
>NZ_JCAFTF010000011.1:0-126740 GCF_059369995.1 Stenotrophomonas sp. YJH_SMC_53 | reverse complement strand
TTCATCCAGCCCCCTAACTACGCCCCCCTACAGATCGCGGGACGGCCGAACCGGGGGCTTTTCATTGGATGAAATCAGGATTCGGTAGTGCCGGGCCATGCCTGGCGGACGCGGGATGGGCGATTACCGGAACACCACCGTGCGGTGCCCGTTGAGCAGGATGCGGTGCTCCACATGGCGGCGCACCGCGCGCGCCAGCACCAGCGATTCGGTATCGCTGCCCAGCCGCACCAGCTCGCGCGGCGCCATCGCGTGGTCCACGCGGGCCACGTCCTGTTCGATGATCGGGCCTTCGTCCAGATCCTCGGTGACGTAGTGCGCGGTGGCACCGATGATCTTGACCCCGCGCGCGTGCGCCTGGTGATACGGCTGCGCGCCCTTGAAGCTGGGCAGGAAGCTGTGGTGGATGTTGATCGCACGGCCGGCCAGCGCGCGGCACAGCGTGGGTGACAGGATCTGCATGTAGCGCGCCAGCACCACCAGGTCGATGCGCTCACGCTCGACCAGGTCGATGATCTGCTGCTCCTGCACCGCACGCGTATCGGCGGTCACCGGCAGGTGGTGGAACGGTACCTGGTAGGACGCGGCCAATGGCGCGAAGTCGGCGTGGTTGGACGCCACTGCCGCGATGTCGACCTTCAGCTGGCCGCTGTGGGCACGGAACAGCAGGTCGTTGAGGCAGTGCCCCTGCTTGCTGACCAGCACCAGCAGGCGTGCCCGGCGGCGCCCATCATGCAGCTGCCAGTCCATGCCGAAGCCTTCGGCAAGTTTGGCCATCGCGGCATGCACGGTCTCCAGCGGCAGGCTGGCATCGCGGTCGAAATGCACGCGCAGGAAGAAGCGGCCACTTTCCTCGTCGCCGAACTGCTGGGCGTCGAGGATGTTGCAGCCGTGGTCGAACAGCAGGCCGGACACTCGGTAGACGATACCGGTACGGTCGGGGCAGGACAGGGTGAGGATGGAATCGGGGCGCATCGCCACAGTGTAGGGCAGCTTCCTGCCCAGCAGCCGGATGATCACCGATGCAACCGAACCGCTTGGTTCAGTCCCAAGCGATACTTGGCCATCACCGTGGCAAGCTGGTCGGTCATGAACCTGTTGCAACTGATCCGCAGCTTCACCCGCACCGCAGAGACCGGCAGCATTGCCGCCGCGGCCCGCATCCTTGGCATCAGCGCCACCGCAGTCGGCCAGAACATCAACCGACTGGAAGCGCATCTGGGCGTACGGCTGCTGAACCGGAGTACGCGCCAGCTGGCCCTCAGCGAGGCCGGCGCGCTGTACCTGGCGCAGGTGCGCCACATCGAGGGCGACCTGGCGCGCGCGCAGGCGATGGTGACTGCCGGTGATATCGAACCGGCCGGTCCCCTGCGCATCGCCAGCAGCAGCGCCTTCGGCCGCCACGTGCTGGCACCGTTGCTGCCGTCACTGCAGCAGCGCTACCCGCAACTGCAGCTGAAGCTGCGCCTGACCGACCGCGCCGTGCAGCATGGTCCAGAGGCGGTGGATGCCAGCATCCGCATCGGCGCGCAGCTGGAGGACGGTGTGGTCGCACGGCAGCTGGCGCGCGTGCCATTCGTGTTCTGCGCCTCACCAACCTACCTGAAGACCCATGGCACGCCGCAGGAACCCTCGGACCTGGGCAGCCATCGCGGGCTGCTGCACCGCTTCCCCACCGATGGCCGGCCGCTGCGCTGGGGCCTGCTGAAGGACGGCCAGCGCGTGGACGCCGCGCTGCCGCCGAGCATGGTCTGCGATGACATCGACGCGCTGGCGTCGCTGGCGGCGGCCGGTGCCGGCATCACACGATTGGCTGCGTTCGTGGCCGAGCCCTACCTGCGCGACGGCCGCCTGCAGGCGGTGTTCGGCGCCGACACGGCGTGGCGCCCGGAGCCGATGGAGGTCTATTTCTGCGTCAGCGACCGCCGCGACTTCACCGCCAAGATCCGCGCGCTGTTCGAGCACCTGCAGGCCGGCATGGCGCCGGCCTGGCGGGTGTGAGCCTCAGCGCGCCTTGAACACGCCGCGCGCATCGCGCGGCTCGCAGCGCAGGTACTGCGGCGCCGGCTCCACGCTGTCGCGCAATGCGGCAGCAGCGTGCCACGGCCAGCGCGGGTCGTAGAGGATGCCGCGTGCCAGCGCTACCGCATCGGCGTGGCGATGGCGCAGGATCGATTCGGCTTGCTCGGGCTCGGTGATCATGCCCACCGCGATCACCGGCATGCGTACCTTGGCCTTGATCGCCGCGGCGAACGGCACCTGGTAGCCGGGACCGACGGTGATCTTCTGGCGTTCGTCCAGGCCACCGCTGGAGACATGCAGGAAATTGCAGCCGCGCGCGTCCAGCACCTGGGCCAGCGCTTCGCTCTGCACCAGGTCCCAGCCACCCTCGACCCAGTCGCTGGCGGAAATGCGCACGCCCACGGCGATCTTGTCCGATACCGCCGCACGCACGGCGTCGAACACCTCCACCAGCAGGCGCAGGCGGTTCGGCAGCGAGCCGCCATAGCCATCGGTGCGGTGGTTGCTCAGCGGCGACAGGAACTGGTGCAGCAGGTAGCCGTGCGCGGCATGCAGCTCGATCAGCTCGAAGCCCAGGCGCTCGGCGCGCACCGCACTGGCGGCGAAAGCGGCGATGAGCTCGGCGATGCCGGCCTCGTCCAGTTCCTGCGGTGCCGGATCGGCGGCATGGAACGGCAGCGGCGACGGCGCCACCGTGGCCCAGCCACGGGCATCGTCAGCCGGCAGCTGTCCGCCGCCGTCCCACGGGCGCTTCACCGAGGCCTTGCGACCGGCGTGGCCCAGCTGGATGCCCAGCGGCATCGGCGACCAGCGGCGGACACTGGCCAGCACCTGCGCCAGCGCGGCCTCGGTGCCGTCGTCCCATAGGCCCAGGTCGGCCCAGCTGATGCGACCGCGCGGCTCGACCGCCGTGGCTTCCAGGATCAGCAGGCCGGCGCCGGACTGCGCCAGGTTGCCCAGGTGCATGGCGTGCCAGTCGCTGGCGCGACCGTCTTCAGCGGAGTACTGGCACATCGGCGCGATGACGATGCGGTTGGACAGGGTGAGGGGGCCGAACGAGATCGGCGAGAACAGCTGGCTCAAGACGGTGATGAACGACGTAGGGGGTGCGTATTGCACCGCTGCGCGGCTCGCGGATCAACCATCTGGATGGATCGCTGTTTCGCGTGACCTGCAGCAGCCGAGCGTGCGCCCGGCTCTACAGAAGCCCTCGCCCCTTGTAGAGCCGAGCCCGTGCTTGGCTCAGCGCGCAGCCCACGTGGCCAGCGCTTCAGCGCAGTCCCGCTCATCCTTGAACAACAGCAGGTCGTCGGCTCGGGTGCGGCCTCGGTTCAGCGCCGCTACCGGCAACCCTGCCTTCGCGGCCGCCTGCACGAAGCGGAAGCCGGAATAGACCATCAGCGACGAGCCCACCACCAGCACGGCGTCGGCCTGCTGCAGGTGATCGTGCACCGCCGCCACCCGTTCACGCGGCACGTTCTCGCCGAAGAACACCACATCCGGCTTCAGCAGGCCGCCGCAGTAAGGGCAATCGGGCACCACGAACGTGGAGAAATCGGTCTCCAGATCGGCATCGCCATCGGGCGCGATACCGGCCTCCAGCGCATCCCAGCCCGGATTGGCGTCCAGCAGCCGCTGCTGGAAATCCTCGCGGCCACTGCGGCGCTCACAGGCCATGCAGCGCACCCGGTCCAGGCGGCCATGCAGGTCGATCACCTTGTGGCTGCCGGCACGCTGGTGCAGGCCGTCCACGTTCTGGGTCAGCAGCAGCTGCAGCTTGCCGTTGTTTTCCAGGGCGGCCAGGGCCTGGTGGGTGCCGTTGGGCCGGGCCAGGCCGAAGCGCGGCCAGCCCAGCAGGCTGCGTGCCCAGTAGCGCTGGCGGGTACCCGCTTCGCCCATGAACGCCTGGTAGGTCACCGGCGGCGTGCGCTTCCACTGGCCGTCGGTATCGCGGTAATCGGGGATGCCCGAGGCGGTGCTGCAACCGGCGCCGGTCAGCACGAACAGGCGCTGGGCGCGGTCGATGAAGTCGGTCAGCGGCGAGGTCATGGCTGCCAGATGGGGGCGCCGCAGCGCCCGTGCAAGCGCCGGCTCAGGCGGCCGGCAGCGGCGGCACCGCGATCGGGTGGCCGTCCTCGTCCAGCGCGATCATCACGAAGTGGCCGCGGGTACACAGCTTGCGCTCACCGCTGTGCAGGTCCTCGGCGACCAGTTCGACCTCGACCTTCATCGAGCTGCGCCCGACTTCGACGATGCGGCCGATGGTTTCCACCATCTGGCCGATGCGGATCGGCAGCTTGAAGTCGACCTGGTCGCTGCGCGCGGTCACCACGGTGCGGCGCGAATAGCGGGCGGCGGCCAGGAAGGCGGCCTTGTCCATCCACGCCAATGCCTGGCCACCGAACAGGGTGCCGAGGTGGTTGGTGTGGTTGGGGAAGACGATTTCGGCCATGCGCACTTCAGTGGGCGGCACGATCTCGGGGATCGGGGTCATGGGGGTGCTTCGGTGTGGGGTCCGGTAATTTTAAGCCAGGCCCCGTGCAGGCGGCGCTACACTGCGCCACGCCCACTGCCAGGACCGCCCATGCCCGCACTTTCCGACCTGCTGGCCTTCGCGCTGGTTTCCCTGGCCATGGTGCTCACACCCGGGCCGAACATGATCTACGTCATCTCGCGCTCGATCTGCCAAGGGCCGCTCGCCGGGCTGATCTCGCTGGCCGGGGTGGCGCTGGGCTTCGTGTTCTACATGCTGTGCGCGGCGCTGGTCATCACCGCCCTGCTGATGACCGTGCCGTTCGCCTATGAGGCGCTGCGCATCGGTGGCGCGCTGTACCTGCTCTACCTGGCGTGGCAGGCGCTGAAGCCCGGCGGCCGTTCGCCGTTCGCGGTGCGCGAGCTGCCGCAGGACAGCCCGCGCAGACTGTTCACGATGGGCTTGCTGACCAATCTGCTGAACCCGAAAGTGGCGGTGATGTACCTGTCGCTGCTGCCGCAGTTCCTGCATCCGGACAGCGAAGGCAGTGTGCTGATGCAGTCGATCGTGTTGGGCTGCACCCAGATCGTGGTCAGCGTCAGCGTGAACGGCCTGATCGCGCTGACCGCCGGCAGCATCGCCGGTTTCCTGGCCGCGCGCCCCACCTGGCAGAGGGTGCAGCGCTGGCTGATGGGCACGGTGCTGGCCGGGCTGGCGGTACGCATGGCGGTGGAAGGGCGGCGCTGATCGTAGAGTCGAGCCATGCTCGACTCTACAAAAGCCAGGCGCGCAACAAAAAACCCCGGCATTGGCCGGGGTCTTTCGTTGCGACAGGCCTGACCGGTTCGATCAGAAGTTCATGTCGAAGGCGACTTCGCCCTGCACGCCGACCTGGTAGGCCGAGACGCGGCGTTCGAAGAAGTTGGTCAGTTCCTGCACGTCCTGCAGTTCCATGAACGGCAGCGGGTTGCGCACGTTGTACTTCTTTTCCATGCCCAGCTTGGCGAAGTGCTGGTCGGCACAGTGCTGCAGGTACTGGCGCATGTCACGGGTGGAGATGCCGGCCACGCCGCCGGACAGCACGTCCTCGGCGAACTGCACTTCGCATTCAATGGCTTCGGCCAGCATGTCGTAGACCTGCTGCTTCATCTCTTCGTCGAACAGGTCCGGCTCTTCCTCGCGCACCACGCGCACCGACTCGAAGGCGAACTCCATGTGCGCGCTTTCGTCGCGGAACACCCAGTTGGTGCCCGAGGCCAGGCCTGGCAGCAGGCCGCGCGAACGGAAGTAGTACACGTAGGCGAACGCAGCGAAGAAGAACAGGCCTTCGATGCAGGCAGCGAAGCAGATCTGGTTGAGCAGGAACTGGCGGCGCTGTTCGCGGGTCTCGATGCGGGTCAGGTCCTGGATCGAGTCGATCCACTTGAAGCAGAAATCGGCCTTCTTCTTGATCGAGTCGATGTTCTCCACCGCCGAGAACGCCTTGGCGCGCTCTTCCGGGTCCGGCAGGTAGTTGTCGAGCAGGGTCAGGTAGAACTGCACGTGCAGCGCTTCTTCATACAACTGGCGCGACAGGTACATGCGCGCTTCCGGCGCATTGAGGTGCTGGTACAGGTTCAGCACCAGATTGTTGGACACGATCGAGTCGCCGGTGGCGAAGAACGCGACCAGGCGGTGGATCAGGTGGCGCTCGCCCGGCGACATCTTGCTGTGCAGGTCGGTGATGTCGATCTGGAAGTTGATCTCTTCCACCGTCCAGGTGTTCTTGATCGCATTCCGGTACATGTCATAGAACTGCGGGTAGCGCATCGGGCGCAGGGTCAGTTCAAAACCGGGATCGAGCAGCATCTGCTTGGGCTTGTCGGCCATGGGTGTTTCCTTGAATTCTCGGGTCAAAACGCCGGGCATGGCCCGGCGCTACCTTGGTGTTTCCGTGCTGCAGCCGAGCATGGCTCGGCTCTACAGGTGCGAGGTGTTCGAGTGCCGACCAACGGTCGGCACCCACCGCGCGGCGTGTTACTGGCAGGCTTCGCAGGCTTCCGGGTTTTCCAGCGAGCAGGCGATGGCTTCGTCCGGGCTGAACACCTTGGCCGGTGCGGCGGCACTCACCGTGGTCTTGGCGATCTTGGTGGCCGGGCGCGAACGCAGGTAGTAGGTGGTCTTGATGCCCTGCTTCCAGGCGTACATGTACATGGAGGACATCGCGCCGATGTTCGGGCTTTCCATGAACAGGTTGAGCGAGGCCGACTGGTCGATGAAGGCGCCACGCTCGGCGGCCATGTCGATCAGCGAACGCATCGGCAGTTCCCACGCGGTGCGGTAGACCTCGCGCAGCGTTTCCGGAATCTGCGCCACGCCGGCGATCGAGCCTTCGGCCAGCTTGATGGCATCGCGCATTTCCGGCGTCCACAGGCCCAGCTTCTTCAGCTCGTTGACCAGGTAACGGTTGACCTGCAGGAAGTCACCGGACAGGGTCTCGCGCTTGAACAGGTTGGACACCTGCGGCTCGACGCACTCGTAGCAGCCGGCGATCGAGGCGATGGTCGCGGTCGGCGCGATCGCGATCATCAGCGAGTTGCGCAGGCCGTGTTCCTTGATGCGCTCACGCAGGGCATCCCAGCGCGCAGTGTCTTCCGGCACCACGTTCCAGGCATCGAACTGCAGTTCGCCGCTGGCGGCACGGGTGTCGTTGAACGACGGGTGCTTGCCGCGTTCCTGGGCCAGCTCGCAGGAGGTTTCCAGCGCGTGGAAGTAGATCGCTTCGGCGATCTTCTTCGACAGCGCGCGGGCTTCGGCGCTGTCGAACGGCAGGCGCTTGCGGAAGAACACATCCTGCAGGCCCATGCAGCCCAGGCCGACCGGACGCCAGCGCAGGTTGGCGCGGCGGGCGGTTTCGATCGGGTAGAAGTTCAGGTCGATGACGCGGTCGAGCTGGCGCACGGCCAGGCGCACGGTCTCGGCCAGCTTCTCGAAGTCGAACTCGTTGTGCTCGTCGAAGTGGTTGCCCAGGTTGATCGAACCCAGGTTGCACACTGCGGTTTCATCGTTGGAAGTGACTTCCAGGATTTCGGTGCACAGGTTGGACAGGTGGATCACGTTGCCCGGACGCAGGGTCTGGTTGCTGGCGCGGTTGCACTTGTCCTTGAAGGTCATCCACCCGTTGCCGGTCTCGGCCAGCGTACGCATCATGCGGGCGTACAGCTTGCGCGCGGAGATGGTGCGGTTGGCCTTGCCCTGGGCTTCGGCCTGCAGGTAGGCAGCCTCGAAGGCTTCGCCAAACAGGTCGGTGAACTCCGGCACGACGCGCGGATCGAACAGCGACCATTCCTGGTCGGCCTCGACGCGCTTCATGAACAGGTCCGGCACCCAGTTGGCCAGGTTCAGGTTGTGCGCACGGCGGGCTTCGTCACCGGTGTTGTCACGCAGTTCGAGGAAGTCCTCGATGTCGGCGTGCCAGGTTTCCAGGTACACGCAGGCTGCGCCCTTGCGCTTGCCGCCCTGGTTCACCGCGGCCACGGACGAATCCATGGTCTTCAGCCACGGCACGATGCCGTTGGAGTGGCCGTTGGTCGACTTGATCAGCGAACCGCGCGAACGCACGCGGGTGTAGCTGACGCCGATGCCGCCGGAGAACTTCGACAGCTGGGCGATGTCGCCGTACTTGGCATAGATCGACTCCAGCGAGTCCTGCGGCGAGTCCAGCAGGAAGCACGAGGACAGCTGCTCGTGGGTGGTGCCGGAGTTGAACAGGGTCGGGCTGGACGGCAGGTAGTCCAGGTTGCCCATGCGCTTGTACAGCGCCAGGGTCTCGGACACGTCCTCGCTCAGCGCGCTGGCGATGCGCAGGAAGAACTGCTGCGGGGTCTCGATCACCTTGCGGGTGTGCGGATGGCGCAGCAGGTAACGGTCGTACAGGGTACGCAGGCCGAAGTAATCGAAGTTCAGGTCCAGCGCGCCGTCGATGGCGTCGTTGAGCTTGCGTGCATTGGTCTGCACGAAGTTCAGCAGGCGGTCGTTGATCAGGCCGACTTCATGGCCGCGGCTGACCGACTGCGAGAAGGCGTAGATTTCCTGGCCCGAGACTTCCTTGGCGATGTAGTTGGCCAGCAGGCGCGCAGCGAGGCGGCCGTACTCGGGCTCTTCACCGATCAGCAGGGCGGCGGTGCGGATGGACAGTTCGTCCAGTTCGCGGGTGGTGGCGCCGTTGTACAGGCCGGAAATGGTACGGGTGGCCACGCGCATCGGATCGACGGCGTGCAGGCCTTCGGAGGAACGCTGCACCGCGCGCACGATCTTGTTCAGGTCCACCAGCTCGGTGGTCCCGTTGCGCTTGGTCACACTCATCGCGTTGGCCGTCGGCGGCGACGTCAACAGGAACTCGCTTTCCTTCTCGATGGTGGCGCTGGATTCGGTGCTCACGGCGTATGTCCTCTTGGCGTGATTGGGGGTGCTCGATGCATCGGGGTGACGCAGCCCGGGACATGACGGCCCAGGATGGCAGGACGGCGTCGCAGGGGATGAGACCCTGCGCCTGCCACTGCCGTTGACGATCGCGGATGGGTGCTGCTGCCAACCCCCAGACCTGGGGTTGCTGCGACCGACGGCCACAAGATAGTGGGGGTAGTGGGGTCCGTCAACGCCAAATGTAGTGAAATTCGGCAATCCCTTGCGCCGCAAGGATCGTGCCGACGGCGCCCGGATCAGACGCTTCAGACCTGCCGGAACAGGCTGCGCAGTCAAGCCCGAAAGGCGTCACTGCGGTGGCACAACGCACCGCGGAAACGGAACAATGACAGCTTCACATGACAGTGATGAAGCTGGCTAGGGACAACCCTGTGGATAGGTGGTGGGCATCCGGTGGACGTCGGGATCACCCGCCGGGCAGCAACGCGAGGCCGCATGTGTCGGCCGGGCCGGATGAGCGGCCGTTGGGGCGCGGTTGCGCCCACCGATAGCCGCGCCGTGCTGTTGTAGAGCCGAGCCCACGCTCGGCTGCTTCTGAATGATGTGCCGAAAAGCAGCCGAGCGTGGGTCCGGCTCTACAAACGGCACTACCCTCACGCCCGGTGCGGGGTGCCCAGGTACTCGGCGCTCTGCATCTCGATCAGGCGCGAGGCGGTGCGCTCGAACGCGCCCTGCAGGCGCTGGCCGGTGTACAGCTCGACCGGCGAGGTGCTGGCGGTGCAGACCAGGTTGACGTGGCGGTCGTACAACTCGTCGATCAGGTTGACGAAGCGGCGCGCGGCATCCTCGTTCAGGCGATCGAAGGCCGGAATGCCGCCCAGCAGCACCGTGTTGAACTCGTGCGCGATCTCGATGTAGTCCGAGGGCCCGCGCGGGCCCTCGCACAGCGCGGCGAAATCGAACCAGGCGATGCTCTTGCCGCGGCCGCGGACCGGAATCTTGCGGCCCTCGATCTCGATGTTGCCGGGCCTGGCCGGTTGGCCGCCGCTCAGTTCGCTCCAGCGCGTGGCCAGCCAGTCGTCGCTGTCGGCGGCCAATGGCGCGCGGTACACCGGCGAGCGGGTCAGCGCGCGCATCCGGTAGTCCTCGGTGCCTTCGGCGTACAGCTCCACGCAGAAGCGCTGCAACAGGCCGATGGCCGGCAGGAAGCTCTCGCGCTGCAGGCCGTTGAGATACAGGTTCTCCACCGCGGTGTTGGAGGTGGTGACCAGGGTCACGCCTTCGGCAAACAGGCGCTCCAGCAGCCGTGCCAGCAGCATCGCATCACCGATGTCGGTGACGAAGAACTCGTCCAGCACCAGCACGCGCAGGTTGCTGCGCCATTCCTGGGCGATCTTCGCCAGCGGGTCGCTCTGCCCCTGGTGCTCGCGCAGACGCTCGTGGACGCTGCGCATGAAGCGATGGAAATGCGTGCGGTACTTCTGCTTGATCGGCAGCCCGTCGTAGAACAGGTCGACCAGGAAGGTCTTGCCGCGGCCGACGCCGCCCCAGAAGTACAGGCCCTTGACCGGCTCGGGCTTCTTCCAGAACGAGGACAGGCGGTCCAGCCAGCCGTCCTCGGCACTGTCCAGCAGGCCCAGGTGGATGCGGTCCAGCTCGGCCAGCGCTGCATGCTGGGCCGGGTCGTCCTGCCAGTCACCACGGGCGACCCCTTCCGCGTACCGCTGCGACGGGGTCAACTCGGTTGCATTCATGCCGCCGCGCCCAGCCAATGCTTCACGCCGTGGGTCAGCGCGCCGCGCAGGTCGATCAGCTTGCGGTGGAAGAAGTGGCTGGTCTCGGGCATGCGCACCAGCTCATGCGGGAACTCCAGCGTGTCCAGCCACTGGTAGACAGCCTGCGGGTCGACGATCTCGTCCTGCTCGCCCTGGATCACCAGCCAGCGCGCCGGCGGTACGATGCCATCGAAGTCCCAGCGGCCGGCCGGTGGCGCGATCGAGATCAGCGCCTCCGGCTGCAGCGCGGCAGCCGCCTTCAGCGACACGAACGAACCGAAGCTGAAACCGGCCAGCCACAGTCGGTCGTGCGGGCGCTGGCTGCGCACCCAGGCGGCGACCGCCTTCAGGTCATCCTGCTCGCCCACGCCGCCATCGAAGGTACCGGCCGAAGCGCCGACGCTGCGGAAGTTGAAGCGCACCGTGGCGATGCCCAGCTCGCGCAGGGTGGTGGCGGTCATGGTGACCACCTTGTTGTGCAGGGTGCCGCCTTCGGTGGACAGCGGATGGCAGACAATGGCCACGATCGGCTGCACCGGCACATCGGCCTTGGGCAGGTCGACGACCACTTCCAGCGGGCCGGCCGGGCCATCCAGTTGGAGACAGGCGGTTTCGCCGGGGGCGACGGGGAACGAGGGCTTGTGCATGGCACCATGATACCGTCCCCCGCCCCTGCCCTGTGCCCGCCCCATGCTCTACCTGTCTTTGGCCGTGATCTGCAGCGTGCTGGTTTCGGTGGTGTTGAAGGTGGCTGGACGCCGCCAGCTGGATGTCGCGCAGCTGGTCACCTGGAACTATCTGGTTGCGGCAACGCTCACCGCGGTGGTGCTGCAGCCGCCGCTGGATGCGCTGCGCGCGCCGCATGCGCCGTGGCTGTCATTGCTGGCGCTGGCGGTGGTGCTGCCCTCGATCTTCCTGGTGCTGGGCCGCGCAGTGGCGGTGGCCGGCATCGTGCGCAGCGATGTGGCGCAGCGCCTGTCGCTGCTGCTGTCACTGGCTGCCGCCTTCCTGTTCTTCGGCCAGAGCGCGACGCCGTGGAAGCTGGTCGGCCTGGCGCTGGGCCTGGTCGCCATGGCGGCGATCAGCCTGCGCCCGCGCGGCCCGGCGGTGGCGTCCTCGCCCGGCGGCTGGGGCTGGCTGCTGGGCGTATGGGGCGGGTTTGCGGTGGTGGACGTGCTGCTCAAGCAGGTGGCGCTGTCGGGCACGCCGTCGATGGCGGCGGTGCTGGCCAGCTTCAGCGTGGCCTTCGTGCTGATGCTGGCCCTGCAGCTGTGGCGGCATGTCAGTGGCCGCAGCCGGCTGGCCTGGCGCAACCTCGGCGCGGGTGCGCTGCTGGGCCTGCTCAATGGCAGCAACATCCTGTTCTATGTGCATGCGCACCAGTCGATGCCGGACAACCCGGCCACCGTGTTCGCCGGCATGAACATCGGCGTGGTGGTGCTGGGTGCGCTGGTGGGCGTGTTTGCCTTCGGCGAGGCCACCACGAAGTGGAACCGTGCCGGTCTGGCGCTGGCGGTGCTGGCGATCGGCTTGATCGCCTGGGGGTGAGCGTTGGTTGCGGCGGGCCATTTCCGCGCCCGCGGTGGGATGTCACTTTTCTTTTCGCGCGAAAAGAAAAGTAACCAAAAGAAACGCGCCGCCAGCCGCGAGCCGGCGCTGTGCACCGGTACCCTGCGCTTCTCGGTGAACCAGGGGACGGCGCCGAACTCGCTGCGCTCAGACATCGGCGCCTCTTCGCCCCTGGTTCACCTGCGATGCTCGGCTCGCTTGAAGGCGGACTGGTAGATCAAAAGCAAAGGCGGCATCCGTGCCGATCAAGGTGACTACCAGAGCAGATCCCCGGCGAACCTTATCTGTCGAAACCCAGCAGCAGCGGGTCGTGGTCGGAGCTGCGCCACGGGCCCTGCACGTTGCGGCCCTGGTAACCGCTGGCGTCCTGCTCGTCGGCGTTGCTGTGCCATTCGGCGGCACCGCGCAGGCGCTTGGCCATGCCCGGGCTGAGCAACGCGTGGTCAAGGCGGCCGGTGTAGCCGTTGTAGACGTAGCTGTAGGGATGCTCGACCTTGGCGACCTTGAACGCGTCCTGCCAGCCCAGGTCGTGCAGGGTGCGGATCGGGTCTTCCATCGCGTAGGCGTTGAAATCGCCGAGCAGTACCGCGTCCTTTGTACCGGTACCGGTCGGATCCGTCTGCAGCCAGGCATGCAGCTGCTGCGCCGAGGTCACGCGGGTGGCGTTCCAGCAACCCTGGTTGTCGTTGCGGTCGGCGTCGGCGCCGCTTGCGTCGCGGCAGCCCTTCGACTTGAAGTGATTGGCCACCACCACGAACGGCGCGCCCTGCTTGCCCTGGAAGGCCTGCGCCAGCGGCACGCGGCTGTGCTCGACGAACGGGCCGCCGGTCAACGTGGCCGGCGTGCCGACCGGCTGCAGGCGTGAGCTGCGGTAGATGATGCCGACCCGGATCGGGTTGTCGCCGGGGCCGTTGCCGGCATCGACGAAGCGCCAGTCGCCCTGCGCGCCGCGGTCACGGTTGAGCGCATCGACCAGTTCGGCGATGGCCGACTGCGGTCCGTAGCCGTCGTTCTCCAGCTCCATCAGCGCGGCGACGTCGGCGCCCAGCGCGTTGACCGTGGCGACCAGCTTGGCCACCTGCGCTTTGTGCTCGTCCAGCGTGCGGGCGCCGCGCAGGGTGGGGAAGCCGCCGCCCTGGCCATCACCGTTGAAGAAGTTCTCCAGGTTGAAGGCGGCCACGTGCAGGCTGCCTGGCACCGTCGGCACCGCCGGACGCTTGAGTTCCGGCAGTTTCAGCACACCTTCGACCTGCAGGCGCGGATGGCCCTGCGCGTCCATGCGCACGATGCCCTGCACGTCGCGCAGCTGCATGCCGGTGCGCAGCACCGGGCTGCCCGGCAGGTACGCCACGCTGGCGGGGGCTCGGGCATCACTGCCATCTTCCAGCACCAGGCGGCGGCGCTGGTTGTCGGCCATCACCTGCTCATAGCCGGCTGTACCCGGCGCGGCCACTTCGGTCGGCTGCCAGAGGCGACCATCGAAGGCCACGGTGAGCTGGCCGAAGCGCTCCAAGCCGTCGCTACCGGCCAGGGTCAGCGGTGCGGCGATGCGCACGCGCTGGCCATCCAGCGCGCGCCAGTCGGCCGGCGCGGCGGTCAGCACCACGGTGGCGCTGCTGCGCGCGGCGGAGGGTGGCGCGACCGGTGCGGCCTGCGGCTGGGCCTGGGCAAAGGCGCTGGCCGGCAGCAGCAGGGACAGGGCAAGGGCGAGGGAACGGCGGCGCATCGACGGGCGATTCCTTGGAAGAGGGCGCACAGACTAACCCTGAAATGCGAAACCCCGCCTGCGCATCGGGGGCATATGACGATCAGGCCTCGGTGGGCAAAGCCGGGGGATCGTAGAGCCGAGCCCATGCTCGGCTGCACCTGGCCACACCGCGCGCAGAGCAGCCGAGCGCGGGCTCGGCTCTACAGGAAGCGGCGCGTTGCGGCGGTTACTTCAGGTTGCCCAGCATCCAGTCCACGGTGGCATGGATCTGTTCTTCGGTCAGGGCCGGGTTGCCGCCCTTGGGCGGCATGATGCCGCCGTCGGGGCCGGTATAACCCTCGATGGCGTGCTTGTAGAGGGTGTCCTTGCCCTGTGCGATGCGCTTGTCCCAGTGCGAATGGTCCAGCGTCGGTGCCATGCCCACGCCGGTGGTGTGGCAGGCGGTGCACAGGTTGTCGAAGATCACCTTGCCATCCTTGGTGCCGCCGTAGGCCACCTGCGACGCGGCCTTGGCCAGCGCGGCGGCCTTGGCTGCGGCCTGCGCGGCGGCGCCGGTACTGCCGGCATAGACCGCGCCGGTGGGCGAGATGCGCTGTTCGGTGCGCTTGGCTGCGGTCGGCGACACCTCGGGCGGAATCCGGGTGTGGATGTAGGCGGCAAGGAGGATGAGGCCGAGGGTGATGGTCGCCAGCAGCGCGATCACCATGGAGAAGCGTTTCAGGAACTCCAGATCGTAATTCCGCACTCTTCGTTACCCCTGGCTGATAGTCGTTGGACCACGGCTGAGCGACTGCGTGATGGGCCGAGTATAGAACGCACTTTGCGTGCGACAACAGGCGTCACTGCTGATGCGGCGCAGCATGCGGCCGTGGCCGCATGCGGGTAGCGCCGGGCCGTGCCGGGCGAGCGCGAAGCGCGGCAACAACGGTCGAGGATGGCAACAGCCGCCGGGCATGGCCCGGCGCTACCGTTTTGCGGGGGCGCCGATCGCGCGCAGGCAGAAGCTGCAGATCGCATCCACCAGCGCATCCTCGTCGCGGTGCGCTTCGCGGCTGGGTGCGGTGGGGCCGACCATCGCTTCGGTGAAGGCACCGACCAGGCACGCGGCGGCCACATGCGCGTCCTGCACCGGCAGCTCGCCGGCCGCTACGCCCTCCTCCACCAGCCGCAGGAACACGTCGCCGAAGGCGCGACGGCCGCGCATGCGCTCGGCTTCCACGTCCGGGTCGACCGGTTCAACGATGAAGGCGTGCGCCAGCCCCGGCCCGGCCAGGGCACGGCGTACGAAGGCGGTGATCGCCAGCCGCAGGCGCTCGCTGGCCGCCTCCGGGCCACTGGCGATGCGCTCCATGATCGCCACCTCGTGGGCCACCGCGGCGTTGAGCACCTCCACGAACAACTCGGCCTTGGACGGGAAGTGCCGGTAGATCAGGCCGGTGGACACCCCCGCCAGGGTCGCCACGGCGGTCACCGGGGCATTGCGCCAGCCGCCAGTGGCGACCAGTTCACGGGTGGCCAGCAGGATCCGTTCACGGGCCCCGGCCAGGCGTTCTTCCATCAGTGCAGAGCGTTTGTAGGCCATGTTTTGATTCTGGTTTCAATTTTTGAATTTGTATTCACTTCTTATCCGAACCCCGCTACGCTGGGGTCCAATCGCCCGTGCGGGCAGCGGTCCTGCAGACCGCCGCCCGCTCCCCCGCCGGGTGCGTCCATTTCCTGCCATCCCGTCGTGGAGCCACCACAATGCACGTGCCATCCCTGAACTTCGACCTTGGCGAAGACATCGACCTGCTGCGCCAGAGCGTGGCCCATTTTGCCGCCGCCGAGGTCGCGCCGCTGGCCGCCGAGGCCGATGCCAGCAACCAGTTCCCGCTGGCTCTGTGGCCGAAGCTGGGCGAACAGGGCCTGCTCGGCCTCACCGTGGAAGAAGCATACGGTGGTACCGGCATGGGCTACCTGGCCCACGTGGTGGCGATGGAAGAAATCTCGCGCGCTTCCGGTGGCATCGGCCTGTCCTATGGCGCGCACTCCAACCTGTGCGTGAACCAGCTGCGCAAGAACGGCAACGAAGAACAGAAGCAGCGCTTCCTGCCCGGCCTCTGCAATGGCAGCCTGGTCGGTGCGCTGGCGATGAGCGAGCCGGGGGCCGGTTCGGACGTGGTGTCGATGAAGCTGCGCGCCGACAAGCGCGGCGACCGCTACGTGCTCAACGGCAACAAGATGTGGATCACCAACGGCCCGGATGCTGACGTGCTGGTGGTCTATGCCAAGACCGACATGGAGGCCGGCGCCAAGGGCATCACCGCGTTCCTGGTCGAGAAGGGCATGAAGGGCTTTTCCACCGCGCAGAAGCTGGACAAGCTGGGCATGCGTTCTTCGCCCACCTGCGAGCTGGTGTTCCAGGACTGCGAGATTCCCGAAGAGAACGTGCTGGGCCAGGTTGGCGGTGGCGTGCGCGTGCTGATGTCCGGCCTGGACTACGAACGCGTGGTGCTGTCCGGTGGCCCGCTGGGCCTGATGGCCGCGGCCATGGACGTGGTGATGCCGTACGTGCACGAGCGCCACCAGTTCGGCGAGCCGATCGGCAGCTTCCAGCTGATCCAGGCCAAGATCGCCGACATGTACGTGGGCCTGGGTGCCTGCCGTGCGTATGTCTATGCCGTGGCGCGCGCCTGCGACCAGGGCCGCACCACCCGCCAGGACGCCGCCGGTGCCATCCTGTACGCCGCCGAGAAGGCCACCTGGCTGACCGGCCAGGCGATCCAGATCCTCGGCGGCAACGGCTACATCAACGAATACCCGACCGGCCGCTTGTGGCGCGATGCCAAGCTGTATGAGATCGGCGCCGGCACGTCCGAGATCCGCCGCATGCTGATCGGCCGCGAACTGTTCCAGCGCACCCTGTAAGGCCACTGCGATGACCGTATTGAGCACCCAACTGCAACCGGGCAGCGAAACGTTTGAAAGCAACCGCGCGGCCATGCAAGCCGTGGTCGACGACCTGCATGCCACCCTCGCCCGCACCGCGCTGGGTGGCAGCGAAGCCGCACGCGCCAAGCACACCGCGCGCGGCAAGCTGCTGGTGCGTGACCGCATCGACGCGCTGCTCGACCCCGGCAGCGCCTTCCTGGAAATCGCGCCGCTGGCTGCACACGGCATGTACGAAGACGCCGTGCCGGCCGCTGGCGTAGTGGCCGGCATCGGCCGCGTCAGTGGCGTGGAATGCGTGATCGTGGCCAACGATGCCACGGTCAAGGGCGGCACCTACTACCCGATGACGGTGAAGAAGCACCTGCGCGCGCAGGAGATCGCCGAGCAGAACCACCTGCCGTGCATCTACCTGGTCGATTCCGGTGGTGCGTTCCTGCCACTGCAGGACGAAGTCTTTCCCGACCGCGACCATTTCGGCCGCATCTTCTACAACCAGGCCAACCTGTCGGCGCAGGGCATTCCGCAGATCGCCTGCGTGATGGGCAGCTGCACCGCTGGTGGTGCCTATGTGCCAGCGATGAGCGACGAGACGGTGATCGTGCGCGAGCAGGGCACGATCTTCCTCGGCGGCCCGCCGCTGGTGAAGGCGGCCACCGGCGAAGTGGTGACGGCCGAGGAACTGGGCGGTGCCGATGTGCACACGCGCATCTCCGGCGTGGCTGACCACATGGCCGACAACGATCTGCAGGCGCTGGCACGGGTGCGCGCGATCATCGCCCAGCTCAACTGGCGCAAGCCGGAACCGGCGATGGCGGTGCAGGCGTCCGAGGAACCGCTGCTGCCGGCACACGAACTGTACGGGGTGATCCCGGCCGATACGCGCAAGCCCTACGACGTACGCGAAGTGATCGCGCGGCTGGTCGATGGCTCACGCTTCGACGAATTCAAGCCGCGCTACGGCGCAACGCTGGTCACCGGCTTCGCCCATCTGAACGGCTACCCGATCGGCATCATCGCCAACAACGGCATCCTGTTCTCCGAGTCGGCACTGAAGGGCGCGCACTTCATCGAGCTGTGCACCCAGCGCAACATCCCGCTGGTGTTCCTGCAGAACATCACCGGCTTCATGGTCGGTCGAAAGTACGAACAGGGTGGTATCGCCAAGGACGGGGCCAAGCTGGTGATGGCGGTGGCCTGCGCCAAGGTACCCAGGTTCACCGTGGTGATCGGTGGCTCGTTCGGTGCCGGCAACTACGGCATGTGCGGCCGTGCATACTCGCCGAACTTCCTGTGGATGTGGCCGAACGCGCGCATCGGCGTGATGGGTGGCGAACAGGCCGCCAGCGTGCTGGCCACGGTCAAGCGCGATGGCATCGAGGCCAAGGGTGGCCAGTGGCCGGCAGCGGAGGAAGACGCGTTCAAGGCACCGATCCGCGACCAGTTCGAGCAGCAGGGCCACCCGTACTACGCCAGCGCGCGCCTGTGGGACGACGGCGTGATCGATCCGGCCGACACCCGCCGGGTGCTGGCGCTGGCGCTGTCGGCCAGCCTCAACGCCGCCCCGCAGCAGACGCGCTTCGGCGTGTTCCGCATGTAACCCGTGCCATGACCGAGCCTGTTGCCATGTTCACCAAAGTCCTGATCGCCAACCGCGGCGAAATCGCCTGCCGCGTCATCGCCACCTGCCACCGCCTCGGCATCGCCACCGTGGCGGTGTATTCCGATGCCGACCGCAACGCACGCCACGTACGCCTGGCCGACGAGGCCATCCACATCGGCCCGGCCGCCGCGCGTGAGAGCTACCTGCGCGGCGATGCCCTGCTCGACGCCGCACGCCTGACCGGCGCGCAGGCGATCCACCCCGGCTACGGCTTCCTGTCCGAGAATGCCGACTTCGCCGATGCCTGCGCTGCCGCCGGCATCACCTTCATCGGGCCGCCGGCCAGCGCCATCCGCGCGATGGGTGACAAGAGCGCCGCCAAGGCATTGATGGCCAAGGCCGGTGTGCCGCTGACCCCGGGCTACCACGGCGACCAGCAGGCGCCGGACTTCCTGCGCGCGCAGGCCGATGCCATCGGCTACCCGGTGCTGATCAAGGCCAGCGCCGGTGGCGGTGGCAAGGGCATGCGCAAGGTCGAACGCAGCGAGGACTTCGTCGATGCACTGGCCAGCTGCCAGCGCGAGGCCGCCTCGGCATTCGGCAACGACCATGTGCTGGTCGAGAAGTACGTCGAGCGCCCGCGCCATATCGAGATCCAGGTGTTCGGCGACAGCTACGGTGAGGCGGTCTACCTGTTCGAGCGCGACTGCTCGGTGCAGCGCCGCCACCAGAAGGTGCTGGAAGAAGCACCCGCCCCGGGCATGAGCCCCGAACGTCGTGCTGCGATGGGCAAGGCCGCGGTCGATGCCGCGCGCGCGGTGGGCTACGTCGGTGCTGGCACGGTGGAATTCATCGCCGGCCCGGACGGTGATTTCTACTTCATGGAGATGAACACCCGCCTGCAGGTCGAGCATCCGGTCACCGAGTACATCACCGGCACCGACCTGGTGGAGTGGCAGCTGCGCGTAGCCTCGGGCCAGCCGCTGCCGCTGCGCCAGGAGCAGCTGGCGATCCACGGCCACGCCATCGAGGCGCGGCTGTATGCCGAAGACGCCGACCGTGGTTTCCTGCCGTCCACCGGCCTCCTGCGCCGCCTGCGCCTGCCGTCGCCGTCGACTCATGTGCGCGTGGATACCGGTGTCGAGGAAGGCGATAGCATCACGCCGTACTACGATCCGATGATTGCCAAGCTGATCGTCTGGGACGTGGACCGCGACGCCGCGCTGCGCCGCATGAGCCAGGCCCTGGCCGACTGCCAGGTGGTGGGCGTGACCACCAATGCCGGTTTCCTGCGCCGCCTGGTGAACACCGATTCGTTTACCCACGCCAAGCTGGATACCGCGCTGATCGAGCGCGAGCAGGCCGCATTGGGCCGGGTAGGTGACAGCGATGATGCGCTGTGGCTGCTGGCGGCGGTGGCCGCCGTGGCCACTACTGCAGGTGCAGCCAGCGACGCGCGCGACCCGCATTCGCCGTGGCAGGTGCAGGATGGCTGGCGCCTTGGCGCGCCCGCGCCACGCGTGCTTCCGCTGCAGCAGGGTGAACGCCGGCACACGCTGAAGGTGTGGGCGCAGACCGATGGCTGGCGCGTGCAGTGCGACGACGCGGCACCCGTGCAGGTGATCGGCACAGCCGATGTACGGGGGCTGGCGGTACAGCTGGGCGACCGCCGCGGGTCGCTGCAGCTGCTGCGCGACGGTGACCAGCTGTACCTGTTCGGCACCGACGGCCAGCACCGTTTCACCCTGCATGATCCGGTGAGCGAATCGGACCACGCCGTGGCCGATGCCGGCAGCCTGCTGGCACCAATGCCCGGGAAGATCGTGGCCACGCTGGTCGCCGCCGGTACCGAGGTCAAGCGCGGCACGCCGCTGGTGGTGCTGGAAGCGATGAAGATGGAGCACACCCTGCAGGCGCCGGCCGACGGCACGGTGAAGGGCTACCGCGCCAAGGCCGGTGACCAGGTCAGCGACGGCGCGGTGCTGGTGGACTTCGAAGCGGCGTGAGCGCCGGGGCGACGGTCGCTCAGCGGTCGTCGCCCGCCGTCACCCGACCTGCGGGATCGAATTCGGCCGTGTCCAGCGTGGCACTGCGCCAGCCCAGGCCGCAGATGGCCATCGCGCTCTGACCGATGCCATCGAAGCCGAAGGCACGATCGACATCGGCATCATTGATGGCCGCTGTCACGAACGCCGCCAGCCCGCGCTCGGTCGCGCACAGGTACAGCAGCTGCGAGATGTGGCCGACATCCAGCGTCACCGCACGATGCGCCTTGGCGTGGTTGCGGTACTTCCAGAAGCAGCGGTCATAGCGCGGCGCCAGCACCAGCAGCGCCGGCGCGTCGGCGAACCACGCCTGCCCGGACAGCATCCGCCGCGCCAGCGCCGGCAGTGCCTGCGGCGGTGGCGAGGGCAACGGCAGCACGGCGTGCTGCACCGGGTGGTAGTGGTACAGGCCCGGCACCAGTCCTTCCACGTTCTGCACCAGCAGGAAGCCTTCGGTAGGATGCAGGCCGCCACCGGAAGGCACGTTCTTCTTCAGGAACTCGGTATCGCGCTCGACCTTCTGCACCGCGTGCGCCATCAGCGTGCGCTGCAGCACCTGGGCCAGCAATGGCAGCGGCAGCGCGCGCTGCGGGTCGAAATTGCGGCAGGTGGTGCGGCGCGCCAGCAGTGCGTCGAACGCGGCCTCTTCGCTGCGCGGCAGCGGCTGGTAGTCGCCTTGCATGGGCTGCACCACCGGCGGTGGCGGCCCGAGGCGCTGGCGCAGGCCGGCAGCGGTGTCCAACCCCTGCCGACGCATGTCCTCCACGCTGTCCACGGCCTGCCAGCGCGCATGGCGATGGGCCAGCGCGGCTAGCGGCCACCACTGGCTGCGCCGCAGCGCCTCGTCGCGCAGCTGGTGCCCCACCTCGCTCGGCGGGTCGGTCAGCAGCAGGCCCTGCTCGACCAGGCGGGCCAGCATCGCCGGGGAGGCATCGGCAGGCGGTTCGCTCCAGCGGTGCGCGCTGAGCTCGCCCAGCAGCTGGCGCTCCTCGGCGTCCACCGGCAGTGGCTGGTCCAGATGTGCGGCCAGCGCCACCCAGCTGATCTGGCTGTCCATCTCGGCGTGGCCGGCCAGCATCGCGCGCAGGTCCAGGGTGACCGCCTCGCGGGGTTCGAACATCAGGCTGGCGCAGCGGCGCAGGCGCATAAGTTTCCTTCCTTCTGCCGCACAACCGGCATAGCAGCAACGACCGCGGCGCGGCCAACTTTAGCGATGTGGGCAGCGCGGCCCTCAATGGCAGGCTGTCGCGGCCGATACGAGAAACTCCACCTACGGACGATCCCCATGAGCACCCATCCCCGCCTTTCCGCCGCAGACGCCAGCACCCTGCTGGACCACCTGATCGGCAGCGACGACTTCCGCCGCCACTTCACCGCGTCGCCGGCCAAGGCCCTGGCCTCGATCGGCCTGGACGGTGCCGTTGGCGAGAACGACTGCATGAAGATCGGCACCCTGGCCTCGGTCGAGGAGCTAAGCCAAGTGCGTGACGGGCTGCAGGCCCACCTGTCCGGGTCGGTGGCGGCCATGACCGTGGTGTTCTGCTTCGAAGCCGGCAAGGTCGGCGAGCGCATCGACGGCTGACCCGCCATCAGGGCGCGCCGGCCGTGGCCGGCGTAGCCCACGTGGAGACGTCATACACGTTCAGCGGTTGCCACACCTGCAGGGCGGTGACCTCCGCAATGGCCTGGCCGCGATGCTGGGCCAGCCAGGCCTGCTGGCGGCGCACGGCGGCTTCATCGCCCTGCGCACGCAGCGCGAGCAGCAGCACGACGCGCGCCTGCACCGGCTCGCTGCCATCCAGCATCGGCTCGATCAGGGCGCGGGCAGCCTCGGGGCGCTGCATCTGCAGCTCATCCATGGCGCTGACGATGCGCAGCCAGCGGTCCGCGACCGGACTGCGCAGGCTGCGCAGCAGGGGCCGCTGCTCGTCCAGCCAACGCCTGGCCAGTTCGAACTGGCCCTGCCGCTGCGCCAGGTGGACCAGTGCCAGCCATTGCAGGCCACGGGCATGCAGCATGGGATCATCACGCTCCTGCAGCATCGGCTGCAGCAGCGCCGCGATCGCCTGCAGCTCGACACGGTCAGCGCCCGGGCACAACGCCGCCACGCTGGCGTGCTGCAGGCGCTGCTGCACCTGAAGATCGACCAGCGTCGGCGCCGCTGCATCTTCGCGTATCGCCCGCTGCATCGCCGGGCAGTCGCGCTGCGCGGCCGCCAGCAGCAGCTGCGCACGCAGCTTCATCCGCTGCTGCAGGGCATCGCTGGCATGGATCTGCGGCAACAGCTTCGCTGCCTTGGCGTACTGCCCCTGCGCCACCAGCACATCCACGCCGGTCTCATCGGCGTCGTCACGGCCGCGCAGGATCTGCGCCTGTGCCAGTGTTTCGGCGGCAAGCTGCGGTTGGTTGGCAGCGATCTGTATCCGCACCAGGTGGACCAGCGGATACAGCCGCAGCGGATCCTGCGGCACTGCGGCGGCACGCGCATAGGGCTCGGCCTCGCTGAACTGGTTGGCCTGCAGCAGGTACCAGGACGTGTTGGACAGCCCCGCGAACGAATCCGGATAGACCTTGGCCAGCGTGCGCCATTGCTCCAGCGCCCAGCCACCCGGCTCCAGCTCGGCCATCCAGGCCTTCAGGTACAGCCGCTCGCGTGGCGGCAGCCGATCCTGCAGGTCCAGCGCATGCTGCATGGCTTCGCGTGCACGCCGCCCTTCCTCGACGCGCGCATGCAGTTTGGCCACGCCCATGTAGGCCAGGGCGAAACCGGGATCGATATCGATCGCCGCCTGGTAAAGGTTGCGCGCCTCCTCAAAGCGACGCTGGCCCAGTGCACTCTCCGCCAGTGCGAATGCACGCAGTGCGCGCAGGTCCTGGGTCGATGCCCGCGGCAGCGGCAACGACTGTTCCAGGCTCGCCACCGATTCGCCCAGTCCGCGACGCAGGCGCCCGACCACGTCGTCCACCGCGAACACCATCTGGTCGGATCGATCCACGGTGGCGGTGAACGTCTGGATCACCTGGCCGCTGCCGGGTGCGGCGACATCGATGGCCAGCTCGTAGCCACCGACCTTCTGCCGCACCGTCGGCAACAGCACGGCGCGCGCGCCTTCCCGCACCGCCACGTTGGCCGCGGTATCGCGGCTGAGCCGGGTATCGCCCGAGAGCCGCGCCATTTCCAGGCTTTCGCGGATCTTGCCCTCCGACAGCACGTTCACGTAGCGCGACTGCTCCAGCGCGATCCGGATCGCATGCCGCATCGAGTCGTCGAAGATCGGGTCGCCGGTGAGGTTGTCGACATCGCCGAGCACCACCCAGTCGCGCTCAGCGAACGCAATCGCCGGTTCCGGCCGCAGCAGCAGCCAGCCGCCGAGCACCGCCACCGCCAGCACCAGGCCTTCGGCGGCCAGCACCAGCGGCTGCCGCCACAACGGCAGGTCGCGGCGGGCCTTGGCATTGGCACGTGGCATGCGCAGCGGTGCGGAGCCGATCTCGCCCACTTCGATCACTTCCTGTACCACCGCCACGCCCTTGAAGCGCCAGCGCCCGTGCGACTTCCACAACAGGCGCGTGCCGCGCTCGCCCAACGCATCGGTGGCACGGCGGGTCAGCGATTCGGCTACCGCCGACAACAGGATCTGGCCGGGCCGCGCCAGCATCATCAGGCGCGCCGCCATCGGCTTGGCCAAGCCTTCCACTTCCATCGACTTGGCGCCGGCGCGGACCGCCTCTGCACTGTTTTCCCAGGTCAGCACGTCACCCACATGCAGGCCGGCACGCGCGCGCAGTTCAATCGCACGCTGCTGGCCCAGCGCATGCAGTTCGCGCTGGTAGTCCAGGGCGAAGCCCAGGGCATCGATGGCGCGCTCGAACAGCATGAACAGGCCGTCCGAACGATCGATCAGCTGGCCATTCCAGCGGTGCTGCAGCACCAGCACCAGGCGGTCGTGTTCCTGGAACAGGCTCGCCGCCGCCACGTCGCCGATCCGCTCGACCAGCTGCAGCGAATCACACAGATCAGTGAACAGCAGGGCGCGTAGCTGTGGGCTATGCGGGGCTGACGTTCCGTTGTCGCCATTCATCGCCTGCATCTCCCTATTGGCCGTCCGGATCATCCACCCAGCGCAGGCAGTTGCCGCCATCACGCTTGGCCCGGTACAGCGCCCGATCGGCGCTGGCATACCACTCGCTCCAGTCCGCGTCGGCATCCAGCAGGCTGGCTCCGATGCTGACCAGGCTTACATGCGGCGTGCCATGGCTGCGCTCGAGCAGGCCGTGTACCGCGCTGAGGATGAACTCGGCAGCGTGCTGCACGATCTCGCGGTTGCCACGGCGCAGCATCAGGCAGAACTCATCACCGCCAAGCCGGCAGGCCAGGTCCTGTTCGCCAGCCATCGAGCGCAGGATGTTGCCCATGCTCTGCAGCACGCGGTCGCCGGCCTGGTGGCCGTGGCGGTCGTTGATCTGCTTGAAACGGTCGCAATCGATCAGCAGCAGCGCCTGCGGCGGCCCCTCGGCACGCTCGCGGCACTCCTGCAGGTACAGGGTGAGGCCACGGCGGTTGTGCAGACCGGTCAGTTCATCGGTACGCACCAGCTCGCGGGTGTGGGTCAGCTGGTGGGTGGTGATGTAGAGGTTGTCCAGCGCGGTTTCCAGATCGTGGTTGCGCCGGCGCAGCTGGCTGATCAGGGCCTGTTCGTTGGCCAGCACGCGCATGATCGTGCGGCGCAGGAAGTAGGCCACCAGGCCCGGATCGGATTCGACCAGCCGGTGGAAATCAGCCGGCCCCAGTTCCAGCACATCGCAGTCGACCAGCGCGCGCGCGCTGGCGCTGCGCAGGTGGTCGCCGACCAGCAGGCCCAGTTCTCCGAAGAACTCATGCTGCCCGAGCGTCTTGATCACCAGGTCCTCGCCGAAGTCCAGTTCGATCTGGCCTTCGAGGATCACATACATGCGCTCGCCGCGGTGGCCACGCTGGAACAGCCACTGTCCGGCACGGAGCTTGCATGCGCGGGCGAATCTGGCAAACAATGCCACCTCGGCATCTGACAACAGCGCGTGCACGATCTCGGCCATCGCCACTCGGGCGATACCTGTCGTCACATCACTGTTCTCGGCCGCACCCCTGCCGGTCATTCCCTGCACCCGCCGCCAGCGTCCCCTGGTGAGCCGCGGAGCATAGCACCGCTTTAAAGTGTGCGCCCTATCTCATTTTGACCGTTCTGCCGATCTTGATTGATGTGAAGATCGGTGGTGGCCCGTTCTGGTCACGGGTGCCCGGGCAAAACCCCTGCTGGATCAATTCGATGCCGGGTTTCACAGGGTTTCGGCCAAGTTGCCGGAACCCGGGGTGCGCCTGATTGACGCTGCCCGCTGGTTGCCCCCCTTGCATCGATACAACAACGCCGGCAGGTCCCCCGACCGGCCGGCGTTGCCTGGCCCTTCCCTGGCCACCCTGATCGGATTTCCAGGCCCCGGTAGAGCCGGCCGCTGGCCGGCTGCCACGCAGCGCCCGGAGCATCCTGTGATTGCCGGCCAGCGGCCGGCACTACCGGATCACGCGGCGCACCGGATCACGCCGCGCGTTCGCTGCGCCCGCCGTGGAACTGCTCTTCCTCGGTCGATCCGGTCAGCGCGGTGGTCGACGACTGGCCCTGCTGGATCGCCTGGGTCACCGCATCGAAATAGCCGGTACCGACCTCACGCTGGTGCTTGACCGCAGTGAAACCGCGCTCGGCCGCTTCGAACTCGGCTTCCTGCAGTTCCACGAACGCACTCATCTGGCGGCGCGCGTAGCCGTGGGCCAGATTGAACATGCCGTAGTTCAACGCATGGAACCCGGCCAGGGTGATGAACTGGAACTTGTAGCCGTAGCTGCCCAGTTCGCGCTGGAACTTGGCAATGGTGGCGTCGTCCAGGTTCTTCTTCCAGTTGAAGCTGGGCGAGCAGTTGTAGGCCAGCAGCTTGCCCGGGAACTTCGCGTGGATCGCCTCGGCGAACCTGCGGGCGAACTCCAGGTCCGGCTTGCCGGTCTCGCACCACACCAGGTCGGCATAGGGTGCATAGGCCAGGCCGCGGCTGATCGCCTGGTCCAGGCCGTTGCGGGTCTTGTAGAAACCTTCGACCGTGCGCTCACCGGTGGTGAACGGCTTGTCGTTGCCGTCGATGTCACTGGTCAGCAGATCCGCAGCTTCGGCATCGGTACGTGCCACCAGCAGGGTCGGCACGCCCATCACGTCGGCGGCCAGGCGTGCGGCGTTGAGCTTCTCGATCGCCTCGCGGGTCGGCACCAGCACCTTGCCGCCCATGTGCCCGCACTTCTTCACCGAGGCCAGCTGGTCCTCGAAGTGCACGCCGGCGGCGCCGGCCTCGATCATCGCCTTCATCAGTTCAAAGGCGTTGAGTACGCCGCCGAAGCCGGCCTCAGCATCGGCCACGATCGGCTGCAGGAAGTCGATGTCATCCTTGCCTTCGGCGTGATGCAGCTGGTCGGCGCGCAGCAGCGTGTTGTTGATGCGCTTGACCACTGCCGGCACCGAATCAGCCGGGTACAGCGACTGGTCCGGATACATCTGGCCGGCCAGGTTGGCGTCGGCCGCCACCTGCCAACCGGACAGGTAAATCGCCTTCAGGCCGGCCTTGACCTGCTGCATGGCCTGGTTGCCGGTCAGTGCACCCAGCGCGTTGACGAACTCGCGCTCGTGCAGCGACGCCCACAGCTTCTCGGCGCCCAGGCGGGCCAGCGAATGCTCGATGTGGACGGTGCCGCGCAGGCGCACCACGTCGGCGGCGCTGTAGTTGCGCTGGATGCCTTCCCAACGCGGGTTGGTATCCCAGTCGTGCTGGATCTGTTCGGCAGTGGGCAGCTTGCTCATGTCTTTCTCCAGTTCGGTTCGTGCGTGCAGCGGGGAGGGAAACGGCGGTAGACGCGGGCGGCAGTCAATCGATGCGCGCGTAGGCCGGCAGGGTCAGGAAATCGGTCAGTTCTTCGCTGCGGCTCAGTTCGCCGAGCAGGGCGATGGCCTCGCTGATGCGCGCGCCACCGGGCAGCGCGGCGGTATCGCCCAGCCGTGCCGGCAGCTGCGACAGGGTGGAATCCAGCAGGGCCAGGTCGATGGCGGTGCCATCGTCCAGCTGCTGGCCCGGCGTATGCAGCCACTGCCACAACTGGCTGCGGCTGATCTCGGCGGTGGCCGCGTCCTCCATCAGGTGATGGATCGGCACACAGCCGTTCCCATCCAGCCACGCCGCCAGGTAACGCACGCAGACTTCCACGTTGCCTTCGAAGCCGGCGCGGGTGATGGTGCCCGGCGGCCGCGCGATCAGTTCGTCGCGGCCGACGCGCACGTCCTGGCGCAGCACGCTGTGCTGGTTCGCACCGGGCATGTGTTCGTCGAAGATCGCCATCGCCACCGGAATCAGCGCCGGATGCGCGACCCAGGTGCCGTCGTGGCCGGCGCTGACTTCGCGCAGCTTGTCGGCGCGCACGCGGGCCATGGCCTGCTCGTTGGCTGCGGCATCGTGGTTGATCGGAATCTGCGCGGCCATGCCACCCATCGCATGCGCACCGCGGCGGTGGCAGGTCTGGATCAGCAGTTCCGAATAGGCCTTCAGGAACGGCTGGGTCATGGTCACCTGGCCGCGTTCGGGCAGCACGCGGTCGGCGTGGCGGCGGAAGGTCTTCAGGTACGAGAAGATGTAGTCCCAGCGCCCGCAGTTCAGGCCGACGATGCGATCACGCAGCGCGTGCAGGATCTCGTCCATCTCGAACACCGCCGGCAGCGTTTCGATCAGTACGGTCACCTTGATCTGGCCGTGCGGCAGGCCGAGCATGCCCTCGATGTGCGACAGCGCGGTCTCCCACAGCGCCGCCTCTTCCATGCTCTGCAGCTTGGGCAGGTAGAAGTACGGGCCACGATCCTTCGCCTGCAGGGTGCGGGCGTTGTGGAAGGCGAACACCGCTGCGTCGAACAGGCCACCGGCGAGGAACTGGCCGTCGACGCGTACGTGCTTCTCGTCCAGGTGCCAGCCACGCGGGCGCACGATCAGCACCGCCTGTTCGTCGTATGGGCGCAGCGTGTAATGCTTGCCATTGGGGGCGGTGTATTCGAGATCGCCGCGCACCGCCGCGGCCAGCGACTGCTGCCCGGCCAGCAGGTTGCGCCAGGTCGGCGAGGTCGAATCCTCGAAGTCGGCCATGAACACCTTGGCGCCGGAGTTCAGCGCGTTGATGACCATCTTCGGGTCGGTCGGGCCGGTGATCTCGACGCGGCGGTCCTGCAGCGCGGCCGGCAGCGGCGCAACGCGCCAGTCGCCGCTACGGATCGCGGTGGTGTCTTCGCGGAAGTCCGGCAGGCCGCCCTGGTCGAAGAACGCCTGGCGTTCACGGCGGGCCTGCAGCCTCGCCTGCCGGCCCGGCTCCACCGCACGGTGCAGCGACACCAGCAGGGCCAGCAGCGGCGCCGGCAGCAGGGTGTCCTGGCCGGCCACGCGGGTCGCCAGGGCGATGCCGGGAGTAGCCTTGGTGGCGGGAGTGGGAACGGCGGAAGCGACGGCGGACATGGGCGACTCCAGCGGTGGGGGAACGTCTCCACGGTGCCGCCGGGCCTCAGTATTTGGCAAAACAGTTTTTGCAATGTTTTACATAAGTTGTGCTAATACTCGTTACACGATGAGCACACGCGCCCCGCCAAGTCCTCGTTTTTCCTACAAATCCGACCGGCTCAAGCCGCTGCGCGCGTTCTGCCAGACTGTGCGCCTCGGCTCGGTCTCACGGGCGGCTGAGGCACTTTTCGTCAGCCAGCCGGCCATCAGCCTGCAGTTGCAGGCGTTGGAACGGGAGCTGGGGGTGCCATTGTTCGAGCGCAGCGGGCGGCGCCTGGTGCCCAGCCGCGAGGGCCAGCTGCTGTACGAGATGGCACAGCCGCTGGTGGAGAACCTGGACGGGCTGGAGGCGCGCTTCCGCGACAAGGTGCGCGGCCTGGACGCGGGCGAGCTGAACATTGCCGCCAACAGCTCGACCATCCTGTACCTGCTGCCGAAGATCGTCGAACGCTTTCGCCTGCACCACCCGGACGTGCGCCTGACCCTGCACAACGCGATCAGCGCCGACGGCACCGACCTGCTGCGCGAGGATGCCGCCGACCTGGCGATAGGTTCGATGACCGATGTGCCGGCCGACCTGACCTACGCCCCGGCCTACCGCTTCGAGCAGGTGCTGATCGCACCGCACGATCATCCGCTGGCCAAGGGCGGCGAGCTGGAGCTGGCCGACATCGCGCGCTATCCGCTGGTGCTGCCGCCGAAGCGGCAGATCACCTACCGCCTGGTGGACCAGGTGTTCCAGCGCCACCGCATCGCCTACACCGTGGCGCTGGAAGTGGGGGGCTGGGAAGTGATCAAGCAGTACGTGGCGATGGGCATGGGCATTTCCATCGTGCCGGCGCTGTGCCTGAACGAGGCCGACCACGAGCGGCTGGCGGCGCGGTCGATGAAGCGCTGGTTCCCCGAGCGCAGCTACGGGGTGATCGTGCGCCGGGGCAAGGCGTTGTCGGCGCAGGCGCGAGCGTTCATCGAGCTGATCCAGCCGGAGTTGTTCAGTCCGCGCGATTACGACCAGAGCGGGCATTCGGAGCGGTGAGGGGGTTCGGCAGGGCTGCGCCCTGCACCTGCCGAAGCCGAAGCCGAAGCAACAGCAGAAGCCGGCTATCCGTGGGATGGCGGGGCGGTGTGGGTGGGCAGGACACGCCGTAAACCCGTCCATGGGGGCTCGATGGCGCCATCCATGGCGCCAACGGTCCTGCCCACCCACACCGCCCCGCCTCTGACAGTTGGTCGCTGCTGTTGGTGGGTGCCGACCGTTGGTCGGCACGGGGTCAGAGCCCGTTGCTGTGCAACGGGCTCTGACCCCATCTCTGATTCATTTCCGGCCGGCGATGCATAGACTGGGCGCATGTCCATCGAACTGCGCCACCTGCGCTACTTCCTCGCCGTCGCCGATACGCTGCACTTCGGCCAGGCGGCGGAGCGGCTGGGCATGTCACAGCCGCCGCTCAGCCAACAGATCCGCCAGCTGGAAGAACTGATTGACGCGCGCCTGTTCGTGCGCAGCCATCGCCGCGTGCAGCTGACGCCTGCGGGCGAACTGCTGCAGGAACGTGCACGCGCCATCGTGCAGCAGGTGGAAACGGCCGTGGACGAGGTGCAGCGTGCACAGCGTGGTGAGCAGGGTGAATTGCACAT
Organism: Stenotrophomonas sp. YJH_SMC_53; assembly: GCF_059369995.1. Taxonomy (NCBI): domain Bacteria; kingdom Pseudomonadati; phylum Pseudomonadota; class Gammaproteobacteria; order Lysobacterales; family Lysobacteraceae; genus Stenotrophomonas; species Stenotrophomonas sp. YJH_SMC_53. The sequence continues at coordinate 95,971 of NZ_JCAFTF010000011.1, read as the reverse complement.
CGGTCTGACTCGCGCCACGCCGCTGTCGCCGCAGATTCCGCGTTCGATCCTGCGCTACCGTCAGCAGTACCCGCAGGTGCGGCTGCAGCTGAGCGAGATGAACACGCTGCAGCAGATCGACGCGCTGCTCGACGGTTCACTGGACGTGGGCATCATCCGCAAGCGCGCGCTGCCGCCGGAACTGGTGGCGCACAGCCTGTTCGTCGACCCGCTGGCGCTGATCGTGCACGCCGACCACCCTGCCCTGCGCAGGCTGTCGAAGCAGGGCACGCTGTCGCTGCGCGACTTCGCTCAGGAGCCGTTCGTAGCGTTCCGCCGCAGCGCCGGCGCGGGCATCCACGACCACATGATCGCGTTGTGCGCGGCGGCGGGCTTCACGCCGCGCATCGTGCAGGAAGCCGGTGAAGCATCGACGTTGATCAGCCTGGCCGCTGCGGGCCTGGGTGCGGCGATCCTGCCGTCGTCATGCGATCACATACGCGTGGAAGGATCGCGCTTCGTGGCACTGGCCGATGCCGGCGCGCATTCGGAAGTGCAGCTCGCCTGGCACCGCGAACGGGTAACGCCGCTGATCCGCAATTTCGCCACGCTGCTGCGTGAGGCGTTCGCCGAAGGGTGAAGTGCAACCCACCCGGGTAGTGCCGGCCGCTGGCCGGCAACCCCACATGGGCCGGCATGCCGGCCAGCGGCCGGCACTACCGTACGCGGTGGATCACGCGGTGACCGGCTGCGGCGCGCGCTGCTGCAGTGCCCAGACGATACCGCCGCCGACCAGCGTCAGCACGGCCGCGAACGCGCACACGCCGAGCCAGTCCCAAGCCGCATAGGCCAGGCCACCGACCCCGCCCAGCACGCTGGATCCCAGGTAGTAGGCGAACAGGTACATCGCCGAGGCTTCGGCGCGCATCGTACCGGCGCGGCTGCCAACCCAGCTGCTGGCCACCGAGTGGCCGCCGAAGAAGCCGAACGTGACCAGCGCGATACCCAGTGCCATCGCACTCAGCCACGGCATTGCCAGCAGTGCGATGCCCGCGCCGATCAACGCGAACGAGATCGACAGGATGCGGCCGCGCCCGTAGCGCGTTGCCTGCTGGCCCATCCACGCCGAACTGAAGGTGCCCACCAGGTAGACACTGAAGATCAGGCCGACCACGGTCTGGCTGAGGTGGTACGGCGGCGCCAGCAGGTGGTAGCCCAGGTAGTTGTAGAGGGTGACGAACACGCCCATCAGCACGAACGAGGTGGCGAACAGCCACGGCAGGCCCGGGTCAGCGAACAGCATGCGCCAGCGCGACGGCAACTGGCGCAGGCCGTCACGACGGGGATGGAAGTGGCGCGACGGCGGCAGCTGAAGCCACAGCAGCACGGTGCTGGCCACCGCGATGATCGAGACCACGCCGATACCCCAGCGCCAGCCCCAGTGGTCGGCGATGATGCCGGCCAGCAGGCGTCCGCTCATGCCACCGATGGCGTTGCCGCCGATGTACAGGCCCATCGCCAGGCCCAGCGCGCGGCTGTCCATTTCCTCGACCAGGTAGGTCATCGCCACCGCCGGCACGCCGCTCAGCGCCAGGCCGAGCAGCGTGCGCAATACCAGCAGCGTGGTCCAGTCATCCACCAGCGCCGAGCTCAGCGACAGCATGGCCGAGGCCAGCAACGCGACGATCATCAACGGGCGGCGGCCGACCGCATCGGACAGCAGACCAGCCAGCAGCATCGCCACGGCCAAGGTGCCGGTGGTCAGCGACAACGACATCGCGCTGCCGGCGGCGGACACGCCGAAATGGCGGCTGAACTCGGGCAGCAGCGGCTGCACCGTGTACAGCAGGCCGAAGGTGGAAAAGCCGGCCAGGAACAACGCCAGCGCGGTGCGGCGGAAGGCCGGTGTGCCCTGCTGGATGCGGGTCTCGGCGCTGGAGTCGACAGTGGGGGGGCGGCGTTCGACGGCCGCCGCGGTTTCGCCAGTCATGGGATCGATGGGCCGGTGGGGGCGGCCAAGCGTGGGAGGGAACGGGCCTCAGACTAGGCCCGTCTATCCAGTCGATCCATAACCTGATAGGTCATGATTGATATACGAGAAGTATCAATTCAGCTTACAGGCGCTGCCACTCGAAGCCGTCGCCCCGGCGGTAGTACACCGCCACCGCGCGGCCGTAGAGCTTGTCGGCGTCGACGAAGCCGAAGAAGCGGCCATCGAAGCTGTTGCCGCGGTGGTCACCCAGCACCAGCACCTTGCCGGCTGGCACCACCAGGTCGGCGATGTCCGGACCGCCGCCCATGTCCAGATCAAGGCGGGCACGTCGCTCGCCGAAGGCTTCCACGTCCTGCAGGTCGGCCATCTGCAGCGGCTGCCCGTTGATGCTCAGATGGCCCTCGCGCATCTGCACATGGTCACCGGCCACCGCCGCCACGCGCTTGATCAGGCGGGTGCCGTCGGCCGGTGAGTCGAAGACCGCCACCTCGCCACGCTGCGGGGTGCCGGTCGCCATCAGTTCCGTGTTGGTGAACGGCAGGCGCAGACCGTAGGCGCGCATGTCCACCACCACCCGGTCGCCGGGCTGCAGGGTCGGCTGCATCGAACCACTCGGCACCACGTAATGGTTGGCCAGGGTATCGCGGGCGGCGGCGAGCAGGCCGAGCATCACCAGCAACGGCAGCGCCTCTTTCTTCAGCCAGGCCAGCGCGCGTTCGGAAAAGGGAGGGCGGGCAACAGCGTCCATGGCAGGATCCGGTTGGGTGGTGGCTGCATCAGACCACGTCCGGGCGCAAGAGGTTCCCGCGCCGCGCTCCTGTAGAGCCGAGCCTACGCTCGGCTTGTTCTTTGTAGCGTCGAGGTTGCCCGACTGGGGCGCAGAGCAGCCGAGCGTAGGCTCGGCTCTACAGGATGGGTTACGCAGGTTTTACGCCCCGGCCCGGCCGCGGGCATCGCACCTTTACGGGCAGCACGCGCATCGTGTGCCCACCGCGCCACACGGCGCATTCCGCAAGGTGTTGTATGACCCTCCTGGTGATCCGCCACGCCTCTTCGTCGGCACCGCGCCCCCAACTGCCGGCACAGCTGGCCGGCCATCGCGTGCTGTGCAGCGACTGCGCCAGCCTGTCCGAGGTACGCCAGTGCCTGTGCCAGCCGCAGGCGCGCTCGGCCGACTGGGTACTTCTGGATGTCGGTGCCGCCGACGAGGCGCAATGGCAGGCCGAAGGTGGCGCGCTGCAGGCGGCGCTGGAACGGCTGCCGGCGCAGTACATCGAGTTGCAGGCACCCAGCGAACCTGGCCTGGATGCACGCCTGCGCCTGCAGCACGGCCCCGCCGCCGTGGTGGTCGACCAGCGCAGCCAGCAGGCCGGTTACCCGTTGTCGCTGGCCATTGTCGGCCGCCGCCTGGCGCAGGAGGGCTGAGTCATGTCGATCTTCATCATCCGCGGCCCGGAAGCGGCCGGCGCCCTGATCCGCACCGCGATGCCGCTGCCGGCACCGGTCCTGAAGTCGCTGGTGCATCGCGCGATCGACGCCGGCACCAGCGTGGCGATCCGCGCCTGCGGTTCGGAACAGGAGCTGCTTGATGCGCTGCGCGTGGCCGATCACAGCCGCGGCGAGGTGACGCTGCTCGATCCGGGTGCGTGTGCCAACAGTCTGCGCCTGCAGCGGCTGCTGCCCTATCTGCACAACGCGTACGTAGAGGTGCATGACGACGGCGCAGTGGCCGAACCGTGCCTGCCGGCCGGTGTCGGCCAGCGCCTGGGCATCGCTGCTGGGTATGGCGCGCAGAGTTATGTGCTGGCGCTGGATATCGCGCTCGATCACCTGGGCCTGGCCGAGCAGGCGAACCGCGTGCACGTGGGGACGTAATGCCGATCGTAGCGCCGAGCCCATGCTCGGCTGCGTCTCCAGAAAAAGCCAGCCGAGCATGGGCTCGGCTCTACACAAAGAAAAACGGCGGGGTTGCCCCCGCCGTTTCCGCTTTCTTATTTCAGCCCGCGGAACTTCAGCAGCGGTTCCACCGACGGGTCCTTGCCGCGGAAATCGCGGTACAGGGTCGACAGCTCCACGCTGTTGCCGCGCGAGAGGATCTTGTCGCGGAACTCCTGGCCGTTGGCCGCCGTCAGCCCACCGTGTTCGGTGAACCACTGGTAGGCGTCATGGTCCAGCACTTCGGCCCAGAAGTAGGCGTAGTAACCGGCCGAGTAACCACCACCCCAGATATGGTCGAAGTAGGTGGTGCGGTAGCGCGGCGGTACCTGCGGCAGGTCGACCTTGAACTTCTTCAGCGCGCTGGCTTCAAAGGCGCCGACATCCTGCAGCGGTGCATCGGCCTTCTGCGTGTGCCAGGCCAGGTCGAGCAGCGCGGCCGACAGGTATTCGGTGGTCGCATAGCCCTGGTTGAAGCTGCGCGCCTTGAGAATCTTGTCGACCAGTTCCTGCGGCATCGCCTCGCCGGTCTTGTAGTGCTTGGCGTAGTTGGCGAATACCTTCGGGTCCAGTGCCCAGTGCTCGTTGAACTGCGACGGGAACTCGACGAAGTCACGCGAGGTGGCGGTGCCGGCGATCGACGGGTACTTCACGTTCGAGAACATGCCGTGCAGCGCATGGCCGAACTCATGGAACATGGTGGTGACGTCGTCGAAGCTGATCAGCGCCGGCTGGCCGGCGGCCGGCTTGGTGAAGTTGCAGACGTTGTAGACCACCGGCTTGGCACCGGTCAGGCCGTCCTGCTCGACGAACACGTCCATCCAGGCGCCGCCGGACTTGCTGTCACGCTTGAAGTAGTCGGTGTAGAACAGGGCCAGCGAGGTGCCGTCCTTGTCGAACACTTCGTACACCTTCATGTCCGGGTTGTAGGTCGGAATGTCGGTGCGCGGCTTGAAGGTGATGCCGTACAGCTGGGTGGCGGCGTAGAAGACGCCGTTCTGCAGCACGTTGTCCAGTTCGAAGTACGGCTTGATCTGCGACTCGTCGAGATCGTACTTGGCCTTGCGCACCTGCTCGGCGTAGAAGTCCCAGTCCGAAGCGGCGACCTGGAATCCGCCCTTCTGCGCGTCGATGACCTTCTGGATCTCACCGGCCTCGGCGCGCGCCTTGGCGGTGGCGGCTGGCACGGTGTCGGTCAGCAGCTTGAGCGCGGCAGCCGGAGTCTTGGCCATCTGGTCGCCCAGCTGATAGTCGGCGAAGGTGTCGAAGCCGAGCAGCTTGGCCTTCTGCGCACGCAGCTGGGCCAGGCGCTGCACGGTCTGCCGGGTGTCGTTGGCATCACCGCGCTCGGCGCGGGTTTCAGAGGCCTTCAGAACGGCGGCACGCTGGTCGCGATCGCTCAGCGAGCCGAGCACCGGCTGCTGGGTGGTGTTCTGCAGCGGCAGCAGGAATTTGCCATCCAGCTTGCGGTCCTTGGCGGCGGCCGCAGCGTTGTTGATCGCGCCCTCGTCCAGGCCGGCCAGCTTGGCCTTGTCGTCAACGACAACAGCCGCAGCGGCGGTCGCGGCCACCAGGCGGGTGTGGAACTGGGTGGAGAGCGTGGTCTCTTCCACGTTGAGCTTGCGCAGGGTCGCCTTGTCAGCGTCGGACAGCTGCGCACCGGCGCGCACCAGGCCATCGTAATAGTGCTCGACCAGGCGCTTCTGCACCGGGTCCAGCTCCAGCGTGTCACGCTGGTCGTACAGCGACTTCACGCGCGCGAACAGCTTCGGATCGAGGTTGATCTCGTCCTGGTGCGCGGCCAGCTTTGGCGCCACTTCTTCCTGGATCTTCTGGCGCGCATCGTTGGTGTCGGCCTGGACCAGGCCGAAGAAGATGCGCGACACGCGGGTCAGGGTCTCGCCGCTGCGCTCCATCGCCACGATGGTGTTGTCGAAGGTGGCCGGCTCGCTGCTGTCGGCGATCTTGCGCACGTCGGCCAGGTGCTGGCGCATGCCTTCTTCGAACGCCGGCAGGTAGTCGCTGTCCTTGATCTTGTCGAACGGCGGTGCCTGGAACGGCAGCGTGCTGGCACTCAGCAGCGGATTGGTGGAGGCTTCGGCCGGCTGCGGGGCCGGGGTCTTCTGGGCATCGGTCACGGGGGTGGACTCCTTGCCGGAACAGGCCGCCAGCGCCAGGCTGATGGCGGCGGCCAGGACTACGGTACGCGACATGTAAAACGCTCCTTGGGCAGACGGTATGGATACCAGCCCTCCACCCTACTCCTGTCGCGCTCGCCCGGCATGTGCCGGACGTGGCGTCTATGCGGCGGCCTGCGGCCGGCTCAGACCGTACCGCGGGTCTTGCCGATCCAGGGCCGGTAGAACTCGCGGATGGCAGCCATGTCGGCCACATCGTCGCCACTCGGGGTGAACAGCGGACCGATGCCGATGGTCTTTTCCGGATAGTGGAAATACGCGGTCAGGATCGGCACGTCGGCCATCCGGGCGATCTTCAGGAAGCCGGCCTTCCACTCCTTCACCGCCTTGCGGGTGCCCTCGGGGGTGATGGCGAACCACATCTTCTCGTTGTTGCGCAGCAGGTCCACCGCCTGGCCCACCGTACCCTGTGGCGAGCTGCGATCGAGCGGAATCACGCCCAGCCGGTGCAGCAACGGGCCCAGCGGCCACCAGAACAGCGAGGCCTTGCCCAGCACCTTCACCTTCATGCCCAGCGCGATCTTGGCCGCCATGCCCCACAGCCCGTCCCAGTTGGACGAATGCGGGGCGATGATGAAGACCAGCCTCGGGATGTCAGGCAGGGTGCCGGTCACCTTCCAGCCCCCCATGCGCAGGGTGCAGCGCGCCAGCCAGCGCAGGAAGGCGTTGGGTTTGACCTGCGGCATCTGCGGCGGCACGGCCGGCAGCAACGAAGTCGGGTTGTTCAAGCAATCACTCCCAGTCACGTGATGAGCGCCCGCGCTTGATCTGCGCGCGCCCGCGTTTGGCGTCCAGACGACGCAGTTTCGACCCGAGGGTCGGCTTGGTGGCTTTGCGCGGTTTGGGCACGCTCAGCCCGGCCTGGATGAAGGCCGCCAGCCGCTCGCGCGCATCCTCGCGATTGCGATCCTGGGTGCGGAAACGTTGCGCGTCGATGACCAGCACGCCTTCGCCGGTCATGCGCCGGTCACGCCGCGCCAACAGCCGCGCGCGCAACGGTTCGGGCAACGAGGGCGAGTTGGCCACGTCGAAACGCAGTTCCACCGCAGTGGACACCTTGTTGACGTTCTGGCCGCCGGCGCCGCTGGCGCGCACGAACCGCTCGACGATCTCGCCGTCGGGGATTTCAAGCTGCGCGCTGATGGTGACCGGTCCACTGCCCATCCGCGCATTGTAGCGGCAGGCACGTGGTGGAATGCGCCATCGCGCCCCGTATGCCGCCGATCAGGCGCCGAACACGCCGCCTTCGCCTGGGCTGCGGGTATGCTGGCGGTCCCATGTACCGCAGGAAGCCCGCATGACCCGCTTCGCACCCGCCCTGCCGTCCCTGCTGCGCCGCGCCGCACTGCTGCTGGCACTGGCCACGGCCAGCGTCCCGGCCCTGGCCGCCCCGCCGACCGACGGCGACATCAACCGCCTGCTGTCGGCCTCGCGCGCGCAGAGCATGATCGACACCATGGTGCCGCAGATCGAAGCCATGCAGCAGCAGCAGTTCCAGCAGGTGGCCGCGCAGCGCCAGCTCACCGCCCAGCAGCAGGAGCAGCTGAAGCGGATCCAGGCGCGGACCAGCCAGACCCTGCGCCAGGCCATGTCGTGGCAGCAGCTGCGGCCGATGTACGTGGACCTGTACAAGAAGACGTTCAGCAAGGAAGACGTGCTGGCGATGGCCGAGTTCTACGAGAGCGCGGCAGGCCAGAGCCTGCTGGACAAGACCCCGGCACTGATGCAGAACGTGATGGTGGCCATCCAGGCGCGCATGCAGCCGCTGTTTGCGGACCTGCAGAAAGACCTGGAAGCGATCGTCAACGAGCCGGAAAAGAAACGAGAATGAGGTAGTGCCGGCCGCTGGCCGGCTCCCCAGTACACCTGGAATCACGCAGCTGCCGGCCAGCGGCCGGCACTACCGTCAAACTGCGTCCACCTGCCAGCCGAACAGGTCCAGTGCCTTCTGGAACTGGTGGTCCAGCGGCGCACTGACATCCACGTTGCCGCCCTCCGGATGCGGAAAACGCAGGCGCTCGGCGTGCAGCAGCATGCGGTGCACGCCCTGCATGCGGAAGATGCGGTTGTGGCGCCCATCGCCGTGGCTGGTATCGCCGATCATGTGATGCGACAGGTGCTTGAGGTGACGGCGGATCTGCCGGAAGCGCCCGGTCTGCGGCTGGCAGCGCAGCAGCGCGTAGCGCGAGCTGCTGAATTCGCCCACCGGCACCGACAGCTCGCCAGTGGCCAGGCGCTGGAAATCGGTGATCGCCGGCTTCTTCACCGGCTTGCCCGGCCCACCGTCCAGATCATGGTCCACCCGCCAGGACAGCTCGGCCGGCCAGCCTCGGCAGACTGTCAGGTAGTCCTTGGCCACTTCGCCACCCATCAGTGCCTTGCCCAGCGAACTGGCGGTTTCGCGGTCAAAGGCCAGGAGCAGGCAGCCACTGGTGGCCCGGTCCAGGCGGTGCACGAGGAAGATCGGCCGCCCCAGCTGCTCACGCAGGCGGTCGGCCAGGAAATCATCTTCGCCACGGGCCAGCTTGCTGTCGTGGACCATCAGCCCGGCAGGCTTGTTGACCACGGCCAGGCGCTCATCCAGGTGCAGCAGCTGCAGGGGCGCGGTTTCAGTCTCGACCGCGGCGAGGGTGTCAGGTTCGGTACTCACCGCGGGATTATAAGGGTGCCCTGTATGGGGTCAGATCCCTTTTCCACGAGGGATCTGACCCGGGGTCTGTGGCGTGGCAATCAGCCGTTGCGCACGGCCAGCAGTTCGCCGTTGCCCACCGGCACCACGCTGGTGCTGAAGTCCGGATCAGCGTCCAGCAGCAGGCACAAGGGTTTCATCTCTTCCGCGTGCGAGGTGGCGTTGTCCACTACCAGCAGGCCCCCTGGCCGCAGCACGCGGCGCAGTTGCGGCCACCAGCCGGCGTACTGCCCGCGGTCCGAATCCAGGAACAACAGGTCGATGCAGCCTTCGCCGGCCTCTGCCAACCACTGCCCGGCATCGCCATGCACCAGCGTGATGTGCGCGGCCAACCCGCTGCGCGCAAAGGTGGATCGCGCCATCGCCACCTTGTCCTCGGCGAATTCCAGCGTGGTCACGTGGCCGTCGATGGCGGCGGCCGCTTCGGCCAGCCACAGCGTGGAGTAGCCATTGGAGGTGCCGATTTCCAGCACCCGGCGCGCGGTGCCGAAACGCACCAGTACCGACAGGAATTCACCGGTGTCCGGCGTGATGTTGAGCATGCGCCGAGCGCGCTCGGTTTCATGCGCGTCGTTTTCAGCGCCGAAGTGCATCAGTTCCTTCTTCAATTCCGAAAGCCGCATCGTCATCGCTTCTTTCAATTGCCGCAGCAAGGGTGAGCATTGTGGCCTGTCCGGCCACATTTCGTACTCCTCCTAGCCCCGCGCCGCGCTCACGTTGCGATAGTTCCCGCCTTCTTCACGCGGGACGGTGCACCCGCCCGCTGCCCTCTTGGTTTCCGCAAGGACACGGCCATGGTTCTCGACATTCTGGCAATCGGCGCCCACCCCGACGACATCGAACTCGGTTGCGGCGGCAGCCTGGCCAAACTGGCCCGCGCCGGTGCACGCATCCATGCGCTGGTGCTCAGCCGTGGGGGCCGTGGCTGCCATGCCGGCATCGACCGCGGCGACGAATCGCACCGCGCGTTGCGGCGCTTGGGTGTGGCCGAGGTGATCCAGCGGGACTTCCCGGATACCTGCTTTCCTGCCTGCCGCAACGACATCGTCGCGGCGCTCGAGCAGGCCTGCGCGCAGATCGCACCGCATCGCGTCTACACGATGTGTGGCGAAGACCATCACCAGGACCATCGCACCGTCCATGAAGCGTCGATCATCGCCTGCCGCAGCATCCCGCAGATCCTCTGCTACGAGAGCCCCAGCACGTTGCCACAGTTCGCACCGCAGGTATTCGAGGACATCAGCGCACAGCTGGACCTGAAGATCCATGCCTTGCGCGAGCATGCCAGCCAGGGCGATCGCCACTACATGCAGGAGGATCACCTGCGCTGCCATGCGCAGTTCCGCGGCCAGCAGATCGGCATCGGCCCCAGTGAAGGCTTCGTGCCCTACCGGCTGGTGCTGTGATGAAAACGCTGCTGTTCCTGGCCATGTGTGCCTTTATCCTGGTGCGTGTGTGTGTGCAGGCCTTGCGCCGCCCCAGCACGCGCCTGTACAGCATCGATGCGATCGTGCCGGCCTACAACGAAGCCCCCTGCCTGGAGCGCTCGTTGACCAGCCTGCTGCAGAACCCCTACGTGGCGCGGGTGATCTGCGTGAACGATGGTTCCACCGACAACACCGCGCAGGTGCTCGATGCGCTGCAGGCGCACTGGCCCGGGCGCCTGGTGGCGGTGCATCAGTCCAACACCGGCAAGGGCGGCGCGCTGATGCATGGCCTGCAGCACGCCACCGCCGAGCAGGTCTTCCTGACCGACGCCGACACCCATATCGATCCGCGCGGCCACGGCCTGGGCCACCTGCTGGACGAGATCGAGCGCGGTGCCGATGCGGTCGGTGGCGTGCCGTCGTCCAGCCTGCAGGGTGCCGGCTTCCTGCCGCATGTGCGCGCCAGCCTGAAGCTGCCGATGATCGTCATCAAGCGCAGCTTCCAGCAGTGGCTGGGCGGCGCCCCCTTCATTGTCTCCGGTTCGTGTGGCCTGTTCCGTACCTCGGTGCTGCGCAAGGTCGGCTTCTCCGACCGCACCCGCGTGGAAGACCTGGACATGTCCTGGTCGCTGGTCGCGCAGGGGTACCGCGTCCGCCAGAGCGTGCGCTGCGTGGTCTACCCGCAGGAATGCAACACGCTGGTGGAGGAATGGCGGCGCTGGCGGCGCTGGATCGTCGGCTATGCGGTGTGCATGCGCCTGCATCGCGGCCTGCTGCTGACCCGTTTCGGCCTGTTCAGCATCCTGCCGATGATGCTGCTCGCGCTGGCCGGCATCGTGCTGACCCTACAGGTCTGGTTCGGTGCGGCCCTGCTGCATGGGCCTGGTGGCCTCGCCCTGTCGGTGATGCCGCTGTTCTGGATTGGCATCGTCATGTTGCTGGCGGTGATCAGTGCGATCCACCACCGCCGGGCGTGGCTGGTACCCGCCGCCGCGTTCTCGATGTTGTACGTGCTGCTCGCCTACGCGATCTGGTTGATGCACGGCGTGGCCGGGCTGTTCACCGGACGCGAACCGCTGCGCGACAAACCGACCAGGTATCCGCATGTGGTGGAATGACCTGGCCGCGATGGCCGCCGCGCTTTCGACGCTGCCACCGCACGTCGATTCCACTGCACAGGTTTCTCCGCGCGCGGTGGTGCAGGGCAAGGTGAGGATCGGCGCCGGCAGCCGCATCTGCGACGGCGCCCAGCTGCAGGGGCCGGTATCGATCGGCCGCGACTGCCTGATCGGCAACAATGCGCTGCTGCGCGGCCCACTGCGTATCGGTGACGGCGTGCGCATCGGCTTTGCAGGTGAACTGAAGAACGCACTGATCGGCGACGGCGCCTGCATCGGCCCGCAATGTTTCATCGCCGACAGCCGCGTCGACGCCCGTGCCTACCTGGGCGCGCTGGTACGCACCAGCAACCATCGCCTGGATGGTGCGACGGTCGCCGTCCACATCGGCAATACCGTCATCGACAGCCAGCGCGACAAGCTCGGCGCCTGGATCGGTGAGGGCGCCGCGCTGGGTGTGGGCGTGATCATCCTGCCCGGTCGCATCGTCGCGCCGGGCAGCCAGTTCGGACCGCGCATCACCGTGGAACGAAACCTGCCGCCCGGTCGCTACCGGCTGCTGCAGTCGCTGCATTCCCAACCCCTGGAGTAACCCCATGCGATTGATCATCCGTGGCGCACTGCCGTGTGCCCTGCTGCTGGCTGTGTCCAGCGCCCACGCCGGCATCGACCGGGTCTCGGTGCAACTGGACCATGCCGACTACACCGACGGCTTCGGCAAGCGTGACGTACAGACCGTGGACGTGGCCGGCCGCAGCGGTGACAGCCGTTGGCATCTGGGCCTGGCCCATGGCGAACGCGACTACGGCAGCAAGCGCTTCGGCGGCAATCGCGTGCAGGGTTCGCTGCACCAGCGCTGGAGTCCTCGCGTCTCGACCCGCACTGCCTTCACTGCCTCCAACGATGACCCGGTGTTCGTCAACCGCCAGGTCAACCAGGACCTGCAGTGGCACGTGGCACCGCAGACCGTGCTGAGCGTAGGCGGCAAGTACGCCCAGTACCATGCCGGTGCATACGTGAGCGGCTGGTCGGTGGGCGCAGCGCATTACTTCCCGCGCGTGACCGCCTCACTGCGCCACGAGCGGCATCGCCAGTCCAATGGGCCCGACGGCCATGGCACCACGTTGTCACTGCGCCTGAAGGATGCGCAGGGCCGTGGGTCGACCCAGCTGTGGCTGGGCAGCGGTACTTCCGGCTACACCGCCGATGCCGATCCGCTGCTGCTGCGCGAACACGATGCACGACGTGCCTTCCTGCGCCGCAGCCAGCCGCTGGGCGAGCATCTGGTGTTGGACATGGGCATCGGCAAGACCTGGCACAGGACGCGCCTGGACCGCTTCCAGAGCGTGCAGTCGCACCTGGGCCTGGGCTATCACTGGTAGAGCCGTGGCCGGTCGGCGGCGCGTGACGCCGCCGACTGTGGATCAACAGGGATCAGCGCCACCACGCGCGCGCCAGCGCCGCCGCGCCGACGGCACCAGACACCCAGCTCCACATCGGCAGGTCGCCCCAGTACCAACCCGGTGGCTGCAGCACGTACATCAGCGCGGCGATGGCCAGCAGGCCGACGCCGGTGATCGCGCCGACCGCGCGCCTCTGCAGGCCCTGCACGCTGGCATCCAGCGCAACCAGATCGCGCGAGCGCATCGCCAGCTCGTGGCGCCCCTCCACCTGCTGGGTCAGCCAAGCGTGTACCAGGCGCGGCATGTCCGGCGCGTGGGTCATGATTTCCGGCAACCGCTTGCCGATCTCGCGCACCACCCGGCGTGGGCTGTAGCGCTCGCGCAGGATCTTCGCCAGCACCGGCTTGGCCACCGCCCAGATATCGATCTGCGGATCCAGCTGGCGGCCAACACCTTCGATGTTCAGCAGGGTCTTCTGCAGCAGGATCAGCTGCGGCTGCAGGGTCAGCTGGTAGCGCTGCGCCACGCGGAACAGCTTCATCAGCACTTCGGCCAGCGAGATCTGCGACAGCGGGCGGGTGAAGTACGGCTCGCACACCGAACGCACGGCCGCTTCCAGATCATCGATGCGTACGTGATCGGGCATCCACCGCGCCTGCACGTGCAGTTCGGCGATGCGGCGGTAATCGCGGTTGAAGATGGCCATGAAGTTCTCAGCCAGGTAGTACTGATCCTCCTGCGACAGCTGGCCCATGATGCCGAAGTCCAGCGCGATGAATCGCGGGTTGGCGCGGCGGCCCGGATCGGTGTCGACCCAGATGTTGCCGGCGTGCGCATCGGCATGGAAGAAGTTGTCGCGGAACACCTGGGTGTAGAAGACCCGCACGCCCTTGGCGGCCAGTGCCTTGCGGTCGATGCCCGCCTTGTCGAGCGCGGCGATGTCGTCGGACGGAATGCCCCACACGCGCTCCAGGGTCAGCGCGCGCTCGGCGGTATGGCTCCAGATCACTTCCGGCACGTACAGGTCTTCGCTGTTCTCCCAGAAGCGGCGCAGCACGCTGGCATTGGCGCCTTCGCGCTGCAGGTCCAGCTCGGCGGCGAGGGTGTTCTCGACTTCGGCCACCACTTCGCGCGGTCGGATCTTGTCGGCACGCGGATGGGTACGCTCGACCAGCGCGGCCAACGAGTTGAGCAGGGCGATGTCGGCATCGATCTGCTTCTCGATGCCGGGGCGCAGTACCTTGACCACCACCTGGCGGCCATCGGCCAGCGTGGCCGCATGCACCTGCGCGATCGAAGCCGAGGCCAGTGGTTCGGTATCGAAGCTGGCGAACGCCTCGCTGACCGGCAGGCCAAGCGCTTCCTCGACAATGCGGCGCGCAGTGTCACCGTCGAACGGCTTGACCCGGTCCTGCAGCAGGGTCAGCTCATTGGCCACATCCGGCGGCACCAGGTCGCGGCGTGTGGAGAGGATCTGGCCGAACTTGACGAAGATCGGGCCGAGATCCTGCAGCGCCAGGCGCAGGCGCGCACCGCGCGACTGTGCGGCGATGTCGGCCGAGGCACGCGGCACGAACGGCTTGGCCAGGCGCAGCCAACGCTCGGCCGGCGTGCCCTGCAGCAGGTCGTCAAGGCGGTAACGCAGGATCACCCGGCCGATGCGGCTCGCCCGCAACAAGGCCTTCATGCGGCACCCCGCAGGCGCTGCACGCGCGCGCCAAGACGCTCGACGTCATCGCGCAGCACGTCCACATCATCATGGAAGGCATCCAGTTCGGCGCGCGGCACCACGTCGCGCGATTCCTCGGTGATGAATTCGGCGGCGCTGTGGGCCAGGTCGATCGCCCCCTGGCGCGCGTGCTGCAGGGCGCTGCGCAGGGTGTTGGCGACCTGCACGCCCAGTACCTCGCCGAACACGCTGACGAAGGGCTGCTGCCAGTCCGGGTCGAAACCCTTGGCCAGCTGCTGCAGGCGCCGCGCCAGTTCGGCGTCACCGGCCACGCGTACACGGCCCTTGTTGTTGGACTCGCCGCGCCGTGCGTTGGCCAGCAGCGGCAGCTGCGCCAGCACGCCGGCCAGGCTGCTGCGCACGGCCAGGTCGGCTTCCTGCGCATCCACCGGGCCGACCCGCAGCTGGTCGCCGTCGACGCTGATGCGCATCGCCAGCGACGGCGCTTCCAGGGTCAGGTCGATGTGCCGGCCATCGAGGCTGGCCAGGGCGTGGCGGGTATCCGGATCCAGCGCCAGCGCGCGGTTCAGGGCGATCTGCAGGGCGCGGCCAGCGACCGGCTTGAGGGACTTGAGCAGGGAAAGAGCCATGGGCGCATTCTACCTGCGTGGGTGGGGGGCTTGGGCCGGGCTACCGCCCGGCACCCGCGGTAGTGCCGGCCGCTGGCCGGCAACCTCAACACCAACAGCAACAGCATGCATTCCGTGGGTTGGCGGGATGGGTCCGGTTGCGGGAGACGCCGTAAACCCATCCGTGGGGGCTTGGCCGCGGCATCCATGCCGCGGACACTCCCGCAACCGGACCCACCCCGCCTTCGACAGATTCCTGTCGTCTGTGGGGTCGGATCCCGTTGCTGCGCAACGGGCTCTGATCCCAATGCTGATGGGATCTGGCGTTGGTAGATGCCGACCTTGGTCGGCGCTGGATTTCCCGGGGGCCAGCCAAGGTCGGCCCCTACCCGAGCCGGCGGCCCGGCGGTTCATCCGTGCCTCACCCGAGCGGCGATGGAAGGTTCATGCTGTACGGCCACGCAACGCACAGGACATCGCATTCCCCATGGCACGGACCCGGGTCGGCATCATCTTCGGGGGCAAGTCTTCCGAGCACGAAGTTTCACTGCAGTCGGCGAAGAACATCCTCGATGCGCTTGATCGCGAGCGCTTCGAGCCGGTGCTGGTCGGCATCGACAAGCAGGGCCAGTGGCATCTGAGCGAGCCTGCGACCTTCCTGCTCAATGCCGATGATCCGGCACGCATCGCGCTGCATCGCTCCGGCCAGTCGCTGGCGGTCCTTCCCGGTGCTGAGCAGGCACAGCTGCAGCCCTCCGATGCGGCCAGCGTGCTGGGCCAGATCGATGTGGTGCTGCCGATCGTGCACGGGCCACTGGGCGAGGACGGTGCGCTGCAGGGCCTGCTGCGCATGGCGAACCTGCCCTTCGTCGGTTCGCCGGTATTGGGCTCGGCAGTGGCGATGGACAAGGACGTGACCAAGCGCCTGCTGCGCGACGCCGGGCTGCAGGTGGCGCCGTGGCTGTGCATCCGCCGCCACCAGGTGGCGGAAGTGGATGTCGATGCGGTGATTGCCCAGCTTGGCCTGCCGCTGTTCTTGAAGCCGGCCAACCAAGGCTCGTCGGTAGGCGTGAGCAAGGTCAAGGATGCGGCGGGCTTTGCCGAAGCGCTGGCATTGGCGCTGCGCTACGACCACAAGGTACTGGTGGAATCGGCGGTGATCGGCCGCGAGATCGAGTGCGCGGTGCTGGGCAACGAACATCCGCAGGCCAGCCTGTGCGGCGAGGTGGTGGTGCACGACGAGTTCTACGCCTACGACACCAAGTACATCAACGCCGATGGTGCCGAAGTGGTGGTACCCGCGGATATCGATGCTGCAACCCAGGCACGCATCCAGCAGATCGCGCTGCGGGCCTATCAGGCGCTGGAGTGTGCCGGCATGGCGCGCGTGGATGTGTTCCTCACTGCGGGCGGCGACATCATCATCAACGAGGTCAACACGCTGCCGGGCTTCACCCGCATCAGCATGTACCCGAAGCTGTGGGGTGCCAGCGGCGTGGACTACACCACGCTGATCACCCGCCTGATCGAGCTGGCGCTGGAGCGCCATGCGGCGGACCGAGCGCTTCTGTAGAGTCCAGCCATGCTCGACTCTACAGAAGGTGCGCCGATCAAGGTCGGCACCTACCAGGCGATGGTGTGCTGATCAAGGTCGGCACCCACCTGGAAGCGGCGTGCCGGTCGATGACCGGCACGCCCTGCAGTTTCTATCCGCGCTTGCGGAACATCGAGATCACCGCAAGGATCAGGAACACCACGAACAGGATCCAGGCGATGTTGGTTGCGGCGCCGGCGATTCCGGAGAAACCCAGAACAGCGGCGATGATGGCGATGACAAAGAAGATGATGGCGTAGTGCAGCATGGCGCTCCTCGCGGGTGGTCGAGCCTTGGATGGCGTGGGTCCATCCTCCCGATCCTGCGGTGTGCAACCAGTGACGGCGATCTATGCAGCAGATGAAGCCTTCAGCCTGCGCAGCCCCTCTTCGATGCTGACCTGCGGCACGTAGCCGAAGTCACGGCGCGCCGGTTCCATGCTGTACCAGTGCGGCGTGCACAACTGCTCGGCCAGGAAGCGGGTCAGCGGCGGCTCGCCACGCAGGCGCAGCAGCGGCCACAACCGCTCGCAGACAGCGCCGATGCGGTAGGCGGTCTTGAAGCTGATCGCCTTGTCCACGGTTGGTGCGCCAACAGCGGCCAGCAGCTTGTTGACCAGCTCGCGCATCGGCAGCGGTTCGCCGTTGGAAATGAAGTAGGCCTTGCCCGCACACGCAGCGCCCGGCGCCAGTGCCTCGAAGGCGAGGAAGTGCGCGAGTGCGGCGTTGTCGATGTAGGTGGTGTCCACCCTGTTGTTGCCATCCCCCACCAGGCGCAGGCGGCCCTGCCGCGCACGCTCGGCCAGCCTCGGCACCAGCTGCTGGTCGCCCGGGCCCCAGATCAGGCGCGGGCGCAGTGCCACCGTCGCCAGCGACGCATCGTTGGCGGCCAGCACGCGCTGTTCGGCGATTGCCTTGGTAGCCGCATACGGCGCCTGGAAATCTTCGCCGTACGGCACCTCGTCAGCCCCGAGGCCTTCCACCGGGTGCGTGGCACGATGGGTCACGCTGGGCGTGGAGGTGTAGACCAGCCGGTTGATGCCATGCGCGCGGCAGGCCGCGAGGACGTTGTCGGTGCCGACCACGTTGGCCTGGTGGTAGCTGTCATAGCTGCCCCATGCGCCGGCCTTGGCGCCGTTGTGGAACACCGCATCGACGCCGGCCACCGCATGCAGCACCGCCTGCGCATCGGCCAGATCACCGCGGATCTGGCCCACGCCCATCGCCTGCAGTTCCGGGTAATGACTGCGGTTGAACGCCAGCACCTGGTGGCCACGCTCGACCAGCCCGCGGCACAGCGCCTGCCCAAGGAAACCACCGCCACCGGTGACCAGGATCTTCATGCGCGCTTCTCCAGTTCGGCGCTGGCCCAGACGGCGAGCTTCTCGCGGCCGATCTTGGCGTTATGACGGATATCGACGGGGAACGAAGGGTGTACCAGGAAGTGCTCCAGCCCGGCTCCGGCCAGGCATGCGGCGGCCTTGGCACGCAGCGCTTCCTGCAGTGCCGGGCTGGCGGACCGGCCACGCTGCAGCTCCACGCACAGCACCGGCACCTGCGCACCGGCGGCCCCCACGCCAACCAGCGCAGTGCGCGCCACGCCGGCCACGGTGTTGAACATCGGCTCGACCTGCTCGGTGTACAGCGGCCCGCGCGCGGTTTCCACGCGCTGCGTCTTGCGCCCGCAGAACCACAGGCGGCCCTGCACATCGAAATAACCAACGTCGCCCATGCGATGCACCACGCGGGTGCTGCCATCGGCCAGCGTCTCGCGGATCTTCGCCGCCGCAGTGGCCTGCGGGCGGTTGAAGTAACTGTCGGTGGCGGTCGGTCCGGCCACGGTGATCTCGCCCACCTCGCCGGTGGCCAGCACACGTGCCTGCGACCAGTCGGCCAACGGTGCGTCGTCGATGGCGATGATGCGCACCTCGTTGGGGGCCACCACGTTGCCCACGCAGGTGCCGGCACCGGCCTCGGTCGCCGCGCGGGTGCGCTCCAGTTCGCGGCCTTCGACCACCGCCACCGGCAGGCACTCGGTGGCGCCATAGGGAGTCCAGAACTGCGCATCGGCCGGCAGCAGGCTGCGGATGGTGGCGACCACGTCCGGCGGCACCGGTGCCCCGGCCGAGGTCACCCGGGTCACCGTCGGCAGTGGCCGCCCGTGCCGGGCCAGCACCCGCATCAGCGCTGGCGAGCCGAACAGCTGGGTTACGCCGAAGCGCTGGATGGCATCGTGCAGGCGTCCCGGGTCGGCCTGCGCCGGCCGCGTCGGGTCCATGTCCGGGATCACCGAAGTCAGGCCCAACGCCGGGTCGAACAGCGCGAACGGTGGGAAGGTCGGCAGGTCCACCCCACCCGCTTCCATGCCGAAGGCACTGCCCAGCAACTGGATCTGGCCGACGAAGTGGCGGTGGCGGTAGACCACGCCCTTGGGCACGCCGGTGGAGCCGCTGGTGAACAGGATCGCCGCCATGTCCTCGCCATCGGTATCGGCCAGCATGGCCCCCCCCTTGGCACCGGCACGTTCCAGCGCGGCCAGGCTGGTACCGCCCCAGCCGAGGCGACGGCCGACCGTCACCAGCCGGGTGGCCGACGGCGCCCAGCGCAGCACCAGCCGCGCCACATGCGCCAGCGGAATGCCGATGAAGGCCTGCGGCTGCGCCTCGTCCAGGCACTGCTTCAGCGCGCGCCGGTCGATGCCCGGATCGACCAGCACCGGCACTGCGCCCAGCTTGAACAGCGCGAACATCAGCAGGAAGAACTCCGGAGAAGGCCGCACCATCACCACCGTGCGCACGCCACGGCCGATCCCGTAGCCGGCCAGGCCGGCGGCCATGGCATCACTGCGGGCGTCCAGCTGACGGTAATCGAGGGTGACATCGTAGGCGGCCATGCCGTTGCCGGCGCCGCGGCGGCCCGGGCAGCGGATGGCGATCTGGTCGGGGCGTTCACGCGCCAGTTCAGGCAAACGGGCCGCAATGTTGCAGGGTCGGTTCATCCGTTCATTGTCGCCGCTTACGGAATTTCTTGCGCGGCGGCCCACTTCGTGGAAAATCCGCACCCTCGTTCCCGATTCCGACTGCCGCCCGAGGCGGCTTGCCCATGCAACATCCCTGCATGACCTGCGGCGCCTGCTGCACCCAGTACCGCGTGGCCTTCCACTGGATGGAATCGGACGAGGTCACCCCCGGCGGCGTGCCGCACCAGCTTACCGAGGTGCTGGACCCGCATCGCCTGTGCATGCGCGGCACCCATTCCAAGCCGGTGCGCTGCGTCGCGCTGGATGCGCAGATCGGCGTGTATTCACGCTGCACGATCCACCCCAACCGGCCCAGCGTGTGCCGTGAGGTGGATGCATCGTGGGAATACGGCAAGGCCAGCCCGCAGTGCGACAAGGCGCGCATTGCCTATGGCCTGGATCCGCTGACGCCGGCCGACTGGCGTTGGCGCGATGACGCCGACAATGACGACGATCATCCGGACGACAACGGCAACAGCCCGTCCTCGCCACCACAGGCGCCGGTCGCCGCATAATCCGGTGTGCCGACCAACGGTCGGCACCCACCCATACCTTCCACTTGTGGGTGCCGACCGTTGGTCGGCACACCGCTCAGATCGGGTTCTTGTCCAGGAACGCGCGGATCTCCGGCACCAGCACGTCCTGCTTGTCTTCCAGCACGTAATGCCCGGCATCCTCGAAGGCATGCACCTGGGCCTGCGGCAGCGCGGCCTGGAAGCCCTTCAGGAAATGATGGTCGAACACGAAGTCGCGCAGGCCCCAGCCGAGGAAGGCGGGACGGTCGGCGAACGACGGCAGCGCCTTGCCGGCGCGTTCCAGCAGCGACCAGGCCTTGTCGGCCGGCGACAGCGGGATGTCCTGCATGAAGCGGATGGTGCTGATGCGGTTGGCCCAGCTGTTGTACGGCGACACGTAGGCGCGGCGCACATCGGCCGGCATCTTCCGCTCCACGCCCAGCCACGAGGCACCGGACGAGAACGCGTTGAAGGTGCGGATGATCCACTCGCCGATCTTCCAGTGGCGACCCAGTGCGATCTGCCACGGCATCTTCTTTGCCGCCGGCATCGGGAAGGCAGCGGTGTTGAGCACCACCAGGCGCTTCACCTGCTCGTGGTGCGACAGCGCCCAGCCGAACCCGATCATGCCGCCCCAGTCGTGCACGGCCAGGGTCACCGGGCCGGTGATGCCCAGGTGCTTCAGCAGCGCATCAAGATCGTCCACGCGCGACTGCAGCGTGTACTCATAGCGGCTGTCGTCCGGCTTGTCCGACAGGCCCATGCCGATGTGGTCCGGCACGATGCAGCGGTAGGTGTCCGACAGGCCGGCCACCAGCGTGCGCCAGTAGTAGCTCCACGACGGGTTGCCGTGCACCATCACCACCACCTCGCCATCGCGCGGGCCCTCGTCGAGATAGTTCATCGACAGGCCGGGGCGGACCTCGAAGCGCTGCGGGTGGGCGGGGTAACCGGGAAGATCGCGCATGCGGAGCACCTAAGGAGAGTCGCGGCGCAATGTAGAGCCGAGCCGTTGCTCGGCTGCTCTCCGGTCCGCTGCGGAAGAGCCGCGCTGCGCGCGTGAGCCGAGCATGGCTCGGCTCTACAGGAGGTCGGGCAGCGGGCTGCTTACCAGACCACTTCAGCCATCGAGCAGTTCAGGCCCGAGCCAATACCCAGAAGCGCGATGCGATCGCCCTTCTTCAGCTTGCCCAGCTGCTTGAGCTTGCTCAGCACGATCGGCACCGAGGCCGGGCCGATGTTGCCGTGCTCGCCGAAGATGGTCATGACCTTCTTCGGGTCGATGCCGAAGTTCTTGATGAACGCGGCGGTGTGCGGCTGGCTGACCTGGTGGATCACGAACTGGTCGAGCTCTTCCACGGCCCAGCCGAGTGCGATCTTGGCGGCGCTGAAGGTCTTCTGCGCCAGCTTGATGCCTTCGATCAGCAACAGGCGGGTGTCGGTGACCATGCGGTCCAGATTGCCCAGGCACAGCTGGTTCCACTCGGTGGCCGAGCGGGTCACGCCGCCCTTGTAGCGCGGCGCGTCCGGCACCAGCTCCGCGCGCGCCATCACCATCGCGGCGGCGCCCGACCCGGTGGTCAGCGCGGCCAGCTCGTTGCGGAAGTCATCGGCGGTGACGTCCGGGGCGGTCATGCGCTCCAGGGTCTTCTCGTACACCAGGTTGGCGGTCTCGCCGTCCACCACCAGCGCGTAGTCGATATCACCGCGCTCGATCATGCGCGCCGCGATGTCCATGCCGTTGATGAAGGCCAGGCAGGCGTTGGCGACGTCGAAGGTCATGCATTCGTCGCTGACACCGAGGTTGCCCGACACGATCGAGGCCGTGGACGGCTCCAGGTAGTCGCGGCTGACCGAGGTGTTGACCAGCAGGCCGACCTGGGTCGCGGTGATGCCCGCGTCTTCCAGTGCCTTGCGGCCGGCCATGGTGGCGGCGTCCGACGCCAGCACGCCGTTGTCCCACAGGCGGCGGGCGTGGATGCCGGCGATGTCGCCGAGCACATCGGTGCGGATACCCAGGCGATCCAACGTCGGCTGCAGGCGTTCGTTGATTTCCTTGGTCGTCAGCGTATGCGGTGCGTCGACGTGTGCCAGGCCGGCGATCGAGACATTCTTGAAGAGCATCGAGGTTAGCGCCAAGGCTCAGGCAAAAGGGGGCGCTATTCTATAACCCCCGCGCTTTCACCGCATCTTTACGAATTCAGCCTCGGCCGTATGGTGAAGCGTTCAGCGCGGCGGGCACTGGAACGCGGCGAAGCGCTGGCTGCCATCGGCGGGGGCCGCAGCGGCCTGGACGGCATTGGCGCCGGCGCTCGGGGCCTCGTTGCGGGCCAGGGTTTCCAGCTCTTCCTGCACCCGCAGCGGGTTGCGGTTGTAGAAGCCGACCTTGCTCTTCACGGTGACCACCACCTCGCCCTTGGCGATGCAGCCGGCCGGAACCGGCCCTGCCGGCAGCACGCGGGTTGCCTTGCCGGCCGGTTCGATCGGCACCCAGGTACAGGCGGTGACGGTGAGCAGCAGGGAGGAAAGCAGCAGAACGCGCATGGGCAGATCCTGGAAGGGTATGGGGGGGATTCTGCCTGAACAGCCTGAATCGGGGGTAGCCGGGCCGGAGCCCAGGTAGCGCCGGGGCATGCCCGGCGAGCGCACAGCGCGGCATGGCTGGCCGCCGGAAACGCGCCGGGCATGGCCCGGCGCTACCACGGGAGACCTGCCCGCCGGGGGCGGGCAGGCACATCCCTTATTTCTTGACCGGGTTGCCTTCGGCGTCGATCACCGTCACCTCGCCCAGGTTCAGCGCACGCACGGCCGCTTCGGTCTGCTTGAGGTCACCCACCACCACCCAGGTCAGGGCCTGCGGCTTGATCTCTGCGGCGGCCTGCTGCACCTGCGCCGGGGTCATCGCTTCGATCTCGGCCTTGCGCCGCAGCACGTAGTCGTCCGGGCGCTTGAACTGCACGATCGAACCGATGGTCGACGCCACCGCACTGGCGGTCTCGTAGGCACCGGGCAGGCTCAGGGTCTGGATGTTGCGGATGCGGTTGACCTCGGCAGCGGTGGCCGGCTTGCTGCCATCGGCGAACGCGGCGATTTCCTTGCGCATTTCCGCCAGTGCCGGGCCGGTCTTGTCGATCTGCACCGGCGCGCTGGCCATCCACGGGCGCTGGCCCACCGAATTGACCGCGCTGCTGCGCGCACCGTACGACCAGTGCTTGTCCTCGCGCAGGTTCATGTTCAGGCGCGAGGTGAAGTCGCCGCCGATCACGCCGTTGGCGATGTCGAAGCGGGTCGAACTGGTGGCGCTGGAAGGTGCCACCACCTGGCCGGCGAACAGGTTGGCCTGTACCGCGCCCGGTTGGTCGATCAGGAACACGCGCGGGCCCTTCGGCAGCGCAACGTCGGTGGCCGCCTTCACCTGCGGGGCCTCGCCACTGGCCTTCCAGTCGCCCAGCTGCTTGTCCAGCAGCGGCACGATCTCGGCCAGGGTGGTGTCGCCGACCACGATCAGGGTGCCGTTCTGCGGGCGCAGCCAGTCGTGGTGGAAGTCGACCAGGTCCTCGCGGGTCAGGCCGTTGATCGCCGCCTCGTCACCGCTACCGGTAAACGGAATGGCATACGGGTGGCCCTTGCCGTACAGCAGCGGGGGCAGCACGCGCATCGCCACCGCACCCGGGTTGACCTTCTCCTGCTGGATGCCAGCGATCCAGCTCGCCTTGACCCGGTCGATCTCGCCCTGCTCGAAGCGCGGCTCGCGCAACAGGTCGCGGTACAGCGCCAGCGACGGTGCCAGGTTTTCCTTCAGCGCCGACAGGTCCACGCTCATCGAGTCCAGGCCGGCCGAGGCATCCAGGCTGGCGCCCAGTGCGTCGGCGGCATCGGCGAAGGCCAGCGAGCCCAGTTTGCCGGCGCCTTCGGTCATCAGGCTCATGGTGAAGTTGGCGGTGCCCGGCTTGCGGCCCTGGTCGGCGCTGAAGCCGCCCGGGAACTGGTAGCTGAACTGCACCACCGGAATTTCATGGCGTTCGGCCAGGATCACCTGGGTGCCGTTCTTCAGCGTGGCGCGCTGCAACGTCGGGAACTTCAGCTGCGGGAACTCGCGGGTCTGCGGCACGCCCGCCTTGCGGTCGACCTGCTCCGGCAGGGTGCTGTACTTGGGGTCCACTGCCGGCACGGTGAAGGGCTTCGGCGCCTGGCTCGGGTCTTCCTTCAGCGCCACGCGCTCACCCGGTGCGATCACCAGGGTGTGACTGCCCTTGTCCAGCCACTGCGCGCCCAGCCGGCTCAGATCAGCAGCACTGGCCTTCTCGATGTTGGCCAGCGAGGTGCGGAAGCAACCCGGGTCGCCGGTGAACACCGCGCACTCGGCCAGTGCGTCGGCCTTGCCGCCGAAGCCACCGATGCGCTCGATGCCGCGGATGAAACCGGCGCGTGCACCGGTCTTGGCGCGCTCCAGTTCGGCCGCGGTCGGGCCCTGCTTGATCAGCCGGTCCAGTTCTTCGTCGATGATCTTCTCGACCCTGGCCGGGTCCTGGCCCTGCTTGACCGTCGCCATGATCACGAAGTTCGAGCCCAACTGCGAGGTCGACAGGCCCGACGCGATGCTGTCCACCAGCTTGTCCTGGTGCTGCAGGCGCTGGCTCAGGCGCGAAGACTTCGCACCGCCGAGCACCTGCGCGAACAACTGCAGCTGATCGACCTCGGTGGTGCCGACCTGCGGTACGTTCCAGGCACGGTAGATGCGCGCCTGCGGCACCTTGTCGGTCATCGTCTCGCGCGTGTCGGCACTGCGCTTGGCCACGTTCACCGCCGGCTGCGCCATGGTCGGGCCGGCCGGGATGCTGCCGAAGTACTTGGCGACCTTTTCCTTGGCGGTGGCCAGGTCGATGTCGCCGGCCAGCACCAGCACCGCATTGTTCGGGCCGTACCAGGTGCGGAACCAGGTCTTCACGTCATCCAGCGACGCCGCGTTCAGATCGTTCATCGACCCGATCACGCCGTGGTGGTACGGGTGGCCCACCGGGTACAGCGCCTTGTTGAGCTGGTCCCAGGCCTGGCCGTAGGGCTGGTTCTCGCCCTGGCGCTTCTCGTTCTGCACCACGCCACGCTGCTCGTCCAGCGCGGCCTGGTCGATCGCACCGACCAGATGGCCCATGCGGTCCGATTCCATCCACAGTGCCATGTCCAGCGCGGTGGTCGGCACGTTCTCGAAGTAATTGGTGCGGTCGGTGTTGGTGGTGCCGTTCTGGTTGGTGGCACCCACCTGCTTGAACGGCTCGAAGAACTCGCCATCGTGGTTTTCGCTGCCCTGGAACATCAGGTGTTCGAACAGGTGCGCGAAGCCGGTACGGCCAGCCGGCTCGTCCTTGCTGCCCACGTGGTACCAGACGTTGACCGCAACGATCGGCGCCTTGCGATCGGTATGCACGATCACGCGCAGGCCGTTGGGCAGGGTGAACTGCTCGTACGGGATATCGACCTTGGCCGGTGCCGCCGGCTTGGCGGCGAGCGCATGGGTGGGCACGAGCGTGCCCAGGGCGGTGCTGAGGGCGACGGCCAGCAGTGCAGCGCGCGGGCGAAGGGCGAGAGACATATCCGGATCCTTGGTCACGAAGGTGAACCCCGATCCTAGCCTGCACACGCGGCGGCCGGAATCGGTCGCCAGTCACTGGGGGTGTTTGCCCAGATGGCCATCGAGTCCGATGCCCACGGGCGCTCTTGAAACGTCACAGACGCCGGCTGAAGGCGTCCGGACAGTGTCCGCGGCTTATCGAATGGACAGGTGTCCGCCCACCGGACACTTTCGGGACCACATAAAAGCCTTGCAAATCAATAACTAAAAGTTGGCACGCGGATTGCTTGGTACTTCCTGCGCCAGGAAGGGCTTCAGACAAAAGCTGACTGAAGACTGAACAGATGCAGGAAACAGAAAATTTCTCTTGCATGCCCAGAATTGGTGTACTACCTTACTACCACACCACTGATCACCAACACTAAACAGGCCCCGTCATGAACGCCAAGACCATTGCCATCGCCATCGCCCTGATCGCCGGCACCGCGGTTGTTTCGTCGGTGCAGGCCTCCGAATCCATCAAGACCCTGGCCACCGTGCAGGTTCGCCCGGCCGCCGACCAGCTGGCCCAGCAGGCCTGGGAACAGGCCAGCGGCATCCCGACCCTGGCCACCGTGGAAGTGCGCCCCAGCGCCGACCAGCTGGCTGAGCGCAACGGCTACGGCGCCGCCCCGGTCGCCGCCGCGATGCCGATCACCACCCTGGCCTCGGTGGAAGTGCGCCCGAGCCTGGAACAGCGCGTCGCCCTGGCCGCCGAACTGGAAGCCCAGCGCTACGCCGCCACCCTGGCTGCCGCTGCCACCAACGTCGCCAACTCGGTCATCGTCAACCTGCCGGCCCTGCAGGTGCGCCCGAGCGCCGCCGACCTGCAGGCCCTGGCCACCGAAACCGCCCAGGTCCTGCTGCGCCCGTAACCGGTGCCGCCCTGCCCCGTGCAGGGCGTGCGCCGTAAAGGCGGCGGTCGTCGCAGGTACACTGCGCCGATGAATGCCGCGCCCCAGTTCCACGTGATCCTGTTCCAACCGGAAATCCCGCCCAACACGGGCAATGTGATCCGGCTCTGCGCCAACACCGGCGCGCAGCTGCACCTGGTCGAGCCACTCGGCTTCGCACTGGAAGACAAGCAGCTCAAGCGCGCCGGCCTGGACTACCACGAGTACTCGCGCCTGCAGGTCCACCCCGACCTGGACACCGCGCTGGCGCGGATCGCACCAAAGCGGTTGTTCGCCCTGAGTACGCGTGCCAGCGTCCGCTATGACAGCGTGGCCTTCGAAGACGGTGATGCGTTCCTGTTCGGCCCGGAAAGCCGTGGCCTGCCGCAGGAGGTGCTCGATGCCCTGCCCGATGGCCGCCGCCTGCGCCTGCCGATGCGGCCGGACAACCGCAGCCTCAATCTTTCCAACACCGTTGCGGTGGTGATGTACGAGGCGTGGCGGCAGCATGGGTTTGCCGGTGGGGCGTAGCTCCACGCGTCTCTCTTCTGCCTGATTGGTGCTGTGGCGGGCGCATGCGTTCATGGCGTTACTTTTCTTTCCACGCGGAAAGAAAAGTAACCAAAAGAAACGCGCCGCCGTCTGCGAGCCGGTGCTGCGCACCGGTACCCTGCGCTCCTCGGCCCGCCGGGGAACGGCGCGGAACTCGCTGCGCTCAGACACCCGCGCCTCTTCGCCCCCGTCGGTCCTGTGGTGCTCGGCTCGCTTCAAGGCGGACCCAACAGCCGCGCGGTAGATCCACGCCATGCGTGGATGCCTTCCGCCTGGATCAATCAGGAGTGGGCGCCCTTGCGTTGCCCGGGGCGCGTGCACCCTACCTGGCAATGCCGACCAGCGGCCGGCACTACCGGTGCACTCAGAACGCGTTGATGCCGGTCAGTTCGCGGCCGATCACCAGCTGGTGCACGGTCTCGGTGCCTTCATAGGTGATCACCGATTCGAGGTTCAGCGCATGCCGGATCGCCACGTGTTCGGTGGTGATGCCAGCCCCACCGAGCAGATCGCGACACTCGCGGGCGATGTCGATCGCCATGCGGCAGTTGTTCCATTTGGCCAGGCTGACCTGCTGCGGTTGCAGCTGGCCGGCTTCCTTCAGCCGGCCCAGCTGCAGCGCCAGCAACTGCGCGGTGGTGATCCGGCGGGCCATCTCGGCCAGCTTGATCTGCGCGCTCTGCGTGGCGGCCAGCGGGCGACCGAACAGCACGCGCTCCTTGGCATAGCCAAGTGCTTCATCCAGGCAGGCAATCGCCGCACCGATCGGCCCCCAGCTGATGCCGTAACGGGCCTGGGTCAGGCAGCCCAGCGGCCCCTTCAGGCCCTTCACGTTCGGCAGGCGATGGCTGTCGGGCACGCGCACGTCATCGAAGAACAGCGCGCCGGTCAGCGACGCGCGCAGGCTCATCTTGTGCTTGATCTCCTGCGTCGTGAAGCCGGCCATGCCCTTTTCCAGCACGAAGCCCTGGATGCCGTCCTCGGTCTGCGCCCAGACGATGGCCAGATCGGCCACCGGGCCACTGGTGATCCACATCTTGCTGCCGCTGATGCGCCAGTCACTGCCGTCGCGCACCGCGCGGGTCTTCATGCTGGCCGGATCGGAACCGCCGTGCGCCTCGGTCAGGCCGAAGCAGCCGATCAGTTCGCCGCGCGCCATCGCCGGCAGCCACTGCTGGCGCTGTTCCTCGCTGCCATAGGCGTAGATCGGGTACATGCACAGCGAGCTCTGCACCGACACGAAGCTGCGCAGGCCCGAATCGCCGCGCTCCAGCTCCTGGCAGATCAGGCCATAGCTGACCGCGCCGAGGCCACCGCCGCCGTACTCGGCCGGCAGCGTCGCGCCCAGCAGGCCCAACGAGGCGATCTCAGGCACCAGTTCATCGGGGAAGCGGGCCTGGTCGAAGGCATCGCCGATGATCGGCAGCACGCGCTCGTTGGTGAAGCGGGCGACGCTCTCCTGCACTGCGCGCTCTTCCTCGTTGAGCAGGGAACGGACATCGAACAGATCGTACGGATGCAAAGCCATGGCACTCACACGCAGTCAGGACCCGGCCATTGTCGGTCATCCGCGCAGCGTTGGTGCACGGGTAGAGGCCGACCTTGGTCGGCGCTGGTATTTTCTGCCGGCGCCAACCAAGGTTGGCGACTACCGAAGCCGCGTTCGCTGCAATGCAGCAATCATGACGTGAACATCGTCGATCTAGCTCGATCACGCGCGGCCCGGTACCCTGACACATTCAAACAACCGTTTCGCCCGTGGCCGCACGCGCGATTCCCAGGCACCGCCGGTGGCCCCGATGCCGGCCCTACCCACGAGTCATGCAATCGATGAGCGCTGAAGCCAACGCCCTGCCCCCGCGTGAAGTAATGGAGTTCGACGTGGTGATCGTCGGCGCCGGCCCCGCCGGCCTGGCCACCGCGATCCGCCTGCGCCAGCGCGCGCTCGAAGCCGGCCGCGAGCTGTCGGTGTGCGTGCTGGAGAAGGGCTCCGAACCGGGCGCGCACGTACTGTCCGGCGCGGTGATGGATCCGCGCGCGCTGACCGAGCTGTTCCCGGACTGGGCCGAGCGCGGCGCACCGCTGAAGCAGAAGGTCACCCGCGACGAATTCCTGTTCCTCAGCGAGACCGGCGCGCGCAGCACCCCCAATGCGCTGCTGCCGGAGTGCTTCCACAACGAAGGCAACTACATCATCAGCCTGGGCGAAGTGACCCGCTGGCTGGCGCAGCAGGCCGAGGCGCTGGAGGTTGCGATCTTCCCGGGCTTCGCCGCTGCAGAAGTGCTGTACGGCGACAACGGCGAGGTGATCGGCGTGGCCACCGGCGACATGGGCATCGAGAAGGACGGCAGCATCGGTCCGGCCTTCGAGCGTGGGATGGCGCTGCACGCCAAGTACACGATCTTCGCCGAAGGTGCGCGCGGCCACCTCGGTCGCCAGCTGATCGCCCGCTACAAACTGGACGAAGGCAAGGACCCGCAGGCCTACGGCATCGGCATCAAGGAGCTG
This sequence comes from Stenotrophomonas sp. YJH_SMC_53, assembly GCF_059369995.1. Lineage (NCBI taxonomy): Bacteria > Pseudomonadati > Pseudomonadota > Gammaproteobacteria > Lysobacterales > Lysobacteraceae > Stenotrophomonas > Stenotrophomonas sp. YJH_SMC_53. The sequence continues at coordinate 66,243 of NZ_JCAFTF010000011.1, read as the reverse complement.
TGGCAGATCGACCCGGCCAGGCATGAGCCGGGCCTGGTGGTGCATGCGGCTGGCTGGCCGCTGGACAGCGACACCTACGGCGGCGCGTTCCTGTACCACGCCGACGGCGGCAAGGTCGCCATTGGTTACGTGGTCGGCCTGGACTACAAGAACCCGTGGCTGAGCCCGTTCGAGGAGTTCCAGCGTTTCAAGACCCATCCCTCCATCCGCAAGCACCTGGAGGGCGGCACCCGCATCGGTTACGGCGCCCGTGCGATCACCGCCGGCGGCCTGCTGTCGCTGCCGAAGACGGTGTTCCCCGGGGGCGCGCTGGTCGGCTGCGAGGCCGGCTACCTCAACGCCAGCCGCATCAAGGGCAGCCATGCCGCGATCAAGACCGGCATGCTGTGCGCCGACGCCGCGTTCGACGCGCTGGCCGCCGATCGCCAGCACGATGAACTGAGCGCCTACCCGAAGGCGTTTGAAGCCAGCTGGCTGTTCACCGAACTGCAGCAGGCCAAGAACTTCAAGCAGTGGTTCAAGAAGGGCCAGACCGTTGCCACGCTGATGACCGGCGTGGAGCAGTGGCTGCTGCCGAAGCTGGGCGTGCGCAACCCGCCGTGGACCCTGCACCGCACCCAGCCGGACCACGCCTGCCTGGAGCCGGCGTCGCAGCACACCCGCATCGCCTACCCCAAGCCCGATGGCGTGCTGACCTTCGATCGTCTCAGCTCGGTGTTCCTGAGCAGCACCAACCACGACGAGAACCAGCCCAGCCACCTGACGCTGAAGGATCCGAGCATTCCGGTGAAGGTGAACCTGGCCGAGTACGCCGGCCCCGAAGCCCGTTACTGCCCGGCCGGCGTGTACGAGTTCGTCGGCGACGCCGACAACGCGCGCCTGCAGATCAACGCGCAGAACTGCGTGCACTGCAAGACCTGCGACATCAAGGATCCGACCCAGAACATCGTCTGGGTGACCCCGCAGGGCGGCGGCGGCCCGAACTACTCGGGCATGTGATCGCCCCGGGCTGCGACCGCGTGTCGCAGCCCGGCCGCTCCACCGCACCGCTATCCTGCCCGCCCATGCGTGCCTCCCGCCTGCTCACCACCGTTGCCGTGGCCCTGCTTGCCACGGCCTGCCAGCGCCCGCCTGCGGCGCCGGCGACGCCCGAACAGGCCCGCCAGCAGGCCATGCAGCGCGCGTTCGAACTGTGCGCCGGCTGCCACACCGTGCAGCCTGGCGGCATCCACCGCTTCGGCCCCAACCTGCACGGCGTGATCGGCCGTCGCGCCGGCAGCCTGCCCGATTACGGCTATTCCGACGGCATGCGCCGCGCCGACATCACCTGGAGCGCGCAGACCCTGGACGCGTTCCTGCAGTCGCCCACCCACGTGGTGCCCGGCACGCGCATGTACAACGCCTTTCCCAGCGCCGAACGCCGCGCGCTGGTGATCGCCTACCTGCAACAGCAGTCGGCTCAGTGAGCCAGTCGCTGCAGCTGATGCTGCAGCCGTGCCACGAACGCCGTTACAGCGGCGAACACCGGTGCCGGATCGGCCTCGGTCGCATCCTGCAGGCGCTCGACCAGCGCGTTGGCCTGCCCGGCCAGTGCGCTTGCCCCGATCGCCCCCAGACCGCCCGCCTGGCGATGCAGGTGGAGCGCCGCAGTCTCGCGGTCACCGGCCCGCACGGCGCGCTGCACCGCAGCCAGATCACTTTCACTGGCCTGCAACAGGCTGTCGCGCAGCTGCTCGGCCACGGCGCGCGAGCCATAGCGCTGCTGCAGGGTGGCCAGATCAGGCAGCACTTCAGCGTCGTCGGCGACAGTCTCCTGCACCGGCGCATCAAATGACTGGCCCTGTGCCTGCGGCAGCCAGCGCAGCAGCGCGGTGCGCAGCGTGGCCAGTGACAGCGGCTTGGCCAGCACCTCGTCCATGCCGGCTTCGCGGCAGCGGCGTGCATCGTCGTCCAGCACGCTGGCGGTCAGCGCCAGCACCGTCAGCCGCGGCTGGCCGGTACGGCCCTCGCGCTCGCGCAACAGGCGGGTGAAACCGAAGCCGTCGAGTACCGGCATGCGGCAGTCGGTAATGACCAGATCGAAGGCCTCCGATGACAAGCGGTCCAGTGCCTGCTGGCCATCGCCCAGCAGCACATGGGGTACGCCCAGCTGCTGCAGCCGCCACGCCATCATCGCCTGGTTGGTCGGGTGGTCCTCGATCACCAGCACGCGTGCCTCGCGCAGCGCCGGCGGCAGCAGCGCCGCCTGCTCCTGCTCCGCAACCAGCGCTTCAACGTCACCCCTGCCTGCCTCCACCAGCGCCAGCCGCACCTCGGCGCGGGTGCCCTCGCCCAGCGTGCTGTGCAGCTCCAGCTCGCCGCCCATCATCTGCACCAGGCGCTGGCAGATGCTCAGGCCGAGGCCGGTACCACCATGGTCGCGCTGGATGTAGGCACCGGCCTGGGTGAACGGCGCAAACAGGTGCTGCAGCTGTTCCGGTGCGATTCCGATGCCGGTGTCGGTGACGCTCAGGCACAGCGGCTGGCTGCCGTCGTCGGCGGTCGGGCCCAGTACCTCCAGCTGCAGCCGCACTTCGCCGCGCGCAGTGAACTTGATGGCATTGCTGAGCAGGTTGAACACGATCTGGCGCAGGCGCACGCCATCCACTTCGTGCGCTGCCGCCAGCTGAGGGTCGATCTGCACATGCAGCTCCAGCCCGCGTGCACTGGCCTGCGCCGACATCAACCGGCACACGCTTTCCAGCAGCGGCCGCAGCGGTTGCGGTACCGGCTCCAGGCGCAGTGCACCCGCTTCCAGCCGCGAGTAATCGAGGATGTCATCGAGGATCTGCCGCAGCATCTGCGCCGAATCCTCGATCACGCCGAGGATGCGCTGCTGCTCGCTGTCCAGCGGTGAGTGTGCCAGCACCTCCAGCATGCCCAGCACGCCGCTCATCGGCGTACGGATCTCGTGGCTCATCGTGGCCAGGAAACGCGATTTGGCCTCAGCGGCCTGCTCGGCGTCCGCCTTCGCCGCCGCCAGTGCATCGGCCTGCATCCGCGCCTCGCTTACATCCACCCAGTACCCGCTCCAGATCACCGCGCCTTCTTCGGCGGCGTAGGGATGGGCCTGGCTGCGCACCCAGCGCACGCCTTCGCCGTCGCTGCGCAGGCGGAACTCCAGGATCAACGGCGCGAACTGGTGCGCGGCCTGCTCGATGGAATGCAGGATGCGCGCGCGGTCCTCCTGCTCGACGCGTTCCAGCAACACCCTCGCATCCTGTTCGGCCTGCTGACGGGTGATACCGAACAACGCAGGCAGGTCGCCGGCGATGAACGGGAAGCTCAGCGTGCCATCGGCATCGCGACGGGCCTGGTAGACCACCGCCGGCAGGTTGTCGGTCACCTCGGCCAGGCGCTGCTCCAGCTGGCGGCGTCCTGCCACCTCACGGCGCAGCCGCCAATGGCCCACGCCATGCACCAGCAGTGCGGTCAGCAGCACCATCAGCACGGGCACGCCCCACCGCAGCAGATTGCTCCAGTCGACCCCATTGCGGTACTCCACCGCCAGCCAGGCGCTGCGCAACGCCTCGCGCTTGCGTGGGGTCATCTGCAGCAGCAGGCGATCGAAGGTCGTGGCCAGGGCCGCATGGCGGCGATCCACTGCCAGCGCCAGCTGGTCGTTGAAACCGGCCGGAGCCGCGACCTGCATCCGCCCCGGGAAACGGCTGCGCAGCAGGTGATCGACCACGGCAAGGTTGCCCACATAGGCATCGGCTTCACCCTCAAGCAGGCGCTGCAGCGCCTGCTCGGCACTCCGCGCAGCAATGATCCGGGCCTGCGGCGCCTGTTGCTGCACATAGCCACGCACGCGCTCCGGGTCGGACAGCAGCACGCGCTTGCCCTGCAGGTCGGCCAGGCCCAGCAGCGATTCGCCATCGCTCCTGACCACAATCACGTTCGGCACGCTGATGAAGGGCTGGCTGAACACCCAGTCCGGGCCCAGGTAGCGCGAATCAACGGGTATGCCCATCACCGCCTGCAGTTCACCGCGGCGGGCCTTCTCACGCACCTCGTACCAGTCGTGGCTGTTCTCGACCTTCAGGTTGGCGCCGGCCTGCATCAGGCGCTGCAGGTACTCGCTGGCCAGGCCACTGGGCCGGCCATCCTCGCCGGTGAACGACAGGGGCGCGGCATTCGGCGCGAAACCGATCATCAGCGGCTGCTCCAGCACACGCTTCTCGGCCTGGCTCAGCGCCAGCTGCGCCGATGCCGACCAGTGCGGCGGTGACAACCAGCGTTGTGCGAGGGCATCGCGCTGGGCCTGGCTGGTCGCGGCCAGCGCCAGGTCCAGAGCTTCGGCCAGGGGTTGCTTGCTGTTGGGAATGCCGAAGTGCAACCGTTCGGGGGGCAGGTCGCTCGGCCGCAACAGCGCCACGCCCTGCAGGCGCCGGCTGGCAATCAGCTCGGTGGCGACGAAGGCATTGCCGATGTAGACGTCCGCTTTGTCGTCTATGACCATCTGCAATGCGCTCAACGTGTCGTTTGCGACAAGCTGGCGGGCACGCGGGAATCGGGCGCGCACCTGCGGACCGGTCAGGAAGTCCTGTTCGATCACCACCCTCAGCCCATCCAGGTCCGGCATGTCGGAGGCACGCAGGTCATCGGGCCGGCCCACCAGAGCGAGCGGCGCCTCACTGTAGGCCGCGGTATAGACCATGCAGCGGGTGCGGTCGGCGCTGAGGCCGACATTCATCACCACGTCGATCTCGCCACGACATGCCGCATCCAGCACGGATGTCCAGTCCGGATAGCGGCGCGCCTCGACCTTCACACCGAGCTGGCGAGCAAGATGCGACAGGTAGTCCGGTCCCAGCCCGACCTGCTCGCCATCACGGAGGGACTCGAAGGGCGGCCAGCCGCTGTCATACTGCCCGACAACGATGGTCGGATGCGCCACCAGGTATTCGCGCTGCAATGGGCTGAGCGGCAGCAGGCCAGGGGCCGGCTGTGCCTGGGCCACGGGCAGCGCCAGCACCGCCAGCAGCAGGAGCAGCCCGCGAACAGCCCACCTACGCATCTGCGTCGATCTCCTAGAATCCTGCCAGGGACCGCGATGGTCGCGGTCCGGCGTGCCCGATGGCCATACTAGAGCATGAGCTTGCGCATCATCATCGCAGACGATCACCCCGTGGTCCGTATCGGTACCCGCGCCGTCATCGAGTCGAGCGGCGTCGGCCGCGTGGTCGGCGAGGCCGACAGCGCGCAGGCGCTGATGACCCTGCTCGCCAGCCAGCCCTGTGACCTGCTGGTCACCGACTACTCCATGCCGGGCAGCCCGCAGGCCGACGGCTTCGCCATGATCGGCATGATCCGCCGCCGCCATCCCGACCTGCCGGTGCTGATGCTCAGCGTCTCCAGCAACCTGGCGATCCTGCGCATGGTGCTCGACAGCGGCGTGCTCGGCCTGGTCGACAAGAGTTCGTCGATGGACGAACTGCCACAGGCCATCCAGTCGGTCTATCGCGGCCAGCCCTACATCAGCCGCAGCCTGCGCGAGCGGGTGGAAGCGGCCGGCAGCTGGCGCATGCGCGAGGGCGACGGCAAGCCGCTGTCCCCGCGCGAGGTGGAGGTGCTGCGCTTGCTCGGCACCGGCATGACGGTAAAGGAGATTTCGCTGCTGCTGCACAAGAGCGTCAGCACCATCAGCCGGCAGAAGGGCGATGCGATGCTCAAGCTGGGGCTGAAGGGCGATGCCGAATTGTTCGACTATCTGCGTGACGGGAAAATCTGAGACGCGATTCACATAATAGCCCCGGCAATAATGCGAGGTCGAAGGAGTCGACCGGCGCATGTCCAGCCGCCAGCCGCGTCACCGTGGAGACGCGGGCCGCCAGTTCGCCGCGGTGCGGTGCAGAGCGCGCCTGACGTGCTGCGGCCGCAGCAGGTGACCCCGCAGGAGCAGGCGCGGCAGGCCCAGAAAGCGATGGGCGTCGGACATGCCAACGCCTTGGCAGAGAAGGGAGGGGCCACCTCCGCTGCCCTTTCCCTTTCCGCCAGCTGAGCGGCCGCAGCCGCTTTCAGCCTTGCTTCATGCCGCCTGCCGCTAGATGAATGCGCAAGCCGCTCGGTGCACCAGGCAATGTTCCGGCAATGTTGGAACGCCAGCGTGGACATCACGGCAGCCGGGGCGCCCCGCGCCCTCCCTGCCCAGCGTGGCATGCACCTCACAGGAGAACGAACATGCTCAGTACTTCCACACTCAGCTTCCGTGGTCTGGCGATGGCTCTGGCGCTGGTTGCCGGTGTCGCCGTGGTCAGCGATGCCAGCGCGATGTCGAGGAAGGACAAGCGCACCCTGGTCGGCGCCGTGGTCGGTGGCGTGGCCGGCAACCTGCTCTCCAACGGCGACCCTGCGGCCACCGTGGGCGGTGCCGTGGCTGGTGGCGCAATCGGCAATCTGACCACCTCCGACCGCCGCGACCGTCGCTATTACGACAATCGCTACGACCGCCGTTACGATCGTGGCTACTACCGCAGCGGCTACTACAATCGTGGCGACGACCGCCGCTGGCAGCGCGAGCGTTACTACGACAACCGCTACTACCACGACCGCGGTCGCCATCGCGGCTGGTAAGCGGCACGGCGGCGTTACCCTGCCGATGGCAGAAACGGGCGGGTCGATGACCCGCCCGTTTGCGTTGGCCGCGCGCATGGCGTTGAATGCGCAGCCTTGGATGTGACTTTCCCCTCTCGGGCTGCGGCATGACGTCTACCTCCCACCGCGTGCAGGGCCTCAACAACGACGAGGTCGCTGCCGACTGGCCACCGATCAGCGCGGCGGACATCGCGTGGTTGCGGCGGTGCTATCCGCAGCTGGACAGCGGCAGCCAACCGCGCTGGCACAGCCCGCGACCGCTGTCGGCTGCCGCCATCGTCGATGGCACGCGCGGCGCGGTGTTCATCAAGCGCCATCACCACAGCGTGCGCAACGCGGCCTGCCTGGAAGAAGAACACCGCTTCATCGCCCATCTCGACGCTGCTGGCGTGCCGGTGACGCAGGTGCTGGCAGCGACCGATGGTCACACCGCGGTCGAACACGGTGACTGGACGTTTGAACTGCACGACGTCGGCGCAGGCGATGACCTGTACCGCGACGCGGTGTCGTGGTCGCTGCTGACCGATGTCGCGCAGGCCCACGAAGCCGGACGCGCACTCGCGCAGCTGCACCGCGCCGCCGCCAGCTACCACGCGCCCCAGCGCAGCACCCATCTGCTGGTGGCGCGCGACGACCTGATCCGCGCCGACGATCCGATCGCCGCAATCAAGGCAGGTCTGCACGCGCGCCCCGGCCTGGCCCGCTATCTCGCGCGCATTCCGTGGGAAGCACAGCTGCGGCGTGACGTGCTGCCGTGGCACACGGGACTGGCCGAGCGCCTGCGCGACGAACCACGGCTGTGGGCGCACAACGACTGGCATGTCTCCAACCTGCTGTGGCGCGACGGGCAGGTCAGCACCGTGCTGGATTTCGGCCTGGCCTCGCCCACCAGTGCACTGTTCGACCTGGCTACCGCAATCGAGCGCAACGCCGTGGCATGGCTGGAGCTGGAGCGCGGCATGGAGGCGGTGCGCATCGATATCGCGCTGGCGTTGCTCGATGGCTACCGCCAGGTGCTGCCGCTGTCGGCGGCACGCGTGCACCTGCTGGCCGACCTGCTGCCGATGGTGCATTTCGACTTCGCGCTGTCCGAAGTGGAGTATTTCGAGGGCGTCACCGGCTCGACCGCCAATGCCGATGTGGCGTGGCAGCCCTTCATGCTCGGCCATCCGGCGTGGTTCCATACCGCCCCGGGGCAGGCACTGCTGCAGGCCCTGCACGCCGCCGCGTGATCCGGTTGACGCAGCGTTGGGGTCAGATCCCTTTCCGCAGGAAAGGGATCTGACCCTGGGTGGCGCTCGCAAATCCGTACCATTTGTAGTGAAATGGTCACCTGAAGCGGGGGTGCCTGGATCTGCCAGGCTGAGAGAGTCCCTTGGAACCTGATCCGGTTTGCACCGGCGTAGGGAGCTTTGAGCCGCAGCCCCCCCCCGTCATGGGCCGGTGCACCTGCGCGCCGTCGCTTCGTCTCCCTTGTTGTCCGAAGACGAACCGAATGAACCGCTGCCTGCGCCCCACCCTGCTCTCCCTCGCACTCTGCGCCGCGCTGCCGCTGCACGCCAGCGAGGCCGAAGCGTCCCCCGATGCGGCTGCCACCGGCGCCGAGCGCTCGCCGACCGAACTGGCGGCGGTGCGCGTGCAGGCCGGCAAACCGAAGGACGATACCTCGCGCGTGAATGCCTTCGGAGGCGGCAGCTGGAAGGACACGCCCGCGTCGATGAACGTGCTCGAGCGCGATTACCTCGACCGCCGCCAGGTACGTTCGCTGTCCGAGCTGGCCAGCAACGATGCCTCGCTGGGTGATGCCTACGCGCCGGTGGGCTACTACCAGAACATCGCCATCCGCGGCTTCGCACTGGACGCGGCCACCGGCTACCGCTTCAACGGGCTGTCCATCGCCGGCGAACAACGCCTGGCGCTGGAGAACGTGCAGTCGGTGGAGATCCTCAAGGGTGAAGCCGGCCTGGCGGCAGGCGTCATGGCGCCGGGCGGGATCATCAATTACATCGGCAAGCGCCCGGCGGAAGTGCGCACCGCCACGCTCGGCACCGATTCGGAAGGCTCGCGCTACGTTGCCGTCGATGTCGGCCACTGGATCACCCCGCGCTTCGGCGTGCGCCTGAATGCCGCATGGGATTCCAGCCATTCCTACGTCGAGCACGCCGATGGCCGCCGCAACTTCTACTCGCTGGCCGCCGACTGGCTGATCGGCGAGCGCGGCAAGCTGGAAGTGGATGCCAACTACCAGACCAGCTCGCAGCGCTCGGTGTCCGGCTACCAGCTGCTGGGCGCGCGTGACCTGCCGCGCGGTGTCGACCGCGAGCATCTGCTCGGCTACCAGCCGTGGCAGCGCCCGGTGGATATCGCCAGCACCAACATCACCGCGCTGCATACCTACGACTTCAACGACGCCTGGCAATCACGTGTATCGGTGGGCCATAGCCGTTCGGTGATCGATGACAACGTCGCCTTCGCCTACGGTTGCTACTACGCCGCGCAATGTGCCAATGGCAGCGTGCCGGGCAACTACTTCGCACCCAACGGCGACTACGACGTCTACGACTACCGCAGCCCGGACGATACCCGCCGCAACCAGCAGGCCCGTGCCGAGCTGCGTGGCCGCTTCGAGACCGGCAGCGTCGGCCACCAGCTGACCGTCGGCGCCGACTACTTCCGCCGCACCGTGGACAAGCGCCCGAGCGTCAACGAGTACGTCGGTACCAGCAACATCCACGAGGCACCGGTGCCGGTGTTCGCGCCATCGCCGAAGATGCCGGGCCCATCCGCACGACGCCTGGACAGCCGCCAGACCGCGTTCTTCGCGCTGGACCGGATGAGCTTCGGTGATGACTGGCAGTGGCTGGCCGGTGGCCGCTTCGTGCGCCTGGACGAGCGTGCCTACGACAAGCGTGGCACCCCGCAGCGGCACAGCCGCCTGTCCCGGTTCCTGCCGCAGACCGCGCTGGTGTGGAGGGCTACCGACCAGCTCAACGCCTATGCCAGCTATGTGCGCGGCATTTCGCTGGGCCAGGAAGCGCCGTTCTGGACCAGCAATGCCGATACCTTCCTGCCGTCGGTGCAGTCGCGGCAGCTGGAAGTGGGCGTGAAGTACGTGCCGGTCGAGGCGCTGACGCTGGGCGCAGCCGTGTTCCGCATCTCGCAGCCGTACCAGTACGCCAAGCCCGACAGCAGCGACGTCGGCTACACCTTCGTCGAGGAAGGCACGCAGACCCACACCGGCCTGGAGCTGACCGCCAACGGCCAGCTGACGGATGCATTGCAGATCGTGGCCAGTGCCAGCGTGCTGCAGGCGCGCGCGCGCGACACCGGCACGCCGGCCTATGAAGGCCATCAGCTGGTGAACGTGCCGAAGGTACGGGCCAGCGTGCACGTGGCCTACGCGCTGCCGTTCGTGCAGGGCCTGGACGTGACCGGCGGCTGGCGCTATGCCGGTTCCAACGTGGCACGTGCCGACGGCGGCGTGCGCGCACCGGACTACTCGGTGTTCGATGCTGGCCTGCGCTTCCAGCATCGCCTGCACGAGCGTGCGGTGACCTGGAACCTGTCGGTGGACAACGTGTTCAACCGCTTCTACTGGCGCGATACCGGCAGCAGCGGCGGTGACTACTACCTGTTCCCCGGCGCACCGCGACAGGCCCGCCTGTCGGTGACGTTCGCGCTGTGAGCGGCGTGATGCTGGAGTGGACCGCCGCACTGTTCAGTGTGCTCGGCGTCTGGCTGATGGCCCGGCGCCGGCTGGCGGCTTGGCCGGTGGGCCTGCTGTCGGTCACGCTGTATGGCCTGGTGTTCGCCGAGGCCAAGCTGTACTCGGATACGCTGCTGCAGGTCGCCTTCGGTGGCTTCCTGGTATATGGCTGGCTCAACTGGCGCCAGCACGCCGCCGATGAGGGCAGCATCCGCATCGTGCCGCTGGCGCGCGGCAAGCTCTTGCGTGACCTGGCCATCGGCCTGTGCGGCGGCGTGATGCTGGGCGCCGGGATGCACACCTTCACCGATGCCGCGCTGCCGTGGCTGGACGCGATGCTGACCGCACTGAGCCTGGTCGGCCAGTGGTGGCAGGCACGCCGCCACGTCGCCTGCTGGTGGGTATGGATCGCCGTGGACGTGGTCTATGTGGGTGCGTACCTGTTCAAGTCGCTGCATGTGACCGCCGCGCTGTACGTGTTCTTCCTCGGCCTGGCCGTGTTCGGCCTGCGCGCATGGAGCGCGGCCGCACGCGAACCGCAGGTGGCGCCGGATCGTTGATGCGGATGGCCGGGCTGTGCGCTGGCCATCCACAGTAGAGCCACGCCATGCGTGGCTGAAGGGTCACCGGTAGGCCCATCCACGCATGGCGTGGATCTACCGGTCAAGCACCAGGCCTAGTCGCAGCGGTTGGCGCATGTCGGCCGGCGGAGCCGCCTGCAACGGCGCGGCCTGCAGCGTCGCGCGCAGGTCGGCGTCGACCCGGGCGTCACCCAGGCTGTCGAATTCCAGTTTCGAGATATGGCCATCCGCCGCGATCCACACGCTCACCGGCAGCGGCGTGGGCGTGTCCGGGTGTGCCTGCAGCCATTCCAGCACGCGCTGCGCCTGCGGGTCCTGCTCCTGCTGCAGGCGCTGCTGCAGCTGGCCACCCACGGCGGTGGCGTAGGCCATCCAGTGTGCGGGAGCCTCCTGCGCGGAAACGCTGGCACTCCCCAGTGCCAATGCCCCGAACAACGCGGCAAGTGGCCGCCACCAGCGGCGTACGCCGGTCCTGTTCCCTGCCATGACCATCGCCAGCCTCCTGCACTCCCATCCAGCGCGCCATGGTCGGCGCCATAGATGACAGGCGGATGGCGGGCCGTGATGGCCCGGCGCGATCACTCGCCCAGGTCGGCCAGCACCTTGCGCGACGGCGCGAAGAAGGTCACGCCGGTGGTGGCGGTGGAGAAGTCGAGGATGCGGTCGTGCAGCGGCGCGGGATTGCCGATGAACATGCGCTCGAGCATCTTCTCGATCACCCACAGGCGACGCGTGTAGCCGATGAAGTAGGTGCCGTACTCGCCACGGCCCGGGTTGGCGAACGGCATGTTGTCACGCAGGATTTCGTGCTCGCCATCGGCGTCTTCGATGGTGCACAGCGTCTTGTGCGACTTCTGCGCATCGGCCGGCGCATCGTCCAGCTCGATGTTGTCGTGCTTGGTACGGCCGATGATCGCTTCCTGCGCCTCGGTCTTCTGCGCGCGCCAGGCATCGAGGTTGTGCAGGTACTTCTGCACCACCACGTAGCTGCCGCCGGCATGTTCGGGGTCTTCATCGCCAACAATGGTGGCTTCCGGCAGCGACAGTCCTTCCGGGTTGGCGGTGCCGTCGACGAAGTCGAGCAGGTCGCGGCCATCGAAGTAGCGGAAGCCGGCCACGTCATCGACCGTCTCGACCGCATCACCGAAGGCCATCAGCAGGTTACGCTCGAACGCCACGATCAGGTCCATGGTGCGTGCGCGGATGTGATACAGCAGGTCGCCCGGCGTGGACACGGCCGTGTGGGTCGCGCCCTTGATCTCGCGGAACGGCTTCAGCTCGCGCGGCGGCGTGGTGCCCACCAGCGGCTGCCACACGCGATGACCGATGGCCACGTTGCAGGTGAAAGTGCGCTCGATCTCGCGGATGGCGGTGTTCTTGATCAGATCATCGGTGCTGGCCAGCACCTCCCGCGCCTTGGCGATCGACGCCTCGTCGTCCTTCACCTTCAGCACCAGGAACGCCGCCGAATGGGTCAGTGGCGCGGTGATCTGCTGCGGCTCGTTGTCGAGCGTGTGATTGAGAGCGGTGATCTGGGCGGGCTGGGAATTCACGGCAGTTCCTGCTGGCTTGAGGCGGGTGCATCGTCAATGGCGACGTGCCGGGATCATAGCGGAACCGCCTGACCGGGGACGGAGCGGTTCTCGTTCCGTCCAGCGCGCAGCACCGTGCATTCCTGCGCTACATGGAACTGCTGCGGCCCACTCCGGGCGATACGCTGGCAGCGACCGCTTGGCAGACCGCGTTCGCGCAGCCAGTCGAACACCTCGTCGGGGCACCCCCATGCCCTGCGGCAAACGACACGACGTCACTGTGAAACCGCGGCACTGCACTGCAAGGGCATGGTGAACTGCCACCGCTTGCACTTGCCGAAACGGCTGCGCCCATCGCACGCACGCTCGATCTCACCGTTCAGTTCGGCAGCGGGAAGGCCCCAGGTTGCACACTGGCGCGTTGCGGTCTGTTCGGCCGCCTGCCGGTTGGCTGGTGTCAGTTCGGGCGTCTTGCTCACCAGGGTCAGCACAACCCCGCCTTCCGAACGGTTGGCGCCTTTCAGATTCCATTCGGCGCTCGAACGCGCCTGCGCCGTTCCCAGCAGCAGCAGCAGTGCTGCCACAGCAGTGATCGCCTTCATCTTCATCATGTCCCTTGATCGTGATTGCGCTGGAATCCGCCGCGCCAGGCTCTGCAGGACCGCCCTGCGGCCCTGCACTCTACCGGATGCACAGAAAAGAAGAAGCCCGGCGCGAGGCCGGGCTTCGGTTGGCGTGTGGGAGAGAGAGAGAGTCACACGCCAGCACAACACGCTCTAACGACAGGCGTTTGTTACCAGGTGAAGCGCGGGCCCACGAACCACTCGCGGTCGCCGGCCTTGGCCAGCTTCACTTCGCCACTCAGGCCCCAGTTCTGGTTGAACTTGGCGGTGGCGCCGACGCGGCCGTAGAACTCGCCGTCCGGGTTGATACCGTGCTTCTTGGCGTAGTCCTCGTAGCCGGCCATCACGTAGCCTTCCACGTACGGGTTGAACGCGGTACGCACGCCGACTTCGGTCGAGTAGCCGTTGAAGTCCAGGCCGTGCTTCATGTCGAACTTCTGGTACGCGACACGGGCCACCAGGTCGGTGTTCGGTGCGATGCCGTAGTTGTAGCCGGCACCGATGCGCCACTGGTCGACGTCGTTCTTGAACTTGTCGGTCTCCTGCGCGCTGTAGTCGCCGAAGATGTGGAAGTTCGGGTGCACCGCCACGGAACCCTTCACCTTCCAGCCATCGGCGTCGCCGCCCTTGGCATCGGTGTTCACATAGCCGCCTTCAACGTAGTTGTACGACAGGCCATCGGTTGCCGATGCAGCGAACGGCAGGGCAGCCAGAAGACCCAGGGCGAGCAGCGAATTCTTGTTCATCGGGACACACCTTTAATTATTTTGGTTTCGTCGGCCGCCTCCCGGGAGGGGGAGAGAGAGGAGGCGGTCGACAGGTGTGAATTATCCGTTAGGGGGTCTAATCGACCCTGAATATTGAACTGACTGGTGTATAAATAAGGCTGGCGTTCAGGGAACTCCTCATGCCGCACGCATCCATCGCGTCACTGCTGTTTCCGCTTCATGCCCGGTGCACAGTGCGGGCTTTGCTGCTCTTCGCCCTGCCGATGATGCTGCAGGTAGCCAACGCAGCCGAGCGTACCCGCCCTTCCGGGCGCATCGTGATTCAGACCGACGATGTCGCGCGCTTCTTCAGCGTGCTGGATGCAAGCGGAGGGAAGCCAAGTGCCGACGATCTGCAGCGCGGCTATCTGCATGCGGGTACGGATGCACTACGCAGCTTCACTGACAGCCGTATCGGCTCGATGGATCGTCTTGCCGATGCGATCCAGCACAAACCTGCGCTGTTTGCCAAAGCCCGTACCTGTGCGACGGCGCTGCCGGAGATCCGCGAGCGGGTTGCCAAGGCACTCGATCGGTTGGGCACGCTGCTTCCCTCCGCACGTTTTCCGCCGGTCACCGTGCTGGTGGGTCGGGGAAACAGCGGCGGTGTCACCACGCCCGACGGCGTGGCGATCGGACTGGAGGCGCTGTGCAACGCCGACTGGATGCAGCCCGACATCGGCGATCGTTTCGTGCACCTGATCGCCCATGAGTACGTGCACGTGCAGCAGCCCGGTGCGAGCGTCGATGTCGCGCAGCCCACCCTGCTCTATCAGACGTTGCTTGAAGGCGGCGCCGAGTACGTGGGCGAACTGATCTCGGGGCAACCGGCCAACGCGCATCTGCGTCGTTGGACGCAGGGCCGCGAATGCGCCCTGGAACGCCAGTTCGCCCGGGACAGCGCCGGTACTGATCTGACGCAATGGCTCTACAACGGAGCCGGCGACGAAACGCGCCGCGGCGATCTTGGCTACTGGATCGGCTACCGCATTGCCGCTGACTACGTTGCCCGCGCCGATGATAAAGCCGGTGCCGTCGCCACGCTGCTAGCGGTGCGTCCGGAAAGTGCGCCGGCACTGATTGCCGCAAGTGAATGGCGCCCGGCGTGTGGGCCAGTGGAAAACGGGAAGGAATGAGGCCGTCTTCAGGCTGATGAATTGGGCGATTCGAGCAACCACAAGGCCATCGCCTCTGTGCACATCAGCTCGCCTGATCTCACTCGTTAAGCTTTGCTGATGAATACATTTCACAATCCTTCCACGTCTTCCAATTTCAGCTGAAAGCGCTTGTCAGCGTGGGGAACAAACGCCGCTATATTCCAGCTTCCCCAGACGAAGGAGGGAGTGCAATGAACCTGAACCCGCAACACATGAAGACAGCCCGCGCACTTGCTGTCGCGCTCATCGCCACCGTGAGCCTTGGCGCTTGTGCCACCTACAAGGACGAGTTCGCAACCATCAACTCGCGCCTCGATCAGCTCGATGTAAAGGTGCAGGGCGCTGCACAGAGTGCCGAGTCCGCCAACCAGTCGGCACAGCAGGCCAACCAGCGCCTGGACCAGATCGAAGGCCGCGTGCAGCAGCTTGAAAGGGCACCCGTCGGACGCAAGCCGCGCGGCTGATCGCTCCCTCACTGTTTGAATTGATCCACCTGTGTATCGGGAACCAGTGGCCCTCGCCGGCCACTGGCGTCCTTCCACCTCAGATCTGCATTGCCAGGAGCCGTCCCATTCGTACCTCCTCCTCCCCTGCACACCGCGCCCTGCACGCCACTCTGGCCGTGGCACTGGCCGTTGCATGCAGCGGCGTAGCCAACGCCAGGGACAAGGACGCACCCGCACCACCGGCGGCCGCCGTTGATGAACTTCCGCCCGACCAGAGCGTCTCCGAAACAGTGATCGAGCTGGCCGGCTGGGTGGTCGCCAGCAAGGACAATCAGGGTTATCCGTTCGCGATCATGGACAAGGCCGCCGCGCAGGTCCTGGTCTTCGGCGGCGACGGCAAGCTGCGCGGCGCCGCGCCGGCACTGTTCGGTTCGGCCATCGGCGATCATTCCGCACCCGGCGTCGCCAAGCTTGCCCTGAGCGCGATTCCCGGCCACGACCGCACCACGCCTGCGGGCCGCTTCATTGGCGCCTATGGCCCCTCCGACGATGCCGGGCGCGTGCTGTGGGTGGACTACGATTCCGCCGTGTCGATGCATCCGCTGCCACCGGGCAGCCCGAAGGAAAAGCGCGCCGAACGACTGGCGACGCCGACGCCGGACGACAACCGCGTCACCCACGGCTGCATCAACGTTTCGCCCGGCTTCTACGAGCAGATCGTGCAATCCACGTTCCAGAAGGGCGGTGTGTTCTACATCCTGCCGGACAAGGATTCGATCGCAAAGACCTTCCCCGCGTTCGCGCAGAGCCGTGGCGATGCAAAGGACGAGAACAGCAAGGGCGCGCAGCGCGCGAGCAGGTAGCGCGCGTGCTGGAACTCAGGAAGCCGTAGCCCCTGCAGCCCGCGCCAATGCTGCGGCGTGCGCGTCGCCCTTGCGCTCGCTGTAGCGGTCCACCAGGTAGTCCGACCGGCCCCGCGTCAGCAGCGTGAACTTCACCAGTTCTTCCATCACGTCCACCACCCGATCGTAGTACGGCGAGGGTTTCATCCGGCCGTCGTCATCGAATTCCTGCCAGGCCTTGGCCACCGACGACTGGTTGGGGATGGTCAGCATGCGCATCCAGCGGCCGAGCACGCGCAACGTGTTGACGGTGTTGAACGACTGCGAGCCGCCGCTCACCTGCATCACCGCCAGCGTCCTGCCCTGCGTCGGCCGCACGCTGCCATCTTCCAGCGGCAACCAGTCGATCTGGTTCTTGAACACGCCGGTGACCGTGCCATGCCGCTCGGGGCTGACCCAGACCTGCCCTTCCGACCACTGTGACCATTCGCGCAGTCGCTGCACTTCGGGGTGATTCCTGTCCACGCTGTCCAGCATCGGCAGCGCATGCGGATCGAACACCCGGGTTTCGCACCCCAGGTGGCGCAGCAGCCGCTCGGCTTCCAGCGCCAGCTTGCGGCTGAACGACTGGGGCCGCAGCGAGCCGTAGAGCAGGAGAATGCGTGGCGGCCCCAGATCTGCCGCGGCGAGCTGGTGATGATTGGGCTGGGGCAATGACGATTCCACCAGGTTGGGCAGGTCCAGGCTTGTGATTGGCTTATTCATTCGATTATTCTAGAAATATGGAAACATCGAATGCAATCGCTGCCCTGACCGCCCTCGGCCATGCCACCCGTCTGGCTGCCTTCCGGCTGCTGGTGGAGGCCGGCCCGGCAGGGCGCATGGCGGGCGACATCGCCACGGCCCTGCAGGTGCCTCCAGCCACGCTCAGCTTCCACCTGAAGGAGCTGGTGCAGGCCGGGCTGGTGGAGAGCGAGAGCCAAGGCCGCCACGTCTGCTACCGCGCCAACTTCGATGCGATGAACGGCTTGATCCAGTACCTGACGCACAACTGCTGCGCGGGCTCCCTGGATGAACGGTGCGCGGTGAGCGAACCGGCATGCAGGTGCTGAGATGAAACCCGACCCGGTGATTCGTGCAGGCACGCGCGACGACCTGTGCTCCATCCGCGACCTTCTGCAGCAGGCGCAGTTGCCCGTGGCCGATCTGGAAAGCAGCGAGGTGGCGTTTCTCGTCGCAGACCTCGACGGCGTTCCCGTGGGTGCCGTTGGATTGCAGATCTTCGGCGCGTCGGCCCTGCTTCGCTCGCTGGTGGTGTCCGACGACCGACGCAATACCGGCCTTGGGCGCGCGTTGCTGTCAGCGGCCGAGGACATGGCCCGCCGCATGCAGGTCAGGGAACTGGTGCTGCTGACAACGTCGGCAGGCCCATGGTTCGCGCGGCACGGCTATGCCGGATGCGATCGCGCGCAGATAGCGGAGGCGATCCGCAGCTCTGCCGAGTTCACTAGTCTCTGCCCGGCCAGCGCGCTGTGCATGTCCAAGCCACTCACTGACCACGGAAGCCACATGACCCGCAATGTCCTGTTCCTCTGCACCGGCAACAGCGCGCGCAGCGTGCTGGCTGAAGCCACCCTGCGGGCCTGGGGCGGCGATCGCTTCACCGCCTTCAGTGCCGGCAGCCAGCCTACCGGTCAGGTCAATCCATTCGCGCTCGCCCAGTTGCAGGCCGAAGAAATGCCCGTTGAAGGTCTGCGCAGCAAGTCGTGGGATGAGTTCGTGGATGCGGCCCCGATGGATCTGGTGATCACCGTGTGTGACGCGGCCGCTGCCGAAGCCTGCCCCGTGGTGTTCGGTGACTTCATCCGCAGCCACTGGGGCCTGCCTGATCCGGCCGCCGTAGCAGGCAGCGATGCCGACAAGGCCGCAGCCTTCGCTTTGGCCCATGCCATCGTGAAAACGCGCCTGCGTGCGCTGCTCGCACTGCCCGAATCGGCGTGGTCCGAACGCGAAACGCTGCAGCACGCGCTGGACCGGATCGGCCAGTTGCTGCCGACCGACGGCGCGCAGTGACGGCGCCATTGCCATGAACCTGTTCGAGCGACACCTGACGCTGTGGGTTGGGCTGTGCATTGCGATGGGCACGCTGCTGGGCCACGTCCTGCCCGGTGCTTTCGCGGCGCTGGCCTCCGCCGAAGTGGCCAAGGTCAACCTGCCGGTTGCGGTGCTGATCTGGCTGATGATCATCCCGATGCTGCTGAAGGTCGACTTCACTGCGATGCGCCAGTTGCAGCAGCACTGGAAAGGCATCGGCGTCACGTTGTTCATCAACTGGGCGGTCAAGCCGTTCTCGATGGCGCTGCTGGGCTGGCTGTTCCTGCGCCATGCCTTCGCCGACTGGTTGCCGCCGGGGCAGATCGACAGCTATATCGCCGGGTTGATCCTGCTGGCGGCCGCGCCCTGCACCGCCATGGTGTTCGTGTGGAGCAACCTGTGCCGTGGCGATGCGAATTTCACCCTGAGCCAGGTGGCGTTGAACGACGCGATCATGGTGGTTGCCTATGCGCCGGTGGTTGCACTGCTGCTGGGCCTGTCGGCGATCACCGTGCCGTGGGACACCCTGCTGTTGTCGGTTGGCCTCTACATCGTGGTGCCCGTGCTGGTGGCCGCGTTGCTTCGGCGCTGGATGCTTTCGCGCAGCGGCGAGACGGGGCTGCAGCGTGCGCTTCGACGGCTGGGCCCGCTATCGCTGTCCGCCCTGCTGCTGACGCTGGTGCTGCTGTTCGGGTTCCAGGGCCAGCAGATCGTGAAGCAACCGCTGGTGATCGCGCTGATTGCCGTGCCGATCCTGATCCAGGTCTATTTCACTTCGGGCCTGGCCTACCTGCTCAACCGCCGCCTGGGCGTGGCACATTGCGTGGCCGGCCCGTCAGCACTGATTGGCGCCAGCAACTTCTTCGAACTGGCGGTGGCCACCGCGGTGGGACTGTTCGGCGTGCATTCGGGGGCGGCGCTGGCGACGGTGGTGGGCGTGCTGATCGAGGTGCCGGTCATGCTGTCCGTGGTGCGGATCGTGAACCGTACTCAAGCCTGGTACGAGAGACGCGAAGAGCACTGACACACCGGAGTGCGCCGAAGTCGATTTGCGTTCTTCGCCCCGCACTGTCGTCATCGGCCTGGTGGGGTGCCCGTACGCCACGTCATCAACTTCGACCCATGTCGCATATTCCCCATGCTGCTACGGACGTTGCGGCACCTGCGTCTGCGACGGCTTAACAGCATGCAAAAATGCCAAAAGCGTCTTTGATCCAGCGTTGAATGCAACTCTTCTGATTGGCGTTGCGCAGCGACGGCGGTACAGATGGTGGGCCGCCGGAAAATGGGTGGCCGGGCCTCGAAAACCCGTCAGATCACGAACGTTGTTTGCGCTTGCCAGCCGGCGTCACCCCGCGTGGCGCCGGCTGGCATTCCGTCTGCCGGCTATGGCGGGCGGAGCGTGGAGGCCTTGCGCCTGCCGGTCTTGTTCGTGATCTCCCGGTTTTCGAGCCACGTCTCCGCCCGCCACCTCTATGTGGCGGTTACCGTCTGTCCTGCACGGAGCACTGCCATGACCTCACCGGACTTCCCCCGCCTGCATCCGCATCGCTCGTCCGCCACTGGCGGTAAGCCCTCAGAGCACGCGGCTGCGACCGACCCGAACGCCTTCATCGCCACGCTTCACCGCATCGGCAAAGGCGCGGCCGCCGATGGCCAACCCTGGCCGGAGCGTCACCAGATGCCGGGCCGTTGCATGGCGCTGGCCGATGCGGACTGCGCACTGGCCGGCCAGCGTGTGACGCTGGAGCTGCTGCTGGCGGCCGAACGCGTGCGCCAGAACGGCACGGAGGCCGAGTACGTGGGCGACCGGGTGATGGAAGGGCTGATCATGGCGTGCCTGACGATGAACGCACAGGCCAGCGCGCGTATGCAGCCGGACGGGTGACGCCGGCGCCACATCACTCGCAGAGCGCGCTGTCTTCCTTCAACGCGGCATTCTGCAGTGGCTGGCGCTGTTCGATCTGCTCACGTTGTTCCGCCGTCGGCTCGCCCAGCCACCACACACGGCAGCGCGCGGTAAGACGGCCGACCATCTTCGACTGGTCGGGCGAATACAGCATCGCCAACGCGGTGCCGGGGCAGTCGTGGGCCTGGCAGGCGGTGTAGAACCACCACGGCTCGCCCTGCAGCACCAGCAGCTCGCCAGGGCCGCTGGGTCCGCTCAGCAGGCGCTTGCGCAGCGACGGCATATCCTTGTCGGTGGATTCGGCGTCCTGCGTGCCCTTCATCAGCGCATCGAACGCGGCCAGCACCTTCGGGTCCTTGCGGCCGCAGTCGTCCACGGTACTGCCGCCGACCAGGGTGAAGAAGTGGGTCGCCAGCGGATTGTCCGCGCAGGTCAGTTCGCCGCCGGCGCCCGGGCCTTCCGGTTCGCCCTCGCTGTCCCACACCGCGGGGTCCACGCTGTCTTCGATGGACGGCACGCTTTCGACCACGGTGGCTGTGGCGGCCGGTGTTTCGGTGGCCGGCGCGGGCGCTGCCGCAGACGCGGCCTCGGCCGCCTTCTCCGGTGCCTGTCCGCAGGCTGCCAGCAGCGCGGCCATCATCGCCATCCCTGTGATTCGCATCTTCATCGCGTGTCCTTGTCTGATCTGCGCTGCATCCACCGAATCGGCGGCCGCGTGATTCTAACCAGCGGCGCGCTAGGATGCGTCTGAAGCCTTCCCATCATCGCCAGGGCCTGGACGCATGCGCCGCACACGACTCGCCATGATCTTCTGCAGTGTCCTGCTGCTGGCATCGCCGGCAATTGCCCACGATGCAGAAAACGCGAAGCCTGCGCAGCCTCTCCCGGACGCAGCCCTGCCCGCACCGCTGGACCGTGTGCTGCGCAACTACGAGCAGGCGTGGCGCGGGGGTGATGCCAGGGCACTGGCTGCGCTCTTCGCTGAGGATGGCTTTGTGCTGCAGAGCAACCAGCCACCCGTGCGCGGGCGCACTGCGATCGAGGCTGCATATGCCGGACAGGGCGGCAGTCCGTTGCGGTTGCGTGCCTTGGCGTATGCGGTGGAAGGGAACACCGGTTACATCATCGGTGCGTACAGCTACGGCAACAACGTGGGCGATACCGGCAAGTTCACGCTCACGCTGAAGCGTGAGGGGAATGGGCCGTGGATGATTTTCTCGGACATGGACAACGGCAACGCACCGCCCCGCGCGCGCTGATGGTTTCCGCCGGGCATGGCCCGGCGCTACCGGGCGCCAACCAAGGTTGGCCGCTACCAGAAGGGGGTTCCGTCGTAGATCCACGCCATGCGTGGATGGGCCGCGCACAAAAAAACCCCGGCACGTAGCCGGGGTTTTTCGATTCACTTGAACAGCGTGTCCGGATACTCCGGTTTCTGTTCCCGCGCCAGCAGTGCGCGCAAGCCTTCTTCCGGGGTCTGCTCGCCATGCAGCACGGCACGCACACCGTCGGAGATCGGCAGGTCGATGCCATGACGGCGCGCCTGTCGCATCACTTCGTCGGCGGTCTGCACCGACTCGACCACCTGGCCGATTTCGCGCACAGCGTCCTGCAGCGTCTGGCCACGGCCCAGGGCCAGGCCCAGGCGGCGGTTGCGCGACAGGTCGCCGGTGCAGGTCAGCACCAGATCGCCCAGGCCGGCCAGGCCCATCAGCGTTTCCGGCTTGGCGCCGATCGCAGCGGCCAGGCGCAGCATTTCGTTGAGGCCGCGGGTGATCAGGCCGGCACGGGCGTTGAGGCCCAACTGCATGCCATCGGCCACGCCGGTGGCCACCGCCAGCACGTTCTTCATCGCGCCGCCCAGCTCGGCACCGACCATGTCGTCGCCGGTGTAGGCGCGGAACGCCGGGCCATGCATCGCCTCGGCCACCGCCTGCGCGAACTCGGGCACGTCGCCGTGCACGGTGATCGCGGTCGGCAAGCCCTGGGTGACTTCCTTGGCGAACGACGGCCCGGTGACGACGGCCAGCGGCACATCCTCACCCAGCACTTCGCGCGCCACTTCATGCAGGAAACGGCCCGAACCGGGTTCGAAGCCCTTGGTGGCCCAGGCCACGCCGGCACCGGCCGGTCGCAGCGGCGCCAGCGCACGCACGGTCTCGCCGAACGCGTGCGACGGCGTCACCACCAGGATCCAGGCCGCGCCCTGCACCGCCGACGCCAGATCGGTGGTGGCACGCAGGCTGTCCGGCAGCGGGATGCCCGGCAGGTAGCGCGGGTTCTCGTGGCGCTGGTCGATGGCCTCGACCACGGCCGCGTCGCGCCCCCACAGCACGGTCGGGTGACCGTGCCGTGCGAGCAGGCTGGCCAGGGCGGTTCCCCAGGAACCGGCGCCCAGCACGGCGATCTTGTCAGCGGGAGTGCTCATCCGTGACGTCGCGACAGGAATCAGGCGTTGCCGGCCGGCTCGGAGTCAGCCAGCGACGGTGCGTCGCCCTGCTCCTGGCGCTGGCGCAGGGTTTCTGCGTACAGGCCTTCGAAGTTGATCGGCTGCAGGAAGAACGGCGGGAAGCCGCCGGCCTGGATCAGGTCGCTGATCAGCTGGCGCACGTACGGGAACAGGATGTTCGGGCACTGGGTGCCGAGCAGCACGTCGATCGACTGCGGGTCCAGGCCGACCAGGCCGAACACGCCGGCCTGCTTCACTTCGGCCACGTAGGCGGTGCGCTCACCGGCCTGGCAGGTCAGGGTCACGGCCAGCACGACTTCGAAGGCGTTCTCACCCAGGCGCTGCACCTGCTGGTTCAGGTTCAGCTGCAGCTCCGGCTGCACCTGGTCATTGAAGATGGTCGGTGCGTTCGGCGACTCGAAGGAGACGTCCTTGACGTAGATCTTCTCGACGGTGAAAGCGGGGCCGGTAGCGGCATCGACCGGCGCAGCGGCGCCGTTGGTGATCTCTTCGGACATTTCCAGTAACTCCAATGAATGCAATGAAAACGATGGTCGAATTACTGCGATGGGGGCGGCATCAGGCCCATACAAGGCCGGATCCGCCACCTGCGGCAATCAGTTGCGGCCCTTGACCAGCGGCAGCTCGGCCTGCTGCCAGGCGGGAATGCCGCCGTCGAGCACGTAGACCTTCTCGAAACCGGCCTTCTTCAGCGCCTTGGCGGCGGTTTCCGAAGCGTTGCCGCTGCGGCACACCAGCACCACCGGCGACTGCTTGGCATTGGCCACCAGCTTGTTTTCCGGGCCGAAGGCACTGGCCTGGGCATTGCGGCTGCCGGCAATGTGGCCCTTCTCGAAGTCACCGCTGGCCGACAGGTCGACCACCACCGTGCCGCCCGCGTTCATCAGCTGGGTCAGTTCGGCGGGCTTGATGCCCTTGAAGCCCCGGAACAGGCGGCGGATCTCGGTGACGATGATGGCCACGGTCAGGCCGACCAGGGCCGCGGACAGCATCGGGTTTCGGCCTGCAAAGGCCAGCAACTCTTCGTAATTCACTCAGGTCACGGGTCGATTAAGCGGGCGCCGATTGTCGCACAAGCCGGACGCGGCCCGTCACTGCCCCTTCCACAGGTCCGGCAGGCCGGCGGTCTGCCACCAGCGCTTGGCCTCCGGATCCCAGCGCCAGCGCTCGACCACGACCACGGTGCGCTCGGCCTGGGTGTTCTGGTTGATCACCCCGATTTCGACCCGGCGCTCGACCAGGCCACCGTCCAGCGAGGCGCTGCTGCGCTCGCGATAGGACGACACGCGCAGCTGCGCATAACGGTTGAGCTCGAACTCGGTGGGCGGCTTTTCCTTGCGCAGCTTGGGGTCGAGGTAGCCGATGGCATCGTCCATGCTGCCCCAGCGGATGGTCGCCCCGTAGGCGATCTGGGTCTCTTCCAGCAGCTTGCGCTGCTTGCGGCTGAGGTCGTCGGCCGAGGCCACGGCGCTGGCCAGCAGCAGGGAACAGATCAGGAACTGGATGAGGCGGCGCATCAGTGGTTTCCCCGGAACGTCAGCCTGCCATCCTACCCTTTGGCGAAGGCAACGAAGCGACCGCTGAATTCGGCGGCCGGCTTGCCATCGGCACCGGGCTGGGTGGCGATGATGCTGATGCGGGCCTTGCGGCGCTGCCGGAAGGTGTTCAGGAAGGCATCCCAGCCGGTGGCCTCGGCCGCTTCGGCGTGGGCGTGCAGGTCTTCATAGACAGGCGCCAGGTAGCGCAGGTTGCTGTCGGCCACATAGACCTCGGCATCGTGCCCGGCCAAGCGCAGGCGCAGGCTGACCAGCGCCCAGCCGGACAGGGTCAGCACCGAGGCCAGGCTGCCGCCGAAGGCGTTGCCCTTGTCATTGACGTTGGCCGCCAGCGGCGCGGTGATGCGCAGCACGCCATCGGCGTAGCCGTCGAGCTGGATCTGCATGGCGCGGACCGCCGGCATGCAGTCCAGCACGTCCTGCAGGGCGGCCAACGAGGAAGTCAGGGCATCAACGGACATCGGAGCAGCGACCACGACAACGAAGGGCCCGCATAATGCAGGCAATGGTCGACCATACGATACCCACTGGCGCCACCCGTTCCGGCCCACGCTGGACCCTGATCTCGCTGCGCCCGCGGGGCCAGAACGTGGCGCTGCGCCGCGCCGTTGCCGGGCTGGGCGGGAATGTCCTGGCCCTGGCGCCCTGGCGCCTGCAGCGCCTGCATGGCACGGCTGTGGTGCGCCAGCTGCAACGCGCGCTGAACTGCGACCGGGTGGTGTTCACCAGCCCGGCCGCCGTTGCCGCAGCCGCGTCCCTGCTGCCGCTGGCCGACGTGCAGTGCAGCCCGTGGCTGACCGTGGGCGAAGGCACTGCGCGCGCATTGCAGGCACACGGCATCACCGAGGTGCACGCGCCGCAGCGGATGGACAGCGAGGGGCTGCTGGCGCTGCCGGTGCTGGCCGACGTACAGGGCCTGCGCATCGGCCTGGTGACCGCCCCCGGCGGGCGTGGCCTGATTGCCGCGCAGCTGCAGGCGGCGGGCGCCACGATCGAACGTGCCGATGTCTACCAGCGTCGCCTGCTGCGACTGCCCCCGCGAACGCTGGCGCGATTGGCGCATTCAGCACAGCCGTGGGTGCTGGCCGTGAGCAGTGGCGAAGCCCTGCAGCATTTCTGGCAACAGCTTCCGCCGGCCGGGCAGCAGCGCCTGCGGGCGTCTGCCCGCGTGGTGGTTGCCAGTGACCGCCTCGGCGAACAGGCGCAGGCGCTCGGCCTGCAGCGCATCACACGCAGCACCGGCCCCACCGCTGCGCAGCTGGTGGCCGCTGCACACGCCACGCTCACCGTCCCGGCAGCGACCTGAACAGGGACGTGGATCACGCTTGCCGCTGCCGTCGGCAACGGTGATGCTGTGCACAACGCAGCCTGCCGGCACCCCGACCGGCGCCGTTGCCGACAAGGAAGCCCGATGAACGATACGCCGCCCGCACCCCCACCCCGTCGACCCGTGCGCTGGCTGCTGCCGCTGGCCGCCGTGGTCGTGCTCGGCGCGGGCGGTTATGCCGGCTGGTACGTCTGGCAGCAGCAACAGCGCGAACAGGAAGCGCAGGCACAGACCACGGCCGTACAGCTGAAGGGCCTGGAGGCCACGCTGGATGCGCTGCGCCGTGACCAGCGTGCGACCAGCCAGCGCCTGCAGGACGCGGCGACCACCAACCGCGTGCTGCGCGACGAGATGCTGGGACTCTCGCAGCGCAGCGCTTTGCTGGAAGAGAACCTGGCCAAGCTGGCCGACAGCGCCAACCAGGGCCGCCAGGCGGTGCAGCGCGACGAGGCCGAGCTGCTGTTGACCCAGGCTGCGCAGCGTCTGAACTACGCCGACGACGTGGACGGCGCACGCCGCCTGTATGCACAGGCCGCCACCGCGCTGGCCGATCTGCCCGACGCCGACGGCCTGAACCTGCGCCAGGCGCTGGTGCAGGAGCGCGAGGCACTGGATGCGCTCGGCAGTGGCCCGCGCGTGCAGTCGCTGCAGCGTCTGGATGCTGTGGCCCGGGCGTTGCAGGGCCTGCCCTCGCAGATCACCGGCACGACCGGCAGCAGCACCGCCAAGCCGTGGTGGCAGGCCACGCTGGCACCGTTCGTGGACATCACCCCGAGCCGCCAGAACGGCCCACTGACTGCCGCCGAACAGCGCAACGCCGACGATGCCCTGCAGCTGGAACTGACGTTGGCGCGTGCCGCGATCGAGCGCGGCGACCGCCCGGGCCGAAACACCGCATTGGACCGCGTGGAGCACTGGGCACAGCGGCGCTGGCCGGATTCACCGGCCCTGCGCGCACAACGTGCTGAACTGAAGGCCCTGCGCGAACTTCCGCTGCAGGCCAGCGACGCTGTTCTTGGCAGCACCCTGCAACAACTGCGCACCCAGACCGACCGGAGGTAAGCCCGCATGAAACCCCTGCAATCCCTGGTCGTGCTGTTGCTGGCCGTGGCCATCGGCGTGGTCGCCGCGCAATGGCTCGGCGCCGATGACCTGAACCGCTTCGGCGAAGTGACCCTGCGCTACGGCGGCTACGACTATCACAGCAACCTGCCGAAGGTAGCGCTGCTGGCAGTGATCACGGTGCTGGTGCTGTGGCTGCTGTGGAGCCTGATCGCTGCACCGTTCCGTGCCTGGGGCCGCTATCGCCGCAAGCAGGGCCGGGTGCGCCTGATCGACGGCCTGCAGGCCTACGAGCATGGCCAGTGGCAGCGTGCGGAGAAGCTGCTGGACGGTGCCGCCAGGGACCCGGAAGTGAGCGCGGTGGCACTGGCCACTGCCGTGCGTAGCGCGCAGGCACGGGCCGACGGCCCCGCCGGAGACGCGCTGCTGCAGCGCCTGGGTGAAAGTGACGCCACCCTGCAGGCACTGCTGCGCGCCGAACAGCTGCTGGCGCGCGATCTGCCGGTCGATGCGATCAACGCGCTGGACGTAGCGGCGATCCAGCCGCTGCCACCACGCGGCCTGTGGCTGCGTACCGAAGCGCTGGCACAGGCCGGCCGCGCCCACGAAGCGTATGGCCAGCTGGGTGCGCTGCGCCAGAGCAAGGTGCTGCCGGCCGACGCGAACAGCGAACTGGAGGCACGCCTGGCCGCACAGGCGCTGCTGGAAGCGGCCGACGTCAACGCGCTGGCCGCACAGTGGGAGGCCACCCCGAAGGCGCTGCGCCCCACCCCGGACGTGGTGGGCGCCTATGCCACCCGTGCGGTGGCGCTGGACTGGGATGAGCCGGCGCTGCTGGCGCTGGAACAGGCACTGGACCAGCGTTGGAATGACGATCTGGTGGCGCTGTATGGCCGCCTGCCCGCCGAGCGCCTGGCCACCCGCCAGGCCAATCTGGCACGCTGGCGCAACGTGCACGATGACTCGGCCGCCCTGCGCCTGGCACAGGGCCGCGTGGCCCTGGGCCAGCAGCAATGGGAGGCCGCCGATGCGTTCCTGCACGAGGCCATTGCCGCTGGCGCCGGTGCACCGGCGTGGGAAGCGCTGGGTGAAGTGTTCGCGCAACGTGGCGAACACGCGCTGGCCGCGCAGTGCCTGGCCAATGCGCTGCGCCTGCAGCGCGGCGAGGACAGCGTGGAACTGGTGCGTGGTACCGAGACGCCGCTGCGCGCCACGGTGGAGGAGCAGCCCATCGTTGCACAGCCGCCGGTTTATGACGCCAACGAAGAGCGCGACGAGTTCGGTAATCCGAGGTTGCCGTGAAGCGTGCCGACCAACGGTCGGCACCCACCGATGCAAAAAAGAACGCCGCCCATTGGGCGGCGTTTTCGTACCAGCACTGCCGGCCAGCGGCCGGTACTACCGTGATGCTCAGCGCTCGACGATCGCCACCACGCCCATGCCGCCAGCGGTGCAGATCGACACCAGTGCGCGGCCACCGCCGCGTTCGGCCAGCTGCTTGGCTGCCGTGGCGATCACGCGTGCGCCGGTAGCGGCGAACGGGTGGCCGGTGGCCAGCGACGAGCCCAGCAGGTTGATCTTGTCCGGGTCGATGCGGCCCAGCGGCGCGTCCAGGCCCAGGCGGTTGCGGCAGTAGTCCTCGCTCTCCCACGCACGCAGGGTGCACAACACCTGCGCGGCAAAGGCTTCGTGGATCTCGTAGATGTCGAAGTCCTGCAGGGTCAGGCCGTTGCGCTTGAGCATCTCCGGCACCGCGATGGTCGGTGCCATCAGCAGGCCTTCGCCGTGCACGAAGTCCACCGCGGCCACGTGCGCGTCACGCAGGTAAGCCTGGGGTTCATGGCCATGCGCGCGTGCCCACTCTTCGCTGGCCAGCAGCACTGCAGCGGCACCGTCGGTCAGCGGGGTGGAGTTGGCGGCGGTGAGCGTGCCACGCCCGGAAACCTTGTCGAACGCCGGCTTCAGCGTGGCCAGCTTTTCCAGCGAGGTGTCCGGGCGCAGGATGTTGTCGCGCTCGACGCCACGGAACGGTGCGATCAGGTCGTTGAAGAAGCCACGCTCGTAGGCGGCGGCCAGCTTCTTGTGCGACGACACCGCCCACTCATCCTGCGAGTCGCGCGAGATGTTCCACTCCTTCGCCATGTCCTCGCAGTGGTCGC
Organism: Stenotrophomonas sp. YJH_SMC_53; assembly: GCF_059369995.1. NCBI lineage: Bacteria > Pseudomonadati > Pseudomonadota > Gammaproteobacteria > Lysobacterales > Lysobacteraceae > Stenotrophomonas > Stenotrophomonas sp. YJH_SMC_53. Next base: position 37,376 of record NZ_JCAFTF010000011.1, on the reverse strand, counting down.
CCATGCTCTTGCCGGTGCGCGGCTCGGCCACGCCCGGGAACTCGGGCTTGAGCTCGGAGAACTTGAAGCCGGCGGTGAGCGCACGGATCTTGTCGCCGGTGCTCTTGGCGCGGTTGGCCGCCAGCAGGCGTGCACGCAGTTTCTTGCCGTAGACGATCGGCACGTCGGAGGTGGTGTCCGAACCACCGCCGATGCCCGATTCGATCTGGCCCAGCGCGATCTTGTTGGCCACGGTGATGATGCTGTCCAGCGAGGTACCGCAGGCACGCTGCAGGGTGATGCCCGGGGTCAGCGGCGACAGGCCGGACGACAGCGTGGCTTCGCGGCCCAGGTTCCAGTCGCTGGAGTGCTTGATCACTGCACCCATTGCCACTTCACCCAGCTGCTGGCCATGCAGGCCGAACCGTTCGACCAGCGCACCCAGCGTACGGACCGACATGCCGAGGTTGCCGACATCCGAATACGCGGTGTTCTGGCGGCAGAACGGAATGCGGACGCCACCGAGGATGGCGACGGGACGAGCGTTGGGCATGGAGATACCTGGCATGGATGAGGGTGTCTGCAACATGGCCTGCACGACGGAGCAGGCATAATGGAGCCAAGTGTAGCTGCCGCCCTGTGATGGGCCAACCGTGGAACCATGAGCAAACCCGACCCCGCGATGAATGCCCTTGGCGTGCTGGCCCTGGAACTGGCCGGCGGCGAAATCCCCCGCCAGGCGGTGCTCAGCGCTGAACAGGCCGGTGAACTGGCCGAACGCGTCGGCCGTGACCTGGCCAAGCTGGTGCCACAGGTGGCCGAGCTGGACCTGGTGTTCGCCGCCGCGCATTTCGACCCGGCCGAAGTGCTGCGTCCGGGCTGGCCGATCCATCGCCGCCTGGAAGAACTGCAGATGCGTGCCCCGGGCCGCAACCAGGGCCCGCGCCTGCTGGCCTTCGGTACCGATGCCGAAGGTGACGTGCCACTGCCGTTCCAGGCCGATGCCACGCTGGTGGGCGGTGGCCTGCGCGTGGTGCCGTTCCTGCTGACCGGCAGCGACGTGGCCACCACCAGTGCGGTCGCCGATGCGCTGGAAGAAACCTTGCTGGCCAACGGCATGGCGCACGCCGACACCGCGCTGATGGCGCAGAACACCTTCGGTGCCCGCATCGAGCACGCGCGCTATTTCACCGTGAACGACCTGGCCGCGATGATGTCGATGCAGTACGACAACCAGGGCCTGGCCGCACTGTGGCCGCTGATCGAGACCGCGATCATGGCGCCGGGCGAGGACGAGTGGCTCAATGCCGCGCCCGAGCCGCTGCTGCGCTATACGCATGGCGAAGCACGCATGGCGCTGTTCGACCCGGCCGGTTGGTGCGCGCACTACAGCCACAGCAAGAACGACTGCGATCGCCTGAAGGGCATCTACGAGCAGTTCCTGATGCGTCAGCGACAGATGGCCGCGGTGCTGGAAGCACATGGCGTGCCGGTACTGTTCGTGCACTGCGAGGCCGGCCAGGACGCGCGCGAACTGCTGGCGCGCTGACAGGAAGCGGCCGCCGCGTGTTGTAGCGCCGAGCCCATGCTCGGCTCAGGCCGCCGGAAGAGCAGCCGAGCGTGGGCTCGGCTCTACAGAAAGCGATGCAAAGAAAAACGCCGGCTTGTGCCGGCGTTCTTTGTTTCTTACGGGGCCTTCTGGATCACCGCACAGGCCAGGCGCGCGCCGGCATTGCCGGTCGGCTGGGTCTTGTAGTCGTCCGCATCGGCGTGGACGATCAGGCCGCGGCCGATGATGTCGAAGTCATCACCCTTGCCGATGTTGACGTTGCTCGACACCGGGCCGTCGATGGTGGCCACGCCCTTGTCGTCGGCCTTGATGTTGGGCATGTCGCCGCCGTGGTGCGGATCGGTGGCGACGTTGCCGTGATCCTGCTTGCCCGGGTTGAAGTGGCCGCCGGCGCTCATGCCGTCCGGCGCGCTGCAGTCGCCCTTCTCGTGGATGTGGAAGCCATGTTCGCTGCCCGGCTTCAGGCCGGTGATCTGGCCGGTCACGTGGACCTTGCCATCAACCACCTTGAAGGTGACGCTGCCCTTGGTCTCGTTGCCCTGGGTCGGTGCCAGTTCGGCCGTTGCCGAAGCATCGCCCGTCGGTGCCGCCGCCGGTGCCGGGGCTGCAGCCGGCTCGGTGGTGGCGCCGTCGGCCGGCGCGGCCGGCGGGGTTTCAGTCTGCGGCGCGGCGGGCTGCTGGTTGCAGGCCGCCAGGCCCAGCGCGGCGATGGCCGCAAACAGCGAAGTGTGGATCAGACGCATTGGAATCTCTCCCTCGATGATGCCTGCAGTGATCAGCGGACGACCCGGATCACGCCACAGGCGATGCGGACGCCGGCATTGCCGGCGGGCTGGCTGCGATAGTCGTCGGCGTTGGCATGCACGACCAGTGCGCGTCCGGCGATATCGGTGGCGGCGCCTCCGCCAAGGGTAACCCCCTTGAGGTGGATATCGACGTTGGCGCGGCCCTGGGCATCGGCACGCAGATTGTCCATGTCGCCCAGGTGGTGCTTGCCGGTGCCGGCGCGGCCATGCGCAGCACCACCGGGATTGAAGTGATTGCCGGCACTGCTGGCATCCACCGCACTGCAGTCGCCGCGCTCATGGATGTGGAAGCCGGCCTGCTGCATCGGCTGCAGGCCACCGACCAGGCCAGTGATGTGGATGCCACCGGGCTCCACCATCAGCGCGATGCGGCCACTGACAATGCTGGCCGAGGCCGGTGCGAGATTGGCCTCGCCCTGCTTCGCAGCACTGACCACGGTCGGCGGTGGCGGCGTGGGTTCGGCCTTCTTCGGCGCACTGCCACAGGCACACAGCAGCACGGCGGCGGACAACGGCAGGATGGCAAAGGGCAGACGCATCGAAGACTCCTTGCAGGTGACACTAAGCATTGCATCGTCCATGAACGATCAACGGTTCGGCAAGCCGGTGCGAGGATCGCGTGCAGGGACCGTTCAATGGCCCCCGCGACGGCGCCCGGCGCCCAGCTTGCGGGTAAGGGTATTGCGGCCGAGGCCGAGACGGGCAGCGGCTTCGGCGCGGCGGCCGTGGGTGATCTGCAGCGCGGCCTCCAGCAGGGCATGGTCGACCCGCTCGCGCACCTGCGCGTGCAGCCCTTCCACGCCTTCGGCCAGCTGACGGCGCGCCCATTCGGCCAGCAGCGCTTCCCACTGCCCCGGATCGGCTGCGCTGGTACTGCTGCGGCGCCCGCGCGCGCGGTTCAGCGCGGTATCGACATCGGCCACGCCGATGGTGTCGGCGGCGGCCAGCGCGGCCATCCGCCAGCACACGTTTTCCAGCTCGCGCACATTGCCCGGCCAGTCGTGCTCGCGCAGCGCCTGCAGGGCCGCGGCGGTCAGGCGCTTCGGCGGCGTATCCAGCTTGCGTGCGGCGGCAGCCAGGAAGGTGCTGGCCAATTGCGCGATGTCCTCGCGGCGCTCGCGCAGTGGCGGCAGCTGCAGGCGCACCACGTCCAGGCGGTGCAGCAGATCTGCGCGGAACTTCCCGTGCGCGACCAGTCCCTCCAGATCCTGGTGGGTGGCGGCCACCACGCGCACGTCGACGCGGATCAGCTCGCGGCCACCGACGCGGAAGAACTCACCCTGCGCCAGCACACGCAGCAGGCGGGTCTGCAGCGGCAACGGCATGTCGCCGATCTCATCCAGGAACAGCGTGCCACCGTTGGCCTGCTCGAAGCGGCCGATGTGGCGGCGCTGCGCACCGGTGAAGGCACCGGCCTCGTGGCCGAACAACTCGCTTTCCAGCAGCTCGGACGGGATTGCAGCGGTATTGAGCGCGACGAACGGAGCCAGCGCGCGCGGTGATTCGCGATGCAGCGCATTGGCCACCAGCTCCTTGCCGGTGCCGGTCTCGCCGGTGATCAGCACCGCCAGCGGTGCCTGCGCCAGGCGACCAATGGCGCGGAACAGCGCGCGCATCGGCGGCGTATCACCCACCAGTTGCGGCGGCTGGTCGCTATGCGCTTCCGCCGCAGGTGTGGGTGCCGCGAGTGCCGGTGCAACGGCCGGCAACACCCGCTGCGCCAGTGCCACCGCATCGTCCAGATCGAACGGCTTGGACAGGAATTCATGCGCGCCACCGCGGAACGCACCGGCCGTGCTGGCGACATCGGTATAGGCCGACATCACCACCACCGGCAGCTGCGGCAGCGCGGCCTTGAGCTTGTCCAACAGCACCAGGCCATCGTCGCCAGGCATGCGCACATCGGTGAACAGCAGCGCCGGCGGCGCGCCTTCGCCCAGGGCCTGCAGGGCAGCCGCAGCGCTGTCGAAATCGACAACCTGGTAGCCCGCCTCGCGCAGCGCGGTGCACAGCACGAAGCGCACGGCACGATCGTCATCGACCACCCAGATGCGCTGCGGGGACGAAGAAGACTCAGACATCGCGCGGGGCCTCCTCGGCCGGGGCGGCGCCACTGACGATCGGCAGCAGCAGAGTGAACACGGTATGGCCCGGGCGCGAGCGGTAGGTCAGCGTGCCGCGGTGCTCGCGCGCCACCTGCTGGGCCAGCGCCAGGCCCAGGCCAGTGCCTTCGGCGCGGCCACTGACCAGCGGCAGGAACAGGTGTTCGGCCAGTTCCTCCGGCACGCCACGGCCGTCGTCGGCGATCTCCAGGCGCAACGCCAGCGTGTGCAGCTGCTCGGCGATGCGCACGCCATGCTCCACGCGGGTGCGCAGGGTGATGTTGCCGGCGCCGGCCTGGATCGCGTTGCGCACCAGGTTCCACACCGCCTGGGTGAGGCGGTCGGCGTCGCCGTGGAATTCGGGAATGCTGGGGTCGTAGTCGCGCTGCAGGCGCACCGCCCAGCCGGCCTCGTTCTCGGCCAGGCGCAGCACGCGCTCGAGCGCGGCATGGATGTTCAGTTCCGCATGCGGCGCAGCCGGGGCCGGCGACAACAGCTGGTCAAGCAGGCCGTTGAGGCGCTCGATCTCCGAGCCGATCAGCTCGATCAGCTCGCGTTCGCTGGCCTCGCGCTGGGCCGCGCGGCGGGCCAGCAGCTGGGCCGCACCCTTCAACCCGGCCAGCGGGTTGCGCAGCTCGTGGGCCAAGCCCTTCAGCGCCGCGCTGAGCGCGCTGGGCAGGGCCTGGGTCGGGTCCAGCCCGGGGAATTCATCGACCGGATGCGCCTCCAGCAGCCAGCCACCATCGTCGCGGCGGCTCATCCAGCCCTCGGCGAAGCGCGGCGCTTCGCCGGGCACCGCCAGCGCCAGCCGGTTCAGGCGCAGGCTGTCGCGCTCATCGCGGGCCAGGAAGTGGGCCAGAGCTTCGCCCTGCACTTCCAGTGCGGCCAGTGGCTGGCCCAGCAGGCGGCGCCCGCTGACGCCCAGCCAGCGCCCGAAGGCCGGGTTGCAGCCGATGATGCGGCCATCGGCCCCGGCCCAGGCCAGCGGCGTGCCCAGGGCGTCAAGAGTCGGCGGCGGTGCGGGGTCGGACATTGCACCAATGTAGTGCAAAACGCGAGGTTCGGGGTCAGAGCCCTTTCCAGGCGGAAAGGGATCTGACCCCATGCGCTGCGGGGTCCGGGGTCGGATCCCTTTCCGCCTGGAAAGGGCTCTGACCCCCTGCCGCAGGTCGAGCAAGCTCGACCACGACCCCATGCGTGGCCGGTTACAGCTTCATGTTGAGGCCGACGAACACGCTGCGGCCCGGTGCCGGCGAGAACATCGGGCGGGCGCTGTCCCAGAAGAAGCTGTCGTACCAGGCGTAGGCGTACTCGCGGCCGGTCACGTTCTTCAGCTGCAGGTCCACGCTGAAACGCGGGGTGAGCTGATAGGCAGCACTGAGGTCGAGCACGGCGAAACCACCGAACTTGCCGGCCACGTTACGCTCTTCCAGGTAGTAATCGCCCTGTGCACGTGCCTGCAGGCCCAACCGCAGCGCATCACAGGCGCGGTAATCCACGCCCAGGTTGCTGATATGGCGCGGGGTGGCGGCCACTTCGCGGCCCTGCAGTGAAATGCTGGCATCGCGGTCGTCGCGGGTGATCTTCGCTTCCTGGTAGGCGTGCGACGCCCACACCGTCCAGTCTTCGCCCAGCTGCAGGCTCAGCTGCGCATCCACGCCGCGCCGGCGGGTCTTGCCCAGGGTGACCGTGGTGCCGGTGGCTGGCATGTTGGACACCTCGTTTTCCGCATCCTGCTGCCACACCGCCAGGCGTGCCTGGCTTCCCGCGAACGGCTGGAACTTCAGGCCCAGCTCCATGCCGGTGTTGGTGGACGGCTGCAAGGGCGCCTGCCCCGGGGTGAGGTAGGCCGGTGCGGTGGAGCCGGTCAGCACCTGGAAGGTGCGGCCCCAGTTCGCGTAGACGTGGGTGGCCTGGCCCAGGCTGTGGATGATGCTCAGCTTGGGCTGGCCGATGCTGCCGTAGTCCTGCAGGCGGCCGGTGACGCCGTTCGTCAGGTGGGTGCGGCCACTGAAACGGTCGACGCGGTAGGCCGGCACGATCTTCCAGGCCTCGACCGGCTGGTAGATGGCCTGTACGTAGGCACCCCAGTTGTCGAAGCTGTGGCGATCGTTGTTCTGCACCCGCGCCGGGGGCTGGCCGAAATCAGTGGGTTCGGCGTAGGCGTAGCGCTCGCGGAGGTAGCCGTTGTCCTGCTGCTCGTAGTTCAGGCCACCCTCGACGGTAAGCGTGGGGCTGGCCTGCCAGGTCAGCGTACTGAGCAGGCCATGCTGCCGCTCGTCCCACACGCGGCGCTGGCGCGGCAGGTTGCCGGTGGGCAGGTCGCTGAAGGTCACGCGGCGGTCGTCTTCATAGCGGTTGTAGTACAGCCGCGTGCCGAAGGTGAGCGCGTCGGACAGCTTCAGGTCAAGGTGCACGGCGATCTGGCGCATGTCGCGGTCATCGCCATCGTTGCCGTTGCGCAGCTCGCTGCCACGGCGATGCGTGCGCAGTTCCTCGGCGGTCATGAAGCCGGGTTCGTCGGCTTCGTGGTGGTACGCACGCGCGGTCAGTCCCACGCGCAGGCCGTCGTCCAGCGAGCCGTAGAACCACTTGCCGCCCAGCGAATATTTCTTCGAGGTGTCGTGGTCGCGGTAGCCGTCGCTGGCCTGGGTGCCGACGAAATAGTTCTGGGCGAAGCCATTGGCTTCACGGCCGACTGCCAGCTGCGCATCGCGGGTGTTGTAGCTGCCGTAGGCCAGGCGCGCGTCGGTGTAGCTGCCACCCTGGCGCGTACCGAAGTTCACGTTGCCGCCGATGTTGTGCAGGCCATAGCGCGGATCGTTGGTACCGCGCACTACTTCGATGTAGCTGATGTCGAGCGGGAACAGCATGTCGATGAAGCGCTGGTTGCCGCTGTTGACGTTGCTGGGGATGCCATCGATCAGCGTCTTGATGGCATTGAGGTAGCCCTCACCGTTGAAGGCGCGGAAGCTGATCTTGCCCGATTCAGCACCCTGCCGGGTTTCGGTGAGCTGGATGCCGGGCATCTGCCCGAGCAGTTCCCAGCTGTGCGAGACGTTGCGGTTTTCAATCTGGTCTGCACCCAGGACGTCCACCGAGGTCAGCACCTGGTGCGCACTGAGCTGGCCTTCGCCGTGCTGATGTACCTGCACCTTGCCGAGGGTGAGCGCGGCGTCGGCAGACTGTGCGAGTGCTTCAGGGGCGAACGGTGCGGCCGCGAGGGCGGCCACCAGGGTGGGAGTCTTCATGGGAAAGGGACGGTTGCGATGAAATGTAATCATATAACATTTCATGTGCCCGCTTTTGCAGCGTCGAGCAAGGCTCGGCGCTAAAAGGGCGGGTGCCGGAAGGGACTACACCGGGTAGCCGGTGGCTTCCCGTGCCTTCTTCCAGGCGGCTTCGAATTCACGCGCGGAGATTTCGTCGTCCTCGTCGAAATCCAGGAACGACACCGGCTGGTCGGCCAGCAGGAAGCGGTCGTCGCTGTGGGCATGCTCGTCGGCCCAGACCATCCTGGTGCCGTAGATTTCCACCTGCCGCACGATCTTCTCGCCGCGCGCCTCCATCAGCACGTTGCCCTTGCCCAGGCCCGATTCGGCCCAGTGCTTGTAGTACTTCTTTGCGGCGGATTTCGCGCCGGATTTTGCGTTGTGCTTTGCGTAGGTCATTGCAGGAGCCCTGGCCGCAGGCGCGGCCGGAAAGTACGGAATGGCGCCATTATCAGGCATCCGGGGTCAGAGCCCTTTCCTTTGGAAGGGATCCGACCCCTGCTGGTTCAGTTCGGCAGGGGCACGCCCTTCGGCCACAGCATCCAGATGTTGCCCTTCTGCTTCATGTCGCCGGCCAGCTTGCCGGCGGCGTCGCCGCTGCCCCAGTACAGGTCGGCGCGCACTTCACCGGCGATGGCGCCGCCGGTGTCCTGCGCGGCCACCGGGCGCACCACCGGGCTGCCGTCCGGGCGCGTGGTGGACAGCCACAGCAGGCTGCCCAGCGGCACCACGGTGCGGTCCACTGCCACGCTGTAACCGGCGGTGAGCGGCACATTCAGTGAACCGCGCGGGCCTTCCGGGCTGTCCGGGGTGCGCACGAAGAACACGTAGCTGGGATTGCTGCGCAGCAGTTCCGGCACGCGCGCAGGGTTGGCCCGTGCCCAGGCGCGGATGGCGTCCATGGTGACGTCTTCCTTCTTCAGCTGGCCCTGGTCCACCAGCCAACGGCCGATCGCACGGTAGGGGTGGCCGTTCTGTTCCGCGTAGGCCAGCCGAATCTGCGTGCCGTCGCCCAGGCGCACCCGGCCCGAGCCCTGGATCTGCAGCAGCTGCAGGTCCATCGGGTCGGTCAGCCAGGCCAGCACCGGCGCCTTGGCGCCCTTGGCCGCGATGGTGCCGGCGTCGTCATAGGGCTTGAGTACTTTGCCTTCGACGCGCCCGCGCAGGCGCTTGCCCTTCAGTTCCGGGTAGAGGCTCTCCAGCTGCACCACCACCAGATCATCCGGCGTGCCGTACACCGGCACCGTGGCCTTATCGGTACGGGTAAGACTGCCGGGGTAGATCGGCTCGTAGTAGCCGGTAATCAGCCCGTCGGCCTGATGGCCACCGGCACGCAGCGCGTAGGCATCGAGATCGCGCTGCAGGAACTGGCGGATCGCGGCCGGGTCCTTGTCTGACACCGCGGCGGCGGTGGCGCAGGGTTTGGCCCAGACAGCGTCGTTCTTCAGGCGGGCGCAGCTGCTGCGCCAAGCCACGAAGCCGGCCTGCAGATCAGCATCGGAGACTGCGGGCAGGGCTTTCCAGTCGACCTTGGCGTAGGTGGCCGCCGGCGGCGAGGTCGGCGTGGGCGCTTCGGAGCCTGCGCGCGGAGCGGTGGTGGAACAGCCTGCGAGCACCACCGCTGCCAACAGGGTCCAGTGCGTGCGCTTGAAGAAGGTAGCGGAATCGATCATGCCGCCATGGTGGAGTGCCGGCCGCTGGGCGGCAACCCAGCGCGGGGTCAAGCGTTCATGCGCGGGGTCACGGCATCTGCAGCAGCAACGAATGCAGGATGCGGGCGTCCTCGGCATCCAGCGTCTTCGGCAGGTCGTCGCGGCCACGGAACCGGCGGTGGAAGGCGGCGACGGTGGCTTCGCGGTTGTCGAGCGGATAACCGAAGCGGGCCAGCGCATTCCACGCGTCGAATCCTTCCGGTGCCGCGCCGTCGGCCGCGCGCGGCCACACGCCGAAGCCGGCCTCGGCCAGCTGCTGCCATGGGAAGAAGCGGTTCGGATCCTGCTTGCGCGTCGGCGCCAGGTCGGCATGGCCGATCACCTGGCGCGGCGGGATGTTCAGGCGCGTGGTGAGGTCGCGCAGCAGCACGATCAGCGATTCGATCTGTGCCGCACTGAACGGGCTGCGGCCATCGTTGTCGAGCTCGATGCCGATCGAAGCCGAGTTGAGATCAGTGATGGTGCCCCAGCGCCCGGCGCCGGCATGCCAGGCACGGCGCTCATCGGCGACGAGCTGGTAGCGATGGCCATCGGCGCCGATCAGGTAGTGTGCACTGACCGGTCCACCGCTGTTGGCGGTACGCAGCGTATGCAGGCTCTGCTGCACCGACTTCTGCTCGGTGTGGTGGATGACGATGATGACCGGCGTGCGCGCGTTCTGGTTAGGTGACGGCACCCAGGTCGCGAGCGGGTTGCGGGTTTCCTGCGGCGTGGAGGCGCAGGCGGCCACCAGCAGGCAGGCCGAGAGCATCAGGGACGTGCGGATCGGGTGCATGGCCCGATTGTGCGCGATCAGGCGCGATGATGCATGCCGCCGTGCCGACCAACGGTCGGCACCCACCAGAGCAGGAGCAGTGCCAGGCAAGCCTGGCACCGACCAAACGCAAAAGGCGGCCCCGCAGGGCCGCCCGTCATGCATCAGGCCTCGTAGGCAGACTCGCCGTGCGAAGTCACATCCAGGCCGGTGCGTTCGGCCTCTTCGGTCACGCGCAGGCCGACCACGACCTTGACCACCAGCAGGATGACCGCGGTCATCACCGCCGACCACGCCACGGTCAGGCCGACGCTGACCACCTGCACCCACACCTGATGGGCGATATCCAGATCGGCCTTGGTACCGCCCAGCGACTGTGCACTGAACACGCCGGTGAGAATCGCGCCGACGATGCCGCCGACACCATGCACACCGAACACGTCGGCCGTGTCGTCCACTTTGAGCAGGCGCTTGAGGCCGGTCACGCCCCACACGCAGACCACGCCGGCGACGAAGCCGATCACGATCGCGCCGAGCGGGCCGACCGTGCCGCAGGCCGGGGTGATGCCGACCAGGCCGGCCACCGCACCCGAGGCCGCGCCCAGTGCCGACGGCTTGCCCTTGCCGATCGCTTCCACCAGCGTCCAGCCGAGCACCGCGGCAGCGGTGGCCAGCACGGTGTTGAGGAAGGCCAGCGAGGCCACCGTATCGGCGGCGGCGGCGGAACCAGCATTGAAGCCGAACCAGCCCACCCACAGCAGCATGGCGCCGATGTAGGTAAACGGTACGTTGTGCGGCTTCAGCGCGGTCTGGCCGTAGCCCAGGCGCTTGCCGACGAACCACGCGCCGACCAGGCCGGCCACGCCCGCGTTGATGTGGACCACGGTGCCACCGGCGAAGTCGATCGCGCCCAGTTCACCCAGGTAACCGCCACCCCAGACGATGTGCGCCATCGGGATGTAGCTGAGGGTGAACCACAGTGCCGAGAACAGCAGTACCGCACGGAACTTGATGCGCTCGGCAAAGGCACCGACGATCAGCGCGGTGGTGATGCCGGCGAAGGTCGACTGGAAGGCGACGAACAGGTAGTCCGGCAGGCCCTTGATCGGCGTGTTGCCCACCGAGTCGGGCGTGAAGCCCTTGAGGAAGGCGAATTCGGTGAACGAACCGAAGAATGGATTGCCCGCGCTGAACACCGCGCTGTAGCCGTAGGCCACCCACAGCAGCAGCACCAGCGAGAACACCACCAGGATCTGGCTGAGCACCGACAGCACATTCTTCGAACGCACCAGCCCGCCGTAGAACAGGGCCAGGCCCGGCACGACCATCAGCAGCACCAGCAACGTGGAGGTGAGCATCCAGGCGACGTCGCCACGATCATAGGCGGCGGCCGCTTCGGCCACGGCCGGCGCAGCGGCGGTGGCGGCCGGATCGTGCAGCGGCTCGACCGCCACGGTTTCGCTCGGCAGCGGCGACACCTGTGCCTGGGCATGGGCGCTGCCCGGCCACGCACCGGCGGCCAGCGCGCTGAGCAGCATCAACAGGCACACCAGGTGGAACCGGGCTTGCCACCCGGTGAGAAGGCGCATCTTCATTGGGGGAGTCTCCGGAAGGGGGTTACAGCGCGTCGGCACCGATTTCGCCGGTGCGGATGCGGATGACCTGTTCGACGGCGGTGACGAAGATCTTGCCGTCACCGATCTTGCCGGTGCCTGCCGACGACTGGATCGCTTCGATCACCGCGTCGGCACGCTCGTCGGTGACCACCGTTTCGATCTTGATCTTGGGCAGGAAATCGACGACGTACTCGGCGCCGCGATACAGCTCGGTGTGGCCCTTCTGGCGACCGAAACCTTTCACTTCGGTCACGGTGATGCCCGACACGCCTGCATCGGACAGGGCCTCGCGGACCTCGTCGAGCTTGAACGGTCGGATGATGGCGGAGATCAGTTTCATGCGCATGTCCCGAGGGTGGATGGGGCCAGCGCGCCAGCGCGCGTTGGCATCAGGCAACCACGGGTCATCAGGTGATGACCGTGGCTGTTGCACCGGACACGTACAGGGCCGGGACGGCCGTGCCTCTCTCCTTGCACGACCGACGCGGGAGGGAGGGCGGCCCTGGTCGCGTATCCGGTCTCTCTTGCCCCTGTTTCAGCGGACCGGCAGTCCGCTGTACTGCAGCGGGCCAGCGACCCGCTCTACAACGGCGGGCCTGCGCCCGCCTTGCGGCTCCCCAGCCGCGAGAACGGAAGCGATGGCGGCGGGCGGGAGGGGGGACCCACCGCCATCGCGCCCGGTCAGCTGGCGTAGTACAGCTGGTATTCCAGCGGGTGGGTGGCCGCGCGGAACTTGGTCACTTCCTGCATCTTCAGCGCGATGTAGCCGTCGATGAAGTCATCGCTCATCACGCCGCCGGCCTTGAGGAACTCGCGGTCCTTGTCCAGCGCTTCCAGCGCCTGGTCCAGCGAGGAGCAGACCTGCGGGATCAGCTTCTCTTCCTCCGGCGGCAGGTCGTACAGGTCCTTGTCGCTCGGTGCACCCGGGTCGATCTGGTTCTTGATGCCGTCCAGGCCGGCCATCATCAGCGCGGTGAAGGTCAGGTAGCCGGACTGGATCGGATCCGGGAAGCGCATTTCGATGCGGCGCGCCTTCGGGTTGGACACCCACGGAATGCGGCACGAGGCCGAACGGTTGCGGGCCGAATAGGCCAGCATCACCGGCGCCTCGAAGCCCGGCACCAGGCGCTTGTAGCTGTTGGTGCCCGAGTTGGCGAAGGCATTGATGGCCTTGGCGTGCTTGAAGATGCCGCCGATGTACCACAGCGCCAGCTGGCTCAGGCCACCGTAGCCGTCACCGGAGAACAGGTTGGTGCCGCCCTTGGACAGCGACTGGTGCACATGCATGCCGCTGCCGTTGTCGCCGACGATCGGCTTGGGCATGAAGGTGACGGTCTTGCCGTTGCGGTGCGCAACGTTCTTGATGACGTACTTCATGCGCAGCAGCTCGTCGGCCTTCTGCACCAGGGTGCTGAACTTGGTGCCGATCTCGCACTGGCCCGCAGTGGCCACTTCGTGGTGCTGCACTTCCACTTCGATGCCGACCTGTTCCAGGGTCTTGCACATTTCCGCGCGCAGGTCGTGCAGGGTGTCGGTCGGCGGAACCGGGAAGTAGCCGCCCTTCACGCCCGGACGGTAGCCGCTGTTGGCGCCGTCATACTTGGCGCCGCTGTTCCACGCCGCTTCTTCCGAGTCGACCTTGAAGAAGGTGTTGCCCATTTCGTTGGCGAAACGGACCGAGTCGAAGATGAAGAATTCCGGCTCCGGGCCGAAGAACGCGGTTTCGGCGATGCCGGAGGACTTCAGGTAGGCCTCGGCACGCTTGGCGATGCCGCGCGGGCAGCGGCCATAGGCCTGCATGGTGGCCGGATCGAGGATGTCGCAGCTGATCACGATGGTCGGATCGGCGTAGAACGGGTCCACGTAGGCGCTGGACGGGTCCGGCAGCAGCACCATGTCCGATTCGTTGATGCCCTTCCAGCCGGCGATCGAGCTGCCGTCGAACATCTTGCCTTCTTCGAACAGCGACGGTTCGACGATGCTGACCGGGAAGGTGACGTGCTGCTCGACGCCACGCATATCCACGAAACGCAGATCGACGAACTCGATCTGGTTGTCCTTGATCAGCTTCTCAACGTTTTCCACGGACATCGGTACGACCTCGGATGGGGATGAATGCCTGCTGAGGTACAGCAATGACCGTGCCAACTTTTCGATACCCGCAAGTCGTTGATTTCAATATGGCTGCCCCGCGCCGGTGCAGAACGGTGCGCACCAAACCGGTGCGCCCGCCAACAGACGCACCCGTTTGGTGCAGCAGGGATCGTCTATCCTCTCGACCTTCTTCCTTCCGCCGCGCGTGCCCGCACCGTCCATGTCCGACCTGCTCTCCGCCCTGCTGCTGGGCATCCTCGAAGGCTTGACCGAATTCCTGCCGATCTCCAGCACCGGCCACCTGCTCATCGCCCAGCACTGGCTGGGTGCCCGCTCGGACTTCTTCAACATCGTCATCCAGGCCGGCGCGATCGTGGCCGTGGTGCTGGTGTTCCGCCAGCGCCTGCTGCAGCTGGCCACCGGCTTGAACCAACGCGAGAACCGTGAGTACGTGTTCAAGCTGGGCGCTGCGTTCCTGGTCACCGCCGTGGTCGGCCTGGTGGTGCGCAAGGCCGGCTGGTCGCTGCCGGAGACGGTCAGCCCGGTGGCCTGGGCACTGATCATCGGTGGCGTCTGGATGCTGCTGGTGGAGGCCTACACCGCGCGCCTGCCCGACCGCGACCAGGTGACCTGGACAGTGGCGATCGGCGTGGGCCTGGCGCAGGTCGTGGCCGGCGTGTTCCCCGGTACCTCGCGCTCGGCCTCGGCGATCTTCCTGGCCATGCTGCTGGGCCTGAGCCGTCGCGCCGCTGCCGCCGAGTTCGTGTTCCTGGTCGGCATTCCCACCATGTTCGCCGCCAGCGCCTACACCTTCCTGGAAATGGCCAAGGCCGGGCAGCTGGGCAGCGAGAACTGGACCGACGTGGGCGTGGCCTTCCTTGCCGCGGCCATCACCGGCTTCGTCGTAGTGAAGTGGCTGATGGGCTACATCAAGTCGCACCGGTTCACCGCCTTTGCGATCTACCGCATCGCGCTGGGCGCCGCGTTGCTGCTGTGGTTGCCTTCCGGCAGCTGAACAGCGCCGGCCGCACGGTAACCCCATTGCCGGCCCCACCCCGTTTTCCCCACGGTTCCCCAAGGAGAATCACCATGAACCGCAAGCTCACCCTGCTCCTCCCGCTGGCCCTGATGGCCGCCTGCAGCCAGACCCCGGCCCCGGCCGGCAATGGCGGCGACGACGTGGCCCCGGCCGCGACCAAGGCAGCGGACCAGCAGACGCTGGCGCACCTGGATGCGCAGCGCCTGCAGAGCCAGCACTGGCTGCTGCAGCAGGCCACCGGCGCCGACGGCAAGCGCATCGACGCGCTGTTCGCCCGCGAAGACAAGCCGGTCACCCTGGACTTCGCTGATGGCCGCCTGTCGGTCAGCAACACCTGCAACCGCATGGGCGGCGGCTACACCCTGGCCGACGGCAAGCTGACGGTCAGTGCGATGGCCTCGACCATGATGGCCTGCACCGACAAGGCGCTGATGGCGCTGGACGAAGCCGTGTCGAGCCGCCTGCAGGGCGAACTGAAGGCCGAGCAGGATGCCGATGGCAAGCTGACCCTGACCAACGCCAAGGGCGACGTGCTGGTGTTCAACCCGGAACCGACCGCTGAAACCCGCTACGGCGGCGCCGGCGAAACCGTGTTCCTGGAAGTGGCCGCCAAGACCGAGAAGTGCTCGCACCCGCTGATCCCGGACTACCAGTGCCTGCAGGTGCGCGAAGTGAAGTTCGACGACAAGGGCCTGAAGCAGGGTGAGCCGGGCAAGTTCGAGAACTTCTACGGCAACATCGAGGGCTACACCCACGAAGACGGCGTGCGCAACGTAGTGCGCGTGAAGCGCTACGAAGTGAAGAACCCGCCGGCCGATGCGCCGTCGCAGGCGTATGTGCTGGACATGGTGGTCGAGTCGGCCATCGAGAAGTGATGTAGAGCCGACTGTCAGTCGGCTGGCACTTGAAGGGCGGCCGCAAGGCCGCCCTTCTTCGTTGTGCGTCGTAGAGCCGAGCCCATGCTCGGCTGCTGTCTATCGGGAAAAGCAGCCGAGCATGGGCTCGGCTCTACAGAAGCACATTGCCCGCTCAGGCCAATGCGGGGTTCAAGGTGTAGGTACCGTGCAGCGTCGCTTCGGCCAGCACGTGGCCGTGCATGGCCCGGTACGCGTCGGCGGCGGTGAAGCGTGCCGGCAGCTGCAGCGATGCCACGTCCAGCGCGAACACGCGGAAGAAGTAGCGATGCATGCGCTCGTCGTTGAACGGCGGATAGGGGCCGTCGTAGCCCAGGTAGTCACCGGCCATGTCCGGGTTGCCGGCGAACCAGCCGGTGAAGTCGTTCAGGCCCTGGCGGCTGCCGGCCGGCCCGGCCGGCGTGGTCTTGCCCTTCACCACGAAGCCGTCGCTGCAGCTGCCTGCGGCAATCTCGCGCACCGAAGCCGGAATATCGGCCATCACCCAGTGCACGAAATCACAGCGGGGCTGGTCGCGCGGCACGCTCATGTCGGTGCGGCCGACCGTCTCCGGCACGGTCGGCACGTCCGGATCGACGCATACCAGCACGAACGAACGGGTGCCCTCCGGCACATCGCTCCAGGCCAGGTGCGGATTGCGGTCCGGTGCGAAGCCCGCCGCATCGCCTGCGGCGAATTCGCGGTCGATCGGTGCACCGTTGGTCAGGCTGTGGCTGCTCAGTTGCATCGGCGTGTCCTCACTCTTCCGGGTAACCCAGGCGCACCGCGATCGGGGTGAGCTTGGCGAAGGCGGCGCTCATCACGTCGCGGTAGTTGCGCCAGTGGCCCGGCGGGAAGCGCGGCGCGCCCAGCTGCGCGGCCGGCGGCATCGGCCGCTCGAACAGTCGGCCCAGCAGTTCGGCCATCGCCTGCGGATCGTTGCCGATCTGGTCGATGCGCAGCAGCACCTGCGGGTACAGATCGTCCTCGTGCAAAGCGGCGACCTGGGCCAGCGCGCGCGCCAGCCATTCGCTGGCTTCGGCCAGCGAGGTCATCGCCAGCGGCGCGGCGGCACCATAGGCCACCCAGTCCAGCAGCATGTCGCGCGGGTCGCGCAGCACCACCAGCAGGCGGCCCTGCGGCAACTGCGGGCGCAGCGCCCACAGCAGCGCGTTGTCCCACCACAGCAGCCAGTCGATGATCGCGTCGTCCTGCACGCCGCGCGACGGCAGCTGTTCGCGCCAGCGCTGCACCAGCCGCTCCGGGGTCAGCACGCCGGAGGCGAGGTCCTGCAGCGTGTGGTAGTTCTGGAACGCGTCGTCGGGTGCGTTGGAGGTATAGCGGTCGCTGCGCAGCACCGGGCTGGCCGCGGCCAGGCCGGTCGCCACGCGCTCCACGCCCGACCCTGGCGCGCCCCACAGGAAGATCGGCGCGGAGGTGGCATCGCCGTCGATCTCGCCCTTGTCCGGCCAGCTCGGCGGTGCCTTGGCCTGCGGCGGCAGCGGCAGGCGCTGCGGGGCCTGGTCGGCCTGCAGGGCCAGCCAGGTCTGCAGCGCATCTTCGTGCTGCCCGGCGCGATCCTGGATCTCACCCAGCCAGGTGCGCAGGTCGGCGCGGTGGCCTTCCGGTGCCATGTCGATCAGCGCCTGCACGCGGGCGACCGCGGCGGCCGGATCGCGCTGCAGCAGGCCTTCGACCAGGCGGGTTTCGCCGCTGACGCGGCCCGGTTCGAGGCTGACGATGCGCTCGGCGATCGCTTCGGCCTGGGCGTGTTCGCCCACCATGTCGTGCAGGCGCAGGCGCGCTTCCAGCGCCGGCAGGTGGCCCGGCATCGCGTCCATCCAGCGCTCGACCGTGGCGGCGGCGGTGGCACTGCCGACCTCCTCCACCGCCAGGCGTGCCAGCCACAGGTCGTGCAGCTGCGGGTGCTGCTCCAGGGCGGCATCCAGTCGTGCGCGGGCCTCGTCTTCGCGGCCCAGGCGCTGCCAGGACATCAGCAGCAGCTGCAGCACGTCGCGGTCATCAGGCAGCGATTCCAGCAACGGCAGCAGGTGCTCCAGCGCCTGCAGCGGCTGGCCGCTGCGCAGTGCCAGTTCGCCGGCCAGGCGGCGCATCGAAGGCGTATCCAGGCCTTCCTGCTGCAGCGCGATCTGCATCGCCTCTGCCGCAGCTTCCAGGTTGCCCTGGCGCATGGCCAGCTGCACCACCAGGCCATGCAATGAGGCGATGGTCGGGTTCAGTTCCAGCACGCGCCGGAACGCCTGCTCGGCGAAAGCCAGCATGTTCTTGCCCAGGTAGGCGAAGCCCAGTGCGTAAAGCACGCGGATGTCGTTGGGCAGGGCCTGGTTGGCGGCCGACAGCAGCGTCAGCGCGCGATCGGCATCATCGCGGCGCAGCGCGATCATGCCATCGATGGTCAGCAGCTCCGGGTGGTCCGGTTCGACACGCGAGGCCAGCGTGGACAGGCGCTGCGCTTCATCGAAATCGTTGCGGCCGATCGCCAGGTGGGCCTGCATCAGGTACGCGGCGAATGCGTTCGGGTCCAGCCCGGTGGTGCGCGTCAGTGCTTCGCCGGCGCCGTCGAACTGGCGCAGGGCCAGCAGCAGGCCGGCGTGCTGCAGGTGCAGCTGGGCGTTGTCCGGGGCCAGCTGCAGCGCCTGCTGCAGGGCCTCCATCGCGTCCTCGGCCTTGCCCTGCTGCTGCAGCGCAAGCGCCAGCCAGCGGTGGGCCTCGGCCTGGCCGGGTTCATCACGGGTCCACGCCTGGGCCAGCTGCACGGCCTGGTCGGCCTCGTTCTGGCGCAACGCTTGGATGATCTGGTCTTGCATGGCGGTCCGGTTCAAGGGCAAACCCGCATTGTAGCGGCCTGCGCGCCCGTGCCGGTTCAGCCTTGCAGCACGCGCTGCAGGCGCTGCGCCACCCAGCGCTCGGAGAAGCCGTCACCGCGCCAGTTTTCCAGGAAGCCACAGTGTCCGCCCCAGCTGGCGGTTTCCAGATGCGCCTGGTGCGGCAGCTGCCAGTCGCTGAAGGTCGCGTAGGGGATCACCGGGTCGTCCTGCGCCATCAGGATGTCGGCCGGCACCTGCAACGTGGACAGGCGATCACCGGCAATCGAGTAGCCATCGAAATAGGCCTGCAACGAACCGAAACTGGTGTGGCGCTCGACCAGCCAGGCGGTCAGCGCGCGGATGTCCAGTTTCAGTACGCGGTCGTCGCAGTCGCTCAGTTCGGGGAACAGGTCGCGCTTGCGCCGCAGTGAACCGGCCCACTTGCGGCGGAAGTACCAGTCGTACATTGCCGGGCCGTTCTCGATGCTCTCCATGGTCAGCGCCGGGTCCAACACCGGGCATACCGAGGCCACGCGCAGCAGCGGCACGCCGGCCGCTGGCGCGCGCAGGGCCAGGCGCAGCACGAAGTTGCCGCCCAGCGAGTAACCGGCGGCCACCAGCGGCAACTGCGGCCAGCGCTGGGCGATATCGCCCGCGGCATGCACCACTTCGTCGATCAGGTTGGAGTGGAAGATGCCAGGGTTGAGATGATGGGTATTGCCGTGGTCGCGGAAATTCAGCCGCACCACGTCGAAGCCCTGTTCGAGCATGCGCGCGGCCGCCATGCGCATGTAGCTGGATTCGGCGCTGCCTTCCCAGCCGTGCAGCAGCAGGGCCATGCCTTTGGGTTCGCGGCCTTCGATGTGGCTGTGCCAGCCTTGCAGGCGCACGCCATCACCGCCGTCGAGGATCAGTTCTTCGCTGATCGCACCGGTCGCGGCCAGCAGCAGCAGGCCGCGCTGCAGGCGCATGCGGCTGGAGCTGAGCATCGACTGCAGGTGCGGATTGCGCAGCCAGCGCGGGGGCTGGTAGTCAGCCGCGTGCAGCGTCGGCGTGCCGGCGTCCAGGACGGGTGGCGGGATCAGGGCCACCGCACCCTCACTCGGTGCTCATGGCCGCCACGATGCGCGCGCGCGACGTCTCCGCGATGCGCCGACGGCCTTCCAGGTCCTGCGCACCGATCGGTGCCAGGAAGTGCACTTCTGCACGCCGCGCCGGCTCACCGAGCAGGCGCAGGAAATTGGCGAAGAAACTCTCGCCGGGGCCGAACGCGACAATGGTCTGCGCATCGCCCTTGAGCCCGTACACCAGTGCCACCGGCTGCACCGGCACGCCGGTTTCAACCGCGGCCTGGAAGATGCGGGCATGGAACGGGCCTACTTCGTGGCCGCCGCGGGTGCGCCCTTCCGGGAACACGCCCACCGCCTTGCCTTCGCGCAGGCGATCGGCCATCACCTGCATCACGCCACCGAGCGATTCGGTGTTGCCGCGCTGGTGGAAGATGGTCTGGCCACGCGCGGCCAGCCAGCCGACCAGCGGCCAGCTGGCGATCTCGCGCTTGGCGACGAAGCCCATCATGCGCTGGCTGTGCAGGATGCAGATGTCGACCCAGCTGACGTGGTTGGCGACGAACAGCACGGCGCCGGGCAGCGGCGTGCCGATCTGCACCAGGCGGAAGCCGAAGATCCACATCAGCCCGCCCTGCCACCAGTTGACCACTTTGGCCCCCAGGGTCGCCTCGCCCACGCGCAGTTCGCCCCACGGCCGAAGCATGCCGATCAGGATGAGCGGCAGGAACACGATGATGTGGACCAACAGCAGCGGTACGCGGTACAGGTAACGGCACACACGCGCCACGCCGCCGCGGGGGGCCGGAGTGGGGGAAGTCATCCGCGCACGATACCGGAGGGCCGCAGCCGCTGCCAGCCGATTCTGGCCATAAGTCCTATTGACCGCGGCCATGGACGGGAACACGGTGTCCTGTTGGCGGGGCTGTTGGGGGGCGTAGAGCCGGCCTTGCCTTGGCATTTTGTAGAGTCGAGCCACGCTCGACTGCTCCTGGCGCCACATCAACAGCCGTCGAGCATGGCTCGACGCTACGCGGTCGCGGCCGGCCGCCATTGCCCGCAATGGGCCGGTACCAGCTGCAGGTCGCTGACCTGGCGCTGGGTGTGCTGCAGCCGCTGCAGGGTCTGCCGGTAGGTGCCGGTGTGGCCGAGCAGGGCGGTGACCAGCCACGGCGGCGGCACGCCATCGGTGATGGCGGCGCTGGACCAGGCGGCGTCGGCCACCAGGAACACCGGGCGGCCATCGCCCGCTTCGAACAGCAGCCCGTGCTGGCCCACCGCATGGCCGGGCAGCGGCACCGCCAGCAGGCTGCGGTCGCCCAGCACGTCGCGGCCACGGCCGAAGGCATCGAAGGGACGCGGCAGGTCCACCTCGGGCAGGCTCTCCAGCCAGCCCATGCGCGGCGCCGCATCGCGGGTCAACGCGGGCAGCAGACCCACGCTGAGCGCACGCAGGCGCCCGCGCGCGGCTTGGTCCTGCCACGCAGCGCGCGAACACAGCAGCGGCACGTCGGGGAAATCGAGCACGCCACCGACGTGGTCACCATGCAGGTGCGAGAGCACCACCAGGCCGATGTCGGCCGCGCCGATGCCCCGCTGCTGCAGCTGCGCGCGCACGCTCTGGCCCGGGCCCAGGTGCACTGGCGTGACCCAGCGGTAGAGGCGCTCGGGGAAGCGCGCGGTGGCCTGCAGGAACGCGTCCGAATAGCCGGTGTCGAACAGGATGAGGCCGCGCAGCGGATGCCGCAGCAACGCCACCAGCGCCGGGAATTCGCAGCGGTGCCAGCTGGCTCCCTGGCGCACGGCACGCTGCGGGTGCACGCAGTGGCCGGCCTCGATCAGCTCCCACTCAAGCCGTGCCATCGCTGCCCCCGTGCTGCGTCCAGGTGTGCTGCTTCCAGTGCGTGGCGAAGGCCTGCAGCGCGGCCTGCACGCCGGTGCGCGGGTCGTAGCCGAGATCGCGCCGCGCGGCGCTGATGTCCAAGGTCTGCGAATAGCCCAGCACACCCACGCCATAGCGGGTCAGGCGCGGCTCGGGGCGGCCCGGGCGCAGGCGGGCCACGGTCTCGGCCACACCGGCCGCGGCCAACGCCAACGTTCGCGGCACCGGCCGCAGGCGCACCCGCAGGTCCATCGCTGCGAACAGGCCGTTGACCAGCGCATGCACGTGCAGCGGGGTGCCGGCGCTGATGTTGTAGGCGCGCCCGCTGCAGCGCGCGTCCGCCTGCAGCGCCAGGCTCACCGCCTGCACCGCATCGTCGATGGGGGTGACATCAATGAGCGCGCGGCCGCCATGGATCAGCGGGAAGCGGCCGCTGGCCGCCACCGCCAGCAGGCGTGGCAGGATCGCGCGGTCGCCGGGCCCGAACACCGCACGCGGGCGCAGCACCACGGTGTGCAGTCCCTGCCGCGCGGCAGCGGCCACGGCCAGTTCCGATTCCCATTTGCTGCGCGCGTAGTCGGTGATCCAGCGCCGTGGCGGCTGGAAGCGTTCATCCAGACCGTACTGGTCGGCGAAGCGGAAATAGATGCTGGGCGAACCCAAGTGGACCAGGCGGGCAACACCGGCCGCCTGCGCGGCCTGCAGCAGGCGCGTGGTGGCCAGCACGTTCGCCCGCTGGAATGCGGCTGCCGTTCCCCAGGGTTGCGACATCGCCGCGCAGTGCACCACCGCATCGCAGCCCCGCAGCAGCGGCGCCAGGGCATCCTCGGCAAGATCGGCAGCAACCACCTCGATACCGCGCGCGGCCAGCGCCTGCAGCCGAAGCGCATCGCGCCCGCTGCCGCGCACCTGCCAGCCCTGTGCCGCCAACGCCAGCGCGACATGCTGGCCGATGAAGCCGCTGGCGCCGGTGACCAGGACTCTGGCCATCAGTAGCGCAGCACCGCGCCGCCCAGCGCCAGGCCGGCACCGGTACCGATCAGCAGGGCCTGCCCACCGCGCGGCAGGCGACCGTCGATCAGGGCCTGGTGCAGGGCCATCGGCAGCGACGCGGCCAGCTGGTTGCCGTGCTCGCGCAGGATGCGCACCAGCCGCTGCGGCGGCAGGCCCAGCACGCGTTGCAGGTGATCCAGCGCCTGGCCGCTTGCCTGGTGCGGCACGATCACATCGCACGCGGCCAGGCTGGTGCCGGCACTGTCCAGCAGATCCTGCAGGAAACCGGGCAGGCGCCGCGCCGCTTCGCGGTACAGCGCCTTGCCCTGCATCTGGAAATGATGGGCCGCGCGGTAGGCATCAATATCGTCGAACAGGCGCATGCCGGTGCCGCAGGTCGGCACCTGGCACAGTTCGGCACCGTCGCCATAGGTGCGCAGGCGGGTGGCCAGCAGCGCCGAGGCCTGGCCGTCGCCGGCCCGCTCGACCAGCATCGCCACCGCACCATCGCCGAACAACGGCGCGGTCAGCGGGTCATCCGGATCGAGCCCGGCACTGGGAATGTCGCTGCAGACGATCAGCACGCGCCGGTAGCGGCCCAGCGCCAGCAGGCTGCCGGCCATTTCCAGCGCCACCACGAAGCCCAGGCAGGTGGCGTTGACGTCGAAGGACGGCACGCCACTGTCGCCCAGGCCGAGGGCGCGCTGCACCAGCACGGCCTGGCAGGGAATGGCCTGTTCCATCACCCCACAGGCGGAGAGGATGCAGTCGATGTCGGTGGGTGCCAGGCCGGCCTGCTGCAGGGCCTGGCGCGCGGCCTGCGCGCCCATCCAGGAGGCCCGCTCATCGGCCGCTGCATGGCCGCGGCTGGCCACGCCGCTGTGCCGTTCGACCCAGCCGTCCGGCTTGTTCCAGCGCTGGTCGAAGTGCTGCGACGGCACCCGCAGGCGCGGCAGGCAGGCACCGCTGGCGATGATCCGCAGCGGCAGCACGGCGGGAGCAGGCAGCCCGGACATCTGCCTCAGCCGTGGCCTGCAGCCACCACCGCCAGGGTCAGCCGCGAAATGCACACCAGCCGGCCCTGTTCGTCTTCGATGCGGATCTCCCACAGCTGCGTGCTGCGGCCCACGTGCACCGCACGCGCAGTGCCGGTGACGGTGCCGCTGCGCACGGCGCGAACGTGGTTGGCGTTGATCTCCAGGCCCACGCAGACCTGCTTGGCGGTATCCACGCAGAGGTTGCCGGCGCTGCTGCCCAGTGTTTCGGCCAGCACCACCGAGGCGCCGCCGTGCAGGATGCCGTACGGCTGGCGGGTGCGTTCGTCGACCGGCATGGTGGCCTGCAGCCAGTCATCACCGGCTGCGGTGAAGGCGATGCCCAGGGTATCGATGGCCGTGCCTCGGCTGAGCGCATTGAGCTGGTCGATGGAAACAGCGTCGCGGAACACCTGGGTCATGCAAGCACCTTCAGAGAATGGGGACGAGGCCGGCGCCGAATGCGGTCAGCATGCGCACCAGCAGCCACTTCGGGCCGACGTTCACTTCGGGGAAATCACCGACGGGCACGTAGCAGCGATGGAAATCCGGGCTCTGCCGCGGCAGCGGTTGCGGGCAGTCCGGGCCGGGCTTGAACTCGTAGTCGGTGGCATAGCGCCACGGCCAGAAGTCGAGGATCGGCAGTGCTTCGGAGGCCTTGCCGACGCTGTAGTTGAGCCCGGACAGCACCGGCGGCTTGGCCCGCGGCGCCACCGTCCACGAGTTCTGCGGGTGGGTATCGCGCAGGATGCTCTCGGCCAGCTGCTCGGCGAAGGCCGGGTCGTCGATGATCACCGCACCTTCGGTGTTGTAGTTCTCGCTGCGCGGATCGAAGTTGTGGGTGCCGACCACGCCGATGCGGCGGTCGACCACCAGCGACTTGGCATGCAGGCCCATGCGCGCGCCCTTGCGGGTGACCGGCAACGGCTTGTTGACCGCCTTGCTGCCCAGGAAGGAGGGCCGGGTCTCGGTGCGCAGCAGGCGGGTCTCGACCTCGCTGCCGGCCGCGCGGCGGCGCTCGCGCGCGTTCTGGTAGGCACTGCCGGTGCGCGGGTGGTTCACCGGCCCCTGCTTGCCGGTGGGTGCCGGGTGCTCATCGCGATCGCGGCTGTCGCCGGCATTGCTGCCCGCGGCGCTGCCGCCAATCAGCGGATTGCGCCCGCCGTCGTCGTCACCTCCGGGCGCGGCGATCGGATCAGGCAACAGGTTGCGGTAGTCGACCGGTGCATCCAGCGGGAACGGCTTGTATTCGAAGATGTTGAAGCCCAGTTCGCGCATGTTGCGCCGCTTGTACTTGTACGACAGCGCATACACGATCGGGTTGTCGGTGGCCGCCAGGCTGTTGCTGGACACCACCACCCGCGGCGGCTGCGGGCGCTTGCGCAGCTCGCGGAACAGCTTCTGCGCCGGCTTGGACAACACCAGGTACGGCGTCTGCAGGATCACCTCCTCCTGCGCGCCGGCGATCAGCGCATCCAGCTGCGGCTCGGTCACGTGCTGGCCCGCCAGTGGCGCATCGGCCTTCTCGCGCCGGTGCTTGCGCGGCAGGTCGGCGACATAGCGCACCGAGGCCACCGGCAAGGCGGTATCGACGAAGGAACGGCTGACGAAGTCCATGTCATTGGCTTCGGCACTGACCCGCTGCACCCGCTCGGGGCGGCGGAAGCTGGCCGGCGGCAGGGTCGGCACGCCCTCGCGCAGCAGGGTGCGGCCGACATCGTTCAGGCGCTCGGCCGGCACGCTGCGCCTGGCATGCCAGAAGGCATCGAAGTTGGCGGCCATCGCCCGCGCCTCCGGGCCGGCGATCAGCACGTCGCGGTCGCGGAAGTTGTACTCGCGGTCCCAGTCGTAATAGTCGTCCTGGTAGTTGCGGCCACCGACCACGCCGATCGCATCGTCGATCACCAGCAGCTTGTTGTGCATGCGCTGGTTGAAGCGGCGGAAGCAGCACAGCACGCTGCCGGCATAGTCGAAGTAGTTCAGCCGGGCCTTGCCGAAGGTCGGGTTGTAGACCCGCAGCTGGAAGTTCTGGTGCGCGCCGGACAGCGCGCCGAGGATCTGCAGGTCGGAGATCGCCGAGAGCTGATCGATCAGCACGCGCACCTTCACCCCGCGCCGCGATGCAGCCAGCAGCTCGTCGATGACCAGCCGGGCACTGTCGTCCTTGTCGAAGATGTAGGTCTGCAGGTCGATGCTGCGGGTGGCGCTGCGCAGCAGGTTCAGGCGCGCCACCAGGGCGCCCTCGCCCTCGTCGAGCAGGGTGGCGTAGTGGCGCGGCTGTTCGGGGGTGGATTCGGTGAACGCCCGGCCGGCCAGCGCACGCAGCGGTGAGTCCTGCGCGCAGCGGTCGGCGCGCTGGCAGCCGACCACGGTCGAGCGCGCCTGCACGGCGATCGCTTCGGCACGGTCGCGCTCGGCATGCGAAAGCGATGCACAACCGCTGCCCAGCAACACCGTTGCCAGCGCCAGTATACGCAGCAGGAGGTTCACGGTTTCGGCGCCTCGCTCAGGCGCGCACGCAATACGAAGGTCACTCGATCACTCAGGGCTAGCTGCCAGCTGTCCATTCCATACCGGCCTCGCTGCACGGTACCGCGGCTGACGACATCGCAATCATAGCCGGGTCGGGCGCACTCCGCCTTCTCGACCCGCAGCGACTCGGGGTGGCTGACGCCGCGCAGGGTCAGCCGGCCGTTGATGTCGCCCCCCTGTTCCACCGTCTCAGGCCAGTACGGCAGCGAGTCGAACTCGACCACCGGATGGCGCCCTGCATCGAAGAACTCTTCGCCGCGCATCCAGCCGGTGTAGCGCGCCTTGCCAGGGATCTCCACCGAACGGGTGAACATCTTCAGGTGCACCTGGTGGCGCCCGTCGGACAGGATCTCGATGCGCCCCTCGAAGTGCGGGAATACGCCTTCGATGCGCTGGCCGAAACGGGTCCGCACCTCGAAACCGATCCGCGAGCGCTGGGTATCCAGGCGCAGTACCCGCGGCGCTTCGGCGGACACCGGCGGCAACGGGGTTGGTGGGGGCACAGCGGCCCAGGCCGGGCCAAGCGCCAGCAACGCGGGCAGCAGGAAGCGGCTGCGCCGCGCCTGGCTCATCGGATCACGGCCACCAGAACGCGTTCAGGCTGGCCACGCCCGGCTCGATCGAGACCTCGCGCGGGAAGCCGAGGACGGCCACGCCGCCCGGCGGCATGCCCCGGTAGTCGCTGCTGGTGCCGTCGGTCATCAGGGCCACCAGCTGCTCCAGGCCCGGGTTGTGGCCCACGATCAGCACCCGGTCCAGGTCGCGACGTTCGTCCACCAGCGCCGCCAGGGTGCCCGGGGTGGCTTCGTAGATCCGGTCTTCCAAGCGCTTCTCGACATAGCCGATGGCCGTCATCACCGCTTCCAGGGTCTCACGGGTACGTCGCGACGGCGAGCACAGCACGCAGTCCGGCAGCAGGTTGTTTTCCTTCAACCACTTGCCGGCGGCTTCAGCTTCGGCCAGCCCCACCGGCGACAGCGGCCGGTCGAGGTCGGCCTGGCCGGAAACGGCGGGTTCGGCATGGGCATGGCGCAGCAGGATCAGTTCACGCATCGCGGGTTTCCATGGAGAAGAGGATGCAGCAGGAGAAGTGAGGCAGGCATCAAAGCTTGAGCCAGGACAGCAGCGGTTCCCAGTCCGCCTGGTGTTCGCGCACCTGGGCGGAGCGATAGTCGAACAGGCTGCGGCCCAGGCCGGTCATGACCACGTAGCTCTGGCTGTCACGCAGCTGCGCGACCACCGGGTACGGCCATTCGGCCAGCATCTGCAATGCCTGCTGCGAGGTCTGGGTCCAGGGTTTGGTGCGGTTGAGGACCAGCCCTACCGGCAGCTTGCGGCTGTGCACGCGCGGGTTCTGGGCCAGGCTGTTGAGGAAGCCGACGATGGCTTCGATATCCAGCGCCGAGGGCAGCACCGGCACCACCACGGCGTCGGCCGCGTCCAGGAAATGGGGGATATCGTCGGCCAGCGCACCGGCGGGTGCATCGATGATGACGGTATCGGTACCGTCGGGCAGCTTCTGCGCCCACTGCTTCTTCCGATACACATCGATGGGGAGCACCGCGCTTTCCAGCCCGGCACGCCGTTGTGCCCAGCGGGTGCTGGAGCCCTGCGGGTCGGCATCGGCGATCACCGTGGCCTTGCCCTGCAATGCCGCGTACGCGGCCAGGTGGGTGGCGACGGTGGTCTTGCCCACCCCGCCCTTGGAACCGGCCACCAGGATCGTCTTCATGCCAGCCTCGCTTCCGGGTACGTGCCCCGAGCGTACACCGGCGGTGGTGACGGGAGGTAGCGCCGTGCTGAACCAGTGGCCATCGCCTTTGCTATCGTGGCGCCCCCGAAGGATCGAACCGGCATGAGCGAACTGCAGGACCTGAGCGCACTGATCCGCGCCAATACCCCCCTGATCGTGATCGAGACCCAGGATGAGGGGCGCATCGTTGAACTGTTCCGGCAGACGCTGATGCACGTGTGGCGGGCCCTGCACCGCTGGTCCATCACCGAGGGCCTGCGCCGCATCGACCTGGACCGCGAGGATCCGCCGGTCGGCCCGCCCGATGCCAGCGCCGCGCTGCAGATGATCCGCCAGGCTGATCAGCGCGGTGTCTACCTGCTGCTCGATTTCCACCCCTACCTGGGCTATGCCAGCCACCAGCGCGCACTGCGCGACCTGATCCAGCGCCGCCACAGCGAACCGCACGTGCTGGTGCTGATCGGCGCCAAGGTCGAGCTGCCGGCCGAGCTGGAAGCACTGGCGGTGCGCTTCAACCCGCGCCTGCCCGATGCCAATGCCCTGCTGAAGATGCTGCGCGAGGAGGCCGACGCCTATGCGCGCGAACACGGCGGCCGCCGTGTCGAGGTCGACAGCGAGGCGGTGAAGAAGATCCTGAAGAACCTGCAGGGCCTGAGCCTGGTCGATGCCCGCCGCATCGCCCGCCAGCTGATCTACGCCGATGGCGCGCTGCGCGACGACGACCTGCCGCAGCTGGCACGGCTGAAGTTCGAGCTGCTCAACCGCAGCGGCCACCTGTTCTTCGAGCACGACAGCGCACGCTTCGGCGACGTGGCCGGCGCCAACCGGCTCAAGCGCTGGATCAGCCAGCGCCGGGTGGCCTTCATCGCCGGCTCGGCACCGGCCGGCCTGGACCCGCCGCGCGGCATGTTGCTGCTGGGCGTGCAGGGCTGCGGCAAATCGATGCTGGCCAAGGCCACCGCCGCCGGCTTCGGTGTACCGCTGCTGCGCCTGGACGTGGGTGCGCTGTACAACAAGTACCACGGCGAGACCGAGGCCAACCTGCGCCAGGCGCTGGCCTCGGCCGAGCAGTTGGCGCCCTGCGTGTTGTGGATGGACGAGATCGAGAAGGGCCTGGCCAGTGGTGGCGAGGACGGTGGCGTATCGCGCCGCGTGCTCGGCTACCTGCTGACCTGGATGGCCGAACGCAAGGCGCCGGTCTTCATCGTCGCCACCGCCAACCAGGTGCACGAACTGCCGGCCGAGCTGCTGCGCAAGGGCCGTTTCGACGAGATCTTCTTCGTCGACCTGCCCACCCCCGAAGTGCGCGTGGAACTGCTGCGGCTGCATCTGGGGCGACGCCAGCTCAATGGGGACGACTTTGCACTGCCGGCGTTGGCGGCCGCGGCGAATGGTTTCTCCGGCGCGGAGATCGAGCAGGCGATCGTGGCCGGACTGTACGCAGCGCACGCCGAAGGCCGGCCGCTGGACACCGAGCTGCTGATGAACGAGATCCGCGCGACGAGGCCGCTGTCGGTGCTGATGGCCGAGCAGGTCGAGGCCTTGCGCGCGTGGGCGTCGGGGCGGACGGTTTCCGCGGACGATTGAGGTTTCCCGCGAACGGCGCAGCCCCTCGTGGTTGGTCGCTCAAAGCGACAGTCGTGGTTGGCCGGGTGGGTAGGCTGCGCAGGGGGCGCTGCAAGTACGTCCCTGCGCAGCCTACCCACCCGCCCCCTGACAGTTTCCGGGGGCGTCGGCCACGGAGAAGAAAAAAGATGATCAAAAGCAAAAGCCGGTCGGCTGGCCGCTTTCTGTAGAGCCGAGCCCACGCTCGGCTGCATTTCGATCAGATATCGAATAGTTGATTCCGATGCGGATTCATCCACGCATGGCGTGGATCTACCCACCGCCGCCGATAACCTGTCGGGGTCGAGGCGGTCTGGGGCTGCAGGACCGTTGGCGCCATGAATGGCGCCATCGAGCCCCCATGGGTGAGGGCGCTTTGCTTGCGAAGCACTGCTTCGCAAGCGCCCGAACGCCCAGCCTCCAGCGGCTGGGCCGGGCCGCGGAGCGGGGTTTACGGCGTGTCCTGCAGCCCCAGACCGCCCCGACCAAGCCACAGATAGCTCAGAGCCTGCTGTTGCTGTTGCTGTTGCTGTTGCTTCGGCCGTTGCCTCTGCGGGTGCCGGGTGCAACCCGGCGCAACCCCCTCCCTCAGGGCCAGGCCGGCGGGGCAGCCGCCCACGCCTGCTGCACTTCCGCCAGCGAGGCACGCTCGTCGTCGCGCCACAACGGCAGCAACTGCGCATAGCGGCTGCTGTCGCTCCATTGCGTCGGCTCGGTACGCACTGCGGCGGCGTACCACTGCACCGCCTCCTGCTTCTGCCCGGCCCGCCACAGCGCCAACGCATAGGTCGGTGGCAACCAGCCCGGCTTGCTCAGCGAACCACCGGCAGCGGCCTGCCATTGCTCCAGGGCGGCTTCGGGCTGGCCCTGACGCAGCAGGTCCCAGCCGTAGTTCCAGCGCACGCCACGGCCCAGGCTGCCCTGCACCGGCGCATCCTTCAGCGCTTCGCGATACAGCTGTTCACCCAGTTCGGTACGGCCCTGGGCAATGGCTACCGACGCCAGCTGCACGGTGGCCTCCACGGTACGCCGGCCGCGCTCGCGCTGCTTGAGCAGCTGCGCCACCAGCGCATCCCCGTCGGACTGGACCACGATCATGGGCACGGCGGCCGCATCGCTGTCGAAGTAGAACTCCTGTGGTGCCGGCACCGCCGGCGCGGCCCACACCGGGGCCGTTCCCGAGACCAGCAACATGCTGCCCAGGATCTTTCCTGCAACTGACATCCCTTCTCCCCAGGCCGCAACCGCAGCCTCCCTCTCTCTCCCCGATCCTAACCCCAGCATGGCCGCCGGCGCGAGTGCCGGGGCGGCCGGGCCTCGCTGCTACAATTCGCGCCTTTCCCGCCGCGTGCCTGCACGCGGCCGGTGCCAGCCGATCCTGACCGGGCCAGCCATGACCAGTACCGCGCAACTCACGTCGCCCTCCTCCACCGACCTGATCGACCGTGACTACACGCTCGACCACAAGTACACCCGCAACGAGGGGCGGATCTATCTGAGTGGCGTGCAAGCGCTGGTGAAGCTGCCGCTGATGCAGCGCCTGCGCGACGCGCACGAAGGCATCGACAGCGCCGGCTTCGTCAGCGGCTACCGCGGCAGCCCGCTGGGCGGCTTCGACCTGGAGCTGTGGCGCGCACGCAAACACCTCGACGCAGCCAAGGTGAAGTTCACCCCCGGCCTCAACGAGGACCTGGGCGCCACCATGGTGTGGGGCACCCAGCAGACCAACCTGTTCCCCGGCGCCAACGTGCAGGGCGTGTTCGGCATGTGGTACGGCAAGGGCCCGGGCGTGGACCGCTGCGGTGACGTGTTCAAGCACGCCAATGCCGCCGGCACCTCGCGCTACGGCGGCGTGCTGGCACTGGCCGCCGATGACCATGCCTGCCGCAGCTCGACCCTGCCGCATGGCAGCGAGGACGAGTTCGTCAGCGCGATGATGCCGGTGCTGAATCCGGCCGGTGTGCAGGACATCCTCGACATGGGCCTGCTGGGCTGGGCGATGAGCCGCTATACCGGGCGCTGGGTCGGCTTCAAGACCATCGCCGAGACAGTCGAATCGTCGGCCTCGGTCGAGGTCGACCCGATGGCGCGCCGCATCGTGCTGCCGGAAGACTTCGAGATGCCTTCGGGCGGTCTCAACATCCGCTGGCCGGACCCGCCACTGGACCAGGAAATGCGCCTTCACCGCTATGCGGTGAAGGCCGCACAGGCATTCGCCCGCGCCAACGGCATCGACAAGGTGGTGATGGACGCGCCGCGCGCGCGGCTGGGCATCGTCACCACCGGCAAGAGCTACCTGGACGTGCTGCAGGCGCTGGAGTACCTGGGCCTGGATGAAGCCGCCTGCGCCGACATCGGCATCCGCGTGTACAAGGTCGGCATGACCTGGCCGCTGGAGCCGCAGGGCATCGCCCGCTTCGCGCAGGGCCTGGAAGACATCATCGTGGTGGAGGAGAAGCGTGCCTTCATCGAGCGCCAGATGAAGGAACAGTTCTTCAACTGGCCGGCCAGCTGGGGCCAGCGCCCGTCCATCGTCGGCAAGTACGACGAGAGCGGCGAATGGATCCTGCCGTCCACCGGCGAGCTGACCCCGGCCACCATCGCCGGCGTGATCGGCCGCCGCATCCAGAAGTTCTTCAACAACGCATCGATCGAGCAGCGGCTGCAGTGGATGCAGGAGAAGGAAGCCGAGCTTGCGTTGCCGCGCGCCAGCTTCCCGCGCGTGCCGCATTACTGCTCGGGCTGTCCGCACAACACCTCCACCAACGTGCCGGAAGGCTCGCGTGCGCTGGCCGGCATCGGTTGCCATTACATGGTGACCTGGATGGACCGCAGCACCGACACCTTCACCCACATGGGCGGCGAAGGCGTGACCTGGGCCGGGCAGGCGCCGTTCACCGATACCCCGCACGTGTTCCAGAACCTGGGCGACGGCACCTACTTCCACAGCGGCTCGCTGGCGATCCGCCAGGCGGTCGCCGCCGGCGTCAACATCACCTACAAGATCCTCTACAACGATGCGGTGGCGATGACCGGTGGACAGCCGGTGGACGGTCCGCTGAGCGTGCCGGACATCGCACGACAGATGCGTGCCGAAGGCATCCACACCATCGTGGTGCTGTCGGACAACATCGGCAAGTGGACCGGCCAGCGCGAGCACTTCCCCAGCGACGTCGAGTTCCATGACCGCAGCGAGCTGGACGAAGTGCAGAAGCGCCTGCGCGAAGTGAAGGGTGTTTCGATCCTGATCTACGAACAGACCTGCGCCACCGAGAAGCGCCGCCGCCGCAAGCGCGGCAAGCTGGAAGACCCGCAGAAGCGGGTGATGATCAACTCGCTGGTCTGCGAAGGCTGCGGCGACTGCGGCAAGAAGAGCTTCTGCGTGTCGGTGCTGCCGAAGGAAACCGAGTTCGGACGCAAGCGCGAGATCGACCAGTCCAACTGCAACAAGGACTATTCCTGTGTGAACGGCTTCTGCCCCAGCTTCGTCACCGTGCACGGTGGCCAGCCGCGCAAGGGCAGCAAGCGCGATGCGTCCACGCTGCTGGACAACCTGCCGGCGCCGACCCTCCGCGGCAGCCTGGAACAGCCCTGGAACATCCTGATCACCGGCGTCGGCGGTACCGGCGTGGTGACCATCGGTGCGCTGCTGGGCATGGCCGGCCACCTGGAAGGCAAGGGTGCAACCGTGCTCGACCAGACCGGCCTGGCGCAGAAGGGCGGCGCGGTAACCACGCATATCCGCATTGCCCGTCGCCCTGAAGACATCCATGCCGTGCGTATCGCCGCTGGCGAGGCCGACCTGGTGCTGGGCTGCGACATGGTGGTGGTCAACGATTACTGGGCGCTGTCGAAGGTGCGTGCCGGCCGTTCGCAGGTGGTGCTGAACACCTACGAAGCGATGCCGGGCACCTTCACCACCCGCCCGGACATGCAGTTCCCCGCCGCCGACATCATCGCCGGCGTGCGCGTGGCACTGGGCGGCCAGGAGCCGCTGCTGCTCGATGCCACCCAGCTGGCCACCGCGCTGCTGGGCGACGCCATTGCCGCCAACCTGTTCATCCTCGGCTATGCCTGGCAGCAGGGCCTGGTGCCGCTCTCGTTCGATTCACTGATGCGCGCCATCGAGCTCAATGGCGCCGCCGTGGCGATGAACCAGCAGGCGTTCGCCTGGGGCCGCCTGGCCGTGGTCGATCCGCAGGCCGTGCAGCAGGCGGCCGGCCTGGTGCGCAACCGCCATACCGATACCGAATCCACCCCGGGCCCGCTGCATCCGCTGCCGCCAGGCGAGTGGGAGGGCAATGAATGGGGTGCCACT
This sequence comes from Stenotrophomonas sp. YJH_SMC_53, assembly GCF_059369995.1. NCBI lineage: Bacteria > Pseudomonadati > Pseudomonadota > Gammaproteobacteria > Lysobacterales > Lysobacteraceae > Stenotrophomonas > Stenotrophomonas sp. YJH_SMC_53. Next base: position 3,527 of record NZ_JCAFTF010000011.1, on the reverse strand, counting down.
GCGGCACCGCGCAACACCGGCGACGAACGCGAACTGCGTGGCCTGCCCTCGCACGGTGGCGACGTGGCGTTCCTGCCGCTGGACGACGCCCGCCTGTCGCGCTCGCTGGATGAAATGATCGAGCGCCGCGCCGCGTTCCTGGTCGAGTACCAGGATGCCGCCTACGCCAAGCGCTACCGTGACCTGGTAGCGCGCGTACGCGCCACCGAAGCCGACCGCATCGGCGGTTCCACTGCGCTGACCGAGACCGTGGCGCGGTACCTGTTCAAGCTGATGGCCTACAAGGACGAGTACGAAGTGGCGCGCCTGTACACCAGCGGCGACTTCCAGCGCCGCCTGCAGCAGCAGTTCGAGGGCGACTACCAGCTGCGCTTCCATCTGGCACCGCCGCTGTTGGCGAAGAAGGACGAGCAGGGACGGCTGTTGAAGAAGGAATACGGCCCGTGGATGTTCAAGGCCTTCGGTCTGTTGGCGAAGCTGAAGTTCCTGCGTGGCGGCCGCTTCGATGTGTTCGGACGCACCGAGGAGCGCCGCATGGAGCGCAAGCTGATTGCTGATTACGAGGCGACGGTGCAGATGCTGCTGGACGGGCTGGAGGATGACCGTCTGTCGCTGGCGGTGGAGATTGCCAGCATTCCCGAGCACATCCGCGGCTTCGGCCATGTCAAGGAAGCGCATTTCGAGCAGGCCAAGGCGCGCGAAGCGGCCCTGCTGGCGCAGTGGCGCAATCCGAAGGCGCTGCATATCGTGCAGGTGGCGTAACCGGCAGCAGGGCCCTACCGGCCCTTGGCCGACTGCCCGAAAGGATCTAGAGCCGGAAGCGCTGGCGATCCATGCCAGCGAACGTCGACATTTCAGAAATTGTCGCCGTTCCATGACATTCTCGAAATGTTATCGAACGGCGACTTTTGATTAAATGTTGCCGAGCGCATACATTCCGCCTATGGACATCCTGCGAACGTCCCGAGACCTGGGCCTGGTCATCCGCCAGCGTCGCAAAGCACTCCGTTGGGATCAGGCCCAGCTGGCCGAACGCGTAGGCGTCAGTCGGCAATGGGTCATCGAAATGGAGAAGGGCAAGCCACGGGTGGAGCTGCAACTGGTGCTGCGGACGCTCAACGTCCTCGGCCTGATACTGGCTACGGGCACTGTCGAGGGAATGGCCTCCTCCGCTGCATCGTCGGAAATGCCTCTGGAACTGCCTGATATCGACACTATCGTGGATGGCAACGGGCTGCGCCCGGACGAGCACCGCGCGACTGCCATGACGTTGGGGCGTAGAAAGCCCCACAAGGCCGTCTGACAGCCCCTTCCTCCCGGACATCGTGCCTCCCGCATGGACCTCAACGTACTCCTTTCCAACAGACTGGCTGGATACCTGGGACAGGATGCACATGGCCATCCGACATTCCGGTATGCAGACAGTTGGCGCCAGACGCCGGGCGCCTATCCCTTGTCACTTGCACTTCCATTGACAGAGAACAGCGCGCCCGCTGCCACGCTCTCTGCGGTCCTGTGGGGGCTGCTGCCCGACAACGAGGCCCTTCTGCAGCGATGGGCTTCCCGGTTCCAAGTTTCGTCCCGCAACCCGGTCGCATTGCTGTCACATGTCGGTGAAGACTGTGCCGGTGCGGTCCAGTTCGTACGACGCGAACGGCTCGCCGCCGTACTTGCCGGTGAGGACGATCGGCAGGAGGCGCTGTCCCTCCATGAGGTCGCCCAGCGCCTTCAGCGGATCCGAGTGGACCAGATTGCAGCGCGGCAACCCGATGATGTCGGCCAGTTCAGCCTGGCCGGGGCGCAACCGAAGATCGCCCTGATGCAACGCGACGACGGAGGTTGGGCAATTCCGGCCGGTCGCATCCCCACCACGCATATCCTCAAACCCCCCAGTGGCGACTATGACGGATTCGTGGAGAACGAGGTCTTCTGTCTGCGCCTGGCCAGTCAACTCGGCATGTCGGCTGCGTCCACTGAAATGATCTGCATGGAGGACGCACAGGCCATTGCGGTGACGCGCTTCGACCGCGTACGAACAGCACAGGGTTGGCAACGCGTTCACCAGGAAGACTTCTGCCAAGCGCTGGGTGTCATGCCACACATCAAGTACCAGAACCAAGGCGGACCGGGGCCGGCCGATCTGGCGCGCGTGCTTTGGGAACATTCCAGCAAGCCGCGAGCGGATGTCGAAAGGCTGCTGCAGGCACTGCAGTTCAACTATCTCATTGGCGGCACCGACGCGCATGCCAAGAACTATTCGCTGCTGATCGGCGCACAAGGAAACGTTCGCCTTGCCCCGCTGTATGACATCTCAAGTGCACTGCCCTATGCACACCTGCAGCAACGCAAGATCAAGATGGCCATGAAGATCGGCAGCCATTACCGCTGGTGGGATGTCCGCCTGGCGGATTGGGAGGCCACCGCTGATGGAATGACGCTGGACCCGCAGAAAGCACTGTCGGGCCTGTTCGACATGGCAACACAGCTGCCCGGCATCGCCCGGGCGTTGCTTGCGGAACTGCAGGCAGAGGGCATGCGCCACCCGGTTCTGGAACGTTTAGTGGATGGCATCAGTGCAAGCTGCCAGCACTGCCTGCGGCAATTCGAACAATCCGCTACCTGATCACCCCAACCGCCACAGCAATAGCCGGTTATTGGCCGGCATTGCCACGTCACCCAACCGGGTGAACCCGTTGTCCGCCGCCAGCGCCTGCACCGCTTCGCTATCGCGGATACCGCTGCGCGGGTCGCGCGCCTTCAGCCAGGCATCGAACTGCGCGTTGCTGTCGCTGGTGTAGCGGCCGCCGTAATTGAACGGGCCGTAGACCGCCAGCAGCGCACCGTGGCGCATCAGCGGCGGCAGCGCGGCGAACAGCGCCCGCACGTGCTCCCAACCCATGATGTGCAGGGTATTGGCAGTGAACGCCGCATCGAACGAGCTGCCCTCCGGCAGGGTCAGGCCCACTGCCGGCGGCAGTTCCACCTGCAGCGCCACGGGCGGCAGCAGGTTGAGCAGAGCCGCCTCGGCGCGCCACGCCTCGATGCCAGGCAGATGGTCCGGATGGTCGCTGGGCTGCCAGCGCAGCCACGGCCAGCGCTCGGCGAAGAAGGCTGCGTGCTGGCCGGTACCACTGCCGATCTCCAGCACCCGATGGCGGTCGCCCATCCACGGGTCGAGTGCGGTGGCGATGGGTTCGCGGTTGCGCTCGCAGGCTTCTGAATGCGGCTTGCTCGACATCAGGACGGTGTCCAGGCGGGGTCGGCTCCATTGTGCACGAGGGGGTGTCTGCAGGGCTTGCAGCCCTGCACCCGCAGGAGCCGGAGCCTGAGCCAGAGCAACGTCAAAAGCTGGCATTCCGTGGGTTGGCGGGGTGGGCCCGGTTGCGGGGGACGCCGTAAACCCGTCCTTGAAGTGACCCCCGAGACTTGGACGGTGGGGTCAGGCGGCTGCTTGGGCCTGTTCCCGGTACTTTACCGGGCTTAGTCCCTTCAATTTCAATCTGATTCGCTCTTGGTTGTAGTACTTG
>NZ_JCAFTF010000010.1:0-160510 GCF_059369995.1 Stenotrophomonas sp. YJH_SMC_53 | reverse complement strand
CTTTGATCGATGTGGAGGTCTTGCAGGCCTCTTTGGCAACCTGCAGCTTGAAGCGCGCGTCATATCTGTTCATGTATCCCTCGGAGGTTGGATCTGGCGTCCAACTCCTGGGGGTCACTTCACCTTGGGGGCTTGGCCGCGCCTTGCTCGTGTGCGCCGTCCTGCGCACACGGCAAGACCGGGGTTGGGCGTCCTGCCCAACCCGCCCGCGGCATGCCTCGGGCCCATGCCGCTCACACCCCTGCCACCGGACCCACCCCGCCTTCGACAGTTTCCTGCGGTCTGTTGGAACGGCTCTTGGGGTCAGATCCGTTTTCCGCAGGAAAACGGATCTGACCCCGGATTCATTTCGATATCTGACAGAAAAATCGTGTCGACCAAGGTCGACACCTACCAACAGCCGCAGGAATCTGTCAGAGGTGGGGCGGTGTCGGATTGCGGGGTGTCAGCCGCATGGATGCGGCTGCCGAGCCCCCATGGACGGATTCACGGCGTCCCCGCAATCCGACACCGCCCCGCCCACTCACGGAATGCCCGCTTTTGACGTTGACGTTGCCCTGGCTTGAAGCAGGTGCAGGGCTGCAAACCCTGCCGAAACCCACCCAACCATGACTGCAGTCACTTGCCCGGTTGCGCCGCGCTGGCGAAAGTCAAGGAGTTGACGTGATCGGTCCGGCGCGTTGCCGACCGCACGCAAGCGAGAGAGAGAAACGCTGTGCAACGACGTGAGTTCCTGGCTTTTTCCGGCCTGGGCCTGGCCGGCCTGCTGCTGCCGCATTCCCGTGCCATCGCCGCCGAGCAGCTGCTGGCGCCGGTCGATACCGCCCAGCGCCGGCGCTTGGCCGAGGTCGCGCTGGCCACCGCACGCACGGCCAAGGCCAGCTACTGCGATGTGCGCATCGGCCGCTACCTCAACCAGTCGGTCATCACCCGCGAGCACCAGGTCGGCAATGTGACCAACCGAGAATCGTCCGGCGTGGGCGTGCGGGTGATCGTCAACGGTGCCTGGGGCTTTGCTGCAACCCATCAGCAGACCGAGGCCGCCGTGCGCGCAGCGGTCGAGCAGGCTGCGGCGATCGCCCGCGCCAACGCCAGCATCCAGACCCGCCCGGTGCAACTGGCACCCACGCCGCCCGTCGGTGAAGTGCGCTGGCAGACGCCCATCCGCAGGAACGCGATGGCGGTGCCGATCCAGGACAAGGTCGAGCTGCTGCTGGCCCTCAATGCCGCTGCGCTGGATGCGGGCGCCGACTACATCAACTCCACCCTGTTCCTGGTCAACGAGCAGAAGTACTTCGCCTCCAGCGACGGCTCGTTCATCGACCAGGACATCCACCGCATCTGGTTGCCGTTCACCGCCACCGCCATCGACAAGGCCAGCGGCAGGTTCCGCACCCGCGCCGGCCTGTCCTCGCCGATGGGCATGGGCTATGAGTTCCTCGATGGCGATGCGCGCGGCAAGGTGCAGCTGCCCGGTGGCATCACCGCCTACCGCGATTCCTACGACCCGGTCGAGGACGCCATTGCGGCCGCCCGCCACGCGCGCGAGAAACTGAAGGCGCCGTCGGTGAAGCCCGGCAAGTACGACCTGGTGCTGGACCCGTCCAACCTGTTCCTGACCATCCACGAGAACGTCGGCCACCCGCTGGAGCTGGACCGCGTGCTCGGCTACGAAGCCAACTACGCCGGAACCAGCTTCGCCACGCTGGACAAGCGCGATGCCGGTTTCCGCTGGGGCAGCGACATCGTCACCTTCTTCGCCGACAAGACCCAGCCGGGCAGCCTCGGTGCGGTCGGCTACGACGACGAGGGCGTCAAGACCCAGCGCTGGGACCTGGTGCGCGACGGCATCCTGGTCGACTACCAGGCCACCCGCGATGAAGCCCACATCCTCGGCCGCGATGCATCGCATGGCTGCAGCTATGCCGATTCCTGGTCCAGCGTGCAGTTCCAGCGCATGGCCAATGTCTCGCTGGCGCCGGGCAAGCAACCGCTCAGCGTCGCGGACATGATCAAGGACGTGGAGAACGGCATCTACATCCACGGCCGCGGTTCGTATTCGATCGACCAGCAGCGCTACAACGCGCAGTTCGGCGGCCAGCTGTACTACCAGATCAAGGACGGAAAGATCGCCGGCATGGTCGAGGATGCGGCCTACCAGATCCGCACGCCGGAATTCTGGAGTGCCTGCACCGCCATCTGCGATGAACGCGACTTCCGCCTGGGCGGCTCGTTCTTCGACGGCAAGGGCCAGCCGGGCCAGGTCTCGGCGGTCTCGCACGGTTCGTCCACCACCCGCTTCAACGGCATCAACATCATCAACACCGCGCGCAGTCTCGGCGCTTGAGCCACCCATCCTTCGACATGGAGAGCAGCCTTGCAAAGACGTGACTTCCTGGCCCTGACCGGGCTTACCGCGGGCGGGCTGATCGTGCCCTCCTTCTTCGGCAAGGTGATCGCCGCCGAGCAACTGCAGAGCACGCTGGACCTGGGGCTGAAGAAGCGCCTGGCCGATGCGGCGCTGGCCGCCGCCCGCCAGGCCGGTGCCACCTACTGCGACGTGCGCATCGGCCGCTACCTGCGGCAGTTCGTGATCACCCGCGAGGACAAGGTGCAGAACGTGGTGAACACCGAGTCCACCGGCGTCGGCATCCGCGTGATCGTCAACGGCGCCTGGGGCTTCGCCGCCACCAACGCACTGGGTACCGCCGACGTGGCCAGGGCCGCGCAGCAGGCGGCGGCGATCGCCAAGGCCAATGCCGGCGTGCAGACCGCACCGGTGCAGCTGGCCAAGGCACCGGGCGTGGGTGAGGTGAGCTGGCGCACGCCGATCCGCAAGAATGCGATGGAGGTGCCGATCAAGGACAAGGTCGGCCTGCTGCTGGACGTCAACGCCGCCGCAATGGGCGCCGGTGCCAGCTTCGTCAACTCGATGCTGTTCCTGGTCAACGAGCAGAAGTACTTCGCCTCCACCGATGGCTCCTACATCGACCAGGACGTGCACCGCATCTGGGCGCCGATGACGGTCACCGCCATCGACAAGAGCAGCGGCAAGTTCCGCACCCGATCGGGCCTGTCCTCGCCGATGGGCCTGGGTTACGAATACCTGGACGGCGCCGCCGCGGGCAAGGTGGTCAGCCCGAATGGCGTGGTCAACTACAGTTCTTCCTACGACATGAAGGAAGACGCCATCGCCGCCGCCCGGCAGGCGCAGGAAAAGCTGAAGGCACCGTCGGTGAAGCCGGGCAAGTACGACCTGGTGCTCGACCCGTCGCACACCTGGCTGACCATCCACGAGTCGATTGGCCACCCGCTGGAACTGGACCGCGTGCTCGGCTACGAAGCCAACTACGCCGGCACCAGCTTCGCCACCCTGGACAAGCGCGAACAGCGTTTCCAGTATGGCAGCGAGCTGGTCAACATCTTCGCCGACAAGACCCAGCCGGGCAGCCTCGGCGCAGTGGCATACGACGACGAAGGCGTGAAGTGCAAGCGCTGGGACCTGATCAGCAACGGCAAGCTGGTGGACTACCAGACCATCCGCGACCAGGCCCACATCCTCGGCAAGACCGAGTCCGACGGCTGCTGCTATGCCGACTCGTGGTCCAGCGTGCAGTTCCAGCGCATGGCCAACGTGTCGATGGCACCGGGCAAGAAGCCGCTGAGCGTGCAGGACCTGATCAAGGACGTGGAGAACGGCATCTACATCATCGGTGACGGTTCGTTCTCGATCGACCAGCAGCGCTACAACGCGCAGTTCGGCGGCCAGCTGTTCTACGAGATCAAGAACGGCCAGATCACCCGCATGCTGGAAGACGTGGCCTACCAGATCCGCACGCCGGAGTTCTGGAACGCCTGTACCGCCGTGGCCGACGAGCGTGACTACCGCCTGGGCGGTTCGTTCTTCGACGGCAAGGGCCAGCCGGGACAGGTCTCGGCGGTCTCGCACGGTTCGTCGACCGCGCGCTTCAACGGCATCAACGTCATCAACACCGCACGCAGCCTCGGCTGACCGGTCAGGAGCCCTTACACCATGAGTATCTTCACCGAAGCCCAGGCCAAGGCCATCCTCGACAAGGTCATCGCCCTGTCCAAGGCCGACGAGTGCACCGCCGTGCTGGCCGGCGCGATCAGCGGCAACATCCGTTTCGCGCTGAACAATGTCTCCACCAGTGGCATCGTCGACAACACCGAGCTGGCGGTCACCGTCGCCTTCGGCAAGCGCGTCGGCACTGCCTCGATCAACGAGTTCGACGACGCCGCGCTGGAACGCGTGGTACGCCGTGCCGAAGACCTGGCCCGCCTGGCCCCGGAGAACCCGGAGTTCATGCCGGCCATCGGCAAGCAGAGCTACCGCGCCAGCCCGACCTTCAGCGAATCCACCGCCGCGATCGATCCAGCCTTCCGTGCCAAGGTTGCTGCCGATTCGATCGCCCCGTGCCGCGGCCACGGCCTGGTCGCCGCCGGCTTCCTGGAGGACGGCCAGGGCTTCCAGGCCACCGCCAACAGCAACGGCAACTTCGCTTACCAGCGCACCACCAACTTCGATTACACCTGCACTGTGCGCACCGAAGATGGCCGCGGTTCGGGCTGGGTCGGCCGCAACCTGAAGGACGCGGCGGACTTCAAGGCTGACCAGGACATCCGCATCGCCATGCGCAAGGCCACCGAATCGGCCGAAGCCAAGGCACTGGAACCGGGCAAGTACACGGTCATCCTGGAGCCGGCCGCAGCGGCAGGCCTGATCAGCTTCATGATGAGTTTCTTCAGTGCACGCTCGGCCGATGAAGGCCGCAGCTTCCTGTCGAAGAAGGGCGGCGGCAACAAGCTGGGCGAGCAGGTCTACGATCCGCGCGTGACCATGATCGCCGACCCGTGGCATCCGGATGCACCGGTGCTGCCGTGGGACAACGAAGGGCTGCCGCGCGAACGCATGGCCATCATCGAGAACGGCAGGATCGCCAATCTGGACTACTCGCGCTTCTGGGCGCAGAAGCAGGGCAAGACCGCCAAGGCCTCGCCGGGCAACCTGCTGATGAGCGGTGGCGACAAGAGCACCGCCGAGCTGGTGCGCGGCACCCAGAAGGGCATCCTGGTCACGCGTACCTGGTACATCCGCATGGTCGATCCGCAGACCGTGCTGCTGACCGGCCTGACCCGCGACGGCACCTTCTACATCGAGAACGGCCAGATCAAGCATCCGGTGAAGAACTTCCGCTTCAACGAGTCGCCGGTGATCATGCTCAACAACATCGAAGAGCTGGGCAAGCCGGTGCGGGTGGCCGGTGATGAATCCAGCTACGTGATGATGATCCCGCCGATGAAGCTGCGCGATTTCACCTTCACCTCGCTGTCCGACGCGGTCTGATGGATCGCCGGGCCTGCCTGCGCTGGTTGGCCGCTGCCGCTTCGGCGGCGGCGCTGCCGGCCTGGGCACAGGCAGGCCCGCGCAGTTCGCGCTACGACTTCTGGTTCACCCGCCTGCAGTACGACTCCGGTGACTGGGACGTGGACGCGCGCATGCCATCCAACCTGATCACCTCGCTGATCGACTACACATCGCTGCGCGTGGACCCGCAGGAACACGTGGTGGCCCTGGCCGACCCGCGCATGCTGGAAGCGCCGTTCTGCTACCTGGCCGGGCACACGCTGGTGGAGTTCAACGCCGCCGAACGGCAGAACTTCGTGCGCTACGTGCGCAATGGCGGCTTCGTCTTTGTCGATGACTGCAACCATGACATCGACGGGCTGTTCGCCACCTCGTTCGAGGCACAGATGGGCCGCCTGTTCGGTCCGAAGGCATTGCAGAAACTGCCCAACAGCCACGCGCTGTACCGCAGTTTCTTTCGCTTCCCGGACGGTCCGCCTGCCACCAGCTTCGAACTCAACGGCTGGGGCGACGACCTGGTGCACGACTACCTGAAGGGCATCGAGGTCGATGGTCGGCTGGGCCTGCTCTACAGCAACAAGGACTATGGCTGCGAGTGGGACTACGACTGGCGCAACAAGCGCTTCCTGGCCGAAGACAACACCCGCTTTGGCGTCAACATCGTGATGTACGCGTTGAACAATTGACAGGACCTGCACGCCCATGAATTCCTCCGACCTCGATTCCCTGCTGCCGCGCCTGGATGAACTGCGCGTCGCGCTCGCACGCGCGGTAGTGGGCCAGCACACCGTGGTCGAGCAGCTGCTGATCGGCCTGCTGGCCGGCGGCCACTGCCTGCTGGAGGGTGCACCCGGGCTCGGCAAGACCCTGCTGGTACGCTCGCTCGGCCAGGCATTGGAACTGCAGTTCCGGCGCGTGCAGTTCACCCCCGACCTGATGCCCAGTGACATCCTCGGCACCGAGCTGCTGGAGGAAGACCATGGCACCGGCCATCGCCATTTCCGCTTCCAGCAGGGCCCGATCTTCACCCACCTGCTGCTGGCCGACGAACTCAACCGCACCCCGCCCAAGACCCAGGCCGCACTGCTGGAGGCAATGCAGGAACGCACCGTCAGCTACGCCGGAACCACCTACGCGCTGCCCGCGCCGTTCTTCGTGCTGGCCACGCAGAACCCGATCGAGCAGGCCGGCACGTACCCGCTGCCAGAAGCACAGCTGGACCGCTTCCTGCTGCACGTGCTGGTGGATTACCCCAGCGAAGACGAGGAGCGGCGGATCCTGGAACAGACCACCGGCGGTGCCACCGACGCGGTGCCGAAAGTGATGGATGCCGAGGCGGTGATCGCCCTGCAGGCGGCTGTGCGGCAGGTGCATGTCAGCCCCGACGTGCTGGCCTGGATCACCCGCCTGGTGCGCGCCAGCCGGCCAGGCGAAGGCGCCCCGGCGGCGATCAACCAATGGGTGAAGTGGGGCGCCGGTCCGCGCGCCGGCCAGTCGCTGGTGCTCGCGGCAAAAGCGCGCGCACTGCTGCAGGGCCGCTTCGCCGCCACCCGCGAGGACGTGCAGGCACTGGCCGCACCGGTGATGCGCCATCGCCTGCTGCTGTCGTTCGCCGCCGAGGCCGAGCAGAAGCGTGCCGACGACGTGGTCGCCGCCCTGCTGCAGGCCGTGCCGTTCCCGGGTTGAGCCACGCGTGAACGCCGGTACCCCGCTGACCTTGCCTCCGGAACTGCGTGCGCGCCTGCGCCTGCTGCGGCTGCGGCCGCGCCTGGCCAGCGGCGCCAGTGGCATCGGCCAGCACGCCAGCCGCAGCCGCGGTGCCGGCCTCGAGTTCGCCCAGTACCGGGCCTACGAACCGGGCGACGAGCTGCGCCAGATCGACTGGAAGCTGTACGCGCGTTCGGACCGCTTCTTCGTGCGCGAATCCGAACGCGAAAGCCCGATCACGGTCTGGCTGTTGCTCGATGCTACCGCCTCGGCCGGCCAGGCCGATCGCGCGGCACCGCAGCGCACGCGCCTGGATCACATGCGCGGCGTGGCCGCCTGCGTGGTGGAACTGGCGCTGCAGCAGGGCGACCGTTTCGGCCTGCTGGCGATCAATGGCGATGGACTGCAGTTGGTGCCCGCAGCGAACGGCGCACGCCAGCGTGACCGCGTGCATCTGCAACTGCATGCCCTGCATGCGCGCGGCGGCTGGCCCGTAGCCGATCGCCTGCGCCCGCTGTGGGAGCGTGTGCGTCCGGGCGACCTGCTGCTGGCGATGGGTGATGGCTTCGACGCGGCCTGCATCGTGCTGCTGGAGCAACTGGCCAGCGCACGCCGTGAAGTGGCACTGCTGCAGATCCTCACCGCCGACGAGCGCGATTTCCCGTTCGACGCCGGCCATCGCTTCCGCGATCCGGAAACGGGCGAGGAACTGCTGGGCGATGGCGCGGCGATCCGCGCCGATTACCTGCAGCGCTTCGCCGACGCACGCAACGCATTGCAGTCGCGCCTGCAGGCCAGCGGCATCGCCAGTGCCACTGGCTGGCTCGACCAGCCGCTGGATCATCCACTGCAGGTGCTGTTCGGTCGTGGGGGCGGTGCATGACCCTGCTGTTCCCGTTGGGCCTGGCCGCGCTCGCTGCGTGGTTGCTGCCGCTGCTGATCCATCTGGCCCGGCGCCATCCGTACACGCCGCTGGATTTCGCCGCGCTGCTCTGGCTGCGTGCACAGATCCGCCCGCGCCAGCGCATCCGTTTCGATGACTGGCCGTTGCTGCTGGTGCGCCTGTTGCTGCTGGCTGCATTGGCCATGCTGCTGGCGCGCCCTGCGTTGGTCGGCCCTGCCCCGGTCCCCACTGCCTGGACGGTAGTGGCTCCCGGACTGGACGCGACCGCACTGCGCGGCACCGCCGAAGCGGGCAACTGGCACTGGCTGGCGCCCGGCTTCCCCAGCATCGATCAGGCACCGCCGGCATCCAGCGCATCGCTGCCCAGCCTGTTGCGTGAGCTGGATGCACAGTTGCCCGCCGGCACCGCGTTGACCGTGCACGTTCCCGATCCCCTGCCCGGTCTGGATGGCGCCCGCCTGCAGCTGTCGCGCGAAGTGCAGTGGCGGCCGCGACCGATACCGGCCACTCCGCAACCGAGTGCCGCGACGATGCCGCGTCTGCGCGTGCACAGCGATGCGCCGGCCGCCGCCCAGCACTGGGTGAACGCACTGCAGCGCGCGTGGGGCATGCAGGCGCCGCCCGCTCCTCTGTCGGTTGATGCCCTGCCCGAACGCGGCGAGATCGGCGTATGGAGCCGCAGCGATGCACTGCCGGCGAGCTGGCAGGCGTGGCTGCGCGACGGCGGTCGTGCAGTGAGCGCCGGCAAGCCTGCTCGCGGCGCCGGCATCCTGCTGCGCAACGCCGACGGCACACCACTGCTGTGGCAGCAGCGCATCGGCCACGGCGTCCTGCTGTCACTACCCGGCGACTGGGATGCCTCAGGCAACGCTGCGCTGCGCGACCCGCAGTTGCCGCGTGCCCTGCTGCTGGCCCTGCAACCGCCAGCGTCACCGCGCCTCGGCGATGCACAGGACCAGGCACCACGCCGGGCCGCACTGCCCGCCATAGCGCCCCCAGCGCGTGAGCCAACCACGTGGTTGCTGCTGGTCATCGTGGTGCTGTTCGCGCTGGAGCGCTGGGTGGCCAGTAGTCGCCGGCGCAGGGGGGCCGCATGAACACCCTGCAGTACGCCTGGCAACGCGCACGCCGTCGCCGTGCACTCGTTACCCTGCTGCTGGGCCTGCCGTGGGCGCTGGCCGCGACGACGCTGGCGCTGCGCCTGGCGGGCTTCGATATCGCCTGCGTGGTCGGCACGGTCAGCGTGCTCGCCTGCGCAGCGCTCGCCACGGCACGTGCTCGCCAGCTGGACCCACAGTGGGTGCAGCGTCAGCTCGATGCCGACGGTGCCAGCGAGGACAGTGCCGACCTGCTGTTCGCCGATATGGCAACGCTCAATCCGCTGCAGCAGCGCCAGCGCGCGCATGTGCTGGCCACGCTGGAGCGCGCGACACCGGACCTGCGTCCGCGCTGGCCGCGCAGGGCGTTGGCCCTGAGCTGGGTCGCAGGCCTGGCGATCACTGCGCTGGCATTCGGCTGGCCACGTTCCGGCTCCGGCTCCGCGCCGGCCCGCACATCGGCGCCTGTCAGCACGGCTGCCGCCGGCCCGCTGCACCTTCAGTCCACCCGCCTGCGGATCGACGCACCGGCCTATACCGGCCAGGCCACGCGCACCCAGAACGCGTTGGATGCCAAGGTCGCCGCGGACAGCCGGCTGTCGTGGTCGTTGCGCTTCGATCGCGCGCCGGACAAGGCATGGCTGCAGTTCCACGACGGCCGCCGGCTGCCGCTGAGCGAGCAGGATGGGCAGTGGCTGGCGCAGGATGTGGCGCGCGTGCCTGTGCTGTACCGCGTGGTGAGCGAACCTGCACTGGCCCAAACCCACCTGCATCGCCTGGATGTGGTCGCTGATCGTGCGCCCAGCGTGCGCGTGCTGGAGCCCGCCGCGACCCTGGTGCTGGGCACGCCCGGGCAACGCCAGTGGTCGTTGCGCTTCGAAGCCAGCGATGACTACGCCGTGGCCACGCAGGCAACGCTGTCGATCACCATTACCCGGGGCAGCGGCGAGAACATCACCTTCGTTCGCCGCAGTGTCGGCCTCACCGGCAGCGGCAAAGCGACTGCACGGCGTTTCGCGTACACCCTCGACCTGGCTGCGCTGGGCGCGCAGCCCGGCAGCGATGTCATCGCCCAGCTGGAAGTACGCGACAACCACGCGCCAACACCGCAGGCCGGGCGCAGCAGCAGCGTGATCCTGCGCCTGCCCAGCGCCGAGGTTGCACTCGGTGCCGAACTGGAAGGCCGCATCAAGAAGACGCTGCCGGCCTACTTCCGCAGCCAGCGGCAGATCATCATCGATGCCGAAGCGCTGATCCGGCAGCGACGCAGCCTCGCTGCCGAGGACTTCGTGAAGCGCAGCGATGCGATCGGTGTCGACCAGCGCATCCTGCGCCTGCGCTACGGCCAGTTCCTGGGTGAGGAAAGCGAAGGCGCACCGAAGCCGCCGCCGACCAGCGACCTGCCCACCAGCGATGCGCCAGCTGCAGGCAGCCACGACGACGAGCACGAGCACGACCATGGCACCGAGGCCGGGGCACACGATGAGCATGGCCACGATCACGGCGGCAAGGTGTCCAATGCCGATTCGCCACCGGTGTTCGGCAGCGCCACCGATGTGCTCTCCGAATACGGCCACACCCATGACCATGCCGAGGCCGCGACCCTGCTCGACCCGCAGACCCGGGCCACGCTGAAGGCCGCGCTGGACCAGATGTGGTCGGCCGAAGGCGAGCTGCGCCAGGGCCGGCCAGAGCAGGCGTTGCCGTTTGCCTACAAGGCGCTGGGTTTCATCAAGCAGGTGCAGCAGGCCGAACGCATCTATCTGGCGCGGGTCGGGCCAGAGCTGCCACCGATCGATGAAGGCCGTCGCCTCGGCGGTGATCGCACCGGACTGGCCAGTCGTGAACTGCCGTTGGCCGCCCGAACCCCGCCCGACCGGGCCATCGTTGAAGCCTGGCAGCGCCTCGGTGATGACACCAGCGTGCCCGACCTCGATGCACTCGCTGCCTGGCAGCAGCGCAATGCCGCCTACCTGCCCGATGCGCTGGATCTGGCTGCCGCCATCGAGCAGCTGCGCATCGAGCCCGGTTGCCGCGACTGCCGCCAGCGCCTGCGCGCTCAGTTGTGGCGGGCGCTGCAGCGTCCACTGCCGCAGGCGATGCGGCGCGGCGCCGCCGATGCGATGGGCCAGCGCTACCTGGACGCGCTGGAGGCGCAGCCATGAACCCCTCCGGCCTGAACCTGTGGATCGCCCTGGCACTCGCTGTGATCGTGGCGATCGCCAGCGTTCGCCAGTCGCGCAACAACACCACGCACCGTGGCCGCCGCTGGGAGGTGATCGGGCTGCAGGTCATCGTCGCCACGCTGCTGTATTTCTGCCTGGTGCCGCCCACCCGCCAGCAACCCGCAGGCGGGCTGGTTGTGCTCGGAATCGATGCCAGCAGGGCCGGCGCGTTCCCGGCCAGCGAAGGTCCGCTGTGGCTGTTGCCAGAAGCTGCCGATGTGCCCGGCGCAAAGCGCGTACCCGACCTGGCCACCGCGCTGCGGCAGCATCCGGCCTCCACGCTGACGCTGGTTGGTGCCGGCCTGGTCGCGCGTGACCGCGACGCAGTACTGCCACGCGACGTACGTTGGCAGCCGACAGCGACGCCGCGCGGCTGGGTCGCCTTGCAGCCACCGGCCGACGCCGCGCCCGGCGCACGCTTCGAGGTACAGGCACAGGCGCGTGGCGTTGCCAGGGCAAAGGCGGAACTGCTCGACCCGGCCGGCAGCTTGGTCGATCGCGCGGATGTTGCCGAAGACGGCCACGTTCAGTTGAGTGGCATCACCCGCGCCGAAGGCCGCAGCGTATTCCAGCTGCGCCTGCTCGATGCCGACGGCCATGTGGTGGACAGCGCACCGGTGCCGCAGCAGACCCTGCCGGCGGCGCCGTTGCGCCTGCAGGTGCGTGCCAGCGCGCCGGGCCCCGAACTGAAGTACCTGCGCCGCTGGGCAGCCGATGCCGGCATCCGCGTGCAGGTGCAGGCCGATACCGGTGCCGGCCTGAGCGTTGGCGACGGGGCCTTGCCGCTGGACGCGGCGTCGCTGGCGCGCAGCGATCTGCTGCTGCTGGACGAGCGCAGCCTGGCGGCATTGAATGCCGCCCAGCTGGCCGCTGTGCGGCAGGCGCTGCGCGAAGGACTGGGCGTGCTGGTACGCAGTGCGGGCGCCCCTTCGGCCAGCGCGCGCCAACGCCTGCACGACCTGGGCCTGCCGCTGCGGGGTGATGGCAGCAGCCAGGTCCTCGAACTTCCCGGCGACGGCGAGAGCGCGGTCCTCGCCGCACGACGTGGCCCGCTCGCCGCGGGTACGCTGCCGACCGGCTACGGCGAAGAGGCAGACCGCAGTTCGCACGACGCCGCGCTGCCCACACTGGAAGCACTGGCGCTGCAGGTACCTGGCAGCACCGCGCTGCTGCACGATCGCACCGGCAAGGCTGTCGGTGGCTGGCGCGCTACCGGCAAAGGCCGCATCGGCCTGCTGCCCATCACCGACAGCTGGCGCTGGGTACTTGCCGGCCGCGATGACCGCCACGGCGAACTGTGGAGCGGCGTGGTTGCCACGCTGGCGCGGGCGCAGGGCAGCGCTGAGGCGTTGTGGTCGCCACAGCCGATCAGCTGGGCGGGCGAACGGCAGGCGCTATGCGGCGTGCAGGCGCCGCTGCAGGCCTTCAACGCACGCGGCGAAGGCACGCCGCTGATCGTCGATGGCGCGACGTCAGACCTGCACTGCGCGGGCTGGTGGCCGCGCGAGGCGGGCTGGCAGCGCCTGCAGCACGGCGACGCTGCCCTCTGGCGCTATGCATTCGACCCGAAGGACGCGCCCGCGCTGCATCAGCAGGCAATGATCGATGCAACCACGCAGGCGCTGGCGGGCAGCTCCCCGGCAACCGCGTCGCTGATGCAACCCGTGCCGGGATCGCGCTGGCCGTGGTGGCTGGCGTTCGTGCTGTGCGCATCGCTGCTGTGGTGGCTGGAGCGACGGCGCTGATCCTGGGGTCAGAACCCTTTCGCCAGCGAAAGGGTTCTGACCCCACCGATCGGATCGCGAACGGCATCCACGCATGGCGTGGATCTACCAGCCCCACCCTCATGCGTCCTTCAACGTTTCCCCGCGCGCCGATACACACCATTGAAGCGCACGTTCATGCCACCGCATTCGCTGTTGTCGGCCACGATCAGCACCTCACCCAGCGAGTGCACACGCACCCGGCACGTATCCTCGGCGAACTCGACATCGGCACCCTGCGGTGTGGCACGCGCTTCCACCTGGCCCAGGTTCGGCCCATACGGGCGCTGTTCCGGCGTGGGGTTGGCGGAGGGCCAGTAAGCGTCGCCATCCACGTGCAGTTGCCCACCCTGCACGGTGATGCGCAGGCCGTTGTCGCCATCTTTCCAGTGGCCCGTCCAGTCCTGCAGCGTGGGCACGGCCACCGGCAACGGCTGCAGCTTGCTGCGGTCGACCCAGCCGGCGCTGCCGCCCACCTTGTTGGGGAAGAACGCGCAGCGGTAACGGCCCAGGTCGCGACCGGTCACCACCGTATCGCCGTTGACCACATAGCTGCGCTGGCGGCAGGCCGGTTCGCCCTTGGCGGGGCAGCCCTCCATGTCGCCGAGCAGGTACAGACGCGGTGCATCGACCACCCGCGCCAGCGCGAACCGGCTCTGTTGGGAGGGGAACGCGCCATTGCGGCAGGCGCCGCCATCGGCGATATCGGACGCGAACACGGAGGCCGGCAGCAACGCGGCCAGCAGGCAGAATGAACGCAGAGACATGACAGCATTACCGGTGGGGGAGCCCGCAGGATATACCGGCCTACTTCACTGGCGCTGTGTCGCCGGCATCCTGCTCCTGTGAGAACCGCAGCGCGCGCTGCTGCTGTTCGGCACTGAGCTCTGGCGGTGGCCGCGCCACGGCCGCCTGGATCTGGTCGGGACCGCCGGTGAGTTTGTTGATGCCTTTGGCTGCCGCCAGCACACCCTTGACCACGCCCATCATGATGTAGCCACCGCCCATGCTGACCTGCTCCGGCGATGGCGGTTCGCTCCAGTCGCGGCTGAAACGGTTATCGCCGAACTTCACCGGGTTCTTGAAGCGGTACAGGTCCAGCGGCTCGTCATCGGGCTTGAGCGCACGCACTTCGCCGAGGGTGGTGACGTTGTCCTGCGGCAAGGTGGTGGAGATCGGTGCGGTGGGGGCAGGCGGCGCATCTTCAGGGGGAACGGGTGCAGGATCGGGCACCGCCACCGGCGCAGCCTGTTGCGCCTGTACGATGCCGGTCAGCAGCATGCCGGCCAGGAGTGCTCCCTGCGTTCCACGTCGTGCCACAGCCATCCACCCTTTGGTTGCGTCCAGCGCCCAAGCATACGGATGCCGGCTTCAGATTTCGTTGGCATCGGCGGGGGCATTCAGGCTGTGTCGCGCATCATCGTTGCGCGGCCCGGACACTGAAGTTTGCAATGAGCTTCATTCCCCCCGTGGGATGGGGACGGCATCCTGCGGGTTTCCCGTCAAGACCCACGCTGATGACAGCTCCCTCCACACGCCTGCCGCGCCGGCAGGTCGCCTGCTGATGTCGCGCGCAGCAGTACTGGTTGGTCTGGCGGTCGTGTGCCTGATGGTCATCGCGGGCGCAGTCGAATGGACGTCACGTGTCCGCGCCGGCATCGCCTCGCTGCGCCGGGGCAGCACGCTGCGGACGCTGGACGCGGACGAACACAGGGCACTGGCACCAGTGCGCGCGTTGACCGGCTGCGACCACGACGACCAGGTGAAGCGGCTGCATGGCGCCTTCGCCGGTGGGACGTGGCGGAACAGCTTCCCGATCGGTGACGGCTTTCTGGGTGGCATTCCCGTGCTGGTGCCAAGACAGGCATGGCCCTACGTCTCGGAAGACAATGAAGCTGAAGTCGTACTGGGTGAGAACGTGGCCATGGTGGTGCGTCTCAATGGCTTCACTATCGCTGCTGCACGGCCGGATGCGGCCACCAGCCGCGTCTGTGGCGAGCGCCTGGAGACCCCCGAAGAAGTTTCGATGCGACGGGGACCCGGCCTGCGCGTTTCCCCGCTGGTGATTGCCGCACTGGCGTTGTGGGCCGCCGCTGGCGCCCCAGGGCTGCTGGCCATGCCGTTGCTCGCCATCGCCGGGCTGGCGGCCTGGCTGGCACTCCCTCGCCGCAACAGCCCCGCGACAGCTCAGCGCGTGCTGCAGGTTCGCGGACGCCTGCGCGCCTACCAACGCACTGCCCAGACATCCCGGGTGTGGTTGCTCGGCAATGACCGGCGTGTGCAGCTTCCAGCGGAATGGGAGCACGCTGCGGCATTCTCCCGCGGGCGCTCAATGGTGCTGGAGGTGCGTGCCTGTGATGGATGGGTGTTGGGCGCAGGGACAGCATGGTGCCTCGCCAGCGACCGACGGCGCTATCCGCCCACAGGAGGGTCGTGGCATCTGGCCTGGCTGGGCCTGCTCCTGTGCGTGCTGGTGTTCGGCACTGGCGGAATGCCACCGCTCCGTCCGGATCCTGCATGGGCGGCTGCCTATGGCTGGGGGGTGCTCGCAGTGCTGGCATCGGGCTGGCACGCGGTGCAGATCGTGGTCTGCACCGTGCAGTTCCTGCTCCGCCGCCGCGCGCTTGACGCGGACATCGCGCAGCGTCCCGCCCCGTGGCACTGAACGGTTCACTCGTTCCCATGCTGGTGTCTCACATCCTGAGACACGGATGTGGTGCCATGTGACCCCTCGCAATCCGTCCCGGCTCCCTCCCTCTTCCATGGCCTACGAACTCGCCAAGCGCACCGCCGATGCCGAGCAGAAGCTCGCCACCCGCGATGGCCTGCCCGCCCGCGACGGCGCCCTGCTCAGCGCGCGCCTGCAGCGCCGCTACCAGGACCGCATCACCGGCAGCTTCGCCATTCCCGGCCGTGAAGGCCGCTACGCGCCCGTTCCCGACTCGGTACCACCGGCGCTGGCCGCTGCACTGAAGGCACGCGGCATCGAGCAGCTCTACAGCCACCAGGCCGAAGCCTGGGAGGCCAGCCAGCGCGGCGAGCACGTGGCCATCGTCACCCCCACCGCCAGCGGCAAGTCGCTGTGCTACACCCTGCCGGTGGTCAGCGCGGCCATGCAGGACAAGGCCAAGGCGCTGTACCTGTTCCCGACCAAGGCACTGGCCCAGGACCAGGTGGCCGAGCTGCTGGAACTCAATCGTGCCGGCGATCTCGGCGTCAAGGCCTTCACCTTCGACGGCGACACCCCCGGCGATGCGCGGCAGGCGATCCGCCTGCATGGCGACATCGTGGTGTCCAACCCGGACATGCTGCACCAGGCCATCCTGCCGCATCACACCAAGTGGGCACAGTTCTTCGAGAACCTGCGCTACATCGTCATCGACGAGGTGCACACCTATCGCGGCGTGTTCGGCAGCCACGTCACCAACGTGCTGCGCCGGCTCAAGCGCATCTGCGCGTTCTACGGCGTGCAACCGCAGTTCATCCTGTGCTCGGCCACCATCGGCAACCCGCAGGCGCATGCGGAAGCGCTGATCGAGGCCCCGGTGACTGCCATCACTGAATCCGGTGCGCCCACCGGGCCGAAGCAGGTGCTGCTGTGGAACCCGCCGGTGATCAACCCCGACCTGGGCCTGCGTGCCTCGGCGCGCTCGCAGAGCAACCGCATCGCCCGCATCGCGATCAAGTCCGGGCTGAAGACCCTGGTGTTCGCGCAGACCCGGTTGATGGTCGAGGTGCTGACCAAGTACCTGAAGGACATCTTCGACCACGACCCGCGCAAGCCGCCCCGCATCCGCGCCTACCGCGGCGGTTATCTGCCGACCGAACGCCGCGAGACCGAGCGTGCGATGCGCGCCGGCAACATCGATGGCATCGTCAGCACCTCGGCGCTAGAACTGGGCGTGGACATCGGCAGCCTGGACGTGGTCATCCTCAATGGCTACCCCGGCAGCGTGGCCGCCACCTGGCAGCGTTTCGGCCGTGCCGGTCGCCGCCAGCAACCCGCACTCGGTGTGATGGTGGCCAGTTCGCAGCCGCTGGACCAGTACGTGGTGCGGCACCCGGACTTCTTCGCCGAAGCCTCGCCCGAACATGCGCGCATTGCGCCAGACCAGCCGCTGATCCTGTTCGACCACATTCGCTGCGCGGCCTTTGAACTGCCGTTCCGGGTCGGCGATGGCTTCGGCCCGATCGACCCGGAAGTGTTCCTGGAAGCGCTGGCCGAAACCGAAGTCATCCACCGCGAAGGCGAGCGCTGGGAATGGATCGCCGACAGTTATCCGGCCAACGCGGTCAGCCTGCGTGCGGTGGCCGATGGCAACTTCGTGGTGGTCGACCGCAGCGACGGCCGCCAGCAGATCATCGCCGAGGTCGATTACTCCGCCGCTGCGCTCACGCTGTATGAAGGCGCCATCCACATGGTGCAGTCCACGCCCTACCAGGTGGAGACGCTCGACTGGGAGGGCCGCAAGGCCTACGTCACCCGCACGCATGTGGATTACTACACCGACAGCATCGACTTCACCAAGCTCAAGGTGCTGGACCGCTTCGATGGTGGCGTGGCCGGGCGCGGTGATTCGCACCATGGCGAAGTGCACGTGGTGCGGCGCGTGGCCGGCTACAAGAAGATCCGCTACTACACCCATGAAAACATCGGCTACGGTCCGGTGAACCTGCCCGACCAGGAACTGCACACCACCGCAGTGTGGTGGCAGCTGCCGCAGGCACTGCTGCTGCGCGCCTTCGCCAGCAGGCAGGATGCGCTCGATGGCTTCCTCGGTGCGGCGTATGCGCTGCACATCGTCGCCACCGTGGCGGTGATGGCCGATGCGCGCGACCTGCAGAAGTCGGTCGGCAACGGCGATGGTTCCTGGTTTGCGATCGCCGACCAGAGCGGCCGTGGCCAGTTGCGCGGCAGCGAGGGTGATCCTGGCGTGGTCGAACTGCTGCAGGAATTCGTGCCCACTGTGTATCTGTATGACAACTTCCCCGGTGGCGTTGGCCTCAGCGAGCCGTTGTGGCAGCGTCAGGCGGAGCTGGTGCAGCGCGCGCGTGAACTGGTGCAACGCTGCGACTGCAAGGCCGGCTGCCCGGCCTGCGTGGGCCCGGTGCTGGCTGCACAGGAAGAGGATGAAACCTCGCCACGCGCGCTGGCATTGCGCGTGCTCGACCTGTTCGACGCCGAGGCCTGCCGGCACGTGCCCGACGTGGTGGCGTCCGCACGCGACCCGATGGAGCTGCTGGCACCGTGAGCCTGAGCCTGGACAAGCTGCGCCTGCTGCGGAAGCAGGCCGGCGACCCTAAAGCGGCCACGCCGGCGGCGTCGGACGTTGCCCCTGCGCCACCGGCACCACCGGCCGCCAACGATGCGCAGCAACCACCGGCCGAGCGTTCGGTGTTCGCCTGGGTCGAGCAGGAGATACGCCACAAGCCCACAGGTGCTGCGGCTGCCACATCGGCACACACACCGGCCCAACTGCGGCGGCCGGAAGTGGGCAGCCTGCATCGCCTGCTCGGCATGCGCTCGCGGAGCGGCGCCACGCCGGCACGTGCCAGCGCACAGGATCGCCAGCTGCCGGGCGAGGAAATCGCGCCGGGTCTGTTCCTGATCGAATCGCTGCAACCTCAGCCGATCCCAACTGCCCCGCTGTCGCTGGCCTTCGCCAAGCGCGAAGACCAGCACGTGGCTGCACGCGATCTGCTGTTCTTCGACACCGAGACCACCGGCCTGGCCGGCGGCACCGGCACCCGTGCCTTCATGATCGGCGCGGCCGATTGGCATGTGTGCCCGCAGCGTGGCGAG
Organism: Stenotrophomonas sp. YJH_SMC_53; assembly: GCF_059369995.1. Classification (NCBI taxonomy): domain Bacteria; kingdom Pseudomonadati; phylum Pseudomonadota; class Gammaproteobacteria; order Lysobacterales; family Lysobacteraceae; genus Stenotrophomonas; species Stenotrophomonas sp. YJH_SMC_53. The sequence goes on along the minus strand of NZ_JCAFTF010000010.1, from coordinate 141,622 downwards.
GGCCTGCGCATCCGCCAGTTGCTGATGGCCACCATGGCCGCCGAGGACGCGATGCTGGCCACCTTTGCCCGCTGGCTGCAACCGTCCACCGTGTTCTGCAGCTACAACGGCCGCAGCTACGATGCGCCGCTGCTGAAGGCGCGCTACCGGCTGGCCCGGCAGCCGGACCCGATCACCGCACTGGACCATGTCGACCTGCTCTACCCCACGCGCCGTCGCTATCGCGGCAGCTGGGGGAACTGCAAGCTGTCCACCATCGAACGCCAGCTGCTGCGCGTGGTGCGCGAGGACGACCTGCCCGGCTCGGAAGCACCCGGTGCATGGCTGCGCTTCCTGCGCGGCGGCGATGCGGTGAACCTGCGCCGGGTGGCCGACCACAACCACCAGGACGTGGTGACCCTGGCCCTGCTGCTGCAGCGGCTGGTGCGCGAGGAACAGCGCGAGCGCGAGACACTGGCGCTGGTCGGGCGGTAATGACACACGGGGCCGCGTTGACATGCCCTGACGGTGGCAGCGGTGACACTGCCACCACCATCCACGCCTGGAGCCCGACGATGCGCCTCAATCCGCTTGCCCTGCTTGCCATTCTGCCACTGGCCGCCTGCAGTCACGCCGGCGGCAGCACCGCCCCCGATCCCACGCCGGCGCCCGTGGCCGACGCCGCGCACGAATGCAGGCCGGAGGCGCTCGAGGCCTTCACCGGCAAGACGGCTGACGAAGCCACCATCAAGAAGCTGGTGGCCGCCAGCGGCGCGCGCGGTGCACGGGTGGTCAAGCCGGGCATGGCGGTGACCATGGACTTCCGCCAGGACCGCGTGACGGTGCAGGTGGATGCGCAGAACCGGATCGAGCGCGCCAGCTGCGGTTGATCGCCCCAGGGTAGTGCCGGCCGCTGGCCGGCACTACCGATCAGAGTCGCTCGGCCTTGCCACTGGCCAGGGCGCGCGCGATCACCTGCTGCGCCTGTTGCGACGCCTGGGCATGCACGCGTGCCTGGCGCTCGCCCAACGCGGCCTGCTGGCTGCCCAGCGCTGCCTGGCGGCTGGCCAGTTCAGACTGCTGGCTGGCCAGGCGCTGCATCTCGCGGGTGTCGCTGGCGCGCGCGGTTTCGTTGTCCACGTCCTGCATCGCACGACGTGCCTGTGCGGCGGCCTCACGTGCCGCCTCGCGGGCAACGGCCACATCGTAGGTCGCGCCCCGCGCCGCCTTTGCCGCTTCCGCCGCTGCCTCGCGGTTGATGTCATGCGCGGCCATCGCACTGCGCGCGGCCTCGGCGGCGATCAGTGCGATGCGGCGCGATTGCTCGCCCTGCAGGCGGCCCATTTCACCCAGCTGCCTGCCGAGTTCGCCCTGCTGGCGACCCAGCACGCTTTGCTGGCGGCCCAGTTCGCTCTGCTGGCGGCCCAGCTCTACGGCACCGCTGTAGGCACGCTGCAGGCTCTGGATCAGCATCGGGTCACGCACCACGTAGCGCTTGTCACCCTGGCGGAACCACAACGCCGGGCCCTTGCCGAGCTGCCTGCGGGCCACCGTCACGTCGTCCATGCCGCCGTTGGCGAAGGTCGAATCACCATCAACCAGAACGAAGGCCTCCCGGGGCGACCTGCCCAGGTCCAGGCGACCGTAGGTGGTGATGGAGGTGGCGGCCGACGTCGTGCCTTCATCGTCTTCGGCCATGCCCGTGGCGTCGCCGACATCGGCCACATCGGCATCGTCGGGCCCGGTCGCGTCAGCGGGTTCGGCCGGCGCGGCCGGTGCTGCAGGCGCGGCCGGGGCCGCCGGCACGCCCGCGGCGGATGGCGGTGCGGCCGGAGCCTTGGGAGCCTTCGGCGGTGGTGGCGCCACGACCTTGGGTGCCGCCGGTGGCGCGGGCGGTGCCGGCGGTACCGGCGCAGCGACCAGCCGCATCGGCGCCACACCCACCAGTACCACGGCCGCCGTCAACGCCATCGCCAGGATGCGGGGGCAGGCACGGCGTGGCTGCAACGAGAGCAGGCGACGCTTGAGGCTGGTGGCATCCGGTGCGGCACTGGCCACGCCCAGGTGCGGCTGCGGTGCCACCCCCAGCTGCAGCAACAGACGGCCATAGGCCTGGCGGCTGGCAGCGTGCTGGCCCACCACCGCTGCGTCCACCGCTTCTTCGCGCGCTTGTGCATATTCACGCACCGACAGGCGCAACAGCGGATGGAAGAAGAACAGGTGCTGGGCCAGCGCAGGCAGCAGGCCCCACTGCAGGTCCCGCCGCTGCAGGTGCTGCAGTTCGTGGGTCAGGGCCAGGTCGAGCGCGTCGCCCTGCAGGGCGTTCTCGCCCGCCGGCAACAGCAGCACCGGGCGGAACGGACCGACCAGCTGCGGTGCGTCCACCTGCGTGCTCATCCACAACCGCGGCGCAGGCCGCACACCATGTGCATCGGAAGCCAACTGCAGGGCCTGCACCAACGCCTGGTCCTCGCAGGGATAGGCCGCTGCCAGCAGCGCGCGACAGCGACGCCACTCACCGAAGGTGCGCAGGGCCGTCAACAGCACGCCGGACATCCACAGGCCGGCCAGTGCGATGACCCACCACGCCACTGCTGGCGTGTCTGCTGCAGGCATCGGTATCGTCGCCAGCAGCTGCGCCGAGGCTTCCGGGGCCAGCGGATAGACCACGTCGGCAGCCGCATCGGTTGCGGTCATCGCCACCACCTGCGGTGCGGGCAGCCAGGCCAGCTGCAGCGGCTGGCTCCAGAACAGGCCAAGCACGGCCTGCAGCGATACCAGCCACCACAGGCGGCAGCGGGTCGCCGCCGACAGTGACGGCAGCGCGCGGCACACGCCATATACCAGGGCTACCAGCAGCACGGTCTGCAGGCTGGTCCAGCCCAGCCGTTCCAGCATCGGGATCAGCATCGTGGTGTCCATGGCTCAGCCCTCGTGGCGACGCGATTGGAGTTGGGCGACCAGCGCTTCCAGTTCGGCCAGTTCGTTGTCGCTGACCTTCTGCCGCTGCGACAGATAGGCCACGAACGGCGACACCGAGCCCTGCAGGGTGTTGTCGACAAACTGCGCCACCGCGCCCTGCAGCACGCTCTGCGGGCCGCGGGTGGCCTGGTAGCGGTAGATACCGTCCTGTTGCCGGCGCTGAAGATACCCCTTCGCCCGCAGGCGCTCCATCATCGTCAGCACAGTGGAGCGGGCCAGCCCGCGGGCCTCGCCGTAGCCACTGGCGACCTCGCCGACACTGGCCGGCGCATGTTCATCGATGTACTGCAGCAGGGCCAGTTCCTGGTCCCCGATGGTCTTGCCGCGCATGACACCACTCCCTTGACTACACGTGTCGCCACTGTCAGCTTGACGACAGCTGTAGTCAACCCCCCGGAAGTCACGGGCCGACGAACGGTAGGGCACCGAGCGTTTAAACCTTCGATGCGCTGTCGGCATCCGATTCGCAACGCCCGCTGGAATTCCGCATGTTCCGCCCAACGCTCCGAGTCGTGCTCATGCTCATCAGTGCCCTGCCCTTCGCCGCCGTCTCTGCCAGCCAGGACCAGGCCAACGACCAGACCCGCCGCCTGATCCGCCAGATCATGCTGGAGCAGCGCATCCCCGGGCTGCAGGTCGCGGTGGTCAAGGACGGGCAGATCGTGCTCTCCGAAGCCTACGGCCTGGCCAACGTCGAGAACGGCGTGCTTGCCTCGCGGGACACCCGCTTCCCGCTCAATTCGGCCACCAAGGCGTTTACCGGCGTGGCTGCCGCGCAGCTGGCTCAGCAAGGGCAGCTGGATCTGGACGCGCCGGCCTCGCGATATCTGGGTGATCTTCCGCCAGCGTGGAGAGACGTACGCGTACACCAGCTGCTGGCGCATACCTCCGGCCTTCCGGACATCCTTGATGCGAACGGGCTGCTGGGCGGAGGTTCCGAAGCACAGGCATGGGCGGCGGTGACAGCTCGACCGCTGGAAGCGGCGCCTGGGCAGCGCTTCGCCTACAACCAGACCAACTACGTATTGCTGGCGCGGATCATCGCGCAGCAATCCGGCATGCCCTACGAACGTTTCCTCGCCACCGGCCAGTTCAGCAGCGCGCGGATGGCCCGCACCACCTTCGGCGACAGCTACGACCTGATTCCGGATGCTGCGACGATGTACAGCCTGGCCCCGCGTGCCACCGACGATGTAGATGCGCCGTCCCGCCTGTCGCATTGGTTCTACGACATACCGCCTTCGCTGTGGGCGGGTGGCGGCATCCTCACCACCGCCGACGACACCGCGCGCTGGCTGGTCGCGCTGACCGAAGGCCGCCTGCTGCCGGAGACGGCCCTGCGGCGGATGTGGAGCGTAGAGCGCCTGGCGGATGGCCGTGCCGGCCCGTGGGCGGGTGGCTGGCCGGTGTTGCACGCATCGCCCGACCTTCAGGTGGCCGGTATCGGCGGTGCGCGCTCGGCCTTCGTGGTCTATCCCGAGCGCGGCGTGGCGGTGGTGGTACTGACCAATCTTGTCGGTGCCAATCCACAGCAGTTCATTCCACGCATTGCCGATTTCTATGCGCGCGATGCCTCAACGCCCGGTCACGAACGGGTCGCCCTGGCACGGCAATAGCGGGCTGTCATCGCAGGGCCATAACCCGGCCGGCACGGTCCTGGACACTTCAAAGTGATCCTGGTTCCAGCGCAGGAAACCGCCGTGCATGGCATTGCCATGGTCGAAGCTGCGTGCATCGGCGGTCAGTGGCTGTTCGGGGTCGGCTTCGGCCACCCAACGCAGCACGGGCACTTTGTCCAGCACGCCGATGAAGGCGAACAGATCGCCCGCGCCCTTGTCCTCGTAGGCCGTCATGGTCGCCGCATCGGGCAACCCGGCCTGCGCCAGGATGGATGCGGTGACATCCTGCAGCGGTGCGGCTCCCTGTGCGATGTAGGCGCGCATGCCCGTGGTGGTTGCCGGGCAGCCCTGCAGCTGCACCAGATAGCCGGTGATACCGCCACTGCCGGAGAACGACCGCATCCAATAGCGGAAACGCGGCCCGCTGCGATCAGTAACCATGAAATCCTGCTGGCCATCCTGCGCGGGAATGGAGAGCACCTGCACCTTGCTGGCGCTCTCCACGTTGCACTTCAACTGCGCCAGCACCTGCCTGGCAGGTTCGGGCAACGTAGCGTAGCGGCCGCCGGGATGGACGCTGCCGGAAGCCTTGGGCAATGCGGGCAGTCCGCGATCCGTGGGAAGGGTCTGCGCAGGCGGGGTCTCCGGTTTCGCGGCCGAGCTGGCAGTGGGCGCCACCGGCGCGACGCGCTCTCCAGCGGGCGCGCAGGCGCTGCAGGCCAGCAGCAGCATCAATGGAACGCTCGGCGTCAGCTGCGATCGGATCATCGATCAACGCCCTCCCATCGCCGGCGCTTCCTGCTGCTGTGCCGGCGCGGGCACAGGTGCAGCCTGTTCGCGCGATTGCTGCTGCAGCTGGCGCAGGCTGGATTCCACTGCGGTCTCGCGCACCTCGGCCGCATTGACCCCTGCGCGCAGCGCCGCAGGATCGCCCGGGCTGCCCTGCACCAGGAACAGTGTCTCGCCCGCCGCACGGCCGGCGCTGGGATTGCTGGCCACGATCTGGTCGACCCGGGTGATGCCCGCGGCCTTCGCTTCGCGCAGCATCACCAGGCTGTAGTCCTCGGCATGCTCGGCGTAGCGTCCGCCCAGGGCCTGCAGGCGCGTACTGATCTGCTGCTGCAGGGCATGATCGCGATGCTGCGGCTGACGGGGGTCCTCGTTGGCCGCGAGCGGCACGTCCTGCCCCAATTCGCGCGTCTGGCCGGGTGCAACCGAGGTCAGCACGTACTGCCAGCGGTTCTGCCCAGGCGTGCCGCGCACCGTCGACACGAAGTCGTCATACTCGCCGCCACCGATGGTCTGGCAACCGGCCGAATCGGTGTTGGACCGGCTGCCACGATGGATCTTGAAGGTGTCGTTGAGGTCCTGCACGCCCTGGGTATCACGCGCATCGAACCAGCCATCGCCATTGCTGTCGCGCTCCACCCGTCCGGCGCCCGCAGTGATCGCGTCCTGCGAAGGACGCAGCGCGAACTCATCGGGATGGCCATTGCGCGGATGGGTGGTCGCGCGCATCTCGGTGGTGCCCTCGCCCAGGCGCCCCAGATCCTTGACCCGGTCGCCGTTGACGTCCTCACCCTCGGTCTTGGTACGCGGCGCCACATTGCCAAAGCCCGGGCTGCGCGGCGCGGTCTTGGCATGGCCGTCGTACTGGGCGGTCGGCTCGGTCGTGGCCTGGTTGAACTCGCGCACATGGCCGCGGCCCTGCGCATCCTTCCACAGCACCACGATGCGGTCATCGTAGACCCCACGTCCGCGCGCCTCGGTCGTGCGGTTCTCATCGCGCAACCCCAGCACCACGCGGTCCTGGGTTGCCATTGCATCGTTCGCTGCGATGTTGCCGCGCTGGGCCACGATGCTGCCATAAACGTCGTACTGCTGGGCCTGGCTCAATCCCGCTGTCTCGGCAGCATCGGGCATCCGCGGCGGGCGCGTCGCCTCGCCCAAGCGATCCAGCATCGGATTCACCGTAGCTGCATCGGCTGCGGCCACGCCCCCGTTCCGGCGCAGGCCCTCAAGCTCGGCGGCCGCACGCGCCGAGATATAGCGATCCAGCGATTCCTGCACCACTGCGCTCTGGCCGTCGTGCAGGGCCTGGAGGCGGGTGGCGGCAGCACGCGCATCGTTCCGCCGCAGCAGGGCGACGACCTCGTTGGCTGCGGCATTGATATCCATTTCGGGCATGGTCGGTCCTTGAACATGGTCGGTACAGGATCAGCCTACCCCAATCGCACGGTGGGGCCTTTGACAGGTCGCACACCTTCGCTGCCCCGCCGGATTCAGGCGGGAACCATCACAACTCAGCCGCGTGGCCCACCCATCACCGGCAGGATCGCCCCGCTGATGTAGCTTGCACAGACCGGCGAAGCCAGGAACACATACGCCGGTGACAGCTCTTCAGGCTGTGCCGGCCGGCCCATGTCGCTGTCCTTGCCGAACTCCGCCACGTCTTCGGCCTGCTTGTCGGCGGGGTTCAGCGGCGTCCATACCGGCCCCGGCGCCACGCAGTTCACGCGGATGCCGCGCGGCAGCAGCTGGCTGGCCAGCGCCTTGGTGAACGCATGGATCGCGCCCTTGGTGGCGGAATAGTCGATCAGCGCCTTGCTGCCGAAGATCCCCGTTTCCGAGCCGGTGTTGATGATGTTCGCGCCTTCGCCCAGATGCGGCAGTACCGCACGCGCCATCTGGATGTAACCGCCGATGTTGGTCTGCAGGGTCTCCTGAAGGTGCGCATCCTCCAGATCTTCCAGGCGCTCGCAGTGCAGTTGGAACGCGGCGTTGTTGACCAGAATGTCGATGCCGCCGAACGCCTTGGCCACCTGCTTGACGGCCTTGTTGCAGAAACGCGGATCGCGCACATCGCCGGCGATCACCACGCAGCGGCCGCCTTCGCGTTCCACGTGCTGGCGGGTGATGTCCGCGTCTTCGGCCTCGTCCAGGTGCAGTACCGCCACATCCGCACCTTCGCGCGCGAACAACACTGCCACCGCACGGCCAATGCCGGAGTCGCCACCGGTGACGATCGCACGCATGCCCTGCAGCTTGCCGCTGCCCGTGTAGTCGGGCGCAAGGAAACGGGGCGCCAGCTCCAGTTCGTGCTCGTGGCCGGGCTTGGCCAGCTGCTGTGCCGGCATCGCCTCCGGCTGCCGGCGTGCGCCGGCCTGGGTGGCGGTCTTCTTCGTTGCCTTCTTGGCCGCGCGCGCGTCCTTGGCCTTCTCCTGGTCCTGCAGGCGCCGCTGCCGTGCAGCGACGCGTGCCGCCCGTGGATCACTGGCGGCTGCCTTGCGGGTTGCGGTCTTCACCACGCGCGGGCGATCAGGGTCGGCGACCGTCTTGGTCGGGGTGCTGCCTTTGCGCACTTTCGGCGATGCCTTACGGCGGGCGGGGGTCTTGCTGGTGGTGGCCATGCAGGTCTCCTCGGGAGGGAAAGGGGCTGCCGGCCAGCGGCCGGCACTACCGGAGGGCGGCCCATGCCGCTCCTGCAGTGTCTCCACCCACGCTGTTGGCGGCGGTGAGCGCGCCGTGTCCACGATGTGCACGGCATTCATTCCGCCACCACGTCTGACGTCGCACCCTGCACGCAATCACACCAGGAGCGCCGCCATGAAACTTGCCATCGCCACCGCCGCCGCCTGCTTTGCCCTTGCCGCCTGCAGCAGCACGCCGATGGCCCAGGTGCAGCCGATCGACGGCGTGATCTCCGGCCAGTGCCACAGCGACAGGGTGCGCGGCGCGGTGGGCCTGGCCGCCTCGGACGCCACCGTGGCCCGCGCACGCGTGGACAGCGACAGCCTGCACGTACGGGTACTGCGCCATGACGGGCCGCGGGTGCCGCCGGCCAGCGAAGGCGGCGACCGCCTGACCATCGAGAAGGGCCGGACCAACAACATCGTTGCGATCTACTGCGGCTGACGACTGCGACTGAGCCGCCGCGCCCGGCGCAGCACTTTCAGCGTGGCCTGCTCCCACTGCCGCGGGCCTCGCAGGCCGGCCAGCGAGGCCAGCTCACCGCGCTCCCAGCCGGCAAACACGCACGGGTCGATGTAGGCCTTGCGGCACACGGCCGGCGTGTTGCCCAGCCGTGCCGCCACTTGGCAGACCACTTCACGCTGCGCCTTGGCCAGCGCGCGCTGGCTGGCCGGTTCCGGCAGTTCGGTGGCGGCCAATGCCTGTACCGCCGCCAGCGTGCCGCCCCAGGTGCGGAAGTCCTTGGCGGTGAAGTCTTCGCCCATCACCTCGCGCAGGTAGTCGTTCACCGCGCCGGAATCCACCGGCTGCAGCGCGCCTTCGTCGTCGCGGTACTGGAACAGCGCCTGCCCGGGCAGCTGCTGGATGCCGCGTACCAGCGTGCCCAGCCGCCGATCGCCCACCACCACCTCGTGCAACTGCCCGGATTTGCCCCGGAAGCGCATGCGCACGCGGCCACCGCGCAGCAGGTCCAGGTGGCGGTTGCGCAGCGTTGTCAGCCCGTAGGATTTGTTTTCCTGTGCATAGCTTTCGTTACCCACCCGCACCAGGGTGTCGGCCAGCAGGGCCACCACCACCGCAAGCACCTTGTCGCGCGGGAAGCCGGGCTGCTTCAGATCGCGCGACAGCCGCCGCCGCAGCGTGGGCAACGCCTCGCCAAAGGCGATGATGCGGTCGAACTTGCCGGCATCGCGCTCCTTCGCCCAATCGGCATGGTAGCGATACTGCTTGCGTCCACGCGCATCGCGGCCGGTGGCCTGCAGGTGGCCATTGGCGTGGGCGCAGATCCACACGGCGGTATACGCAGGTGGAATCGCCAGCGCACGGATGCGCTGCAGGGTGGCGGCATCGCGAACCGCGTGGCCATCGGCATCGCGGTAACTGAAGCCCTTGCCGGCGCGACGCCGGCTGATGCCTGGCTGGGTGTCATCGACATAGCGCAGGCCGGCCGCGCGCGCGGCCTGTCGTTCGGGGGTAGAGGAGGTTGGCATGACCGCAGTGTCGCCGTCGCGATGCCGCGAACCTGTCGATAACAGAAGACAAACACGTGAGGGTCGGTTCGCCGCTATGCTCGGGCTTTCACAATCCCTTCCGGAGTCATGATGTCGTTCCCGATTCGCGCCCGTTCGCTCTCCGCCCTGCTGCTGCCGGCCGTGCTGGCCCTGACCGCCTGCCAGGCTCCGGCGCTGGATGAACAGGATTCGGCCACTGCCCATGCCCAGCAGGCGGCCGAAGCCGCCAAGGCGCCGGCCGACGAAACCGGCAAGGCCACCGAGGCACCGCCGGTCGGCACCTGCGATGCCAGCCAGGTGCAGAGCCTGGTCGGCCAGGCCTACGCAGACGCGCTGGGCAAGCAGGCGCAGGAAGATGCCGGTGCCCACCAGCTGCGCGTCATGAAGCCCAATGACGTCGCCACCATGGAGTTCCTCGGCGACCGCCTGAACATCGAAGTGGACGACAAGGGCCTGGTCAGCGGCGTGCGCTGCGGCTGAGCCCGACCGCGCGCCGGCACGGGATGCCGGCGCGTTCTGTTGCACCTGCAACCGTGTATTGCGGCGCTGCAGCAACCTGTGATCTAGTCGAGGCATCCGGTGGCCTCACGATGCGCTCCAGGGAATGAGCGGGGACGAGTGTCGCCGCCAACCCTATACGCATCGAGGTAGAGATGGCCCCCCGCAACCGCCAAGGGCTTTACGACCCGCGCTCCGAGCGCGATGCCTGTGGATTTGGCATGGTCGCCCAGCTCGACGATCAACCTTCGCGCCTGTTGGTTGATACCGCCATCGCCGCGCTTTCGCGCATGACCCACCGTGGCGGCGTCGCCGCTGATGGCCTGACCGGCGATGGCTGCGGCCTGCTGCTGCGCCGCCCCGATGCGTTCCTGAAACTGCTGGCCAGTGAAGCCGGCATCGCCGTCGCCGCACGCTTCGCTGCCGGCCTGGTGTTCCTGCCGCACGATGCCGAGGCTGCACACGCCTGCCGCACGCAGCTGCAGGCGCAGGTCGAAGCGGTCGGCTGCAAGGTCGCCGGCTGGCGCGAGGTACCCACCGACGACAGCGTCTGCGGCCAGCTGGCGCGCGACACCCTGCCACGCATCGAGCAGGTGTTCGTCGATGCCGGCGTCGGCCAGGATGATGCCGGCTTCGCGCTGGCGCTGTTCCTGGCCCGTCGCCGCAGCGAACAGCAGCTGCGCGACCATGCCGACTTCTACGTCACCACCCTCACCCCGGATGCGATCAGCTACAAGGGCATGGTGCTGCCGGACAAGCTCAGCCGCTTCTTCCCCGACCTGCAACGCCGCGAACTGGCCTCCAGCGCGATCGTGTTCCACCAGCGCTTCTCCACCAACACGCTGCCGCGCTGGCCGCTGGCGCACCCGTTCCGGATGCTCGCCCACAACGGCGAGATCAACACCATCGAAGGCAACCGTCGCTGGGCGCAGGCGCGCAGCAAGGTGTGGAAGACGCCGCGCTTCGACATCGCCGAATTCGATCCGGTGATCTCCATGCACGGTTCGGATTCGCAGAGCCTGGACAACATGCTGGAGCTGATGGTTGCCGGTGGCATGGAGCTGATCCAGGCGCTGCGCATCCTGGTGCCGCCGGCCACCCAGTCGCTGGAGTTCAAGGACCCCGACCTGGCCGCCTTCTACGAATTCCACGGCCTCAACAGCGAGCCGTGGGACGGCCCGGCCGGCATCGTCGCCTGCGACAGCCGCTATGCGGTGTGTACATTGGACCGCAACGGCCTGCGCCCGGCGCGCTGGATGCTCACCGCTGACCGCCACTTCCTGGTCGCCTCCGAAGCCGGCGTGTGGGAAGTGCCGACCGAGCGCGTGGTGCGCAAGGGCAAGCTCGGCCCCGGCGAAATGGTGGCCATCGACCTCAAGCGCGGCGACCTGCTCGATTCGGACGCGGTGGACCGCATCAACCGCGGTCGCGCGCCGTACAAGCAGTGGCTGCAGCAGGGCGTGACCTACCTGCAGACCGAACTGATCGACCCGTCGCTGGTGGAAGAACCGTTCGACGAAGCCACCCTGCGCAGCTATCACAAGCTCTACCAGCTCAGCAGCGAGGAAGTGGAACAGGTGCTGCGGCCACTGGCCGAGACCGAGCAGGAAGCCACCGGCTCGATGGGCGACGACACACCGATGGCGGTGCTGAGCCAGCGCAGCCGTCCGCTGTACGACTATTTCCGCCAGGCCTTCGCGCAGGTCACCAACCCGCCGATCGATCCGCTGCGCGAAGACTGCGCGATGTCCCTGTCCACCCAGCTCGGCAAGGAGACCAACATCTTCCATGCCGGCCCGGAGACGGTGAACCACGTCATCCTCAACTCGCCGGTGCTGAGCCAGCGCAAGCTGCGTCAGCTGCTGAAGATGGACCAGTACGTGCAGGCCAACCGCCTGCTTGATCTGTCCTACAGCGAAGACGAGGGCCTGCGTGCCGGCATCGAGCGCATCTGTAGCGAGGCCGAGCAGGCCGCGCGCCAGGGCATGGTGATGCTGCTGCTGTCCGACCGCTACCCGGTGGCCGGTCGGCCGATGGTGCATGCCCTGCTCGCCACCAGCGCCATCCACCACCACCTCTCGCGGCTGGGGCTGCGCTGCGACGTCAATCTGATCGTCGAAACCGGCACCGCGCGCGACCCGCACCACATGGCCTGCCTGCTCGGCTTCGGTGCCACCGCGGTGTATCCGTACCTGGCCTACCAGACCCTGTTCGACCTGGGCCGTCGCGGCATCCTCAAGCTCAGCAAGGGCGGCGAGCAGTCGCAGATCGGCCGCCGCTACCGCAAGGGCATCTACAAGGGCCTGTCGAAGATCATCTCGAAGATGGGCATCTGTACCGTGGCCAGTTACCGCGGTGCCCAGCTGTTCGAGATCATCGGCCTGGAACCCGAGGTTGTGGACATGTGCTTCCCGGACACCGCCTCGCGCATCGGCGGCGCCGGCTTCGCACGCCTGGATGCCGACGCGCGCGAGCTGTGCGCGCAGGCGTGGGACGCGCAGCAGGACGTGGATGTCGGCGGCCTGCTGAAGTACGTGCACGGCGGCGAGTACCACATGTACAACCCCGACGTGGTCACCACCCTGCAGCGCGCGGCGCGCAGCGGCGATCCGCGTGCCTGGCAGCAGTACTGCGATGCGGTGCATGCGCGTCCGCCGTCGGCGCTGCGCGACCTGCTGGAGCTGGTGCCGGCCGCAATGCCGGTGCCGCTGGACGAGGTCGCCCCGGCCAGCGAACTGTTCCCGCGCTTCGATACCGCAGCGATCAGCCTCGGCGCCCTGTCGCCGGAAGCGCACGAGGCGCTGGCGATTGCGATGAACCGCCTGGGCGGCCGCAGCAATTCCGGCGAAGGCGGCGAAGATCCCGCACGCTATGGCACCGCCAAGCGCAGCAAGATCAAGCAGGTGGCCTCGGGCCGCTTCGGCGTCACCGCCGAATACCTGGTCAATGCCGAAGTGCTGCAGATCAAGGTCGCGCAGGGCGCCAAGCCCGGCGAGGGCGGCCAGCTTCCGGGGCACAAGGTCAACGAGCTGATCGCACGCCTGCGCTATGCGCGTCCGGGCATCGGCCTGATTTCGCCGCCACCGCACCACGACATCTATTCGATCGAAGACCTGGCGCAGCTGATCTACGACCTCAAGCAGGTCAACCCGACCGCGCTGGTGTCGGTGAAGCTGGTCAGCCATGCCGGCGTCGGGACGATCGCGGCGGGCGTGGTCAAGGCCGGTGCGGACCTGATCACCATCTCCGGCCATGACGGCGGCACCGGTGCGTCGCCGGTCAGCTCGATCCGCTATGCCGGCGTGCCGTGGGAACTGGGCGTGGCCGAAGCGCATCAGGCGCTGCTGGCCAACGACCTGCGCGGGCGCACCCTGCTGCAGACCGATGGCGGCCTGAAGACCGGCCTGGATGTGGTGAAGGCCGCGCTGCTGGGGGCGGACAGTTTCGGCTTCGGCACCGCGCCGATGATCGTGCTGGGCTGCAAGTACCTGCGCATCTGCCACCTCAACAACTGCGCCACCGGCGTGGCCACCCAGGACGAGCGCCTGCGCGAGAACCACTTCACCGGCCAGCCCGAACGCGTGGAGAACTTCTTCCGGCTGCTGGCCGAGGAAGTGCGCGGCTGGCTGTCGTACCTGGGCGCGCGTTCGCTGGAAGAGATCGTCGGCCGCACCGATCTGCTGCGGCAGATCGAGGCCGCGCCCCGCGATGGCGTGCGCGTGGACCTGTCGCGCCTGCTGGCCGATGCCCGCTACGAAGGCAGCCACTGCGCCGCCCAGCGCCTGTACGAATCGCCGGACAGCCTGGCCACGCAGATGGATGGGCTGCTGGCCCCGGCCATCGAGCACAAGCGCGGTGGCGAGCACCGCTTCCTGATCCACAACACCGACCGCAGCATCGGCACCCGCCTGGCCGGCGCGGTGGCGCGCGCGCACGGCAACCAGGGCATGGCCGAAGCACCGCTTGAACTGCGCTTCCGCGGCAGCGCCGGGCAGAGCTTCGGTGCCTTCAACGTCGGGGGCCTGCACCTGGAAGTGGAAGGCGAGGCCAACGACTACGTCGGCAAGGGCATGGCCGGAGGCCGGCTGGTGGTGCGTCCGCCGCGTGGCGCCCGCTTCGAGGCACGCAGCACCGCCATCGTCGGCAACACCTGCCTGTATGGCGCTACCGGTGGCGAGCTGTTCGCCGCGGGGCGCGCCGGCGAGCGTTTCGCGGTGCGCAATTCGGGCGCGCTGGCAGTGGTGGAAGGTGCCGGTGACCACTGCTGCGAGTACATGACCGACGGCGTGGTGCTGGTGCTGGGCAAGGTCGGGCTGAACTTCGGCGCCGGCTTCACCGGTGGCCTGGCTTACGTGCTGGACGTGGACCGCGATTTCGTCGACCGCTACAACCACGAGCTGATCGACATCCATCGCGTGTCCGCCGAAGGCTTCGAGAACTACCGCCAGCACCTGCACCGCCTGATCGGCCGCCACCGCGAGCTGACCGGCAGCATCTGGGCACAGCAGATCCTGGACGAGTTCCGCGACTACATCGGCAAGTTCTGGCTGGTCAAACCGAAGGCCGCCAGCATCGAGTCGCTGACCGAAACCCTGCGACGCGCCGCATAACGGTAGTGCCGGCCGCTGGCCGGCAACCCAGGATCACGTAGTGCCGGCCGCTGGCCGGCATCCGTAAAACACCACAGAGTCCGCCATGAGCCGCAAGCACGCCTTCCAGTTCCTCGACCTGCCCCGCACCATGCCGCAGCGCATCCCGGTGGAACTGCGCACGTCCGGCGACTGGGGCGAGCTGTACGGCAAGTTCGGCAAGGAAGACGCCCAGTACCAGGCGGGCCGCTGCCTGGACTGCGGCAACCCGTACTGCAGCTGGAAGTGCCCGGTGCACAACGCCATTCCGCAGTGGCTGCAGCTGGTGCAGGAAAACCGCATCCACGAGGCCGCCACGCTGTGCCACAGCACCAATCCGCTGCCGGAAGTGTGCGGCCGGGTCTGCCCGCAGGATCGGCTGTGCGAAGGCAGCTGCACGCTGGAGGAATTCGGCGCGGTCACCATCGGCGCGGTGGAGAAGTACATCGTCGATACCGCACTGGCCAGTGGCTGGCGCCCGGACCTGGGCGCGGTGCAGCCGACCGGCCACAGTGTGGCGGTGATTGGTGCCGGCCCGGCCGGGCTGGCCTGTGCCGACCGCCTGGCACGCGCCGGCATTGCCGCCGTGGTCTACGACCGCTACGAGCAGATCGGTGGCCTGCTGCAGTTCGGCATTCCCAGCTTCAAGCTGGACAAGGATGTGATCCATCGCCGCCGTGACGTACTGGAAGGCATGGGCGTGCAGTTCCGCCTCGGCGTGGAGATCGGCCGTGATGTCAGCGTGCAGCAGTTGCTGGACAGTCACGATGCGGTGTTCATCGGCACCGGCGCCTACCGCTATACCGATGGTGGCCTGGTCGGCCAGGACCTGAAGGGCGTGCTGCCGGCGCTGCCGTTCCTGGTGCAGAACAGCCGCATCGTCGGCGGCGATGATCCGAAGGGCCGGCCGATCGCCGGCTGGGAAGACACCATCGCCCTGCCCGACCTCAACGGCAAGCGCGTGGTGGTTCTGGGCGGTGGCGATACCGGCATGGACTGCGTGCGCAGTGCGGTGCGGCTGGGCGCGGCCAAGGTCACCTGCGCCTATCGCCGCGACGAAGCCAACATGCCCGGCAGCGCGCGCGAAGTCGCCAATGCACGCGAGGAAGGGGTGCGCTTCCTGTTCAACCGGCAGCCGCTGTCGATCGAAGCCGGCGCCGACGACGAGGTGATCGGCGTGACCGTGATCGAGACCCGGCTGGGCGAGCCCGATGCCAATGGCCGCCAGAACGCGGTGCCGATCGAAGGCAGTGAGTCGCTGTTGGAGGCAGACGTGGTGATCATCGCCTTCGGCTTCTCGCCGAGCGTGCCGGCGTGGCTGGCGGAACTGGGGGTGGAAGCCCAGCCCAATGGCCGCATCCTCGCCGGTGGCAAGGACCGCCTGCCGTTCCAGACCGCGCATCCACGCCTGTTCGCCGGTGGCGACGCGGTGCGTGGTGCCGATCTCGTGGTAACCGCGGTGGCCGAAGGCCGCGACGCCGCTGCCAGCATCGTCCGCCTACTGGCGCACTGAGTCCGGCAACAGCAGCAGTTGCAGCAGCGCGCGCAGTTCGTGCGCCTCCAGCGGCTTGGCCAGGAAATGGTCGATGCCCGCCTCACGGCAGGCCTCGCGCGTGCGTTCCAGCACGCTGGCGGTCAACGCAATGATCGGCACCGGAGCATGGGCAGCGCGGGTATCGCTACGGATCGCCCGGGCCAGCGCGAAGCCATCCATGTGCGGCATATGGCAGTCGGTGATGACCAGGTCGAACGGTTGCGCCTGCCAGGCCTCCCATGCCTGCAGGCCGTCGCTGTAGGCGTGCACCTGCAGTCCCAGCTCGCACAGGCGTTGTGCCAGCAACTGCAGGTTGGTCGGATGATCCTCGGCCACCAGCACCCGCGCCGGCGGCAACGGTCGTTGCGCGGGCCGTGCCATCGCCGGTCCCGCAGCGGGGGCCGCACAGGCCGCCAGGTCCAGCTCCAGCCACACAGTGGTGCCCTTGCCGGGCACGCTGCGCAGGTGCAGACGCCCGCCCATCGACGTCGCCAGCTCGCGGCAGATCGACAGCCCCAGGCCACTGCCGCCGAAACGGCGCGTGGTCGACGCCTCGGCCTGCTCGTAGGCGGCAAACACCGCCTGTTGCCGTTCCACGCTGATGCCCACGCCGGTGTCGGTCACCTGCAGGCGCAGACGCTGGCCGCCGTCGCGCTGCTGCAGCACGTGGACCTGCAACACCACGCTTCCCTGCAGGGTGAACTTGAGCGCGTTGCCGGCCAGGTTGAACAGGACCTGCCGCAGGCGCAGCCCGTCAGCCAGCGACCAGGGCTGCAACGTCGGGTCGATCTCGCTGCACAGGTGCAGCCCGCGGCTGGCCGCGACGGGCATCAACAGCTGCTGCACCGCGCCCACCAGCGCCGCCAGATCGGTCGGACGCAGCTGCAGGGGCGCCGGTTGCAGGCGCTGGCTGTGCAGCACATCGTCGAGGATCTGCCGCAGCATCTGCGCAGCGTCACCGACGGTGGTCAGCACCTGCCGCTGGCCCGCATCCAGGTCCGTGCCGGCCAGCCGCTCCAGCATGCCCAGCAGGGTGCTCATCGGCGTGCGGATCTCGTGGCTCATGGTCGCCAGGAAATGGCCCTTGGCCAGCGCCGCCTGCTCGGCCGCGCGGCGCGCCTCGGCCAACGCCGTTGCACGCGCCTGGGCTTCGCTGACGTCCATCCAGTAGCCGCTCCACTCCACGCTGCTGTCATCGCACGGCAACGGTCGTCCCTGTGATCGGACCCAGCGCCAGCCCTGTGCCGACCGGGTGCGGAAGGTAACGTCGATCGGACCGCGCACGAGCGCGGCCGCTTCGATGCTCGCCATCACCCGGCTGCGGTCACCGGCATGCACGGCCGCCAGCAGCTGCAGATGGTCGATCCGCTCAGTCTCCACGGCTACGCCGAACAGCGCCTGCACGTCGCCGGCGATCTGCGCCAGGCTGTAGTGGCCGGTTGCCGAACGGCGCGCCTGGTAGACCACCGCCGGCAGGTTCGCGGTGACTTCGTGCAAGCGCTGCTCCAGCACCCGGCGACGCACGCTCTCGCGATGCACGCGCCAGTAGCCGAAGGCATGCAGCAGTATGAGCGCGAGCAGGATCAGCGACACCGGCACCAGCCAGCGCAGTGCCGAACCGGCCGGACGCGCACGTGGCAGTTCCGGCAGCCAGGCACTGCGAACCGATGCCCGACGCGCATCGCCCTCCCGCTGCAGCTCCCGGTCGAAGGCAGCGACCACCGCGGCACAGGCCGGTACGGCGGCCAGCACCAGTGCATCGCCGAAGCCAGCGGGTGCTGCGATCACCAGAGGGTCACCCGGCACGGCGCGAAGCGCGGCTTCGACTTCGGCGAGATTGGCCACCACGGCATCGACCAGCCCGGCGCGCAGCAGTGACAGCGCGTGGTCCAGCGGCGCCGGTGCCAGCAGCTGCGCACCCGGGGCCTGTTCGGCCAGCAATGCGTCCAGCGGCAGCCGGTCCGGGCTGGCCACGCTGCGGCCACGCAGTCCCTCCAACCCCAGCACTGCCGCTGCACCCTCGCGCCGCACGATCACCTGTGGCACTTCCAGGTAGGGGCTGCTGGCCACCCAGCCGGTCGGCAGCTGTGCGCGCGGCCAGCCCAGCAGCACCTGGGTGCCAGCCGGCAGCGGGTCATCAGTGAGCACCGCTGCGGGCAACGGCCGCGCATGCTGCACCGCCTGCGGGCCCAGCAGCGGCAGGTAATCCGCAGCCAACCCCGCAAGGTCGCCCTGCGCGCTGTATGACAGCGGCGGCCGATCGGAACGCCATGCCACCTGCAGTGGACTCGCACAGCCGGACGCAGCAGCGATGCCGGGCAGCAACAGCGATGCCATGACAGCGGCGACGGCGCGGCGGCCGGCGACATTCACGGTAGACATCCTCATTTCGCGGGCAGGAACCACGGCCGCGCAGCGGTACCGCTGCCAGCCACGCTAGCGAGGCGCGCTTCCGCGACAATGAGAAAAATTCGAAAAACATCCCTATCGGCGAATGCCGACATACACTGCCGCTTCTACCCGTCCCTACGGAGCGCTCGATGCGTATCGGCCTGGCCGCCAACCGTCTCCATCACCACGATGCGCGCGCCGCGCTGTTCCGCTGGCTGCGTGCCAGCGAGGCCGGGCTGCGTGAACTGGGCGTATCGCTGCACGCGGTCGGGCGCACCCACGATGCGATCGAACGGCAGGGCTTCCTGGCCGGCTACGGCGGCCTGCACCGCTACCCCTACGGGCGCGAGGGTGGCCTGATGAAACTGGTGGCCGAAGTGGTTGGCATGGGGCCGGATCGCACCCTGGACGGTGCGATCTACCTGATCGACCCGGTCGATCCTTCCTCGGTGTTTCCGGAGGCAACCGCGCTCAAGCGGCAGTGCGTGATCCACGGCAAGCCGTTCATTTCAACGGTGGCCACTGCGCGCGACTGGATCGAGGTGGAACGCATCCACGCCGGGCTGGCTGCCGATACCGGTGCCGACGATCTGCATGCCTTCCAGCACCAGACGCTGGCGCTGATCGCGCACGACGCGATGAAGCCGGCGATGCTGGCCTTCGCCGACGAGCACTTCGATGTGCTGGCACGGTTCGGCGAGCGCGTGGCGACCGGCACCACCGGCCAGCGCTTGAACGAACTGGCCTGGAGCCGCGGCTGGCCCAGCGATACGCCGTGGGTGACGCGCTACCAGAGTGGCCCGATGGGCGGCGATGCGCAGATTGCCGACCGTGTGCTGGAGGGGCGCTGCCAGCGCGCGATCTTCTTCGAGGACCCGCATGTGGCACGCCAGCACGAGGCCGATATCCAGCTGCTGGAGCGCGCGGTGACGACAGTGACCGACCAGGCGGTGTGCCTCACCGCGCCGCGGGTGGCGGCACGCTGGGCGGCCGCGGCGGCATTGCGGGCGGGGTGAAGGTTTCGGCCAACGGCTGCGCCCCTCGTGGTGGGCCGTTCAAATCAGAAGCCGTGCTCGGCCGGGCGGGGTGGATTGCGCAGGGGTCGCTGCAAGTACGTCCTTGTAAGCTCGGTCGCCGCATCCATGCGGCTCACGCCCCTGCGCAACCCACCCCGCCCGGCCACGGACAGTTTCCTGTGTGCCCATCACGGAAGAAAGAAGGAAGAGCAGGAGCGGGTCGCTCGCTGCGCGCGCTCTTCTGTAGAGCCGAGCCATGCTCGGCTGCTCTTCAACGTGATGACTGGAACCCCGCGCTGCACGCGTCAGCCGAGCATCGGCTCGGCTCTACAACAGCTGGCGAAGCATCGCCTTCAGTCGCCGACCTTCCAGCTGGAAGTAGTCGCGCTGCTCGCGCCAGGCAGGGAAACGTTGTTCGACTTCATGCCAGAACGCGGGCGAATGATTCGGTTGGATCAGGTGGCAGAGTTCGTGCACCAGCACGTACTCGAACGCTTCCGGACGACCGAGCACCAGGGCCAGGTCCAGGGCCATGCTGCCATCGGGGGCCAGCGAGCCCCACTGCGAGGACATCACCTTCAGGCGCAGGCGGCTGGGAGCGCGCGGCAGGGTGGGCAGGTACTTCGGCAGCCAGCGGCCGACGTCGGCGCGGGTCTGCGCTTCATAGAACTCGCGCAGCAGGCGGCGCAGGGTGGCGTCGCCACCACGGGTCGGCCACTGCACGCAGGCACCGTGCGCGTCGATCTCCAGCCGCGCGTAGCGGCCTTCCTGCCAGCGCAGCGGCAACAGTTCACCGCGCAATGGCAGCACGCCGTCTTCGCCGGGCTGCAGCGGTGCCGGCAGGCCCTGCCCCTGGTACTGCCGCAGCTGCAGCGCCAGCCAGTCGCGGTGCTGTTCCAGGAAGCGCTCGCCCATTACCAGGCTTGCGCGCGGTGGCAACGTCAACCGCGCGCCACGCTCGTCCACGCTCAGCTTGATGCGGCGCGCGCGCGGATCGCGCACGCGCAGCACCTCGATCTCGGCATCCTCCAGGCGCAGGCGAACGGTGTCGCGCTGTACGGTGGCGGGCGGGGTCGGCGTGATCAGGCGGCGCAGCAGACGGCTCATGCGCCCAGCATAGCGCTGCTTCGGGCCGCCGGATGACCGGCGACCGTCGAGCTGCCTGTTCAGTCAGCCTTGCTGAGCTTGAACGCTTCTTCCAGCAACAGGAACAGGCGGCGGATCTCGGCGCTCTGCAGGGCGAAGCGGGCATCGAACTCGGCACGGCGGCCGTCTTCGTCGGCATGCTCCAGCTGGTCCAGGGCGCCGTCGAGGAACTTCAGCTTGCGCACGATCAGGTCGTCGCCGATCACGAAGGACAGGTTGTCCTCGAAGATCAGCGCCAGCTTGGTCACCTGCTTGCCGGCGTCCAGGTGCTTGTCGATCTCGTCGCAGCGCAGTTCCTGGTGCTGGCACTTGACCACCGCGCCGCCTTCGACCGGATCCTTCATCTCGCACTCTTCGCCCAGGCTCAGCCCGGTCGGCAGCGGCTCTCCGGCGATCCAGCCGGTCAGGATCGAGCGCGGCGCGACTTCGGCGTTCAGCGGCATCGCCGGGAAGCTGCCGAGCAACCCGCGGATGTCGGACATGAAGTATTCGCCGGTCTTGCGGCTGGAGGTATCCACCGCCACGTAGCCGTGCTGCAGGTCGATGAAGGCGTCGTTGCGCGAGGACTTCACGAAGGCGCGCGGCAGCAGTTCATGCAGCAGGTCGTCCTTCATGCGCTTGCGCTCGCGGCCACCCGGGCGCCGCCCTTCCTTCTCCTCGATCTCTTCCAGCTTGCGCTCGAGCAGGTCGTTGACCACCGCCGCCGGCAGGATCTTGTCCTCGCCGCCCACGGTCAGCCACAGGTGTTCGGCGATGCGGTGGGACAGCAGTTCCTTCTCCTCGCGGCCGAACGGCGAAATGAAGCCGCGCGAATTCATTTCCAGCGCGCCAACAGGCTTGAGCACGGCGTGCGGCAGCAGGGTATCGACTTCGGAAAAATCGGTGGTGGTCGGGAAACGGAAGAACGTCAGGTTGCGAAAGAACATGGAATTCCGGATGGCGAAGAGGAAGGGCGACCGACCTTAAACGGTGGGCGTCTCGGGATCTGCGTCGGCATCGGCCGGGGAGCCGGCCAGCCAGGCATGGGCGTCGGGCAGCGGCGTGTCGTCGCGACGGCCCAGCGCCATGAAGTCGAACAGGGTGGTGTCGGCCAGCTGCGAGGGCCGGACTTCACCCATGGCGCGCGCGATCTGCTCGATGCGGCCCGGATGGTCCTTTTCCCACTGCTTGAGCATCAGGCCGACCTGGCGGCGCTGCAGGTTCTCCTGGCTGCCGCACAGGTTGCAGGGAATGATCGGGAACTGGCGTGCCTGCGCGTAGTCGACGATGTCGCTCTCGCGCACGTAGGCCAGCGGCCGGATCACCACGTGCCTGCCGTCGTCGCTGCGCAGCTTCGGCGGCATGCCCGCCAGCTTGGCGTGGTGGAACAGGTTCATGAAGAACGTGGCCACCATGTCGTCGCGGTGATGGCCCAGCGCGATCTTGGTGAACCCGTGAGTCTCGGCGTAGTTGTACAGCGCGCCACGACGCAGGCGTGAGCACAGCGAACACATCGTCTTGCCCTCCGGGATGACCCGGCTGACCACCGAATAGGTGTCCTGCTCGATGATGTGGTACGGCACGCCCAGCCCTGCCAGGTACTCCGGCAGGATGTGCTCGGGGAAGCCCGGCTGCTTCTGGTCCAGGTTCACCGCCACCAGCTCGAACGGCACCGGCGCCTTCTTCTGCAGCTGCAGCAGTACGTCCAGCAGGGTGTAGCTGTCCTTGCCGCCGGACAGGCAGACCATGACCTTGTCGCCGGCCTCGATCATGCCGAAGTCGGCAATCGCCTCGCCGACCTGGCGGCGCAGGCGCTTGGCCAGCTTGTGCTGCTCGCGCTCGGCCACGCGTGGATCGCGGGCGGCGCGCGGCTGGGGATCGGGAAGGGAAATCACGGCACTCATGGGTTCCATTCTAACGGCTCGGAGCCGCCCCGGCCGGGGATCGGGTTTCCCCTCTCCCGGCAGTCATCAACGCTGTGTATGCTCGGAGGCTGTGGATACCTACAGCCCCGCCGAGATCGTCGAGCACCTCGCCGCCCTGCGCGCCGAGCACCGCCTGCTGGATGAACAGATCACCCGCATGGCGGCCAACGGCGAGGACGAACTGGAAGCCAAGCGCCTGAAGCGGCGCAAGCTGCAGCTGAAGGACTGCATCGCCAGGCTGGAAAGCCTGCAGATTCCCGACGAGCCGGCCTGAGCCGGGTCCGGGTGGGTGCCAACCTTGGTTGGCCTCCCTCTCCGGTAGGTGCCAACCTTGGTTGGCTCGGGTGGAAGTGTGCGGACCAAGGTCCGCACCCACCGCATTGTCCGGCGCGACCTTCAATCCTGCGGCGCAGGCTCGTCCGGGCGCGCTGCTTCCGGGCTGACCCGCTCGATGGTGTGGCGCAGCTCGCGCCCCAGGATGAACTTGGCGTCCTTGGCCCAGGCATCCAGGCGTTCGTCGAACAGCAGCTTGCTGTTCTCGTCCGGCCACACCAGGCGCAGTTCGCGCAGCTTCTGGATGAAGCCGCGGAACAGGGCCTTGTCGAAGAACTCGGGAGCGGCCGGCGCATAGAGCAGGCTCAGGCGCTGCGCGGCCTGCTGGCACAGGCTTTCCAGCTCGGCCGCACCGAGCACGCCCGGGCCGTTCTTCACCAGCACCGAAATGGCGATGTAGTAGCGCTCGAACGCCTGCTGCAGCGAATGGCCGATCGCCCGCAGGCGGAACACCTCGTCGGTCTGCCCGGTGTTGCGCGCGAGGATGCCGCCGTCGTCATCGTTGACGTTCTGCAGCAGGCCTTCGCGCACGAACACATCGATGGTGCGGTCAATGCGCTGCGCGAACTCGTCCTCGCTCCACGGCAGGAACAGCTCGGCCTGCAGGAACGGGTACACCGTGCGGCCCAGCTGGACCAGGCCGGTACGGCTCATGCGGCGGTTGTTCTGGAAGCAGCAGGCCACCCACGACGAGGCGGTGAACAGGTGCACCACGTTGTTGCGGAAGTAGCTGAGCAGCACCGCGGTGTCGCCGCTGACGCTGAGCACATCGCCGAGCGGGTGCTTGATGCGGGTGAGGACGTTGATCTCCTCGGCATGGGCGATGATCCGCTCCGGCGAGTGCGGGGTCACCGTCACCCGGTCCGAGTACGGCATCTCGACCAGCAGCGTCTTGCACAGCTCGATCTGCGCGATCAGGTCGGCCTCGCCCATCGCGTGCTTCGGCGTGGACAGCAGGGCCAGCGCCAGCAGGTTGATGGGGTTGACGTCGGCAGCGCCGTTGATGCGCACCTGGATGCGTTCGGCCAGCGTATCCACCGTGGTCGACAGCCAGGCCGGCTTCTCGTCCTCGGGCACCGCCTCGCCCTTCCACTCCGGGGCCTTCTCGGCCAGCACATCGTTCAGCGCGATCGGCTCGCCGAAGTTCACCACCACCTGGCCGTAGTTCTGCTTGAGCACCTTGGGGATGCCCCACAGCAGCGACCAGATCGACTCCTTTTCCTTCGGCCGGCCGGACAGTTCGTCCAGGTAGCTGCCGCCCTCCATCAGCTTCTCGTAGCCGATGTAGATGGGCTGGAACAGGACCGGCTTGCGCGGCTGGCGCAGGAATGCACGCAGCGTCATCGAGATCATGCCGCCCTTGGGCTGCAGCAGGCGCCCGGTACGCGAGCGGCCGCCTTCGACGAAGTACTCCAGCGAATAGCCACCGGCCACCAGCTGCGCGACGTACTCACTGAGCACCGCAGAGTACAGCGCATTGCCACGGATCGAACGGCGGATGAAGAACGCACCGCCCTTGCGCAGCAGGGTGCCGACCACCGGCAGGTTCAGGTTGATGCCGGCCACGATGTGCGGCGGCACGATGCCACGGTCGTACAGCAGGTAGGACAGCAGCAGGTAGTCCATGTGGCTGCGGTGGCTGGGCACGTAGACCACTTCGTGGCCCGGCGCGGCGGCCTTGAACTTGTCCAGGTGGTGCACCAGCACGCCCGCATAGATGCGGTTCCACACGTGGCTGAGCATGAAGCTGGCCGAGCGCACCACCGGGCTGGAATAGTCCGCAGCGATTTCCCAGGCGTAGGCGTGCGCCTTCTTCCAGGCATCGGCCGGCTTCGAGTTGTCGCGCTTGGCCTGTGCGGCGATCGCTTCGCGGACCGGCTCGGCGGCCAGCACCTGGTCCACCAGCAGGCGCCGGGTCGACAGGTCCGGGCCGATCACCGATTCACGGATGCGGCGGAAATGGGTGCGCAGCACGCGCTGCAGCTTGCGCACCGTGCGCTCCGGCTCCAGGCCTTCGTCGACGGTGCTGCGCAGCGAGATCGGCGGAGCGAAGCGCACGATGGTATTGCGCCCGTTCAGCAGCAGCCCCAGCAGGCGGCGGAAGCGGCCCACCAGCGCCCAGTTTTCCGAGAACAGCACCGCGAACCAGCCGCTCTGCTTGTCCGGCGCGCGGCCGACGAAGATCGACACCGGCACCAGGTGCACATCCAGGTCGTCGCGCACGCGGTGCGCCTGCAGGACCTTGGCCAGCGAATCGGAGTGGGTCTTGGCGCCGCGCTGCTCGGGAATCAGCGAGTTGCTGGAGCTGCGCCGCGACAGCGCCAGATAGGCGCGCTTGCGGCCGGTCGGATCACCGGCCAGCGGCACCAGCGGCGACGGCAGGCCGGCCTGGCGGCAGGCCTTGTCCAGGATCAGCGCGTTGGACAGGCCGTAGTCTTCCAGCACGTACATGACCGGGCGGCCATCGTTGTACTGGCCCGGGTCTTCCGGTTCGATCTTCAGCGACAGCCACGGCTCGACCAGGCGACCGAGCAGGCGGGCCCACAGTGGACGGCGTCCGGCCGGACGCGCGTGCGCGGGCGGCGGTACCGGGTTCGGGCCGGTACCGGTCGAGGGAGACGCCGGCACCGTATCGGCGGGCGTCGACTGGGATTCTTCGCCGGGGAACGGCAGCGGGTTCTGTTTCGACATCGGCGCCATTATGGCTTAGGCGGTGGCATTGCCGCTTCCCCACCCTCGGCGGGGGCTTCAGCCGGTGCTGGCGACGCAGCCGCGCGGGCCGCATCGGCCTTGCGCAGCAGCGCGTCGGTGTCGGCCAAGGTGCGGGTCAAGTACCAGTGGCCCTCGCGCCGGCTCAGTGGCAGCTGCAGGGTCATCTCGCGACCGGCCAGGTCGTAGTGCAGGCGCACCAGCGCATTGTCGCCCTGCACCGACAGCAGTTCGCCGCGCACGCTGCGCAGCGCATCGTCCACGCCGAGTCCGTAGCTGCCCAGCACCGCCTTGAGGGTGTGGATGAACGGCGCCAGCTGCTGCAGGCTGCCTTCCATGCCGGCCGCCTGCAGGCCGGCTTCATCATCGAAGCCGACCTTGCTGGCGGCGCCGACCAGCGCGGCGATGGTGCTGCGGGCACGTGCGCGGTCGCTGATCGGGGCAGCCTGCGCCCACCCCGCCAGGGTCTCGACCAGGGCGATGTAGTGGGCCTGCTGGCTGGGCGTGTAGCCCTTCTGGTGGCGCAGGTACTGCACGCCGAAGTTGCCCATCGACTGTGCGGCCTGGCGCACGGCGCCGGCCTGGCCAGCCAGCTGGCGATCGAAGCTGCGCTGCAGTTCGGTGCTGGCATCGGGCTTGCGCAGCGCGGCCAGCATCGGCAGCAGCTGGTCACCCAGCGGCAGTTCGGTCAGCGGCCACTGGCTGTGGCCCTCCGCCCAGGCCTGCTGCAGGCGTTGGTACTGGCCCGGCGGCACCGACAGCTTTGCGTAGCCGACCAGATCATCCTCGGCCAGGCGCAACGCCATCGCCTGTACCGCAGCCACCGGCTCGGCCGCCGGCCTGGCCGGATCGTTGGCAGACTCGCGGCACCCCGCCACGGCCAGCAGCAGCACGGCCGCCAGCCCCCATCCACGCGCAGACTTTCCTCGCACCGCCACGCTCATGCACTCGGACTCCCCGGACCGGCCCGCATCTTGCGGCCTGCGACGTGACAGCGGCAAGCCGGGACGTCACGGTTTCCAGCCAAGGGGGGCGCAGATCTCCTCTGCTGCGGCAGAAGGGATCTGACCCCAGCGCCGCCATCGGGATAAAAAAAGAGCCCGGATCACGGGGATCACAGGCTCTTCAAGCCGGCGCGGGGCCGGAGGACAGTGTTGTGGCACATGTCCGGCCCGAGGACCGGATGGCGGCGATCCTACGCTGCCGTTCAAGTTAAGGCAACACTTCACGTAATGCTATGTATGTATTTGATTTTATTGTGTCAATCGCGTTGCCAAACCGCTTCGATGAAATCTACGGCGTGTTTTTCGGCGATTCGGGCATAAATCCCCGGATAGCCGGCCAGCGCACAGCCCTCGCCCCAACTGACGACACCGAACTGGGTCCAGCCTTCACGCAGGCGCAGCAGCAGGGGGCCTCCGGAATCCCCCTGGCAGCTGTCGATGCCCTCGCGGCCGGCGCAGATCACCTTGCCACGTGATAGTTCACCGCCGTACGCCTGCTGGCATTCATCGAATGACACGAACGGCACCTGTGCGGTCTGCAGCTGAGTCGGATAGACCCGGCCATCGCCGATGTCGGTGTCTCCCCAGCCGATCACCGTGAATTCACGGCCCGGCTTGAGATAGCTGGCGTCGGGCCGCAGCCGCAGTGCTACCGGCTGTGCGCCGACCAGCGGTGCGCTGAGCTGGATCAGGGCGACGTCGTGCTCCAGCGAATTGCCGCTGTTGAATGCCGGATGGACGTGGATCGCCTTGACGTTGGAGGGTCGTGGTCCGGCGTCAGTGGACAGGGCCGTGACCTTGCCGACAACGGCGATGCCACCAGGCGCTTCGCCCTGCATGCAGTGCGCGGCCGTCAGCACCCACGAGGGTGAGATGAGGGTGCCCCCGCAGAAGTGGCGATCATGGTCCGAATCGCCGTCGAAGATGCCCTGGATGCTGACCATGAACGGGTACTCGTCGGCCGGCGCCGCTTCGCCGCCGATGATGCGCGGCGCATCGCGCAGCTGCGGCGCAGCGATGGCGGGTACGGCAGACGCGGCCAACAGCAGGCCGATGAACAAAGAGGTGCTGCGATACATTTCCCTGTACTCCTCTGTCGATGGTTGGAACCGGCGCGGCCGCGGTCCGTACCGGTGCATCGATTGGGGAGCAGTGGAGAGGCCCACAGCGCGAACCTGCGCACAGTTCTCATGGCTGGCGCCGCCTGCGACAGCTGCAGACCCACAAATGCGAACGCCATCCCGCATGGATCGGGATGGCGTTCGTGGTGCCGGCGTGACCGGCGTCGGCTGTGGGCTCAGCGTGCAGCCAGAGCCGACGCGATTTCCTGCTGGATCGCCCGCGCTGCGGCCTGCGGATCGGCGGCCAGGCGGATCGGGCGACCGACCACGATGGCATCGGCGCCATCGGCAAAGGCCTGCGCTACGCCAACGGTACGCTTCTGGTCATCGCCGACCGGGCCACCGGGGCGGATGCCCGGGCAGACGATCGAGAATCCGCTGCCGGTGGCAGCGCGGATCGGGCCGGCCTCCTGGCCCGAAGCGATCACGCCATCGATGCCGGCGGCCTGGGCGGCCAGCGCGCGCTCGACCACCACGTCCACCGGTTCGCGGTCGATGCCCATCTGTGCGAGGTCGGGGCGACCCATCGAGGTCAGCACGGTCACTGCCAGCAGGCGCATGTCGCCGCTGTTGGCGGCGGCGCACGCCTCCATCATGGCCGGGTGCCAGCCATGGATGGTGGCGTAGCTGACCGGCCACTGCGACAGGCGCTTGATCACCGCCGCAGCCGTGGCCGGGATGTCGAAGAACTTCAGGTCGACGAACACGCGCTTGTCGCGGCGGGCCAGCTCATCGAGCACCTGGAAGTACTCGCCGGAGGCGAGCAGTTCCATGCCGATCTTGTAGAACGCCACGCTGTCGCCCAGGCGGTCGACCCACGCCAGCGCCTGCGCGCGGTCAGGCACGTCCAGCGCGAAGATCAGGCGCTCGTCATCGCGCAGCGGCAGCGGTGCGCGGCTCATGGTGCGTAGTCCAGCGCGGCGCGCTTGGCGTCGTGGCGGGCCTGGCGCGACTGGCTGTAATCGTTGTTGAACTGCGCCGGCTCGAAGCCGCCGTAGGTCGGGTTCGGCAGCATCCACCAGCGCTCGCCGAACCAGTCGTGGTACTGCTGCAGCAGGGCGTCACGGCCTTCGTTGGTGTTGGCGGTCACTTCCACGAAGTCACCCAGCTGGTCGCCGAACTGCATCAGCACGCGGTACTTCTGCCCGGCCAGGCGGCGGCGGCAGTTCTTCTCGCTGCCAGCCTGCTCGCAGCCTTCGACCACGGTGCCCAGGCCCAGGAACACGCTGTCATCGGCCACCGGCAGGCCCTGCTCGCGCAGGTTGGCCAGGGTCGCGTCCTTCAGGTGCACGGCACGGTTGGAGATGTACAGCAGGGTCACGCCCTTGGCGTTGGCCGCCTTGGCGAAATCAACCACGCCCGGGATCGCCTTGGCCTTCTTTTCGGCCACCCACTGGTCCCAGCTCAGCTCGTCGTATTCCTTGCCGTCGCGCACCAGGCGCGCCTGGTAGGGCGAGTTGTCCAGCACGGTCTCGTCCACGTCCAGCACCACGGCCGGCTTCAGGCCCTTGGCCTCGTTGCCGCGTTCTTCCGGCACCAGAGCATCCCAATGGGCTTCCTTCAGCGCCACGTCCAGGTGGTCGGCGGCGGCGCGGTAGGTCTGCTCGGTGATCGCCCTGTACTCCTGCGCACGCTGCATCCACAGCACGGCGTTGAGGTTGTCGTTGGCGGTGGCATCACGCGCGCCATCGGCCTTGGCGGCGGACGCCGGGGCCTGCGGCGCCGCGGCTTCAGCGGCAGGCGCGTCCACGCGCTTGCAGGCGGACAGGCCCAGCGCCGCGGTGGCGAGCAGGGTCAGGGACAGGGAAACAGGACGACGCATGGATTCACCGGCAATCAGATATACCGGTGCATTTTACCGGCAAAGCCGGCCCTGGGACGGCTATGCTTGGCGGTTGACCCGTTGCTCTTCCGGAGGCCGCCATGACCGATTCCACCCAGACCCCCGACGTCCCCCTGCTCGATGCGGTGCAGGCCCGCCTGCTGGGCTGCCTGGTGGAGAAGGAGGCGACCACCCCGGACACCTACCCGTTGACCGTCAATGCCGCCCAATCGGCGGCCAACCAGAAGACCGCCCGCGAGCCGGTGATGAACGTGGACGCCGGCAGCGTGCAGCACGCGCTGCGCCAGCTGGAAGCACTGGGCCTGGCCCGCCAGCACTTCTCCTCGCGCGCCGACCGCTACGAGCACCGCCTGCAGGCCGCGCTGGACCTGACCCGGCAACAGACCGTGCTGCTGGCGCTGCTGCTGCTGCGCGGCCCACAGACCCTGGGCGAGCTGGTGTCGCGCAGCGAGCGTCTGTACCGGTTTGCGGATATCGACGAAGCCCGCCACGCCGTCGAGCGCCTGCAGCAGCGCGCGCTGCTGGTGGTGCTGCCGCGCGCCAGCGGCCAGCGCGAAGACCGCTACATGCACCTGCTGTGCGGTGAAGTGGATGGTGCCGCGCTGGCGGCCAAGTACGCCAGCAGTGGCGGGGGCAGCAGCGATGCGGCCGATCCGGGCCTGGCCGAGCGCGTGGCCCAGCTGGAAGCGGCCGTGGCCGAGCTGCAGGCGCAGCTGGCAGAACTGCGCGGCTGACGCAGCCTGCCGGGGTCGGATCCCGCAGCGCGGGCTCCGACCCCGTCCGCATCAGGTAGTGCCGACCCCTGGCCGGTCACCCCGCACCGATCGGCGCAGGATCGATCCGTGGATCAGCACCCTCCGACCCTGAGAATTCCGTCGCAGTTGGACAGGGCGCGTACCCCCCATTCCTCCATCGTGTACTGATTCACCAGTTTGCTGCCGTTGTTGCGCACGCAGCTGACATTGATGAAGCACTGCGTGCCGGGCCGCCCTTCAATGCGGTTGACATGGCAACTGCGGCTGGCAGACGACGCATTCCATGCGTTCTGACACGCCTGTGTACTGGAACGTGGCGAAAGAGCGCCCATCTGGGGAAGCGTGAATGCAGATGCGGATGCAGACGCCATGCTCAACAACATCGTCACGGCCAAGGTCATGGGCTTCATGAGAACTCCTGGAGTTTCCGGGTTTGGGTAATGACCACAGCGCTGTCCAATGCGGCGCGTCGGTCACCCTCATCAAAGCCGGAAGCATCGGCGGTGAACCGGACGACATGCCGGTTTATCGCCAAATACAAGAGTTCTCATTCGATTCGTGCAGATTGCGTCATGAGCGCGGGGCTGAGACCGCCACCGCCCCCGGTGTCGCGTACAACCGGCTGGGTGAATCCACTCCTGGCAACTGGATCACTCCGCGCTCCTGCATGCCCAGGCCCAGCAGGATCTTCCCGGACACCACGTTGTCCAGATCGGTAATGCCATACAGATCCCGCAAGCCCAGCGCTCCGCGTGCATGCGCGAACACCGCACGCGCCGCCTCACCGGCGTAGCCCTGCCCGGCAAATTCCGAGAGCACCGCATAGCCGATGTCCGGCCCCGGCAGGCCATCACGCCGCACCAGCCCGGCATTGCCCAGCCACGCGCCATCGGACAAGCGCTCGATGGCATACATGCCGAACCCGTTCAACGCATAGCTGTGCAGCACCCGCAGCGCGATGTACTCCCGCGCCTGCTCCTCGCTGCGTACGTTGCGGTCACCAATGAATCGCACGAAGCCCGAATCGTTCAACAGTGCCAACATCGGCACCGCATCGCGGTCGGGCTCGATCGCACGCAGACGCAGGCGTTCGCTTTCAATCGGATGCACGCGCAGACCTCCAGCCGAAACCCCGATTCTGCCTCAACCCCCAGCTGTTGAATCTGATTTTCTTTGCATTGCCGTGGAAGGACACGCCCGGCGGTCACTTCAGGGACGGGTTCACGGCGTCCCCCGCGAACCCACCCCGACCGGCCAGCCACCGAACCAACGCGTGCTCCACCACGGAGGGGCGGCGCCGTTGGAGCGCCTTAGTCGAACAACGCCTCGATCGCCGCCAACCCCGCGCTCGCCCGTTCCTTCTTCCGCGCCGCATCCGCCACCGGGTCCGCGCCATCGCGCTGGATCTCCTCGGCCGGGATCTCATCGAAGAACCGGCTCGGCTTCAGCCGCACATGCTCGCCGAACTTGCGCGTGAGCTTGCTGTAGCTCATCCACAGCTGGATCTTGGCGCGGGTGATGCCCACGTACAGCAGGCGACGTTCTTCCTGCAGGTTGCCCTCATCCAGGCTGACCTGGTGCGGCAACACGCCGTCCTCGCAGCCGACGATGAACACGTACGGGAACTCCAGGCCCTTGGAAGCGTGCAGGGTCATCATGCGCACCTGGTTGCCGCCCTCGTCCTTGTCGCTGCGCGAGAGCAGCGCCAGCTGGCCGGCCAGGTCGGCGGCGGTGGCACCGCGCGGGCCGCCCTCGAACCACTGCGCCAGTTCCTCGATGTTGTTCGCCCGGCGCTGGTAGCTGGCCTCTTCCTTGGCCTGCTGGCGCAGCTCGCTCAGCAACCCCGATTCCTTGGCCACCTTGCGGATCATGTCGCCGGACGTCACCTGGCGCATCTGCGCCCGCAGGTCGCGCAGGATGTCGGTGAAGCGCGCCAGGCTGTTGGCCGCGCGCGGTGGCAACTGCTGCAGGGCGCCGATGGTCTCGGCCACATGCGCCATCGGCATGTCCTTTTCCTGCGCCAGCTCGGCCAGCCTGGCCAGCGTACCGGCACCCACGTCGCGCTTGGGCGACTGCACCGCGCGCATGAACGCGGTGTCATCGTCCGGGTTCACCAGCAGCCGCAGCCAGGCCAGCGTGTCCTTCACTTCCTGGCGTTCCAGGAACATCGTGCCGCCGGTCAGGTGGTAGGGGATGCGCAGCAGCTGCATCGCCTTTTCCAGCGGCCGCGACTGGAAGTTGCCGCGGAACAGGATGCAGAAGTCACTCCACGGCACGTTGCGCGACTGCGCCACGAAGGCGATCTCGGCGGCCACCTTTTCCGCCTCGTGTTCGCTGTTGCGGCATTCCCACACCCGGATGCGCTCACCGTCGGCCTGGTCGCTCCACAGCTTCTTCAGGTGCTCGTGCGGGTTGTTGGCGATCAGCGCATTGGCTGCGCGCAGCACGCGGTTGGAGCAGCGGTAGTTCTGCTCCAGCTTGATGATTTCCAGCGTGGGGTAGTCACGCCCCATCTGCTGCAGGTTCTCCGGGTTGGCGCCACGCCAGGCGTAGATCGACTGGTCATCGTCGCCCACGCAGGTGAAATTGCCCTTCTCACCAGCCAGCTGCTTGAGCAGGCGGTATTGCGCGTCGTTGGTGTCCTGGCATTCGTCCACCAGCAGGTAGCCGATGCGCTCGCGCCAGGCCAGGGCGATCTCGGGGTTCTCTTCCAGGATCTGCACCGGCAGGCGGATCAGGTCATCGAAATCGACTGCATTGAACGCGGTCAGCCGCAGCTGGTAGCGCTCGTAGACGCTGGCCGCTTCCTTCTCGCGGTTGCTGCGTGCGGCGGCCATCGCCTGCTCGGGCGACAGCCCGGCGTTCTTCGCGCGCGACACCAGGTTCTTCATGTCCTCGATGTCATCGGGCTTGGCGCCGTGCATCAGGTCCTTGATCTGCGCGGCGGCATCATCGGCATCGAAGATGGAGAAGCCGCGCTTCAGGCCCACGGCGGCATGTTCGATCTGCAGGAACTTCAGGCCCAGCGCATGGAAGGTGCAGATGGTCACCTCGTCGGCGTCCTGCTCGCGCAGGCGCTTGGCCACGCGCTCGCGCATTTCCTTGGCCGATTTGTTGGTGAAGGTGATCGCCGCGATGCGGCGCGCCGGATAGCGGCCACTGCCGATCAGGTGGGCGATCTTCTCCACGATCACCCGCGTCTTGCCGCTGCCGGCGCCGGCGAGCACCAGCAAGGGGCCTTCGATGTGCAGGACGGCGGCGGCTTGGGGGGGATTGAGACCGTGCATGGGGACAGGATTGTAGCGGGGTGCCGGCGGGCCGACCTGACTTGCATGACGCCTGGCCCTAAGGTATTGAGTCGACTCCGGAACACAGGAGCGTGGTCCATGTCCTTGAACATCATCGCCCGCCCGCTGGTGGCTACCCTGCTGGGCCTGCTGGCCGTGCCTGCGGCCGGGTCCAGCCCGGCACCGCCTGCCGACGCCTATGAAACCATCGTGCTGCAGTCGCACGAGTTCCTCGTCTACCATCCGGACCTGCGCTTCCGTGGGCTCGGCATGCAGGCCCGCGAGCGGGGCCGCCACGAAGAAGCCCGCAACGACTTCCGCAATGCCGCGCGCTACGGCGACAAGCTCTCACAGGCAGCGCTGGCCGACATGCTCTGGAACGGGCAAGGCGGTCCGGCCGACCGCGCCCTGGGCTATGCATGGATGGACCTGGCGGCCGAGCGCGGCACCGAGTGGCTGGTGGTACAGCGCGAACGCTTCTGGGAGGCGCTGTCCGCCGACGAGCGCGAGCGCGCGGTGCGCGAGGGCCGCGCGCTGTATGCCGAGTTCGGCGACCCGGCCGCGACGCCGCGGCTGCAACGTGAACTGCGGGCCGGCAGCATGCAGCAGACCGGCAGCCGCGCCGGCTGGAACGGCGCCATGCGCAGCCAGGGCCGTGGCGATGCGGGGGCCCGTGTGCTGCAACCGGAAAAGCACCAGTTGGCGCGCTACTGGGACCCGGTGGCCTACCGGCAATGGCAGGACGAGGAGTTGGCCAGATCAGGGCGATGAGCCACGCCTGCCAGGCCATCGTTGCCTCGGCGCTGCTGGCACCGGGGTACGCGACAGCCGGCACGTGATCGCCCGGCCACGGCCGATCCGCGACGGCGGGCCGGGTGGCGACTAGAATTGGCCGATGGCCAAGCTCTACTTCTACTACTCGGCGATGAACGCCGGCAAGACAACCACCCTGCTGCAGAGCGCGCACAACTACCGCGAACGCGGCATGCGGGTGGCGATCCTGACCCCACGCCTGGACGATCGTGCCGGCGCCGGCGTGGTGGCCTCGCGGATCGGCCTGCGCGCTGACGGCATGGCCTTCGACCGCGATACCGACCTGCAGCGCTGGGTGGAGCAGGATCTGGCAGCCAACGGCCCGATGGGCTGCGTGCTGGTGGACGAGGCGCAGTTCCTGACCCGCGCCCAGGTCTGGCAGCTCAGTGAGGTGGTCGACCAGCTGCGCATTCCGGTGCTGTGCTACGGCCTTCGTACCGACTTCCGCGGCGAGCTGTTCGAAGGCAGCCAGTACCTGCTGGCCTGGGCCGACGAGATGCAGGAGATCAAGACCATCTGCCACAGCGGCAAGAAGGCGACGATGACCGTGCGCGTGGACGAGCATGGCCACGCCGTGCAGGACGGCCCGCAGGTGGAGATCGGTGGCAACGAGCGCTACGTGTCGGTCAGCCGTGCCGAGTTCAAGAAGATCACCCGCGGCGAAGGCCGGATCGATCCGGCGCAGGCGCCCCTGCCGCTGTAAGGGGTGTTCTTTTGCAGGGCTTGCAGCCCTGCACCTGCTTCAAGCCGAAACAACGGCAACAGCGGGCATTCCGTGGAATGGCGGGGCGGTGTCGGAGTGCGGGGACGCTGCAAGTACGTCCCTGTAAGCTTGGCAGCCGCATCCATGCGGCTGACACCCCGCACTCCGACACCGCCCCACCTCTGACACAATCCCGCAGCTGTTGGTGGGTGTCGACCTTGGTCGACACATCTGTCAGATATCGAATGAAATTCCGGGGTCAGATCCGTTTTCCTTCGGAAAACGGATCTGACCCCCAAGAGCGATTCCAACAGATCGCGCAAATCTGTCGAAGGCGGGGTGGGTCCGGTTGAGGGGCGTGAGCCGCATGGATGCGGCGACCGAGCTTACATGGGTGAGGGCGCTTTGCTTGCGAAGCACTGCTTCGCAAGCGCCCGAACGCACAGCCGCCAGCGGCTGGGCCGGGCCCCGGAGGGGTACTTGCAGCGTCCCCCTCAACCGGGCCCACCCCGCCTCCCCGCAGGAAACCAGCTTCTGCCGTTGCTTCGGCTCTGGCCTCTGCAGGTGCAGGGCTGCAAGCCCTGCAAACCCAACCCCCTCTTAGTACAGCGTGCGCTCCGGCGCACCGGCCGGCGGCGGGGTGTACTGGTACAGCCAGGTCTCGGTGAGGGTCTTGCCACCACTGCGCAGGAACAGGCGGATGTCGATCTGCTCGGTACTGCCTTCCGGCGGCACCAGGTCGAACATCGCGCGATAGCCGTTGATCTCGCGCAGCGGGCGCGCCGACACGATCTCGACCCGGCCACGGCTGGCTTCCACCACCGCTTCGACCTCGGCCTTGTCGATCAGCCTGGCCAGTTCGCCACCTTCGAAGTCCACCGCGAAGCGCCAGCTGAAGTACTCACGCTTCTTGCCGACCACACCGCCCAGGCCGGTGCGGCTGGCCACGCAGTGCGCCAGCGGCGGGCGCGCCGGCGGTTCGGCGCCCCAGTACAAGCGGTAGCCGACCAGCAGCTCCTGGCCCGGCTGCGGCTTTTCCTTCGGGTTCCAGAACGCCACGATGTTGTCGAACGTCTCGTCCACGGTGGGAATCTCCACCAGCTGCACCGAGCCTTCGCCCCATTCGCCCTTCGGCTCCACCCACAGGCACGGGCGCTTCTCGTAGAACACGCCGTCGTCCTGGTAATGGTCGAAATTGCGGTCGCGCTGCAGCAGGCCGAAGCCGCGCGGGTTGCGGTCCACGAACATGTTGAAACGCAGGTTGCGCGGGTTCAGCAGCGGCCGCCAGATCCACTCGCCGGCACCGGTCCACAGCGACAGGCCATCGGTATCGTGGATCTCCGGGCGCCAGTCCCAGCCCATCCGGCGGTCGTTCTCGCCCACCTGGTACATGCTGGTGCACGGGGCGATGCCCAACCGCTCGATCGCCTTGCGCGGGTACAGCGCGCTGTCGATGTCCATCAGCAGCACGTCACCGTTGGTGATCGCGAAGCGATAGGCTCCGGCCACGCTGGGCGAATCCAGCAGGCCGTAGACCACGATCGTGTCCGAATCAGCCGACGGCTGTTCCAGGTAGTAGGCGATGAAATCCGGGAATTCCTCCGGCTTGCCCATGCCGGTGTCGATCGCCAGGCCACGCGCGGACTGCCCGTACTGGCCCTCCTTGCCGACTGCGCGGAAGTAGCTGGCGCCAAGGAAGGCGGCGAAGTCGCGGTCGGTGTCCTTGCGGGTGTTCAGGCGGAACCCGGCGAAGCCCAGATCGGCCGGCAGCTCGCCATCCTTGATGCCGCTCTTGCCGTAGTTGAACGCCGCGCCGTCATACGCCAGTTCCTGCGCCTTGCCGTCGACCACGTCGAACATGCGCACCGGCGAATGGAAGTACAGGCCCAGGTGGAAGAACTTGGCCTGGAACTTGCCGGGCTGGTCGGCCCACAGCGCATGGTCCTGGCGGTAGCCGATCGACTGGTACTGGTCCCAGTCCAGGCCTTCCAGGCGGCCCGGCAGCACCCGCTTGTGGCTCTTGTAGGGTGCCTGTGCAAGCGCGCGCGCCTGGCCCTTCAGGGTGGCGAAGTCGAACGGCTGCGGTTGGCCGAGGCGGCGCAGGCCCATCTGGCCGCTCCTGCTGGCCGCGCACGCGGGCAGGGACGGCAGGCCGAATGCAGCCAGGGCGAGGGAGGCATTGCGGATGAAGTCGCGTCGTTGCATGCAGGCGCGTCAGGCACAGGGAGGAAGGTCGGCCATCATAGGCAGACAAACGTTAACGGGCAGCGGAGACGCGCCCTGCCCGTTCAGCTGCCGCTGGTCGCCGGCTCAGCGCTGGCAGTGGCTGCACCAGACGCTGGTGCGCTGGCCGATGGTGGCGTGCTTCAGCGCGCGCCCGCAGTTCGGGCACGGCAGCCCGTCGCGGCCGTACACCAGCAGCTCCTGCTCGAAGTAGCCCGGCGCACCGTCGGGGCTGATGAAATCGCGCAGGGTGGTGCCGCCGCGGGTGATGGCGTAGCCCAGGATCTCCTTCACCGCGTCGGCCAGCCGCTGGTAGCGTGCTCGCGAGATCTTTCCTGCCTCGCGCAACGGACTGATGCCGGCCTTGAACAGGCTCTCGGCGGCGTAGATGTTGCCCACGCCCACCACCACCGCCTGGTCCATCAGGAAGGTCTTCACCGGCGCGCTGCGGCCCCGGCTGCGGGCGAACAGGTAGTCGCCGTCGAACGCCTCGTCCAGTGGCTCCGGGCCCAGCCCCTGCAGCAGCGGGTGGATCTCGCCAGCCGGCTGCCAGAGCAGGCTGCCGAAGCGACGCGGGTCGTTGAAGCGCAGCAGGCGGCCATTGTCCAGGCTGATGTCGACGTGGTCATGCGCCCGCAGCGGGGTATCACCGGGCAGCACGCGCAGGCTGCCGGACATGCCCAGGTGCAGCACGGCGCTGCCGATGGCGGTATCCAGCAGCAGGTACTTGGCTCGCCGGCGGATGTCCTCGATGCGCTGACCCGGCAGCAGCTCGGCCACTTCCGGTGGAATCGGCCAGCGCAGGTCGGCACGGCGCAGGATCACGCCATGCACGCGGCGGCCCTGCAGGTGCGGCGCCAGGCCGCGGCGGGTGGTTTCGACTTCGGGCAGTTCAGGCATGGGGCGATTCTACGCCCGCTCAACGCGGCGGCGCGGACAGCTCGCGGGCATCCAGGAAGCCATCACCGTTGGCATCCTGCTTGTGGAAGCGCTGCACGATCACCTGCCGCTGCTGCTCGCGGCTGATTGCCCTGCCCTTGCCGCCGGGCAGCTCGTCGGCGCTCAGCACGCCATCACCGTTGCGGTCCATGCGATCGAAGGCATACAGCATCCACTGTACGTACTCGGCCTCGCTGACCCTGCCGTCGCCATCGCTGTCCATCCGCTGCAGATAGCTGGCGGTGTCGGTGACCTGGGCCAGCGCCGCACCCGGCAGCAGCGCCGCCAGCAGAAGCCCGTACCCTGCCCTCACGCGCCCACCAGGCTGTAGCCCTTCAGCCGTGCGGCGTAGGCCTGCAACGCCGCGATGCCGCTTTCCTCGGCCTCGCGGCACCACGCCTGCAGCTGATGCAGGCGCTCAGCGGCGTCGTGGCCACGGGCTTCCAGCAGCGCAGCCAATCGCCCGCGGTACTCGACCAGGGTGCGGATGCGCGGCCGCTGCGCCACCCATGCGCTGAGCTGGGCGCGGCTGTCCGGCTTCAGCCAGCGGCCATCGTTGACCAGGCCACGGCGCAACCGGCGTGGCAGCAGGCGGCGCAGCTTGGCCCCGGCCTGCGCGGCCTCCTCGCGCAGGGCCGGCATGAACACGTTGCGCTGGTAATCGGTCATTGCCTGGA
Organism: Stenotrophomonas sp. YJH_SMC_53; assembly: GCF_059369995.1. Taxonomy (NCBI): domain Bacteria; kingdom Pseudomonadati; phylum Pseudomonadota; class Gammaproteobacteria; order Lysobacterales; family Lysobacteraceae; genus Stenotrophomonas; species Stenotrophomonas sp. YJH_SMC_53. Next base: position 102,536 of record NZ_JCAFTF010000010.1, on the reverse strand, counting down.
AGCGATGCGACAGCAGCGCCTTCAGGGTTTCGGCATCGGGCACGGCGATGTTCGGGCGCACGTCCATGGCCGGCGCCACCCGCAGCACCCTGGCCAGTCGCAGCGCCTGCAGCAGGCGGATCGCACTCCAGCCGATGTCGAACTCCCAGCGCCGCATCGCGAAGCGCGCCGAACTGGGGAAGGCATGGTGGTTGTTGTGCAGCTCCTCGCCACCGATCCAGAACCCCCACGGCGTGAGATTGGTGGAGGTATCGGCCGACTCGTAGTTGCGGTACCCCCACCAGTGGCCCAGGCCATTGACCACGCCCGCCGCCCAGAATGGGATCCATGCCATCTGGATCGCCCACAGCGCCACACCGGGCAGGCCGAACAGCACGCCGTTGATCGCCAGCAGCAATACCGGCCCCAGCGTGGCGTGCGGGGTATACAGGTGGCGCTCGATCGCGTCGTCCGGCGTGCCGCGCCCGTACTGCTCGATGTCCGCGCGCATGCCGCGCGCTTCGCGGTACAGCTCCACGCCATGCCAGAACACCTTGCCGATGCCGCGGGTGACCGGGCTGTGCGGATCGTCCTCGGTCTCCACCTTGGCGTGGTGCTTGCGATGGATGGCCACCCACTCGCGGGTGATCATCGACGTGGTCAGCCACAGCCAGAAACGGAACACGTGGGCCAGCGCCGGGTGGAAATCGACCCCGCGATGGGCCTGGCTGCGGTGCAGGTACAGGGTCACCGAGAAGATGGTGATCTGGGTGAAGACCAGCAGCACGCCCAACATGGCCCACCCGCCGAGGCCGAGCACACCACCGGTCAGCAGGGACATCAGGGCATCGGGCATGACAGCTCTCCGTATCGACGCGGGGATGGCAGACATGATGGGCGCTTGCGTTGCAAACTGCATCCCTGCGGCGGTGATTGCCACCGTCATCCGTGGCACCGTTCACAGTTGGGGACCTGAGTTGTCGAGCCTTGATCCACGCGCCAGCACCATGACTGCCGCCCCGCCCGTTGCGGAGCTGCCCCCCTTGATCGAACTGGACCGCGCCACCGTGGTGCGCGGTCAGGTGAAGGTGCTGCACGGGCTCAGCCTGCGCATCGCGCAGGGCCAGCACACCGCCCTGCTCGGCCCCAACGGCTGCGGCAAGTCGACCTTCATCAAGCTGATCACCCGCGAGCTGTACCCGCTGGCGCAGGTCGACGGCTCCGTGGCGGTAAGGGTGCTGGGGCAGAACCGCTGGCAGGTGGACCGGCTGCGATCGCAGCTAGGCATCGTCACCGGCGATCTCAGCAGCAATCTGGCCGACATGCCGGGCCTGACCGTGGAACAGGCAGTGCTGTCCGGCTTCTTCGCCAGCTACGTCGTGCCGGCCTTCCGCGAAGTGACCGCCGATATGCGCGCACGTGTGGGCGAGACACTGGCGATGACCGGCGCCCTGTCCCTGCGCGACCGCGCCTACGCCGAGTTGTCCGCTGGCGAGACCCGCCGCGTGCTGATCGCCCGCGCGCTGGTCAACCGGCCGCAGGCACTGCTGCTGGACGAACCCTCCACCGGGCTGGACCTGGTCGCCCGCGAGCAGCTGGTGGCGACCATGCGGGTGCTGGCGCAGCAGGGCATCACCCTGGTGCTGGTGACCCACCACATCGAAGAGATCATTCCCGAGATCGAGCGGGTGGTGCTGCTGCGCGATGGCCGCGTGCTGGCCGACGGCACCCGCGCCGAGCTGCTGCGCAACGAACCGCTGTCGGCGGTGTTCGGCGGCGCGATCACCGTCTGCGAGCAGGAAGGCCGGCTGACCGCATACGCGGGGTAGTCGGCATGCCTTTGTAGAGCCGAGCCCACGCTCGGCTGCTCCTGATCACGGCAAACGGCAGCCGAGCATGGGCTCGGCTCTACACAAGAAGGTGCAGCGGGCCGGACCCCGGCCCGCTGCACGCAACCTCAGAACCGCAACGCCAGCGCGCGCGACTCGATCGGTGCCATCCGGCTCTGGTCCTGCAGCTGCAGGTCGCGCAGCTCATACGGCGCACCGAAGCCGGCCGGCAACGCAGCCTCGCCGAACGGCAGCACCAGCTGGCCAGCGCCTGGGCCATCGAACCACGCGGCTGCATGTGCCTGCGCGACCGGCTTCATCCGGCCATCGCGGGCCGTGGCATACAGCGTGCCACGTGCCTCGTAGCGGCCTGCCGCAGCCACCTGCAGCGGCAGCGCCACCTGGCGGCTGGAAGGGTCCGGTGCTGCCTGGCCACTGAAACGCGCGGTCGGCCGTGCCACCGCGAAGGCCACCTTGCCATCGCGCAGCACGCCATCGGCCTGGGCGAACACCTGCAGCTCCCACAGCCCCTGCACGGTGCCGATGTCGGTCGGGATCCGCACCTGCGCGCGCAGGCTGCCATCGGTGGTGCGCAGCAGGCGCTGCGGCCAGCTGCGGCCATCCGGTGCGACCAGCAGGGCTTCCCCCCCCAGGCCGCCACGACGCGATGCCAGCTGCGCGGTGGTGGCACCGTCTTCCAGCAGGCGTGCCTGCAGCTGCACGTTGCCACCGGCCAGCACCTGCGCCTGGTTGGCCTGCACTTCCAACCGCAGCGGGCTGTTGGGCTCCAGCACCTGCACCACATAGCGGCCCTGCGCCTGCGTGCTCTGCAGGGTGTACGCACCGGCGGCACTGGTCGCGCCGGTGCGCAGCATGCTGCTGCCATCACTCACCGGCATGCCGGCATCCTGCAGCGCGCGCGCATCGACACTGCGGGCCACGCTGCTGCGGCCAGCCGGGTCGCGCACCTGCAGGGTGTTGGCCGGCAGCGCGCGGGCTCCTGCGGCCGGACTCAGCTGGATCACCGCATCGGGCGCCGTCAGCGGCAGGTCCAGGCCGCGCTGCAGCTGCGTGCCATCGACCTGCTGCCAGTAACTGCGGCTGACCGAGGCATATGGCGTGGCCGCCTGCAGCGGCTGTGCCGGGTCCAGCGCCCAGGCAAACGACAACGGCGCGTGTTCGCTTTCATCGGCAGGCAGCGGCGCGGCCACCAATGCGGCAGGCACCTGATCGCCCGCGCGGGCCGCCTGCAGAGGGTGCGCGGCCTGCGCGGCGGAAAGGGACAGTACTGCCAGCACCGCACTGGCCAGCAGGGTGGAATGGGTCGTCATGGTCATCTCCCTCACTGGGTCAGGTCGTTGCGCAGCAGGGTGCCGAGGCCGAAGCACTCGCGCCGGCTCTGGTTGTGGCTGAGCGGTTCTGCGCCCTGGGTGCGCGCTTTGTCGGTGAACCAGGTGGTGCCGGCCGCCTTCTGGCTGCTGCACTCCAGGAAGCCATCGGAGCAGGACGACAACCAGTTCTGGGTGAACTCCAGGCCAACGTTGGCGGCATAGCCACCGCAGTAGCTGTTGCTGTCCCACACCGCCGATTCCACGTCACTGCCGACCACCGCGCGGAACGGCCTGGGCAACGCCGGGCGACCGGCCGTGCCGTACAGGTTCTGCGCGTTGTAGGTGGCCATGCTGGCCACCTGCTGCTGGCGTACCGCGTCGTTCTTGTAGCCCAGCAGCCAGCCCAGTGACGTTTCGAAGGTATTGCCGTTGAGCACCGCATCGGCCAGTGGCGTGCCCGCCGAAGACGGTGCCAGTGCGTTGACCTTGCGCACCGTGCGGATGATCTTCGGATAGCGGCTGTCGTACGTCGGATTGGACAGGATCCAGCGCATCACGTTGCCGCCGTTGGAATGGGTGATCACCACCAGCTGGGTGATGCCACGGCTGTCGATGAAACGGGTCAGCTGGTTGGCCAGGCAGCCGGCGGCCTCCGGTTTCCACATGTACTGGGTGAAGTCACAGTTGATGACCACATAGTTGCTGCTGTTCGGCAGGCCCTGGCGCACGGTGTCGATGATCGCCGGCTGCCAGTAGTCCTGGGTGGCATTGGTCTGCGCGCCGGTGCCATGCACGAAGGCCACGCCGACCACGTCGGCGGCCTGCGCCGGTGCTGCTGCCAGCCCCAGAAGCAGGGCCAGGACGGTACTTCCTGTTGCGGTGCTGCGCATCGCTTCTCTCCCTCTGTCTTCGGATCCCCCCGACCCGGCTGGAACTGGACGGCCCCTGGTGACTGCCGATGTGCCGATGCTCACGGTGCGGCCGCGTGAAAGTCCGTGCGCTGCGCCCGGATTCAGCAGACTGGCACGCTTCGATGACGTTCTTCATCTCCTGTGATGACCATGCCGGGTCTGGCCGTATGACCGATGGCCACTGCGGTGCCGCATACGGGCTGCGATCATGATGCGGTGTTTTTCCTCCGGAGCCCGTCCATGTCGCTGATTTCCCACCCCGCCCGCCCGCTGCTCGGCCTCGCCGTTGCCGTGGCCCTGGCCGGCTGTGCTGCCACGGCCACCAAACCGACCGCCGTCGAAGCCAACATCACCACCAAGGCCGTGGGCTATCTGGACAAGAGCGCTGTTCCGGCCAGCCTCGATCTGGTGCCGGCACCGCCGGTGGCCGGTTCGGCCGCCCTCGCCCTGGACGAACAGGTCAGCCGTGAAGCCCGCGCGCTGCGTGGCAGCCCGCGCTTCGCCCAGGCCGGCATCGATGCGGAACTCGGCTTCCCCGAAGGTGCAAACCACTTCTCCTGCGCCGCCGACATCGACGTCGATGCGGTGAAGACTCCGGCGCTGTATCGACTGCTGGAGCGCAGCCGGATCGACGCCAGCGCCGCTACCAAGGCAGCCAAGAACCACTACCAGCGCCCGCGCCCGTTCATGGTCAACGGTGAGCCGACCTGCTCGCCGAAGGACGAGGATGGCCTGCGCAAGAATGGTTCCTATCCATCCGGCCACACCTCGATCGGCTGGGCCTGGGCACTGATCCTGTCGGAGATCGTGCCGGACCGCGCCGATGCCATCCAGGCCCGCGGCCGCAACTACGGCGAGAGCCGCCTGGTGTGCAACGTGCACTGGCAGAGCGACATCCTCGAAGGCCGCTTCATGGGTGCCGCCGCCGTGGCCCGCCTGCACGACAACGCCGCGTTCAACAAGGACCTGCTGGCCGCACGCAAGGAGATCGCTGCCGCGCGCAAGGCCGGCCTGCACTCCAGCCGCGACTGCACCACCGAGAACGCGGTACTGAAGGTGCGCCCGCAGAGCGCGCTGTAAGCCATGCCTCTGTAGAGCCGAGCCATGCTCGGCTCATGGCAGTCGAGCATGGCTCGACTCTACAGAAAGCAGGAAACAGAAGGGCCGGCATTGCGCCGGCCCTTCTTCATTGCACTACCGCAGCGACCGCATCAGAACTTCGCGGTGAACTCCACGCCCCAGGTGCGCGGCTCGTTGAGGAAGCCGGTCAGGTTGTTGAAGTCGATCGCACCGACCACGCGGGTCTGGTTGGTCAGGTTGCGGCCGAACACCGCCACGTCGTACTGGCCATACTCCCAGTTGTAGCCCAGGCGCAGGCCGCCTTCCAGCGAACTACGGCCGCGGAACTCCGGCGACTCGTAGATGAAGAAGTTCACCGCGCTGCGGTAGGCCCAGTCGGTGTAGGCGTACAGCTCGCTGCCATCGCTGAGCGGGAAGCCCACGCGCAGGGTCGCGTTGTGGATCCACTTCGGCGCCTGCGGCAGCGGGTTGCCGTTCACCAGCGCGTAGGTCTGGCCGTTGATCACCGTGGTCGGGTCGGTGATGGTGCAGCCGCCGCCGCAGATCGCCACCGCCAGGTTCTTGTCCTTGATCTCGGTGTCGTTGTAGCTGCTGCCAAAGGTCAGCAGGACGTTGTCGGCCAGGTAGGCCTCCAGGTCCAGCTCGACGCCCTGGCCGATGGTCTTGTCGGCGTTGAGCAGGGTGGCGGTGTTGTTGGAGCCGCCCACGGCGATCAGCTGCTGGCCATCGACGTCGTAGCGGAACACGCTCAGGCCCAGGCGCGCGCGGCGCTCGAACAGGTCGGCCTTGATGCCGGCCTCGTACGAGATGACCTTCTCCGAATCGGCCTGCGACAGACCCGGCGCAAAGGCCAGGCGGCCCTGGATCGACGGCGCGCGGAAGCCCTTGGCCACGCGGGCGTAGGCGTTGATGTCGTCGGTGAGCTTGTAGACGCCGCTCAGGTCCCAGCTGACGTCGTTGACGTCGGTGTTGGCCAGGTACGGGCCACTGACCGGGGTGCCGAACGGAACCGCCTGCAGCACGCTGGCGCTGAAGTCCTTCTTGTCCTGGGTGTAGCGCACGCCGGCACGCAGCTTGAAGCGGTCGGTGACGTCGAAGTCACCCGAGGCGAACACTGCCCAGGCCTTGTTGCGCTGGTTCTGCACCACGTGGCCGGTCTGCGGATTGCCCGGGGCCAGCGAGTCGTAGTTGAAGTTGTTGATGGTCACGTCTTCATCGAAGTAGAAGACGCCGGCCTGCCAGTCGAAGCGGCCCCACTCGTTGGACTCGACGCGGAATTCCTGCGTCCACTGGCGATGGTGCGGCAGGCCATCAGCCGACTCCGAGGAGAACGGAATCAGGCCCGGGCCGTAGTTGCCGGCACCGAGGAAGGCCGCACCGTAGCCACCGTCGATGTCACCGCGGTTGAGCGATTCGGCGGTCTCGTAGCCGGTGATCGAGTGCAGGGTCACCGAGCCGAGGTTCCACTGCAGGCGCGCGCTGCCACCCCAGGTCTCCAGGTCGGAGAAGTTGACGCCGTCGTTGGCCACCTTGTCGCGGTCGAAGTTCTCGACCAGCGAATTGCCACCCTTCTGGATGATGTTGGCGCGGAACAGGCGGGCGGTGCCGTTGAGCTTGCGCTTGTGCAGGTTGAACAGCGCTTCGAAGTCATCGCCTTCGTACAGGAACTGCACGCGGCCTGCCGCTTCGTCATACCCTTCGAAGCCGCTGTTGGGCGCGCCCACACGGGTGTTGTCGACCCAGTCGTCACGACGCTGGTAGATCGCCGAGACGCGCGCCGACCAGCGGTCGGTCAGCGGGCCGCCGTAGGCGCCCTGCACGTTCCAGCTGTTGTAGCTGCCGTAGCCGACGCGGATATAGCCGTCGGCATCCTGCGACGGGCGGGCCGAATCGAACTTGACCACGCCGGCCGGCGTGTTGCGGCCGAACAGGGTGCCCTGCGGGCCACGCAGCACTTCCACGTTGGCCAGGTCGAACAGCGGGAAGCCCTTCAGCAGCGGGCTTTCCTGCACGACGTCGTCGTATACCAGCGACACCGGCTGCGAGGCATTGAGATCGAAATCGGTGTTGCCCAGGCCGCGGATGTAGAAGCGCGGGAAGGCACGACCGTAGGACGACTCGATGTTGAGGCTGGGCACGCGTGCGGCCAGGAAGCGGATGTCATCGCCGGCCGAACCGAGCACATCCAGCTTCTCGCCCTGGATCGCGCTGACTGCGACCGGTACGTCCTTGGCGTTCTCGACACGGCGCTGCGCGGTTACCTGCAGGGTGTCGAGGGCAACCGGATCCTTGGCGGCAGGGGTTTCCTGGGCGGCTGCTACCAGCGGCAGCAGGGCGGAAAGAGCGGCAACGAGAGGGCGCGCGACCGGAAGGCGGCCACGGGAAGTGCGGGTCGGGGACATGGCGGTAGGCTGTGTTTGGAGGGGTGGTAAAACGGCGCTACCAGATAATTGTTGCAATACAGCACCTGCCCCGCAAATGCCGGCCGTTCATGGCCCCGTCGCCCTGCCCCCGGGGCGCTCGCTAGACTCGGGGTTTTCCAGCGCCGCGGAGCCGCCGCAATGACCCAGTGGTACTTCCATGCCTCGGCCCAGGCCGACCGAATCGGACCGCTCGATGACCCGGCCGCGCGCCGTTACGCGCAGGCCAACCCGCGCGCGCTGGCCTGGTGCCAGGGCATGAGCGGATGGACCTCGATTGCCGAAGTGCCCGAACTGCAATCCGCGGCCCCCCACACCCCACCCCCGGTCCCCGCCGCCGCCAGCGGCCGCGCCGACGACATCGAATTCCGCATCGTCGGCCATGAAATGCAGTTCGTGGAAATCGAGCTTGATCCCGGCGAGAGCGCCATTGCCGAGGCCGGCGCGCTGATGTTCAAGGACGCCACGGTGCAGATGGATACCGTGTTCGGCGCCGCCAATGGCGACCAGGGCGGCGGCTTCATGGGCAAGGTGATGGCTGCCGGCAAGCGCGTACTGACCGGCGAAAGCCTGTTCGCCACCGTCTACACCCAGAGCGGCCATGGCAAGGGCAAGGTCGCCTTCGCTGCGCCCTACCCTGGGACGGTGCTGGCGATGAAACTGGACCAGCACGGCGGCCGCCTGATCTGCCAGAAGGACAGTTTCCTGGCCGGCGCGCGCGGCGTGCAGATCGGCGTGCAGTTCCAGCGCAAGATCATGACCGGCCTGTTCGGGGGCGAGGGTTTCATCATGCAGAAACTGGAGGGCGACGGCTGGGTGTTCATCCACGCCGGCGGCTGCGTGGTGGAGCGCGAGCTGGCCGCCGGCGAACGCCTGGACGTGGATACCGGCTGCGTGGTGGCCTACCACCCGACGGTGGACATGGACGTGCGTCGGGTGGCCGGCATCAAGAGCATGCTGTTCGGCGGCGAAGGGGTGTTCCTGGCCACGTTGACCGGCCCCGGCAAGGTCTGGCTGCAGTCACTGCCGTTCTCACGCCTGGCCGGCCGCATGTGGATGGCCGCACCGCAGGGCGGCGGCCAGAGCCGCGGCGAAGGCTCGGTGCTGGGCGGGCTGGGCCGGATGCTGGACGGTGACAACCGGTTCTGACCCACGCGCGGTAGTGCCGGCCGCTGGCCGGCAACCTCATGGACCTTGGCACTACCTTTATGAATGGGCGATATTTCCCACCCTGCCCGCCCCGCCGCGGCTTCGGTATGCTGGCGCCCTTTCCTGAATCCGGCGCCGCGCGCGCACTGCCGATGAGCCTGTTCCGCCCCCGCATGCTGCTGTCCGTCGCCCTGATCGGCCTGCTGGCCGGCTGCGGTGGCGATCCGGTCCGCCCCACGCCACCGCCTGCGCCGACCGTGGTCCCGCAGGCCAAGCCGGTGAAGATCGGCATCGCCCTGGGCGGCGGCGCGGCCAAAGGCTTTGCCCATATCGGCGTGATCAAGATGCTGGAGGCCAACGGCTTCGAGCCGGCCGTGGTCGCCGGCACCAGCGCCGGCAGCGTGGTCGGCGCCCTGTATGCCAGCGGCATGGATGCCTTCCAGATGCAGAGCAAGGCCGTCGCGCTGGACGAAGCCAGCATCCGCGATGTGCGCCTGTTCTCCGGTGGCCTGGTGCAGGGCCAGAAGCTGCAGGACTACGTCAACGAGCAGGTCGCCAACCGTCCCGCCGAGCGCCTGAAGAAGCCGTTCGCCGCTGTCGCCACCCAGCTCGAAACCGGCGAGCGCGCAATCTTCGTGCGCGGCAACGTCGGCCAGGCAGTGCGCGCGTCGAGCAGCATTCCCGGTGTGTTCGAGCCGGTGAAGATCGGCGGCCGCAACTACATCGATGGTGGCGTGGTCAGCCCGGTGCCGGTGGATGCCGCACGCCAGCTCGGCGCCGACTTCGTGATCGCCGTGGACATCTCCAGCAAGGCCAGCGGCAAGGCGCCGACCGACATGCTGGGCATCGTCAACCAGTCCATCTCGATCATGGGCCAGCGCCTGGGCGAGCAGGAACTGGCGCGCGCCGACATCGTCATCCGCCCGAAGGTACTGGACATCGGTGCCGCCGATTTCAGCCAGCGTGGCACCGCGATCCTGGAAGGCGAAAAGGCTGCGATGGCAGCGATGCCGCAGATCCGCGCCAGGATCCAGCAGCTGCAGCGCGCGCGCGCCGCAGCAGCCGCACCGGCACCGGTGGCCGCGCCGAAGTGCGAGGAAGCCTCGCGCCTGGGCAAGCTGATGGGCCGCAAGGACAAGTGCTGATCCATTGAAGCCAGGCCACCGGGCCCGCCCGGTGGTTGCTCAGGACTCCAGCTGCGACAGCGGCAACGCCTGGAAGCCCTTCACCGTGCGCAGCACGAAGCTGGAATTGGCATCGGCCACGCCACCGGCATTGAGCAGCCGGTCCAGCAGGAAGCGCGAGAAGTGCTCCAGGTCGCGCACGTAGACGTGCAGCAGGTAGTCCATGTCACCCGTCAGCGCGTGGCAGGCCACCACCTCGTCCCACGCCTGCACGCTGTCCACGAAGTGGCCGATGGCGGCCTGGTCGTGCTTTTCCAGCTGCACGCGCACGAAGGCCTGCAGGCCCAGCCGCAGCTGCCGTGGCTCCAGCCGCGCGCCATAGCCGACGATCACGCCCTCGCTTTCCAGCCGCTGCAACCGCCGCAGGCAGGCCGAAGGAGAGAGATTCACCCGCGCCGCCAGCTCGGCGTTGGTGGCGCGCCCATCCCGCTGGATTTCGGCCAGCAGGCGTATATCCGTGCGATCGAACTGGACTTCTCCGGCCATTGTTGCCCCGCAACATGGTGAGTACGCAAGGATATTGCGCCAACAAGGCCAATCGGCGCAACTTTTGCAACCCTGTTGCGCGTCCCCTGCCCTAGCATCTTGGGTATCCCATCCAGGAGTGCCGCATGGACCTCGCCCAGCCCCGCCGCGTCGAACACCAGCAGACCGACAAGGGCTACGTGCCGGTGTATACCACCGCGCTCGTCGAGCAGCCATGGGACACTTACAGCGCCGACGACCACGCGACCTGGAGCACGCTTTACCAGCGCCAGCGCGAGCTGCTGGTCGGCCGTGCCTGCCAGGAGTTCCTGGATGCGCAGGACGAGATGGGCATGAGCGCACACATGATTCCGCGCTTCGACCAGCTCAACGAAGTGCTCGGCGCCGCCACCGGCTGGACCCTGGTCGGCGTTGAAGGCTTGTTGCCGGAACTGGATTTCTTCGACCATCTGGCCAACCGCCGTTTCCCGGTGACCTGGTGGATCCGTCGCCCGGACCAGATCGACTACATCGCCGAGCCGGACCTGTTCCACGATCTGTTCGGCCACGTACCGCTGCTGATGAACCCGGTGTTCGCCGACTACATGGAGGCATACGGCCGTGGCGGCGTCAAAGCCCACGCGATCGGCCCGGATGCGCTGCAGAACCTGACCCGCCTGTACTGGTACACGGTGGAGTTCGGCCTGATCGATACGCCCGAGGGCCTGCGCATCTACGGTGCCGGCATCGTGTCGTCGAAGGGCGAGTCGCTGTACTCGCTGGAATCGGCCGCGCCCAACCGCATCGGCTTCGACCTGCAGCGGATCATGCGCACGAAGTACCGCATCGATACCTTCCAGAAGACCTACTTCGTCATCGACAGCTTCGAACAGCTCATGCAGGCGACCTCGCCGGACTTCACCCCGATCTACGCGGCACTGGCCAACCAGGCGCATCTGCCGGCCGGTGAAGTGCAGGGCGACGACCGCGTGTTCCAGAAGGGCACCGGCGAAGGCTGGGCCGACGGCGGCGACGTGTAAGCACACAACGCGCACGGCTTTGCACTGAAAACGGCGCACATGGGTGCGCCGTTTTCGTTGTTGCCTGCCTGCGCCACTGCAGCGACGCAGGCGAGGGCAGGGCACTCAGGCGTCCACGGCCCGGCAGGACCCGCGCACCATCAACTGCGGATGCACGCTGGCCGCGGTCGGCGCGTCGGGAACGTCGGCCTGGACAAGCATGGCGGCGGCGGTGCGGCCGATATCGGAGACGTGGCGACGCACCGACGTCAGCGGCGGCCACAGCCGCGATGCCAACGGGCTGTCGTCGTAGCTGACGATCGACAGCTGCTGCGGCACCGCGATGCCTGCACGCAATGCCACCTGGTACACGCCTGCGGCGATTTCGTCGTTGCCGGCGAAAATCGCACTGGGGCGTTGCTCGCCCATCAGCAGCCGTTCGGCGGCATGCACGCCGGACTCGAAGGTGTCGCCCGCTTCCAGCACGCGCTCGCCGGGCAGGGTCAGGCCGACCTGCGCCAGCCGATCAAGGAAACCATGCGTCCGTTCGCGCGCGGCACGCCGGTCACCCGGTCCGGTGATCACCGCGATGTCGCGGTGGCCAAGCGAAAGCAGGTAGCCCGCCGCAGCGGCAGCACCATCGCGGTCATGGGTGACCACGGCATGGTTCTCATCCTCCGAGGCATGCGCGTTGATGCGCACGTAGCGGCAGTCGATGTCATCGAGCATCTGCGCCAGCGCAGCCGATTCGGACGCACGCGGCCCCAGGATCACGCCGTGCAGCTTCTGCTGCTGCACGAAACGGCGCACGCCCTGCGGGCATTCCGGATCCTGGCTGTCGCAGGGGTGCACCACCAGCTCATAGCCAGTGCCGCGCAGCGCGTCCAGCGCGCCGTGCTGCAGGTCGACGATGCATTGGGCACCCGGATCGTCATACACCAGGCCGATCAGGAAGGAGCGGCGGAATGCCAGCCCGCGCGCGAGAGGATCGGGCACGTAACCGACCTCGCGCATCAACGCCTCGACCTTGTCGCGGGTGTCCTTGCGCACCAGCGGCGAGTTGTTGATGATTCTTGAAACCGTTTTCTTGGAAACTCCCGACAGTCGTGCGATGTCGTTGATCGTGGCAGCCTTGCCCTTCGATGCCGGCAACGCGGCATCGCTAATAGTTCGCACTGACATGTATAGAACCAGGTAAGTCGGAGAATTCTAGCCTTGCGCCCGTCGGGCGCGAAGTTGCGGAATGTCGCAGCGGATCTGAATCGTGTCGTGTTCGACAGGCTCTGCTGCGCAAGGTTCCATTGTGATCGCTCTACTGCTTCTGCATCTGAACCGTTCTTCCGCGCGTATTCACCCTGGATGTGGACGCGACGCGCGCGAACGCCAACATTCCCTTAACCATGCTCCGCTACATTCGAGGCATGGACCTGCAGACTTCTCCGTTTCCGCCGTTCCGCGGCCGCGACCGGTTGATCGCCGCAGTCGACGCGGCGATGAGCTCCGGTGATCCCGAGCGCATCACGGCCGACCTGCAGCTGGCGCTGCAGGAAGCCATAACCGACAGCCGCATCGAGTTGCCCGAATGCGTGCATCGGCCGGTCAGTGATCATTACGCGCGACGTCCGCTGTACCACAGCCGCGAACACGGCTACAGCGTGATTGCCATGAGCTGGGGCCCAGGGCAGGGCACGCCGCTGCACGACCACGATGCCATGTGGTGTGTGGAGGGCGTGTGGTTGGGCGAGCTGGAGATCACCCGTTACGAGCTGCTGGAGTGCGCCGGCGAGCGCTGGCGCTTCCGCCGCCACGCCGCGCTGCGCGGGGGCTGCGGCAGTGCCGGCAGCCTGATCCCCCCGCATGAGTACCACACCCTGCGCAATGCCAGCGATGAGGCCCTGGCGATCTCGGTACACGTGTACGAGGCGCAGATGGAGCGCTCGGCGGTGTTCGATCCGCTCGGTGGCGATTGGTACCAGCGCCGCATCCAGGCGCTGCAGGCCGACCCGGCCTGAATCCGGCGCGGTGCGGAGCAGGGCACCATCGCGGTCCGCATGGCATCATGCGCCGCTGCGCTGCCGGTACCGGCAGCATCCGCGATGCCCTGGCGGGCAAGGAGCAAGACGATGTCCAGCGCTGATCCGCGCCTGCGCGCGCTGTTGAAGCTGGCACCGGTGATCCCGGTGTACACCCCCGAAGATGTGAATGAAGCGGTCGAAGTAGCCCAGGCACTGTTCCGTGGTGGGCTGCCGGTGATCGAGGTGACCCTGCGCACGCCGCAGGCGCTGGATGCGATCAAGGCCATGGTCGAGGCCGTGCCGGACGCGGTGATCGGTGCCGGCACCGTACTCAACGCCGCGCAGATGCAGGCGGCGAAGCAGGCCGGTGCGCGTTTTGCCGTTTCCCCCGGTGCCACGCCGGCACTGTATTCGGCCGCGCGTGATGCCGATCTGCCGTACCTGCCCGGTGCTGCCACCGCTTCGGACCTGATCCAGGGCCTGGAGCACGGCGCGGACACCTTCAAGTTCTTCCCGGCCGTGCAGGCCGGCGGCGCCGCGCTGCTGGCCGCCTGGCACGGCCCGTTCGCCGATGTGCGCTTCTGCCCGACCGGCGGCATCAGCGCGCAGACCGCGCCGCAGTTCCTGCACCTGCCCAACGTGCTGTGCGTGGGCGGTTCGTGGCTGACCACCCCGGCGCTGCTGCAGACCCGCGACTGGGACGCCATCGAGCGCTTGGCCCGCGAGGCCTCGGTGCTGGCCAGCTGAACCTGCTTCGCGGATCTTCAAAGGTTTGATCGTGATCAAAGCGCCGGCCTCGCGCCGGCGTCATTCTGTGGGCAAGCGCACTACGGAGATCCGAACATGAATTCCACCATGAAGGCCGCTGTCGTGCGTGAGTTCGGCAAGCCACTGGTGATCGAGGAAGTCTCGGTACCGCGCCCGGGGGCGGGCGAGGTACTGGTCAAGATCGAGGCTTGTGGCGTCTGCCACACCGACCTGCACGCCGCCGAGGGCGACTGGCCGGTGAAACCGAACCCGCCGTTCATCCCCGGCCACGAGGGCGTGGGGCACGTCGTGGCCGTGGGAGGCGGGGTAGGGCACGTCAAGGAAGGCGACAGGGTCGGCATCCCCTGGTTGTACTCGGCGTGTGGTCATTGCGAACACTGCCTGGGTGGCTGGGAAACGCTGTGCGAGACGCAGCGCAATACCGGCTACTCGGTCAACGGCGGCTTCGCCGAGTACGCACTGGCCGATGCCAACTATGTCGGCCTGCTTCCGAAGGAGGTGGGCTTCGTCGAGATCGCGCCGGTGCTGTGCGCCGGCGTGACCGTCTACAAGGGACTGAAGGTCACCGACACCAAGCCCGGTGACTGGGTGGCGATTTCCGGCATCGGTGGCCTGGGCCACATGGCCGTGCAGTACGCCCGTGCGATGGGCCTGAACGTGGCCGCAGTGGACGTGGACGACACCAAGCTGGCACTGGCCCGCCAGCTGGGCGCGCAGGTCACCGTCAACGCGCGCACCACCGACCCGGCCGCGTTCCTCAGGCAGGAAATCGGCGGCGCCCACGGTGCGCTGGTCACCGCGGTATCGCCGAAGGCGTTCGAGCAGGCACTGGGCATGGTGCGCCGTGGCGGCACTGTCTCGCTCAATGGCCTGCCGCCCGGCAACTTCCCGCTGGACATCTTCGGCATGGTGCTCAACGGCATCACCGTGCGCGGCTCGATCGTCGGTACCCGCCTGGACCTGCAGGAATCGCTGCAGTTCGCCGCCGAGGGCAAGGTCGCGGCCACGGTCAGCACCGACCGCCTGGAAAACATCAACGACGTGTTCGCGCGCATGCATGCGGGCACCATCGAAGGCCGCGTGGTGCTCGACTTCGCCGCCTGACCCCCTGTGCATGGCCGCCGTCGCCCGTCCCCCTCTCCCACGGACGCGGCGGCCATGCCGATTCATCGGATCGGTTCCCCCCACATTTCGGTAGTGCCGGTCGCTGGCCGGCATGCCGGGTTCTCCGCCGCAGCCGTACAATGCGCGCATGCCTGGCGTGCTCAAGACCCTGTTGCTGTCCCTCGTTGCCCTGATCGGCGGTGTGCTGTCGCTTGCGCTGGTCAGCAGCGTCGCCAGCTGGCTGCCACCGTTGCTGGGCCTGTCGCCGGACAACAACAGCGTGCAGCTGGGCTGGGATCTCACCTTCAGCGTGCTCGGTGGCATCGCCGGGGTTTCCTTTGCCACCTATTACGCGCCCTGCTGGCCGCGATCGCACGGCTTCTCGATCTGGTCGCTGGTCGCGCTGGGCTGTGGCTACGCCATGTGGACGGCGGGTGCGGATTTCCCGTTCTGGTTCGTCATTTCACTGCTGGCGTCGCTGCCGTTGCAACTGCTGGCCGGCTGGTGGTTCGGCCGTCGTCCCTCGCGCGATCCGCGCTGAGCGTATACAGGTAGTGCCGGCCGCTGGCCGGCAACCTCCGCCATCCTTCAGGTGCCGGCCAGCGGCCGGCACTACCGCTCCAGCGACGGCAACGTCTGCTTCAGCCGCGCGATGTCGTGCCACGGGTCCGCCTTCAGCCGCTTCGCGCGCGCCAGCGCCTTGCCCATGGGAAATGCGTCGGCGGCACTGATACGAGCCAGTTCATCCCAGCGCAGCGGTACTGCCACACCGGCGGAATCGCGCGCACGCAACGACCACGAGCACACACTGGTGGCACCCCGCGTATTGCGCAGCCAGTCGATGAAAATGACGCCGCCACGCTTGGCCTTGCTCATTGTCGCCACGTAGCGGTCGGGCGCCCGCTCCGCCATCGCCCGGGCGAACGCCTCACAGAACGCCTTGGCCTGTTCCCAGTCGGCCTTGGGCCGCAGCGGTACCACCACGTGCACGCCCTTGCCACCGGACAGCCGCACGAAACTCTTCAGGCCGACTTCCTGCAGGCGGTCACGGACATCACGCGCAGCAGCTTTCACCTCTGCCCAACCCACCCCTTCACCGGGATCGAGATCGAACACCAAGCGATCCGGGTGCTCGGGATCGGCCACGGTCGCGCCCCACGGATGCAGCTCCAGGGTGTTCATCTGCACCAGTTGCAGCAGGCCCCGCACATCGTCGATGTAGACGTAGTCCTCGCGGCCGCTCTTCTGCTGAAGGGGCACCGCGTGCACGGCATCGCCCAGGCCGGGGCCATGGTGCTTCTGGAAGAAGCAGGCCTTGCCCACGCCATCCGGGCAGCGCAGCAGTGACAAGGGCCGCCCGGCAATTTCGGGCAGGATCCAGCGCGCCACGCGCTGGTAGTAGTCCGCCACGTCGCCCTTGCTGAGCTTCTGCCTTGGGAACACCACCCGCTCTGGATGGGTGATCTGGACCTCGCCCCCGGCTTCAGCACTCGAGACGGCCACTCCCAGGTCCTCCTTCTGCTTGTCGCTGCGCAGCCGCTTGAAACTGGCCTGGCGCAGCAGGCCTTCCTTGCCCCAGCCACGAAATGCCACCTCCGCCACCGTCACCGGCTTCACCCAGCGCACGCTGGCGGCGCGGAACGGCACGTGCGCCGGCAGCTGCAGCACAGGCGTCTTCACCGCCAACGGCTGCAGCGCCTTGTGCAGCGCGCGCAGGCTTTCGTCGTCGAAGCCGGTGCCAACGCGGCCCACATAGCGCAAGCCGCCCTTGTCCGGCGTCGCCAGCAGCAGCGAGCCGAACCCCACCCGGGAGCCCTTCGGTGCCGTGTAGCCGACAATCGCGAACTCGTCGGTGTCTTCGTGCTTCACCTTCACCCAGCTGCGTGCACGGGTGTTCACGTAGGGCGCATCCACCTGCTTGCTGACGATGCCTTCGAATCCCGCCTTGCCGCTGGCATCGAATACCTGCGGGCCATGGTCGATCACGTGCTCGCTGAAGGCCAGGGTTCCGGGCGTGGGACCGATGAGATCCTTCAGCAGCGCCTTGCGCTCCAGCAGCGGTGAACGACTGATGTCCACGCCGGCCACACCCGGCAGATCGAAAACGATGTAGCGCAACGGTTGCTTCGAACTCCCGTCGATCACGCGCTGCAGCGCGGCGAAGTCGCTGCGTCCATCCCGGTCCAGCACCACCAGCTCACCGTCCAGGCGCGCATCCCGCACCGGCAGTGCCTGCACGGCCTGTACCACCTCGGGGAAATCACCGGTCCAATCCAGGCCGTTGCGGGAGCGCAGCGTCACCTTGCCTTCGTGCAGATCGGCCAGCAGGCGATAGCCATCCCACTTGATCTCATGCAACCAGCGCTCGCCGTCCGGTGCACTGTCGCGATGATCGGTCAACTGTGGCTTGAAAGCACGCGGGTAGGGCGTGTCACGCGCGCCGTCCAGGCTCAGCGCTCGCGCATGCCAACGCGCATCGGCCTTGCGGGTCGCCGATCGTGCAGCCGGTGCGGCGCGCGTTGACTTGCCCACCGTGCGCTTGCTCACTGCGGATGTGCGTTTCGGCATGGGGGATTGGAGCAGATCATCTGCTTCGGCATCACGCGCTTCCTCGTCGTCGCGTTTGATCAACAACCACTGTACCTGGCGTCCCTTCATCGCTGTGCGCACCAGCTTCCAGGCGCCAGCCAGGCGTTGCCCATGCAGCACGAAGTCGATCTTTCCCGCTGCCAGTGCCTGCAGTGGATCGCCTTCGCAGGCCCATGTGCCGTGATCGAAGACCTCCACGTGGCCAGCGCCGTAGTGGCCTTCGGGAATATCTCCTTCGAAACCGGCGTAGGACAGCGGATGGTCTTCCACTTCCACGGCCAGCCGCTTGTCACCAACGCGAAGCGAAGGACCCTTCGGCACCGCCCAGCTTTTCAGCACACCGTCCATCTCAAGGCGGAAGTCATAGTGCCGCGAAGTGGCATGGTGCAGCTGTATGACAAAGATCGGCCGCCGCTTCGGGTTGCCGTGTGCGGGCGTGTCGTCAGGTTCCGGTGTCTGCCCGAAGCCACCGCCAAGTCGGCGCTTTCGCCGGTACTGGTGCAACGACATGGCTCAACCTGCCTTGCGCCGTGCAGCGGTTTTCTTTGCGGCCTTCTTCGTTGCCTTCTTTGCGGCCTTCTTTACCGTCGGCTTGGTGGCTGCTTTCCGCGTTGCCATCTTCTTCGCCGGCGTACGCTTGTTCGCGTCGAGGCTCTTCTGCAGCAGCGCCATGAAATCGACCACGTTGGTGGTGGAATCCTCGCGCGGTACAGGCTCATCCTCCACCCGGGTGGTACCGCCCTTGGACTTGATGCGCTTGTTCAGCACCTGCTGCAGGCGCTCGCGGAATTCGTCGTGGTACTGCGACGGATCCCAATCACCGGACATCGACTCGATCAACTGCTCGGCCATCGCCGTTTCCTTGCTGCTGATGCGGTAATCGGCGAGCTTTCCGGTGGGCAGCTTGTAATCTTCGGGATCCACCAGTTCCTGCGGATAGCGCAGGATCATCAGCACCAGCGCGTCCGCATGCGGCATCACCGCGCACAGGTATTCGCGGGTACGCACCACCACCCGGGCGATGCCCACCTTGCCGGTACTGCGCAATGTCTCGCGCAGCAGCACGTAGCCCTTTTCGGCCTTCTTGCCGGGCACCAGCAGGTAGGGTTTCTCGTAGTAGCGCGGGTCGATCTGCGCGGCATCCACGAACGATTCCACCTCCACCGCTTCGTGGCTTTCCGGTGCCGCAGACCGGATATCGCCTTCCACCAGCACGACATAGCTGCCCTTGTCGTACTCATAGGCTTTGACGATGTCCTTCCATGGCACTTCCTCGCCGGTATCGGCGTTGACCCGCTCGAAGCGGATCGGCTTGCGGTCGCGGGAGTCGAGCATGCGGAACTGCAGATCGACCTTGCGTTCGCCTGACATCAGCGACACCGGCACGTTGAGCAGGCCAAACGACAGCGTGCCGGTCCAGATCGGGCGGGCCATGGGCGTACCTTTGGCGGGGCAGGGCATCCAGCATCGGATGGGCGGTGTAAACCACCCGTGTCGATACCGTGCACGTCAGGTGGCGCGACCACTTGGCTGTAGAGCCGAGCCCACGCTCGGCTGCTTCAAGTGCCCGGCACTACTGCAGCAGCGGCCTCACCGCCGCCGCAGGAATATGATCCAGCGCGCGCCAGGCGTCTTCCACCACCGGCCGTGCCTGCGACCAGCTCAACCGCGACTGCCCGCGCATCTGTTCCCAGTGTTCGGCCAGTTCCTCACAGGTATCGGCGGCGTCACCGCGCGGCCAGTCCGCAGCGTGGGTGGTCAATGCGAAGGCATAGACCGGGCATAGATCGCGCCAGTTGCGGTGGTTCTGCCCGCGACGCTCTTCATAGTCGCTGAGCATGTACTGCAGGTAATCCTGCGCCACCGCCTGCGGATCTTCATGGCGGCGCGTGCGGCGTTGTGCGGTGCGCTGGCCGAGCGGATCGAGCAGGGCGTTGAACACGGACGGTGCGGGTCGTTCAAGACGGGGCATGGCCGGCTCCTGCAGCGGGGGCGGGTGGGCAGGAATACGCGCGGTGCCGTTACCGGGGGGTGAGCGAGATGTTCATGACGCCGGGTTCGCGGCGGCTTTACCTGTGGCGCGGTGTAGTGGGAGCCCCGAGCGCAGGTAGCCAGACCATGAGCCGAGAGAATTCCCGAGACCCGTTGCGGGAAAACCACCCGCCCATTCCCGGTGAACAGCGCGGCAAGCGCGATGCCGACAATGCCGACTACCGCGGCACCGGCGCACCTTTCTACGACGCCGAGCACGGTGGCGACCATCTGCCGGTGAAGCACGAGGCTGAACAGGCCGCTCAGGACCGCAAGGATGGCGGCGACCGCCATCGCGGCGGCCAGGAAAGCCCGCTCAAACGTCGCGAACGCAAGCAGCGCGCCAGCGACAACCAGGACGAGGCGCTGGAGGAGACCTTCCCGGCCAGCGACCCGACCTCGCCGTTCGTACCGGCCAAGGCGCCCGACTGACGGGTAGTGCCGGCCCCTGGCCGGCAAGGTCTGGGTTGCCCTGCACAGAGCGATGCCGGCCAGCGGCCGGCACTACCCAGTCAACGCCAGGACCATTGCAGGCCCACGCTGGCCCGGCGCCCGGGCCCCGGTTCGTAGAAGCGCCCGTTGCCGTCGTTGACGATCACCGAGCCGATGTAGGCCTGGTCCAGCACGTTCTCCAGCCGGGCGAAGGCGCGCAGCTCGCCACCTGGCAGTGTCCAGAAACGACCGGCCTCCAGGTTCAGCAACGCGTAGCCCGGCGCCCGCTCCGTGGCCACGTCGTTGACCAGGGTATCGGTGCTGGCGGCGGCCTCCAGCGCCCACTGCCAGTCGGCCGGGGTCCACTGCAGCCGGGCAAACGCCTGCTGGCGCGGTACGCCGGGCAAGCGGCTGCCGGCGGAAACCCAGGTGTTCGAGGTCAGGTACGGCGCACGCACCTGCGCCTGCAGCCAGGTCCAGGCCACCTGCAGTTCCAACTGTTCTGCCAACGGCTGCCGGTAGCGCAGTTCCACGCCCTGTCGGCGGGTGCGGCCGATGTTGCGATAGGTGCTGCGTCCGCCGATGTTGCTGGCAACTGCCAACTCATCGTCAGTATCTGCGCGGAACAGGCTGATATCGAGCTGGGTTCCGTCCTGTGCATGCCATTTGCTGCCCAGCTCCAGGCTGCGGCTGCGCGCCGCCGCCAGATCCAGCGCCAGTCCCGCCTGCCCGTCGGCGCGATACCCCAGCTCGTTGAAGGTGGGCGTCTCGAAGCCACGGCCCACCGCCGCGTGCAGTCGCCACTGCGGGCTGGCCGCGAAGCTGATTCCGGCCACCGGCGTGGTGGCCCGGTAGCGGCGGTGGCCGCTGTCGTCCGGGTTGCGGGCGGTGATGTAGTGATCGTCGGATTCGAAGCGCACGGCGCTGTGACGCACGCCAGCCAGCAATGACCAGCGTGGACTCCACTGCCACCACGCCTGGGCGAACTGATCGACGTTCTGCACGGTGTCGATCTGGTCTCTGCGCAGCCGCCCACGCACGCCGAGAGCGCTGCCGATGAAGTTCTCGTAGCCGGTGCGATGCTGGCGCTGGCGGTCGGCGCTGAGCCCGGCCACCAGATCCAGCGGTCGGCCGGCGAGGTCGCCGTGCCAGCCCCAGCGCGCGTCCAGCCCGCCATAGCCGCCCTCCAGGTCGATCACCCCGCCGGCATGCAACGGGCTGTTGGTCTGAGCTGCCGGCGGGATCGGCAGGTACTGGCGTACCGCGCGCTGGCCGACATAGCCCATCAGAAGCCAACGCTGCGCCCCGGTTTCACGGGTCCAGCGCAGGCCAGCCTGCTGCTGGCGCACCGATTTACGAGTGTTGTACTGGTGCGCCACGGCGGTGGCCTGGCGCGGATCGGCCGCCACCTGGGTACGGCTCAGGCCCAGCGGGTCCTGCGCATCGGGGGCATCGAAGGCATTGAGCAGCAGCTCCAGCCGCCCCCCGCCGAGATCGCCACCGATACGCGCAGCGAGCGATTCGCGGCGGGCACGGCTGTGGTCGCGCCAGCCATCGGTGCGGAAGTGATTGGCGGCGATGTTGTAATCCAGAACACGGCCGGCACCCTTCAGTTGCGCGCCGACGCTGAGCGTGTTGTCGGCACCCGCGTTGACGCGCAGCCGCCACGGGTCGCCGGCCTGGCCCTGTGCGCTCCAGACCTGCAGCACGCCGCCGGAGGAATTGCCGTACAGCGCCGAGAACGGCCCGCGCAGCACGTCGATCCGTTCGGCACCGAGCAGGCTGGCATGCGACAGCTGGCCCTGTCCGTCGGGCATGGTCGCCGGCACCCCGTCGATCAACACCCGCACCCCACGCACACCGAAGGTCGAGCGCGCACCAAAGCCACGGATCGACAGCTGGGTGTCCTGCGCGAAGTTCTGGCGGTCACGGGCGACCAGGCCCGGGACCCCGGCCAGCGCCTCGGACAGCTGTGCGCCGGCGCCGGCGCGGCCGGCGTCGATCCAGACCGTGTCCAGGCTGGCCGGCAACGCGAACGGGTCGATGCCCGGCACCCGCGCTGCCTGCACCTGCACGCTGGGCAGGGCGGTCGGTGCGGGCCCGGCCACGGCCGCCCAGGGCGACAGCAGCAGGATGGACAACGGCAGGCAATGGCGACGTGCGGCGGGATTCATGATTCAGGTTGATGGATCAGGCGGCAACGCACGCCATGGTACGGGGCTACGGATGACGACGGCGGCGGCCAGCCCCGGCAGGCTTTGTTACGATGGGCTGTTTCCGGCTGCAAGGCCGCAGACCGCGTAGCGCACTTCCTCCCCCTTTCCGTCTACCGAACGAGTACCGCCGTGTCCTTCTTTGCAAACGTGGAACTGGTCCCAGGCGACCCGATCCTGGGCCTGACCGAGGCGTACAACGCCGACAGCCGCCCGACCAAGGTCAACCTGGGTGTGGGCATCTACTACGACGAGAGCGGCCGCATCCCGCTGCTGCGCGCCGTCAAGCAGATCGAGCAGCAGCTTGCCGCTGACGCCAAACCGCGCGGCTACCTGCCGATCGATGGCCTGCCGGCATACACGCAGGCCACGCGAGAGCTGGTGTTCGGCAAGGACTCGCCGCTGCTGGCCGCCGGCCGCGTCACCACCGCACAGACCGTCGGTGGCAGCGGTGCGCTGCGCGTCGGCGCCGACGTGCTGAAGAAGCTGCTGCCGCACGCCACCGTGGCGCTGAGCAACCCGAGCTGGGAGAACCACCGTGCGGTGTTCAGCGCGGCCGGTTTCGAGGTGCTGGATTACACCTATTTCGACCCGGCCAGCCATGGCGTCGACTTCAACGGCATGCTGGCCGACCTCGGCAAGCTGGAAGCCGGCACCGTAGTGCTGCTGCACGCCTGCTGCCACAACCCCACCGGTGCCGACCTCACGGTCAGCCAGTGGAAGCAGGTCGCGCAGCTGCTGAAGGACAAGCAGCTGTTCCCCTTCATCGACATGGCCTACCAGGGCTTCGACAAGGGCATCGAGCAGGATGGCGCCGCCGTGCGCATCATCGCCGAAGCCGGCATCGACAGCTTCATCGTCGCCAACTCGTACTCCAAGTCGTTCTCGCTGTATGGCGAGCGCGTGGGTGCGTTGTCGATGGTGGCGCCGACCGCTGCTGACGCCAAGGCCGTGCAGTCGCAGGTCAAGCGCGTGATCCGCACCATCTACTCCAGCCCGTCCACCCACGGTGCCGCGTTGGTGGCCGGCGTGCTGACCAACCCGGAACTGCGCGCGATGTGGGAGCAGGAGCTGACCGAGATGCGCGAGCGCATCCACGCCCTGCGCCAGGGCCTGGTCGAAAAGCTGGCCGCTGCCGGTGCGCCGCAGTTCGGCTTCATCAACGAACAGGCCGGCATGTTCTCCTACTCGGGCCTGAGCCGTGAGCAGGTCGAACGCCTGCGCGACGAGTTCGGCATTTACGCCGTCGGCACCGGCCGCATCTGCGTGGCCGCGCTGAACCAGAACAACCTGGAATACGTCGCCAAGGCCGTGGCCACCGTCGCCAAGGGCTGAAGCAACGCACCAGTGGTTTGACAACAAAGGCGCCGAAAGGCGCCTTTGTTTTTGCTTCTGCTTTGCCTCTGCCTTTGCCACACCCTCCGCGCTCGCGGCGAACCCTGAAGCGCAGGGCGAGGTACACCGTGGCCAGGACCGTGAGGCGCATGGATGCGCCGACCGAGCCCCCATGGATGGGTTTACGGCGTGTCCTGGCCACGGTGTACCTCGCCCTGTGCCTCCATGAAGGAAGGCGCCACGAGCGCAACGCATCTGGAAACGATTACGCCTTCCCGCGCTCACGCACGCCCCCGCCAGACGGGCGACAATAAGCGTTTTCCCGCTGCCGAGACCTGCCCGACCATGTCCCGTACTTCGTTGACCCGCTTCCTGATCCAGGAACAGCACGCCGGCCGCATCAATGCCGACCTGCGCCAGCTGATCGCCGTGGTCGCCCGCGCCTGCACCAGTATCTCCATCGCCGTCAGCAAGGGCGCCCTCGGTGGCGTGCTCGGCGACGCCGGTACCGGCAACGTGCAGGGTGAAGCACAGAAGAAGCTGGACGTGATCAGCAACGAGATCCTGCTCGAAGCCAATGCCTGGGGTGGCCACCTTGCCGCCTGCGCCTCGGAGGAAATGGACCACAGCCAGCCGGTGCCGGACATCTACCCGCGCGGTGATTTCCTGCTGCTGTTCGATCCCCTCGACGGCAGCTCCAACATCGATGTCAACGTCTCCGTCGGCACCATCTTCTCCGTGCTGCGTTGCCCGACCAACGTCGAGCTGCCGGGCGATGACGCCTTCCTGCAGCCGGGCAGCAAGCAGATCGCCGCTGGCTACTGCATCTACGGGCCCAGCACCCAGCTGGTGCTGACCGTCGGCCATGGCACCCACGCCTTCACCCTGGACCGCGAGAAGGGCGAGTTCGTGCTGACCACCGAGAACATGCAGATTCCGGCGGCCACCCAGGAATTCGCCATCAACATGTCCAACCAGCGTCACTGGGAAGCGCCGATGCAGGCCTACGTCAGTGATCTGCTGGCTGGCAAGGAAGGCGCGCGCGGCAAGAACTTCAACATGCGCTGGATCGCCAGCATGGTGGCCGACGTGCATCGCATCCTGACCCGCGGCGGCATCTTCATCTACCCGTGGGACAAGAAGGATCCGTCCAAGGCCGGCAAGCTGCGCCTGATGTACGAAGCCAATCCGATGGGCCTGCTGGTCGAACAGGCCGGCGGCGCCGCCTGGACCGGCCGCGAGCGCATCCTCGACATCCAGCCCGACCAGCTGCACCAGCGCGTGCCGGTGTTCCTGGGTTCGCGCGAGGAAGTGGCCGAAGCGGTGCGTTACCACCACGCGCACGACGAAGCGCAGGGCTGACGGCTCGACGCCTGACGGCGGTCATGGCAGTTCGATGACATGACCGCAGGGTGACACCGCGGGCGGCAAACGGCACCATCAAGCCGTTGCCGCCGAAGGAATGCACGCATGCACGAGCAGGGCCCGGTCGATTTCATCGAAGTCATCCACAACGCCGTCCCCAGTGAGGTCTGCGCGGCCATCGTCGAGCGCATGCGTGCCACGCGTGGCCTGCTGCCCGGTGCGGTGGGCAGTGGCGTGTTCCCCGAACTCAAGCACAGCAAGGATCTGCGCATCAGTGGCCTGGACGGCTGGCAGGACATCGACCAGCAGCTGCAGATCGCGGTGTTCAACGGCCTGCTGACTTATCTACGCCGTTATCCACAGGCATTGATCGCGCCGCTGATGTTGCAGATCCAGGACAGCAATGGCCAACCGCGACGCCTGTCTGCCGAGGACTTTCCCGACATGCCGCAACAGCAGCTGGCCGACCTGGCCCGCACCTGCCTTCGTCCGGGTGCGATCAACCTGCAGTGGTACGCCGCGGGCGAGGGTGGCTACCCGTACTGGCACTGCGAGCTGTACCCGAAGGATGCGCAGGCCGAGACCCTGCACCGGCATGTTCTGTGGACGCTGTACCTCAATGACGACTTCGACGAGGGCGAAACCGAGTTCCTGTTCCAGGGGCGGAAGATCGCGCCGCGCACCGGCAGTTTGCTGATTGCGCCGACGGCGTTCACCCACACCCATCGCGGCAATCGGCCACAGGGTGGCGACAAGTTCATCGCCACCAGCTGGATCCTGTTCCAGAGTGCGCAGAAGTTGTTTGGGGGGTGACGCCGAACTGCTCGTCGGCCTTGATGTACAGTCGAGCCATGCTCGACTGATGGCCTCAGAACAACGACCCTTGCGGCGAATCCTTCTTCGGCGGCAACGGCTTCTGGAACCGGCTGCAATCCAGCTTCGGCCAATGGCTGTTCTGCGCATTGAATCCCAACCGCTTGCGCGCCAGCTTGAAGCGGTTGTTCAACAGATCGGCATACACGCCCTGGCCGCGCATGCGGGTGCCGAACTGGCTGTCGTAGTCCTTGCCACCACGCAGCTGCTGGATGGTACTCATCACGTGCGCGGCGCGATCGGGATGATGGGTATCGAGCCAGTCGCGGAACAGTGGCGCCACTTCCAGCGGCAGGCGCAGCAGCACGTAGCCTGCGGTACTGGCGCCTGCATCGTGCGCAGCCTCCAGCACCGCTTCAAGTTCGCTGTCGTTGATCCACGGAATCACCGGTGCCACCATCACGCCCACCGGGATACCCGCGTCATGCAGGCGCTTCATCGCGCGCAATCGTGCATGGGGTGCTGATGCGCGCGGTTCCAGCTTCGCGGAGAGATGCGGGTCCAGCGAGGTCACCGAGAAATGCACACTGACCAGGTTCTCCGCCGCCAGCGGCGCGAGCAGATCAATGTCGCGCTCGACCAGTGCGTTCTTGGTGATCAGCGAAAACGGATGCCTGGTTTCCAGCATCACTTCGATCAGCTGGCGGGTCAGCTTGAACTTGCGCTCGATCGGCTGATACGCATCGGTGTTGATGCCCAGCGCGATCGGCTGCGGCACGTAACCGGGTTTCGACAGTTCCTTGCGCAGCAGCTGAGGCGCATTGGTCTTGGCGAACAGCTTGGTCTCGAAGTCCAGGCCAGGTGACAGGTTCAGATAGGCATGGGAAGGGCGCGCGAAGCAGTAGGAACACCCATGCTCACAACCGCGATACGGATTCACCGACTGGCTGAAGCCGACGTCCGGCGAATTGTTGCGGGTGATGATGCTGCGCGCGGTCTCGGCGCGCACCTCGGTGCGCAGGCGCGGCGCGAGGAACTCCTCACTCTCATCGACCGCCCAGCCGTCGTCCACCGCCTCGCTGACGGTGCTTTCGAAGCGTCCGGCGAGGTGGGACGTGGAACCTCGGCCCTTGATCGCAATACCCATTGCGGCAGCGTACGCCGGAGCTGTCTCAATGGCTGCGACGGCCGCCTGAAGGGTTCAGGGCAAGTCTGAGCCGAGCGTGGGCTCGGCTCTACAGTGGAGACGGATACCTTGGAGAGCCGAGCCCATGCTCGGCTGCATCCATCGGTCACAGCAGGGCCAGATAGCCCCGCACAGTGGCATCCAGCCCGTCATACAGTGCCTCGCCGATCAGCGCGTGGCCAATCGACACCTCCAGCACGTCCGGCACGTGGCCCAGGAAATCGCGCAGGTTGTCCTGCGACAGGTCATGGCCGGCGTTGACGCCCAGGCCCACCGCCTGCGCCCGCCGCGCCGCAGTGGCGAACAGTTCGAGCATTGCCGCAGCGTCGCCCGCCGCATGCGCCTCTGCGTAGGGACCGGTGTACAGCTCGATGCGGTCGGCACCGACCTCGGCGGCCTGCTCCAGCGACGGGTTGCCCGCATCCACGAACAGGCTGACCCGGCAGCCCATCGCCTTCAGTTGGGCAATCAACGGGCGCAAGCGCTCGGCGTCGCGTTCGAAGTCGAAACCGTGGTCGGAGGTGATCTGGCCATCGCCGTCGGGCACCAGGGTGGCCTGCGCCGGACGGGTCTGTTCGCACAGCGGCAGCAGCCCCGGGTACCCCTCGCGCGGGGGCGCAAATGGATTGCCCTCGATGTTGAATTCAACGCCACGGGCGCGGGTCAACGTGGACAGGGCCAGCACGTCCTCGGCGGTGATGTGGCGGCGGTCCGGCCGCGGATGCACGGTGATGCCATGCGCGCCGGCATCCAGGCAGGCCTGGGCGGCGCGCACCACGTCCGGTTCGGCACCGCCGCGCGAATTGCGCAGGACGGCGATCTTGTTGACGTTGACGCTGAGCTGGGTCATGGAACGGAACTACTTGGAAAGAGGGGACGGATCGTTGTCGTTGGCGTCATCGTTGCGGCGCGCCTGGGCCTGCTCACGCAGGCGGCGCAGTTCCTCGGCATCGATCAGGGTGGCCGGGTCGCGCTGCAGGTCGCCGAAACGGGCCACGTAACGACCGCGTACCCAGGCCAGCAGGAAGCCGAGCGCAGCCAGCAGGCACAGGGTCATCAACCCCGCGCTTGGGGTCTTCAGCGCGAAGGCAAAGCAGCCCAGCGCCAGCAGCAGGTACAACCAGTACATAGTCGGGCTCCCCGGATGATCGCCGCAGTGTAGCGCTGCATCACAGCAGCGGCGAGGCCAGCCGGGCGAAGGCCTCGGGCAGGCGGTGCAGCCACAGCGAGCGCCCGGCCTGGTCATGCACCCGGGTGGCGCGATCGAATTCACCCTGCAGCAGCTCGGCCAGGGCCGCCACGCGGTCCCGGTCGCTGATCATCATCGACAGCTCGAAGTTCAGGCGGAAGCTGCGGTGGTCGAAGTTGGCACTGCCGACAATGCAGACGTCGTCGTCGGCGATGAACGCCTTGGTGTGCAGCATGCGCGGGCCGTACTCGTAGATCTTCACGCCGGCATGCAACAGTTCGTCGAAGTACGAGCGCGCGGCCTGGGTGACGAACCAGGAATCGCTCATTTTCGGTACCAGCAGGCGCACGTCCAGGCCGCCCAGCGCGGCCGAAGTCAGCGCCATCCGCGCCGCTTCACCCGGCACGAAATAGGGCGTCACCAGCCACACCCGCTCGTGCGCTTCCTGGATGGCGGCGACGTGCAGCCGGTGGATCGTCTCCCAGCCCGAATCCGGGCCGGACACCAATACCTGCGCGTTGATCGCGCCATCCCCGCGCAGCGGCATATCGGCCGGCCACAAGCGGGCGATATCCATCCGCGAGGGTTCCTGGCCACTGGCGTAGAGCCAGTCCTCGGCGAACACCAGCTGCAGACTGCGCACCACATGACCGCGGATGCGCATGTGCAGGTCGCGATAGGCGTCGGGCCTGCGGCTTTCGTCTTCCTCGTCGGTGATGTTGATGCCGCCAGTGAAGGCCAGGCGGCCATCGACAATCACCAGCTTGCGGTGCGTGCGCAGGTTCAGCCACGGGCGCTTGAACGGTTTCAGCAGCTGCCGTGGGTGGAACCAGATCGCTTCACCGCCGGCGTCGAGCAGGGGCTGCAGGAAACGGCGGGGCAGGGCGGATGAGCCCACCGCATCCAGCAGCAGGCGCACCTGCACACCGGCACGTGCGCGCTCGACCAGGGCATCGCGCAGGGCGGTGCCTGCGTGATCCGGATTGAAGATGTAGTACTCCAGATGGATGTGATCGTGCGCCTGTGCAACGGCTTCCAGCAAGGCCGCGTAGGTCGCCGCACCGTCCACCAGCCAGGTCACTTCGGTGGCACTGCTTGGGGCCAGTCCGGTCGTTGCCTGGGCAACCTTGGCCAGTTCGGTGCAGTCCGAATCGGGCGGGCAGACATCGCTGTAGTGCTCCATGCCCGAGCGTGCACGGCCACGACGCAGCCGTTGCCGCTTCACCTTCTGCGGGCCCAGCAGGTAGTAGATGAAGAGCCCCAGATAGGGGAGCAGTGCCAACGAAAGGATCCAGCTCAGCGTGGCCACCGGCTCGCGCTTCTGCAGCATGATCCAGCCCGCCAGCGCGAACAGGTACAGCAGGTAAGCCACCGCCAGGATCGTGCCGAGGTGGGCGATACCGTCGAGCCAATGGCGCAGGGAATCGAAGAGGGCAAGCATGCGCCGATCATAGCGGCGCATGCTGCCGGATGGGGTCAGATCCCTTTTCCGAAGGAAAGGCGTTCTGACCCCATCCCATGTGCCAGGACGAGATCCCATGTGCCAGGACGAGATCCCATGTGCCAGGACGAGATCCCATGTGCCAGGACGAGGACAAAAAAAACGCCCCTGTCTCCAGGGGCGTCTGCAGTCGCGTCATGACTGTTGTGTTGCGGTGTCGCGTTTACTGCTGCACAAAACCGATCTTCTTCATCTGAGCATTCTTCGCGGCGGCCAGAACCTTGGCCATCACGTCGTACTCGGAATCCGGGCTGGCGTCGATGCGCAGTTCCGGCTGGTTGGTCGGGTCACGCTGGACCTCCTGCTCCATCCGCTGCTGCAGCTCGCTGGTATTGATCGGGCTGTTGTTCCACGAGACCTGGTTGCTGGCGTCGATCTTCAGTTCGATCGGCGGCGGCGGTTCGACCAGCTGCGGCGGTGGGTTGAGCACGCGCTGCGGCAGGTCCACGGCGATCGGGTACGTCATGATCGGCGCGGTCACGATGAAGATGATCAGCAGAACCAGCATCACGTCCACGAGGGGCGTGACGTTGATGTCTGCCATGGGGCCCTTGCCACCACCACTACTGAATGCCATGGCTTATTGCCCCTTTTCTTTGGTCGCAACGAAGCCGACGTCCAGCATGCCCTGTTCCTGCGCGACCTTGGTCAGGTCGTTGATGACGCGCATCTTGGTGGTGCGGTCACCACGCAGGTTCAGCGGCGGCTGCGGGGTCTGCTGTGCGGCGGTCGCCAAGCGGGACTCGAGAGTCTGCTTGTTGATTTCTTCGTCGTTCCAGTAGATCGAGCCGTCTTCCTTGACTGCCAGCGTGATCGGGTTCGGACGCTTTTCAGCATCTTCCGGCTTCTGGATCAGGTTGGCTTCCGGCAGATCCACCTTGACCTTGTGGGACATCAGGGGCGCCGTGATGATGAAGATGATCAGCAGCACCAGCATCACGTCCACGAGGGGCGTAACGTTGATGTCGGCCATGGGGCCGCCGCTGTTACCACTACTGAAAGCCATAACGGGCTCCGTCTAGATCTTGGTGACTACTTACTTCGTCGCTGGGTGACGCGCGCCGCAATTAGCGGACGCGCGAACCGGTGGCGAAGAAGTCGTGCAGGTCGTGCGCGAAGGTATCGAACTTGCTGATGGTCGCGCTGTTGATCTTGCTGAAGAAGTTGAAGGCGAACACGGCCGGGATTGCGACGAACAGACCGATCGCGGTCATGATCAGCGCTTCACCCACCGGGCCGGCAACGGCGTCGATCGAAGCGGAGCCGGTGGCACCGATCTTGATCAGCGCGCCGTAGATGCCCCACACGGTACCCAGCAGACCGACGAACGGAGCGGTCGCGCCGACGGTGGCCAGCAGGGTCATGCCCGACTGCAGCTTGTTGCTTTCGCGGGTGACGGCCTGACGCAGAGCGCGGTCGACGAACTCCGAACGGCTCAGGTTCTCACCGACGCCGCCGGTAGCACCGCCTTCAGCGCGCTGGTGGTGGGCGGCTGCCTGGGCAGCGTCCAGGGCGATCTTCGAGAACGGCTCCGAAGCCGGCTGCTCTTCCATCGCACGGATGGCGTCCTGCGCGTTCGGGGTGTCCCAGAACAGGCTGACGACGCGATCAGCGGCGCTCTTCAGGCGGGTGGCACGGAAGATGTTGATGACGGTCCAGTACCAGGACATGGCCGACATGGCGATCAGGGTCAGCAGCACGACCCAGGAAACCGCGAAATCACCCGGCTTGGTGGTCATTTCGTGGATCAGGTGCTCGAAGCCCATCTGCGACAGGGCGTTGGACGGATTGCCCCCGGCAGCAGCGGCGATGAAAATTTCCTGCAGCATGACGCTTACCTTTGTTGTGTGTGGTGATAAAGGGTGTAGCTAAGCTAAACAATCGAACCGGGAGCGGGGGTGGCCAGGTGGCCACCCGGGCGCATCAGTTCAGCGCAAAGTTGACCGGGACGCGAACGCGACCTGCCGTCTTCTTACCGCCTGCTTCAGCGGCGTTGAAGCGCCACTTGCGAGCCGCTTCCATCGCAGCACGGTCCAGGTCGCGGTTACGGCTGGACTTTTCCACCGTGACATTGGTGACGTTGCCGCTGGCATCGACATCAATGATCAGGATCACTTCGCCCTGGATACCTGCGCGGAAGGCTGCCGGCGGGTAGCGCGGCGGATTCATGGCCTTCGACGAGATGTCCACGCTGGCCTCGATCGAGGTCGGCGGTGCCGGCGGCGCCGGAGGCGACGGCGGGGTGACGATATCGTTCGGGCGCGGCTCCGGCACGTCGACAACCGGCGCCTGCGGCGGCGGCGGTACGGGCGACGGCTTCGGCGGCGACAGATTCTTCACCGGCGGTGGCGGAGTATCCTGCGGCGGCGGCGGCGGCGGCGGTGGGGGCGGCGGCGGCGCGTCGACGATGGTCACCATGACGTTGCGCTCCTTCTCCGCGACGGCCTTGGGAGCCACGGCGGGAATCAGGAGCATCATGAAGGCGGCCAGATGCAGGGCAATTACAAACGCGATGCCGACGATGCGAGGCCAGCTCAGCCCCTTGTCATCGGGTTGTTCGTACCGGTGAACGACTAGTTGTTCCGTCATGCGCCAAGAGCTCAATAGTGGGGCCGGAATCCCGGGGGCGGGATCCCTGATCAGCGGTGCATGACACCGCAGGAACCTCCAAGCTTATACCAATCCTGAGCGCCTGCGCATCAACTGAGCAGGCATTCAGGCGTTATTCCTACTTACTTCAGGTTGATGATTTTTTTGGCATCAGCCTGGTTCTTCACGCCCTTCGCCAGCGCCTGCTGGGCGGCCTGCTTGGCCTCGGGGACGCGACCTTCGGCATGCAGGACGCGTGCCAGGTTCAGGTAGGTCTCACCGTCCTTGGAGAGCGGGGCGGCCTTCTGCCACGCATCGATCGCCTGCGGCACCTGGTCGGAGTAATAGTAGGACTGGGCCAGCGCCAGGTAGACCTGGTAATCCGGCTTCAGGATGCCCTTCTGCAACCCTTCGTTGATGACCGCGATGACGTCCTTTTCCTTGTTCTCGGTGTTGGCATAGATCGAGTACAGCTGCTTGTACTCGCGCTCTTCGGTGAGCTGGCCGCTGCTGCGCAGCTTGTCCATCACCGCGGCGGCCTTCGGCATCTGGTCAGCCTGCATGTACATGTTGGCCAGATTCAGCTGGGCCTTCTTGTCCGACGGGTTCTTGGCCGCCAGCGCTTCTGCGGCCTGCACGGCCTCACCGGTCTGGCCGGCTTCGGAAAGGGCCGCCATCAGCAGCTGGTTCCAGTTGTCCTTCGGCTCGGCAGCGCCCGCGATGGCCTGCTTCAGCACCGGGATCGCTTCCTGGTAGCGCTCCAGCTGGTACAGCGCCTGGCCCTTGGCAATCAGCTCTTCCGGCTTGGTCGACTTGCTCTCGGCGAAGTACTTGTCCAGGGTGGCCAGGCCTTCGGCAGTCTGGTCTTCCTGCAGCTGCAGCTGGCCCAGCATCAGCATCGACTGGAAGTGGCCGTTGTTGTCCAGGCCGTTGAACTGGATGACCTGCTTCAGGTAGGCGATGGCGGCCGGGGTGTCGTCGGTCTGGTAGGCGGCCTGCGAGGCCAGCTGCGCGGCCAGCGACTTGTCGTACTCGTTGGAGGCGCTGTCAGCCAGGATCGCGTCAGCCTGCGTGCGCGTCTCCGGGAACTTTTCCTTGTTGTAGCTGTCGATCATTTTCTGCAGCTTGCTGCCCATCTTGGCCGAGGCCTTGGCGGTCGGCTCCTGGCGGGTCGCATTCGGGTACAGCGGTTCGGCCTTGGCCTGCTTGCTGCTGCCGCCGCGGCTGCCACGGTCGGAGGAACGCGAGGACTGCGCGAAGGCATCGGTGACCACGGCGCCGGTCAGGGCGGTCGCGACGAGGACGGAAAGCACAGCTTTGTGGTTACGGAAAATCATCGTTCACCTCGATCGAACCGCCGGATAGCGGCAAAGTCGGACTGTCAGAAAAATCTGAGCCGCCAAACGTATCAGAAACAGATGGCGTGAGAAATCGTTTTATGTGCTGCAATACAGCATAGAACTGCGCACTCATCCGCACTTTGGCCGCAGCCCGGCCGCCTGGGCCTGCTGATAGACCGGCGCCAGGCCCGGCGCGTCGCGTCGCAGCTCCTGGATCCGGTTGGCCGGATCGGGGTGGGTGGACAGCCATTGCGGGCTTCGACCGCCGCTGGCGGCCATCATGTTCTGCCACAGATCCACGGCCTGGGCCGGGTTGAATCCGGCCTGCGCCATCACCCGCTGTCCGATCACGTCCGCCTCGCTTTCCTGGGTCCGCGAGCCGGGCAACAGGAAGGCCGCCTGCGCGCCCATGCCGCCCAGCTGATTGACCGTATTGGCGGCACCATCGCCATAGGCGGCACCGGCCAGCGCGCCCAGCACGGCCAGGCCGGTCTGCGCGCCCATCTGCCGGGTAATGCGTTCTTCGTGGTGACGCGCGATCACGTGGCCGATCTCATGACCGATCACGGCAGCCAACTGGTCCTGGTTCCTGGCGACGGTGAAGATGCCGGTGTTCACGCCCACTTTGCCGCCGGGCAGGGCAAAGGCGTTGGGTTCCTTGTCGACGAATACGGCAGTCTCCCACCGTACCCCACGGTACTGAGGCGGCAGCTGTGCGACCAGCGCATTGACCACGCACTGCACGTAGCCGTTCTGGCGGCCATCGGTGCTGATCTTCTCTTTCTGCTTGGTCTCGGCAAACGCCTGCGCACCGAGCTGGTCAAGCTGTGCCTGCGACACACCGCCCACCATCTGCCGTCGTCCGGTTGGCGAGGTGGTGGTTGCACAGGCACTGACCAAGGTGGTGATGACTAGAGCCAGCAGCAGTTGTTTCATGGGTCCGCCCCCGTGTTCATGTGCGCAGTGTGTAGCGTACCTGCTTAATCTTTCGTCAAGCGGGCACGGCGTTACGTTGATCCCAGGAACACCATCGCGGCGAGCGCAACCGCATTGTTCAGCGCATGCGCGGCAATCGCCGCCCACAGGGTGCCGGTGCGGCGGTACAGCCAGCAGAAGGCGGCGCCCATGCCACCGTACACCAGCCACAGCTGCGCCATGCCCAGCAGCGAGTTCTTGCTGACACCGGGCACTTCATGGACCAGGGCGAACGCCAGGCTGCTGAGGATCAGGCCCAGCCAGGGGCGGCCGGCTTGCCACAGGCGCCCGAACAGGACGCGGCGGAACAGCAGTTCTTCGTAGGCGGGGGCAAGGACGACCGCAAACAGCACCAGGAACAGCGGGAAGCGAGCGATCGCGCTCTGCATCAGTTCCACGTTGGTGGGCACCGGCTCGATGCCGAACTGCTTGGAAAGGAAGGCGATGCCGTTGCTGCCGAGCACGATCAGCGTGGCCACCAGCAGGGTCCAGCCCCAGGTGGACGGCCGCAGCAACGCCTGTCGCGACGCCATGCGTTCGCCGGCGCTTGCCGGGCGTCGCCAGAAGTACAGCAGCAGCGCGGCGCCACCGGTGGCGATCAGGGCCATCAGGATCTGCGCCAGGGCACCGGGCTGGCCCACTGCCGCGCCGACAGCGTCAGGTGTCAGTCCGCCATTGGCCTCGGCGTTGGCGCGGCTGACCACGATTGCACGGTAGAAGCCCCAGAACAGGCCGGAGACCATGCTCAGGCCGACCAGGGTAACGGCGGCGATGCCCAGGTCGATGAAGAAGCCTGCCAACGGTGCCACGGCGCGCGGTGGGGTAGACACCGGCGGAACCGGGGGCGGGGCGGCGGAGACCGGGGTGGATGCGGACATCAGGTACCTGTGTTCAAGGGACGAAGGCCGGTGCAGCTCCCCGCGCACCGGCCAGGTCCCGATTGTGTCAGATATCCAGGTTGGCGACTTTCAGCGCATTGTCTTCGATGAAGTCGCGACGCGGCTCGACGACATCGCCCATCAGGGTGCTGAAGATCTGGTCGGCAGCGACCGCATCCTCGATGCGCACCTGCAGCAGGCGACGGGTCTCCGGGTTCACCGTGGTATCCCACAACTGCTCCGGATTCATTTCACCCAGACCCTTGAATCGCTGGATCTGGCGGCCGCGCTTGGCCTCCTCGAGCAGCCAGTTCTGCGCCTTCGCGAAGCTGTCGACTTCGATCGACTTGGCGCCGCGGGAAATCGTTGCACCTTCGCGCACCAGGCCGTGCAGCAGCTTGGAAGCCTGGTGGATCGCACGCAGTTCGCCACTCTCGAACGCCGACATCGGCAGCACCTGGATGTGCTCCTCGCCCATGTGGCGACGGGTCACCAGCACAGCGGCGGGGCGTTCCTCGTTGGCGTCCTGCAGTTCCAGGCTGAAACGCGGGCTGCCCAGGCTGCCCTGGTTGAGGCGCTTGGCCAGCGCATCCAGGCCTTCGCCTTCGCCCGCATTGCGCAGGCTGTCCATGTCCATCGGCACGAAATCGACCAGCGCTTCGAGCAGGTTGCGGTCATAGCGGTGCGCGTTGCGTTCGATGGAATCGAGCGCGGCGGCGTACGCCAGCAGCAGCTTCTCCAGTGCCAGGCCTTCGATGCCCGGTTCGCCGGTGGCCGGCACCAGCGCGGCGTTTTCCACCGCACTGCTGGCCAGGTAGCTGTCCAGCGCCGGATCATCCTTCAGGTACAGCTCCTGCTTGCCCTGCTTGATCTTGTACAGCGGCGGCAAGCCGATGTAGACGTAACCGCGCTCGATCAGCTCCGGCATCTGACGGTAGAAGAACGTCAGCAGCAGGGTGCGGATGTGGGCGCCGTCGACGTCGGCGTCGGTCATGATGATGATCTTGTGGTAACGCAGCTTGTCCGGGTTGTACTCGTCACGGCCAATGCCGGTGCCCAGCGCGGTGATCAGCGTACCGACCTGGTCGGAGGACAGCATGCGGTCGAAGCGCGCGCGTTCCACGTTGAGGATCTTGCCGCGCAGCGGCAGCACCGCCTGGTTCTTTCGGTTGCGGCCCTGCTTGGCCGAGCCACCTGCCGAGTCACCCTCGACGATGAACAGTTCGGACAGCGCCGGATCCTTTTCCTGGCAGTCGGCCAGCTTGCCCGGCAGGCCGGCGATGTCCAGCGCGCCCTTGCGGCGGGTCAGGTCGCGGGCCTTGCGGGCGGCTTCACGTGCACGCGCGGCGTCGACGATCTTGCCGGCAATCGCCTTGGCTTCGTTCGGGTTTTCCTGCAGGAACTCTTCCAGGCGCGCACCGAAGGCGTTTTCCACCGCCGGACGCACGTCGGAGCTGACCAGCTTCTCCTTGGTCTGGCTGGAGAAGCTGGGATCCGGCACCTTCACCGACAGCACCGCGATCATGCCTTCGCGCATGTCGTCGCCGGTCAGGTTGATCTTGGCCTGCTTGGCGATGCCGTTCTGCTCGATGTAGTTGTTGAGCACGCGGGTCAACGCACCGCGGAAACCGGCGAGGTGGGTACCGCCGTCCTTCTGCGGGATGTTGTTGGTGAAGCAGTACATCGTCTCCTGGTAGGAGTCGGTCCACTGCAGCGCCACCTCCACGACGATGCCGTTGTGCTCGCCGGTGACGGAGATGACATTCGGGTGCAGCGGGGTCTTCAGCTGGGCCAGATGCTCCACGAAGCTGCGGATGCCGCCTTCGTAGTGGAAG
Source organism: Stenotrophomonas sp. YJH_SMC_53 (assembly GCF_059369995.1). Classification (NCBI taxonomy): domain Bacteria; kingdom Pseudomonadati; phylum Pseudomonadota; class Gammaproteobacteria; order Lysobacterales; family Lysobacteraceae; genus Stenotrophomonas; species Stenotrophomonas sp. YJH_SMC_53. The sequence goes on along the minus strand of NZ_JCAFTF010000010.1, from coordinate 65,011 downwards.
TCATCGCGACGGCCGTCGCCACGCTCGTCGGCAAGGACGATCTTGACGCCGGAGTTCAGGAACGACAACTCGCGCAGACGGCGGGCCAGGATGTCGTAGTGGAATTCCACGTTGTCGTGGAAGGCGACGGTGGACGGCCAGAAGCGCACGGTGGTGCCACGCTTGGTGGTGGCTTCCAGCTTGGCGAGCGGGGTCACGGCTGCGCCGTTGCTGAATTCCTGCTGGTAGTGGGAGCCGTTCTGGAACACGTCCACCAGCAGCTTCTGCGACAGCGCGTTGACCACGCTGACGCCGACGCCGTGCAGGCCGCCGGAAACCTTGTAGCTGTTGTCGTCGAACTTGCCGCCTGCATGCAGGACGGTCATCACCACCTCGGCGGCGGAGACCTCGCGACCGAGCTTGGCGCTCATCTGCTCGTGCTTGCCGGTCGGAATGCCGCGGCCGTTGTCGGACACCGAGACCGAGCCGTCAGCGTGGATCGTCACCGCGACATGGTCGGCGTGGCCGGCCAGCGCTTCGTCAATCGAGTTGTCGACAACCTCGAACACCATGTGGTGCAGACCGGTGCCGTCATGCACGTCACCGATGTACATGCCGGGTCGCTTGCGGACAGCCTCCAGGCCTTCCAGGGCGGTAATGCTGTTGGCGTCGTAATTGCCGTTGTTTGCCGGGGTGTTCTGTTCGTCGCTCATTGCGCTTGCCGTAGGCTCCGCAGGTCGGGCACCGCTTGGGGCGATGTGCCGAGAATGAAAGGATTCCAACCCGAATTATACCAGCCGGGGTCGAGTGGCCCTGATGTGCCCACTATGGCACAGCCACGATCTGTGCATGTTCCACGTGGAACCGGGCGATCTGGGTCAATTCCTGCAGAGCCGCCGGAGATTCAGTAGCGGTGACGAAGATCTGCGCCGGGCCGGTGAGCAGGCGCTCCAATACCCGCGCCTGGTGGGTACGATCCAGTTCGGAGGCCAGATCGTCCAGTGCGATCACCGGCCATTCGCCGCGCTGTTCTGCATAGTCCTCGGCCTGCGCCAGCAGGCACGCCAATGCGGTCAGCTTGGCCTGACCGCGTGACAATGCATCGCGACCAGGAATGCTGTGGAAATCCACGCTCCAGTCCGCCCGGTGCGGCCCAACCGAGGTGTACCCGGCCTGGCGGTCACGATCCCGGGCCAGAAGCAGCGCATCTGCCAGGGGAAGCTCATGCCGACGCCAGCCCGGACTGAGTTCCAGGGCCTGGATGCCGAGTTGCGGCGCCAAACTGGCAGCCAGCGCCACGGCACGCTGCTGCAGCCGCTCGAGGTAGTGCTGACGCCGGCTGGTAAGGGGCTCTCCGGCCTCAGCCAACTCGTGATCCCAGGTGTCCAGCATCCGCGACGGGCCGCCCTGCTTGAGCAGGGCATTGCGCTGCTTCAGCGCCCTTGAATAGCGGCGCCACAAGGACAGGAAATCAGGTTCCACGTGGAACAAACCCCAATCCAGGAAGCGACGGCGGGGCTCGCCACCGCCGCTGACCAGCGCATGGCTGCCGGGCTCAAACGTCACTACCGCCAGCGCTGCGCAGAGGTTGCCGAGCTGAGCCACATCTTCACCGTCCAATCGTCCCTTCCATTCCTGCCCACTGTGGCGCAGGCCGGCCTTTCGGCGATGCGGCGCGTGGTCGGCACGCTGTTCGTCCCATTCCACGAAGATCTCCAGCGCCTCCTGGCCCTGGCGCACCAGTCCATCGCGAACCCTGCCGCGGAAGCTCCGGCCATAGGCCATCAGATGCAGGGCCTCCAGCACGCTGGTCTTGCCGGCACCGTTGTCGCCAGTGAGCAGGTTCAGCCCCGGCTGGGGCAAGAGATCCACCGCACTGAAGCGACGCAGTTGGTGCAAGGCGAGGCGGCGGATAAGCATGGGGCGCGAACGACCATCCGCTCGAGGCGGTAGAGGGGAAGGGAATCCATCAGCTTACTGCATCGGTCAAGCCGGACGCGCTGCACCCGCATCGATGCGGAGCAGAAGCTCCCGCGCACCAACTGATCGCGGGTTCCACGTGGCGCCGGTTCACCGGCATGCCCGTTTCCAGCTCCGGACGCAGCTGAAATTCCTTCAATTCTGCACAGGGTTGCGGGGCGTGGCCCGCCAGATTTCAACGATTTCAAGACCACTTGCCGCAGGTGTTTGATGAGCGCTTGCCCGGCCGGGTGAGCGGGCGGGCGCCCGGTTTCCTCCAAATCTGAGATCCGATGCCCTGCGAGGTTCCACAGATTTCAAAGAATCCGGACCATTCGTTTCACGCTGTCCACAGCGGGGCTGTATGACTTATACACAAGGTATGGGCAATCTGTGGATAAAAAAGCCCTTTTGCCTGGGTCTGGAAACTATCCACAGGTTCCCCCCCAGCCTGAGACGCGTCTATACAGGGGGTTTCGCCCTCATAAATTCCTTTTAAATCATGCAGCTAACACATTTTTCCACGAAATCTGGCTCTACCATCACCACCATGCTTTAGATTTATACCCAGATTTAGAAGCTAGGCTTGGCCCGATCTGTCCCGAATGGGTCCTGTGGACAGAGAGGATTTCAGGAACAGCGAGCACGGTCGCCGTAGCGTGGATTCGCTTCGGCATCCGACCAGCCAGGTCCATAGCAACTGCGTTGAGACCCCAGGTACCGGCCCCGATCAAACATGATTCGGAGGCAGTCCCTGGCATCGACTCAAAGTCCCGTCGCCAGTTCGGCCTGGGAAGCAAAGCGCACGCAACCGGGTCCATCAAGGAAGATGCTGTCCGTTCGAAATCCGTGCTGGAAAGTGTTCAGCCCGATGATCCACGTGGAACGTAAAAAAAACGCCCGGGAGCTTCCCGGGCGTCGTTATGTTCCACGTGGAACCGGGCTGATGTCAGAGACGCAGCGGCATGACCACGTGGCGCGACTTCTCGCTGCTGGACTCACGCACCAGCGCAGAGGAGTTGGAGTCTCGCAGCTGGATGATGACTTCCTCATCGCGCAGGGCGGAGAGGGCATCCAGCAGGTAGTTCACGTTGAAGCCGATGGCCAGATCGCTGACCGTGGTATCGGCTTCGATCTCTTCCTGGGCTTCCTCCTGCTCCGGGTTGTGCGCGCTGATCTTCAGGTTGCCCGGCGACACTTCCACGCGGATGCCGCGGTACTTCTCGTTGGACAGGATCGCAGCGCGCTGCAGCGAGGCGCGCAGCGCTTCACGATCAACCTTCACTTCACGGTCGGCACCGATCGGAATCACCGCTTCGTAATCCGGGAAGCGGCCGTCGATCAGCTTGGAGGTGAAGGTGACATCGTCGCGCTTGACGCGGACGTGGCTGCGGCCGACTTCCAGCTCGATCTCGCGATCACCACTTTCCAGCAGGCGCTGCAGCTCGGTCACGCCCTTGCGCGGCACGATGATCTGGCGCTTGGAACCGCTCGGCTTGGCCAGGTCGGTTTCACACAGCGCCAGACGGTGGCCGTCGGTGGCAACGGTACGCAGGGCGTCACCGCGCAGATCGAACAGCAGGCCATTGAGGTAATAGCGCACGTCCTGCTGCGCCATCGCGAACGCGGTGCGCTCGATGAGCTCCTTCAGGGTCGCTTCGCCGATGGCCACGCGCTCAGTGGCTTCCACTTCGTCAACCGACGGGAAGTCATTGGAGGGCAGGGTTGCCAGGGTGAAGCGGCTACGACCGGCCTGCACGGTGATCTTGTCTCCGGTCTGCGAGACGGTGATCCGGCTGCCATCGGGCAGGGCGCGGATGATCTCGAACAGCTTGCGGGCGGGAATGGTGGTTTCGCCGTCCTGGGCGTCTTCAACCGCGATCCGCGACACCATCTCCACTTCCAGGTCGGTACCGGTCAGCGACAGCTGGCCGTTCTGCACCTGGACCAGGAAATTGGCCAGAACCGGAAGGGTCTGGCGGCGTTCGACCACGTTGACGACCTGTGCCAACGGCTTGAGAAAGGCTTCGCGCTGCAGTGTGAAACGCATGTGGTTCCGTGCCCCTATGCTTTAAAAAATGTGGAATAAATCAAAAGCTTGGTGGTGCTGGTAGAGACAGAATCGCTGGAAAACAATGCTAAGTCTTTGTAAATAAAGGAGTTTCAGGCGTCGAAACCCTCTGTATTACCGACCCCCAAGGGGTGGGGAAAGCTGTGGATAAATTCGACGGGATTTCAGACGCCATTTTTATCCACAACGTGTCCCGCGCTTGCTACCGGATTCTGCACCGTTTTGTGCGATGACGCCTCATCGGCATCCGTGCATCATTCGCTCAGCTTCCGGATCAGCTTGTCCCAGTCCTCGCGGAGCTTGCCGTCGGTTTCCATCAGGGTCCGGATCTGGCGGCAGGCATGCAGCACCGTGGTGTGATCGCGACCGGCAAAGGCGTCGCCGATCTCGGGCAGGCTGTGCTCGGTCAGTTCCTTGGTCAGGGCCATGGCAACCTGGCGGGGGCGAGCGAGCGAGCGGGTCCGACGCTTCGACAGCAGATCCTTGATCTGCAGGCCGTAGTAGTCGGCAACGGTTTTCTGGATGTTGGGAATGCTGATCGCCTGCTGCTGGGCGCGCAGCAGGTCGCGCAGGGTTTCCTGGGCAAATTCGGTGGTGATCGCGCGGCCGGTGAAGTTGGCGCGGGCGGTCAGGGTATTGAGCGCGCCCTCGAGGTCGCGCACGTTGGAGCGCATCTTCTTGGCGATCAGGAACGCAACATCATCGGGAATCTCAGCACCGCGTTCGCGCGCCTTGGCCAGCACGATCGCGGCGCGGGTCTCGAAGTCCGGCGGTTCGATCGCGACCGACAGGCCCCAGGCAAGCCGTGACTTCAGGCGCGCTTCCAGGCCTTCGACCTCGCGCGGATAGCGGTCGCAGGTCAGGATGATCTGCTGCTTGCCATCGAACAACGCGTTGAAGGTGTGGAAGAACTCTTCCTGCGTGCGGTCCTTGCCGGCGAAGAACTGGATGTCATCGATCAACAGCGCGTCCACCTGCTGGAACTGGCGCTTGAACTGATCCATGGTCTTTTCCTGCAGGGCCCGGATCATGGCGCTGAAGAACTGTTCCGAACGCAGGTACAGCACCTTCGCGCCTGGATTGGCCTGGCGCATCGCGTTGCCGGCGGCGAACATCAGGTGGGTCTTGCCCAGGCCGGTGCCTCCGTACAGCAGCAGCGGGTTGTGGGCCCGGTCGCCCGGCTTCTGCGCTGCCTGGAAGGCAGCGGCCAGGCCCAGCTGGTTGCTGCGGCCTTCGACGAAGTTGGCGAAGGTGTAGTGATTGTCCAGGTTGCCGGCGAACGGCACCTGCGGTTCGCTGGACACAGGCGCCGACGACGTGGAAACCGGCGCGTTCTGCGCCTCCACGGGGCGCGGGCGCGAGCCGATTTCAAGAAAAACGTCGCTGAAACCGGCGAAGTGAGCCAGCAGTTCACGGATCCGGGCCAGGTACAGCTCGCGGACCTGGTCGACGATGAAGGCATTCGGTGCATACAGCACCAGGCTGTCCACGCGCAGATCGGCCTGCAGCGGCTTCAACCAGGTATGAACGTCTTCCGGCGGGAACTCCGCTTCGAGGCGCTCGAGACTACGGGACCAGGCATCCATCAGCAATAATCGTCCGGTGGCCGGGGCATGGACGCGACAAGGCGCCCAAACACAGGCCGGAAAGGGGGGAAATGGATGGCTCAGACTACCACCGAGCGCCCGCCTTCGGAATGCTTGTCCCCTACTTATTCACAAAAACATCCACAGCTATTGCACAGCCCGGTGAATTCGCGTAGTCCCCAGGGGTTGACGTGAGGGGGGAGACCTCTCTAGAATTTCCGGTTCTTTCCGTCCCATTCATACGAGAGGCCCCCAATGGCCACGAAGCGCACCTACCAGCCCAGCAACCTCAAGCGTAAGCGCGACCACGGCTTCCGTGCCCGTATGAAGACCGCTGACGGCCGCAAGATCCTGTCGCGTCGCCGCGCCAAGGGCCGCAAAGTCCTGAGCGCCTGATTGCCATGCCGCACCCTGCGGCAGACGCAATCCCTTCGACAGTGAATACTGCAGACCCGCGCAAGCGATTCCCTCGCTCTGCGCGGGTTCGCACGCGTGCCGAATACTCAACGGTCTTCAACGGCGCCCGCCGTGTGTCCGATCCGCTGATGACCCTGCACTGGCTGCCGGCTGACCGGCCGGCCAGGCTGGGTCTGGCGGTTTCCCGCAAGGTCGATCCGAACGCCGTTGGGCGTAACCGGATCAAGCGCGTCCTGCGCGACATCCTGCGTCAGACACGTACCGATATCCAGCCAGGCGACTTCGTCGTCGTGGCCCGTAGTGCTGCGCGTTCCGCCAGCAACGACGAGATCCGCCAGGCCTTCCTGCGCCTGCTGCGTCGCCTGCGTGCATTGCCCGCGCCGGGCGTGGACGGCACAATGCCGCCGCCTGATGGCATCGCAACTCCTTCTTTGACCGAGCCGGCATCGCGTCCCGGCCCCGCCGAGCCTGTCCGCTGATGAACCAGACCCGCGTATTCCTCATTTTTGCCTGGCTGATGGTGGCCGTGCTGCTGTGGATGGAGTGGAGCCGTGAAAAGGCTGCTCCGACCCCGCCACCGACGACCACGTCGGCCCCGGCTGCCGTACAGAGTGTTCCGGGCGCTGCCTCGGGCAGCATTCCCAGTGCACAGGTCCCGCGCGCCCCGGGCCAGGCCGCTGTGCAGGCGCAGGCCAGTGCCACCCCGGCCAGCCAGCGCGTGACCGTCACCACCGACGTGCTGCGCCTGGTGCTTGATGGTGGCCGCGTGCTCGACGCCGAGCTGCTGCAGTTCCCGCAGACCAAGGACGAAGGCAGCCCGCCGGTTCGCCTGCTGACCGAAGACCCCGCGCATCCGTACAGCGCGATCAGTGGCTGGGCCAGCGAAGACAAGAACACCCCGGTTCCCGGCGCCGACGGCTTCAAGCTGGTCGGTGACACCAAGGACTTCGTGCTGGCCAAGGGCCAGAACGAGCTGCAGATCCCGTTCGTGTGGACTGCCGACAACGGCGTGACCATCAAGCGCACCCTGACTGTCTCGCGCAACGAGTACGCCGTGCGCTTCAAGGACGAAGTCAGCAATGCCGGCGCCGCGCCGTGGAACGGCTACGTCTACCGCACCCTGGACCGCACCCCGACCATCCTGTCGCGGAGCATGACCAACCCGGACTCCTTCAGCTTCAACGGTGCCACCTGGTACGACAACGACAAGAAGTACCAGCGTCGTGCGTTCAAGGACTACCTGGAAGACGGCACGCTCAACCAGAACATCACCGGCGGCTGGCTGGCGATGCTGCAGCACCACTTCTTCACCGCCTGGATCCCGCAGAAGGACCAGACCGCACACTACGTACTGTCGCAGGTGGCCGGTCGTGACCTGATCGAAGCGCGTGGCCCGGCCTTCACCGTGGCCCCGGGCCAGTCCACCAGCACCGAAGCCCGCCTGTGGGTCGGCCCGAAGCTGGTCAACCTGATTGCCAAGGAAGACGTGCCGGGCCTGGACCGCGTGGTCGACTACAGCCGCTTCTCGATGATGGCGGTGATCGGCCAGGGCCTGTTCTGGGTGCTGAACCAGGTGCACAAGCTGGTCGGCAACTGGGGCTGGGCGATCGTCGGCCTGGTGGTGCTGCTGAAGCTGGTGCTGTACCCGCTGTCGGCGACCCAGTACAAGAGCGGTGCCAAGATGCGTCGCTTCCAGCCGCGCATCGCGCAGCTGAAGGAACGCTATGGCGATGACCGCCAGAAGTTCCAGACCGCGATGATGGAGCTGTACAAGAAGGAAAAGATCAATCCGATGGGCGGCTGCCTGCCGATCCTCATCCAGATGCCGATCTTCTTCGCCCTGTACTGGGTGCTGGTGGAATCGGTCGAACTGCGCCAGGCGCCCTGGTTCGGCTGGATCCAGGACCTCACTGCACGCGACCCGTACTTCATCCTGCCGGTGATCAACGTGGCGGTGATGTGGTTCACCCAGAAGCTGACACCGGCACCGGGCATGGACCCGATGCAGCAGAAGATGATGCAGTTCATGCCGCTGGTGTTCGGCGTCATGATGGCCTTCATGCCGTCCGGCCTGGTCCTGTACTGGGTGGTCAACGGCGGCCTGGGCCTGCTGCAGCAGTGGTGGATGACCAAGCGCCATGGCGGCGAGCCGGTCCCGGCCACCACCGCTCCGGCCCCGGTCAAAAAGAAGTAATCGGTAGAGCCGGCCGCTGGCCGGCTGATCGCAGCAAAAGCCCGCCGCAAGGCGGGCTTTTCGCATGCGGCGTTAGAATCGCCTGCACACCGTTCCTCCCATCTTCGAGTCCGCCATGCGTGCGTCGTCGTTCCGACTGTTCCTGCCTTCGCTGTTGTTGACCCTGGTTGTTGCCGGCTGCGGCGACAAGGACGCGAAGGTGCCGGCGACCACCGTCACCCAGGCGAGCGCGCAGGCTGCGGCCGCCGCCGATCCTGCCGCTGCGCCGTTGCTGGCGGCGCTGCAGAAGCAGCTCGATGGCTACCGCCGGATCATCGTGCTGCTGGCCGACGAGGAGCAGCAGTCGACCGCCGACCGCGGCACCTCCACGCGTGTGGGACAGCAGCTGTTCCACGATGGCCTGGAACAGCGCACGACCATCGCCGCGCAGTTCGACACCCTGCTGCGCGGTTCCAGCCCGCAGCGCTTTGCCACTCTCGGCACGGTGCTGGACTACATCGAGTCTGCGCCGGAACTGTTCGACGCCGATCGCCTGGCCTTCCGTGAAGTGCTGCGTGACCTGCATGAGCGGGTCGGCACCGATTCCTCGCTGCCGGCGGTGAAGCTGCACCAGCGCATCGGTGAGGATCTGGAAGCGCTCGATGAGATCGAGCGCAACTACAACCAGGAACTGACCCGCATCTTCAGCCGCTTCGAGCGCACCCGCGCCATCGAACTGAAGCGCGAGAAGTGGGACGACTACATCGCCCACCTGCACAAGGACTACAGCCGTGAAGCGATCCTGCGCGACTACGGGGTGATCGAGCCGTATCCGATGTCGATGAAGGACAGTGACCGCGAGATCTTCGGCCGAGACCTGCCGGCCAAGACCGTGGTGCTGACCTTCGACGACGGTCCGCACAAGGCCTACACCGATGAAGTGGTGGCCATCCTCAAGCGTTACGACGTGCCGGGCGTGTTCTTCGAAGTGGGCCGCAACCTGGGCAAGGTCGAGGCCGATGGCAAGGTCAGCCTCGGCCCGATGGCGAAGATCAGCCGCAACCTGATGGAACAGGGCTATGCGGTCGGCAACCACAGCCTGACCCACGCCCAGCTGTCGCGCACCACCGGCGACGCCCTGCGCCAGCAGGTGCTGGACACCGACACGCTGCTGAAGGATGTCGACAGCAAGCGCGCGCCGCTGTTCCGCTTCCCGTACGGCGCGCGCAATGCCGAAGGCCTGCAGCTGCTCAACGAAGCCGGGCTGAAGTCGATCATGTGGAACATCGACTCGATGGACTGGGCCGACCCGGTGCCGGAATCGATCGTGCAGCGCGTACTCGACCAGGTGAACAAGGAGCAGCGCGGCATCATCCTGTTCCATGACATCCACGATCGCGCAGTGAAGGCGCTGCCGCAGATCCTCGACCGGCTGATCGCCGAGGGTTACCAGTTTGCCGGCTGGAACGGCCGCGACTTCACCGTGGCCCGTGCGCGCAAGGGTGATGCCGCTGCCGCCACCGTCACCACCGGCTACGAGAAGTCGTGGGCGATCGTGGTCGGCATCGACAACTACGCCAAGTGGCCGAAGCTGGAATACGCCAGCCATGATGCGCAGGCGGTGGCCGATACCCTGACCGGGCAGTTCGGCTTCCCGTCCTCGCAGGTGATCGTGCTGAAGAACGAGCAGGCCACGCGCAACAACATCCTCGCGGCCTTCCACGACCGCCTGGCTGACGATCGCACCGGGAAGAACGACCGCGTGTTCGTATTCTTCGCTGGCCATGGCGCGACCCGCCAGCTCGCCTCCGGGCGCGACCTCGGCTACATCATCCCGGTCGATTCGGATCCGAAGGAATTCGCCACCGACGCGATTGCGATGACCGACATCCAGAACATCGCCGAAAGCATGCAGGCCAAGCATGTGATGTTCGTGATGGATGCCTGCTACAGCGGCCTGGGCCTGACCCGTGGCGGCCCGTCGTCGTCGTCGTTCCTGCGCGAGAACGCGCGTCGCAGCGCGCGGCAGATGCTGACCGCCGGTGGTGCCGACCAGCAGGTGGCCGATGCCGGCCCCAACGGCCACTCGGTGTTCACCTGGGTGCTGCTGCAGGCGCTGGCCGGCAAGGGTGACCTCAACGGCGACGGCCTGATCACCGGTACCGAGCTGGCCGCCTACGTGGCGCCGGCCGTATCGGCGGTCTCGCACCAGACCCCGGCCTTCGGCAGCCTGCCCGGTTCGCAGGGCGGCGAGTTCGTGTTCCAGGTGCCGGACAGCCAGGAATTCCTCAATGCCGATACGCGCCAGCTGACCGCCGATGCGATCGCGCTGAACAACAAGGTGGAGGCCGCCAGCGAGGCCAAGGGCAGCCAGGCACCGGTGACGGTGGCTGACCTGCAGGGCGGCAAGGCCAAGCTGGTAGTGCCCTCCGCCGGACCGGCGTCCGACCGCCAGCGCGCGCAGCAGGCCAACGACCGTGGCCTGCAGCTGTACCGCGAGAAGCAGTACGACGAGGCAGCCGCGCAGTTCACCGAAGCGCTGAAGCTGCGTCCGGACTTTGCCCAGGCCGCCAACAACCTCGGCTTCGTCTACTACCGTCAGCAGCGCTACGCTGAAGCCGCACGCTGGCTGGAGAACACGCTGAAGATCGATCCGTCGCGTGCGGTGGCCTATCTCAACCTGGGCGATGCCTACTTCAACGCCGGCGACAAGGCCAAGGCGAAGCAGGCCTACACGACCTACCTGGCGCTGCAGCCGCAGGGCAGTGGTGCCGCGCAGGCACGCGCGCAGCTGGAGAAACTCTGAACCATGAACGACGCGATCCGTACCGACACCATCGTGGCCATCGCCAGCGCTCCGGGCGCTGGCGGTGTCGGCCTTCTGCGCCTGTCCGGTTCGCGCGCTGCGGCGATCGCCCGCGCGCTGGGTGCGCCTGCACTGCGCCCGCGCCATGCACACTATGCGCGCCTGCGCGACGCCGATGGCGACGTCATCGACGATGGCATCGTGCTGTGGTTCCCGGCGCCGAACAGCTTCACAGGCGAAGAGGTGGTGGAACTGCAGGGGCACGGCAGCCCGGTACTGCTGCAGCAACTGGTCGCGCGCTGCATTGCGCTCGGTGCGCGCCAGGCGCGGCCGGGTGAGTTCAGCGAACGCGCGTTCCTCAACGGCAAGCTGGACCTGGCCCAGGCCGAGGCCATCGCCGACCTGATCGCGGCCGGCGACAACCGCGCCGCACGCGCCGCGCGACGTTCACTGGATGGTGTGTTCTCGCGGCGCATCGACGCCGTGGTCGAGCAGTTGGTGCTGTTGCGCATCCACGTGGAAGCAGCCATCGACTTCGCCGACGAACCGCTGGAGACCCTCGGCGGTGCGCAGGTGCGGCGTGGGCTGGAGCAGGCGCGCAGTGATCTGGCCCTGCTGCGCCGCGACGCCGAACGCGGCCGTCGCCTGCGCGATGGCCTGCACGCGGTGCTGATCGGTCCGCCGAACGCCGGCAAGAGTTCACTGCTCAATGCGCTGGCCGGCAGCGAGCGCGCCATCGTTACCGACATCGCCGGCACCACCCGCGACACGCTGCGCGAGACCATCCGCCTGGATGGCCTGGAGCTGACCCTGGTCGACACCGCCGGCCTGCGCGACGGTGGCGATGCCATCGAACGCGAAGGCATGCGCCGCGCGCACGTGGAAATCGAGCGCACCGACCTGGCGTTGATCGTGCTGGATGCGCGCGATCCGGCGGCCGGGCAGGCGGCGTTGGGTGACGCCGTGGCAGCGGTGCCGCACAAGATCTACATCCACAACAAGTCGGACCTGCTCGGTGTGCTGCCGGCGCTGGACGACCCGGACCGCGTATTCGTTTCGGCAGCCACCGGCGCCGGGCTGGACGACCTGCATGCGCGCCTGCGTTCGATTGCCTCGGCCGGGGCAGGGGAGCAGGTGGATGGCGAGTTCTCCGCGCGCACCCGCCATGTGGACGCGATCGAGCGAGCGCAGGAACACGCGCAGCGCGCCGATGGCGAACTGGCGCATGAGCACCTGGAACTGGCCGCCGAGGAATTGCGGCTGGCCCATGACGCACTGGGCGAGATCACCGGGCAGATGAGTGCCGATGATCTGCTGGGGAGGATCTTCTCCAGTTTCTGCATCGGCAAGTAACACGGGGTCACATCCCCGAAGACGCTCTGATCGTCTAGCTTACCCATGACTGGCGGCAATGGGTTTCAAACCTGTGCGCGACACCTCCTTGATATCATCCCGCCATGAACCCGATTACCGACAGTGACGTGCGATCAGCTCTGCTGGGCAAGGTCATTGCTGAGCATGTCGCAAATCCAAACACGCTTGTGGTGGAGGAAATGGGGCTTGCGCGCGGCGCCTGCCGTGTCGATGTATGTGTCATCAATGGCCACCTGCACGGCTACGAGATCAAGAGTGATGTCGACACGCTGCGGAGACTCCCGTTGCAGCAGCAGTTCTACTCCGATGTCCTCGACAAGGCGACGATCGTGGTGGGTCAGCGCCACCTGGACCATGCATTGGAGACGTTGCCTGCTTGGTGGGGGGTCAGGCTGGCATCACGTGGAGCGCGCAACGCAGTGAGGCTAGAACTAGTGCGGCCTGCAAAACTCAATCCATCAGTGAGCGCGACGGCCGTCGCAGCACTCCTATGGCGCGATGAACTTTCTGCTCTGATCGGTGGGCGGACGCCGGAAAGATCAGCGCTGCGCGGCAACCGCGCAACGCTATGCGAACGACTGTCGGAGCTCTACAGTCTTGCGGAAATCCGTGCGCTGGTCAGGGAACAGTTGAAGCGCCGGTCAGACTGGCGAGGTCGCGAACAACCTTAGTCATATGGTGGTTGGTCGCCACCGTTGGCCAGGTCGAGCTTCCCCCGGTACTGGTGACACTGTTTGCGCAGTCTTCGATGTACGCATCGCCCCAGCTGTAGCCGCGCCCCATGAAGACCACCGGCAGATCGGAGACCAGGTGCCTGCACAGATCACGGTACTGGTCGCGGCCATTGCGCTTGATCTGGGTACCCACAACAATCCGCCACTGATCATCGATCGTGTACTTGATCTTGGCGTTGGGGTCGAACAGGCGCGGATCCATCAGTTCCGTCTGCGGGGAAGCGCAGCCATAGTCACCAAACCACGGCATCCGTCCAGAATGCATGCCGGCTAGCCGCGTGTACGCGCGCCATTCCCGGCGATTCACATCGCCATGTGGGCGATAGCTCGAAGAGGGGCTCAGACTGGCAGGAAAACTGCCTCCTACGATGGTGATTGATCTCCAGTCGGCCAGATCCGGAACCGCCGCAATCCATGCCTGCCAAGTCGATGCCTGCAGCGTGGGTGAGTCGGCGACGTCGGCCGAGCTGTCGAGGATCAGATCCACCTGACCAGATACCACTCCCAACAGTCTCAGCAGCCCGGAGATCCGAGCAAGGCGTCCTCCTTCAAGATCATCCGGTACGAGCCGCAATCCGCAGCCACGATCATCGCGTGCGACAATGCGTGCCACCGCCTGTTGGTAGTCGACGTGCCGGTCAATGCCGGTAACGGGAATGGCCTCGCATCCCGCGGTGCGAATGAGGTCGAAGATCCGCTCCAGATGATGCTGGCCGTCCGCCATGGTGTCGTCCCCAGCAAGATAGGGCGAATCAAACAGGCAGCGGCGCGACTTCCAGTTACTGCTCAGACGTCTGCCCACATTCTTCAGGTGGTCATCGAGTGACTTGGCCGGCGCATCGTTCTCGAAGTCCCACTGCTCGATAGGGATCTCGAACAGAGGATAGATCCCATCCTTGATTCCTTCGTTGGTACGACCCACCGCGAGATACTCACCCTGTCGCCATTTGAGGATCGGCATGTACATCGGTTGTTCCATGATCTGCCTCTGACAACCCGCTTTTGGTCATTCGAGGCTAGTCGCGGGCCTTACAGCGCTTCAATCAGAATTGTTTGAAGAGTGGCGGCGGTCAGATCGGAGCCCCTGCCGGCATCCGCTCCCCCCCTTCCCCCACCTGTCACATTGCCGCCGCATACTGACAGCCATCACATACCGCTTGAGGAAGTCGCAGTGAAGTCGTGGGGTTGTGCGTTGCTGTTGTCGCTGGCCGTGGCACCATCGGTAGCCATGAGTGCTGAATCCTCCACCCCGGCCGCACCCAAGGTGTCGGTCTACGGCCATCGCGGGGCAAGCGCACTGCTGCCCGAGCACACCCTGGCCTCGTATGCACAGGCCATCGCCGATGGCGCCGACTACATCGAACCGGACCTGGTGATGACCAAGGACGGGGTGATGGTGGCCCGCCACGAGAACGAGATCGGCGGCACCACCGACGTCGCTTCGCATCCAGAGTTCGCCAGCCGCCGCACCAGCAAGGTGATCGATGGTCAGAAGGTCGACGGCTGGTTCACCGAAGACTTCACACTGGCCGAGCTGAAGACCCTCTATGCGCGCGAGCGCCTGCCGGAACTGCGCAGCACCGCCTACGACGGGCAGTTCCGCATCGCCAGCCTGGACGAGATCCTGGCCTTCCTGGTGCAGCAGGCCGGGCGTGCCAACCGCGGCATCGGCCTGGTGCCGGAGATCAAGCACCCGACCTACTTCCAGTCCATCGGCCTGCCGATGGAAGACAAGCTGCTGGCCGCACTGCGTGGCAACGCGTACACCAATGTCGGGCCGGTCACCATCCAGTCGTTCGAGACCGCCAACCTGCGCTACCTGCGCGGCAGGATCGGCCGGGGCAGCAACATCCGGCTGCTGCAGCTGCTGTGGAAGGGCGATACCCAGCCGGCTGACATCGCCAAGGCCGGCGGCGCGCTGACCTATGCGCAGATGATGGCCCCGGCCGGCCTGAAGGACATTGCCGGCTACGCCGATGGCATCGGCCCCGAGCTGCGTTCGATCATTCCACTGGATGCCAAGGGCGCGCTGGGCACGCCGACCTCGCTGGTACGTGATGCGCATGCCGCTGGCCTGATGGTGGTTCCGTACACCTTCCGCCCGGAAAACCACTTCCAGCCCAGCAACCTGCGCAAGGGTGCCGACAGCGCGCGCAATGCCGAGGGATCGATCGCCGAGATGCGGGCTTACCTGGCGACGGGCATCGATGCGTTCTTCACCGATGACCCGGCGCTCGGCCGGCAAGCGGTGGATGGGATGGGCGCGGCGGGGAACTGAGCGATCCACGCGCCGGGCATGGCCCGGCGCTACCCGGGGGCCGGTGTGCTCTGGTAGGTGCCAACCTTGGTTGGCACACAACAACCGCGCCGACCAAGGTCGGCCACTACCGATTCATGAGGTTGCCGGCCAGCGGCCGGCACTACCGTCACCTAGCTGCGCGGTTCGTCCGGGCGGCGGAACGGGATCACCACGTAGTCCTGGCCCTCGCGCGGCTGCCACAGTACCGGCACGCGCTGCGGTGACGGCGGCTCCAGCTCGTCGTCGGACAGCGGCTCGGCCTCGTCTTCTTCGTCTTCCCAGCTGTAGCGCTGGCGCGGTGGCAGTGGGTCGGCGTTGCGGAACAGCAGCGCGGCGATGATGCCGGCGAAGGCGCCGCCCATGTGCGACTGCCAGGACACACCATCGGCGTGCGGCAGGATGGTCATCAGCATGCCGCCGTAGAACAGCATGCCGATCAGACCGGTGGCGATCGCCGCACGGTCGCGGCGCAGCAGGCCGAGGCTGGCCAGCAGGAACATCAGGCCGTGGGTCACGCCACTGGCGCCCAGGTGCACGCTGCCCGGATTGCCCAGCATCCACGCGCCGAGGCCCGAACCCAGCCACAGCAGGGGCAGCGCGCGTACGGTGGCCTTCGGATACACGCTGCCGGCGAGCGTGCCGAGGATCAGGATGGCGATGCTGTTGGCGGCGATATGCTCGACCGAGGCATGCAGCATCGGGCCGCCGATCAGGCCGAGCAGGCCCTTGGCTTCCAGCGGTGCGACCGCCCACGGTCGCCAGTCGAACGTGCCCTGCAGGGCGAACACGGCCACCAGCACCAGCACGGCGGCCAGGCTGACATTGAACGCCCGCAGGATGCGCGAGCGATCATTGCGGGGGGCCGGCACGTCGCCGGCGGGCAGGGGCGCGTTGTTGTCCATACCTCAGCAATGGCGGTGACTGGCGCGAAACCAAGGCCACCGTAACGGGAGAGTGGAGGCGGCCGGCGGGACAATCCCACCGGCCGCGCCGTTCAATGGATCAGGCTCAGGCCTGGCCTTCGCCTTCCTTCGGCGGGTACTTCAGGCTCAGCACCACGGTGGCGGCGATGATCACCGCGACCACGCCCAGCGAGACCGGGGTCGGGATCTTGAACAGGTCGATGATCATCATCTTGATGCCGATGAAGCCCAACACCAGTGCCAGGCCGTACGGCAGCAGGTGGAAGCGGTCGGCCATGCCGGCCAGCAGGAAGAACATCGCGCGCAGGCCCAGCACCGCGAACACGTTGGAGGTGAGCACGATGAACGGGTCAGTGGTGATCGCGAAGATCGCCGGGATGCTGTCCACGGCGAAGATCACGTCGGTGACCGCAATCAGGATCAGCACGGCGAACAGCGGGGTGAACCAGCGCACGCCATCACGCTTCACGCTCAGCGCGTTGCCGGCGTAGTCCGGCAGCAGGCGCAGGTGCTTGCGCATCCAGCGCAGGGCCGGGTTGGTCTCCAGGTCCGGCTCCTGGCCGGCGGCGAACCACATCTTCCAACCGGTGAACAGCAGGAAGGCGCCGAACACGTAGAGCAGCCAATGGAACTGGCTGATCAGCACGCTACCGGCGAAGATCATGATCGTACGCAGCACGATCGCACCCAGGATGCCGATGATCAGCACCTTCTGGCGCTGCTCTTCCGGCACCGCGAAGTAGCTCATGATCATCAGGAAGACAAAGATGTTGTCGACCGCCAGCGCCTTTTCGACCAGATAACCGGTCAGGAACTCGAGGCCGACCTTGTTGGCCACGACCTGGCCGGCGGTCTCATTCAGGTAGTACCAGAGGCCGGCGTTGAACAGCAGGGCCAGCGCGACCCAGCCGATGGACCACCACAGGGCCTCCTTGAAGGTGACCTTGTGCGGTCCACCATGGCGCATCAACACGAGGTCGACCAGCAGGGCGATGACCACCACCGCTGCGAAGCCGCCCCACAACCACACGTTACCGATCGTCTGCATTGGGAATGTCCGTTGGAAAGATGAATGCCAGGCCGGACGGCGAGGATCTGCAACGGAGGATCGGGAGGGGATCCAGGGACAGAGCTTCGCCAGTACGGCGAAGGTCTCGCTCGCAGTTCCAGTCGGCTGGAACTGCCGTTGCACCGGAGCCTGCGGGCTCGAAATGACGGCGACAACGTCTGGGAGCTACTCCCCTTCTGGGGCCGATTCTGCCGCCTGGCCGGGCCGCCGTCAAATGCCCCTGCACTGGGGTCGGAGCCCCTGCGGGGATCTGACCCCGGCGCCCGGTTTACAATGGGTGGATGAATACCCCCCTTCCCGTTGTCCGCCTCAAGAATGCGTGGCGCTCCAGCCACCCGTGGATCTTCCAGAAACTGGTCGAGAAGCCGACCGTCCGGCCCAAGCCCGGTTCCATCGTCGACGTGGTCGGCATCGATGGCGAGTTCATTGGCCGCGGGTTCTACAACGGGCACTCGCGCATTGCCGTGCGCATCCTTGAAACCGACCAGAACGTACCGGTGGATGCCGGCTGGTTCTCGCGCAAGATCGCCCAGGCAGTGTCGCTGCGCCGTGAGGTGCTCAAGCTCGACGCGGTGTCCGACGCCTGGCGTGTCGTGCACAGCGAAGGTGACGGCCTGTCCGGCCTGGTGGTGGACCGCTACGGCGACCTGGTGGTGGTCGAATTCTTCGCCGCCGGCATGTTCCGCCACCGCGAATGGATCTACGATGCGCTGCGCGAGCAGTTCCCCGGCTGCCGCTTCCACAGCTTCGCCGACGAGCACGTGCAGAAGCAGGAAAGCTTCGACTTCCACGGCAACACCACCACCGAAGCGTCGGTGATCACCGAGTACGGCATCAAGTTCCGCGCCGACCCGGCCGGTGCGCACAAGACCGGTTTCTTCGCCGACCAGCGCGAGAACCGTGAGTGGCTGAGCCAGCAGGTGGAAGGCAAGAGCGTGCTCGACCTGTGCTGCAACACCGGCGGTTTTGCCGTGTACGCGGCGGCGCGTGGTGCTTCGGAAGTGATCGGCATCGACATCGACGAGGACGTGATCCAGATGGCCAAGGGCAATTCGCGCCTGAACAACGTGCGTCCGAAATTCATCCAGTCCGACATCTTCCCGTGGCTGCGCGACGCCGCCAACCGTGGCGAGCAGTACGACGTGGTGATCCTGGACCCGGCGAAGATGACCCGCGACCGCGACCAGGTCATCACCGCGCTGAAGAAGTACCTGGACATGAACAAGCTGGCGCTGGGCGTGGTGAAGCCGGGCGGCTTGTTCGCCACGTTCTCCTGCACCGGCCTGGTGGCCGAGGACCAGTTCCTCGACATGCTGCGCCGCGCGGCCTATTTCTCCGGCCGCACGATCCAGATCCTGAAGGTGGCCGGCGCCGGTCCGGACCATCCGTTCATGGCCCACGTGCAGGAATCGCGTTACCTCAAGGCCGTGTTCTGCCGCGTGGTGGACTGACCGCGGGACGCTGTAGAGCCGAGCCCATGCTCGGCTGATCTGCCTGACAGCCTCAAGATCCGCCGGGCGTGGCCCGGCGCTACCCAATGCGCGGCCGCAGCGCTATGGTCGGGCTCTTCCCCATGCCGGTGAGAGCCCATGCCATCGTTGCGTCGTCTGTCCGTTGTGCTTGCCCTGGCGCTGAGTGCGCCGCTGTCGGCCCATGCCATCGAGTTCAGTGCGCAGGAACTGGCCCGCGCCAAATCCCTGCAGCAACGCCTGGTCACGCTCGACAGCCACCTGGATACGCCGGCCAACTTTGGTCGCAGCGGTTTCGACATCGAGCAACGCCACGACCGCAACGCCCTTTCGCAGGTCGACTACCCGCGCATGGTCGAAGGCGCGCTGGACGGCGGTTTCTGGGCGATCTACACCGACCAGGGCGACCGCACCGCTACCGCCCATCTGGCCGAGCGTGACCACGGCCTGCAGCGACTGATGGAAATCCGCGAGATGCTGGCGGCCAATCCCGAGCGCTTCGCGCTGGCACTGACCGCCGATGACGCAGCGCGGATCAAGGCTGCCGGCAAGCGCGTGGTCTACATCAGCATGGAAAATGCCAGCCCGTTGGTGGCTGACCCCAGCCTGCTGTCGTTCTACCACCGCGCCGGCCTGCGCCTGCTCAGCACGGTGCACTTCGCCAACAATGAGTTCGCCGATTCGGCCACCGATCCCAAGGGGGCCGAGTGGAAGGGCCTGAGCCCGGCCGGCAAGGAACTGGTACGGGAGGCGGTGAAGCTGGGCATCGTGATCGACCAGTCGCACGCCTCGGACGCGGTGTTCGACGACCTGCTGGCGATGATGCCGGTGCCGTTCGTGCTGTCGCACAGCTCGGCCAAGGCGGTCTATGACCATCCGCGCAATCTCGACGATGCGCGCCTGCGCAAACTGGCCAAGGCCGGTGGCGTGATCCAGGTGAACGCCTATGGCGGCTACCTGATCGATACGGCGAAGACGCCCGAGCGCAAGCAGGCCGAGGAAGCGCTGAGCAAGCAGCTGGGCGGCTGGGAAGGCATGGGCATCGAACAGGGCGTTGCCCTGCTGAAGGCCGAACAGGCGCTGGACCATGAGCATCCGGTGCGCCACGCCAGCCTGGACGACTTCTTCGCCCACTTCGAGCACATCCTCACGGTGGTCGGCCCCGAGCACGTGGGCATCGGCCTGGATTGGGATGGTGGTGGCGGACTGAGTGACCTGCCCGATGTCAGCCAGCTGCCGAAGATCACCGCGTGGCTGCTGCGCAAGGGCTATACCGAGAAGCAGATTGCCGGCATCTGGGGCGGCAACCTGCTGCGGGTGATGCGCCAGGCGCAGGATTACGCCGCAAAGCCGGGCGGTTGAAGCGCCCTGCGGTAGTGCCGGCCGCTGGCCGGCATTGCCCCTGTCAAGAGGATGCGGGTTGCCGGCCAGCGGCCGGCACTACCGGTGATCGGTTTACTTCGCGATCAGTGCGTGGCGGCGGCTGTACAGGAAGTACAACACCAGGCCGGCCACGTTCCACAGCAGGAAGTACAGCTGGGTGGTGTGCGGCAGGCTGATGAACAGGTAGATGCAGCCCAGTGCCGCCAGCGGGCCGACCACGAAAGCCAGGGGCGTGCGGAAGGTACGCTCGCGGTTCGGCTCGCGCAGGCGCAGCACCACCAGACAGATGCCCACCGCAGTGAACGCGGCCAGGGTACCGGCGTTGGCCAGTGCGGCGATCTCGTCCAGGCGCGCCACGCCGGCCAGGGCCGACACCACCACCGCAGTGAACAACGTGGTCGCCACCGGCGTTCCGGTACGTGCGTTGACCTTGGACAGGCCACGCGGCAGCAGGCCATCGCGGCTCATCACAAAGAAGATGCGGCTCTGGCCGTACAGGAAGGCCAGCAGCACGGTCGGCAGGGCGATGATCGCGATCACGCCGATCACCATTGCCGCGGTCGGATGGCCCAGCTGGCGCATGATCAGCGCCAGCGGCTCGGCGCTGTGGCCGAACACCGCGTAGCTCATCGCACCGACGGCCGCCAGCGCCACCAGCACGTAGACGATGGTGCAGCCGATCATCGAACCGATGATGCCGATCGACAGGTCGCGGCCCGGGTTCTTGGTCTCCTCGGCGGCGGTGGAGATCGCATCGAAGCCGTAGAAGGCGAAGAAGATGATGGCTGCCGCCGCCATCACGCCGTGCTCGACGCCATCGGGGCCCATCGACTTGGCAAAGCCGTACGGCATGAACGGCTGCAGGTTGGCGCTGTCGAAGGCGGGCAGGGCCACGGCGACGAAGATCGCCAGCGCGATCAGCTTGAACACCACCAGGATCGCATTGAGCGTGGCGCTTTCCTTGGTGCCGGCCATCAGCATGCCGGCCACCAGCCAGGTGATGATGATCGCCGGCAGGTTGATCATTCCGCCTTCCACGTGCGGGCCGGCTGCCAGCCAGGCCGGCAGGTGTACGTTCCAGCCGAACTGGGTGTGGACCCATTCGAGGAAGCCGACGAAGTAGCCGGACCAGCCCACCGCCACCGTACTCACCACCAGCGAGTACTCCAGGATCAGGCTCCAGCCCACCACCCAGGCAAACACCTCGCCCAGCGCGCTGTAACTGTAGGTGTAGGCACTGCCGGCGGCCGGCATCATCGTCGACAGCTCGGCGTAGGACAGCGCCGCACAGGCGCAGACCGCACCGGCGATGGCGAAGGAGATCAGCACGGCCGGGCCGGCCAGGTTGGCACCCACGCCGATCAGCGTGTAGATGCCGGTACCGACGATGGCACCGATGCCCAGCGCGATCAGGTGCGGCCAGCTGAGCGTCGGGATCAGACGCCTGCCGGCTTCGTGGACGGTGACGGAATCTAGGGACTTGCGCCGGAACAGGGACATGCAGGCCTCGGAAGGGGTGACTAAGAACGACAAGTTCCCGAGTGTGACCGAACGCAGCGCAGCATTACCACTGACGCGGGTCATACCCGACGCGCCGCGCGCTGCACCGCGATCAGGCTGCCGGAATCGGCATAAAGCAGGCCGGACCCCCGCGCCGGGCGACGTCAGGGCATGGCGGGCCAGTGGCAGCCGTCTTCCTGCCAGGCCTCGACGTCGTCGTGAAAAGAGCTCCTGCGCCCGTCACGGGCACGCTCATAACGCAGGTCCAGCACCAGCGCGCCCTGGGTACTTAACAGGTAGCGGCCGTTGAGGCGGCCAGGGCGATCTTCGGCCAGCACCGTGCTTTGCATCGAGATCCTGCGCAGGGGCAGGCGCTTGCGCTGGCCGGCGTAGCGCACGTCGGACTGTCCGTCCTCCAGCCAGCGCCATTCCAGGTGGATGCTGCCGTTGCGACCGCCGGTCAGGCAGCGATGGTCCTGCACGGTGGCGCCAGAGGCGGTGCCGGCGAACAGCAGGGCCAGGCCGAGCAGCGGCAGCCGCCCGTTCATCCGTTCAGCCCCAACCGGATGCCAAACCCCACCAGGAACAGGCCGGCCACGCGGCGCAGCGCGTCGCTGATCCGCGGGTGCTGGATCAGCCGGCGACGGGCCAGGTTGCCCGCGCCGATCAGCATCGAGCAGTAGGCCATGCTGACCACCAGGATGATGCCGGCCAGCGCCGCGAAGGTGGCGATGCCCTGGTGTGCCTTCGGGTCGATGAACAACGGCAGGAAGGCCATGTAGAACAGGATCGCCTTCGGATTGAGCAGGCTGACCAGGATCGCCTGCTGGAAGTAGCGGCCCGGCTGCATGCGGATCGGGCCGGCGTCACCGCCCTCGTGCTTCGGCGTGCGCAGCAGGCTGATGCCGACCCACACCAGGTAGCCCGCACCCAGGTACTGCACGGCGTGGAACACCAGCGGGTTGGC
This sequence comes from Stenotrophomonas sp. YJH_SMC_53, assembly GCF_059369995.1. Classification (NCBI taxonomy): domain Bacteria; kingdom Pseudomonadati; phylum Pseudomonadota; class Gammaproteobacteria; order Lysobacterales; family Lysobacteraceae; genus Stenotrophomonas; species Stenotrophomonas sp. YJH_SMC_53. Next base: position 42,302 of record NZ_JCAFTF010000010.1, on the reverse strand, counting down.
CTTGAGCAACGCGGCCACGCCGGCCAGCGCCAGCCACATCAGGATCTGGTCGCCGACCAGCAGGCCGGCCAGTGCGGTGTAGCCGCCGCGCACACCGCCACGGCCGGTGGCGGTCAGCAGGGTGAAGGTACCGGGACCGGGCAGGGCGAGAAACACCAGCACGGCGACCAGAAACGTCCACAGGTCCTGGATGCCCATCCACGGCATGGCGGTGTTCTCTCTTACGGGGGGCCGCCATTGTCGGCCAGCGCCGGGACTGGCGACAGGGGGCCGGCAGGATCTTCGGGCATGCCAGACAGCAGAGGTTGCAGGTGCTGGCGCAGCTGCGCGTGCAGCTGCCGCACCGCCGGCGAGAACTGCTTGCGGTGCGGGCAGACCAGCTGCAACGGTATGTGGCTGCCGATGCCATCGAGCAGCAGCTGCAGGCGCCCTGCAAGCACATCCTCGCGCAGGTCCAGCCAGGATTTGTAGGTGATGCCTTCGCCGGCCACCGCCCAGCGCCGCACCACATCGGCGTCATCGCAGACCAACGGGCCGCGCACCGGAATCACGCTGCGGCGCCCGTCGACCTCGAACGACCAGCGATCATAGGCGCGGCCACTGAGCTGGTAGACCAGGCAATCATGCTCGCGCAGATCGTCCAGGCGCGTGGGCATGCCGCGCCGCTGCAGATAGTCGGGCGACGCCGCGAGTATGCGCCGATTGCCTTCCAGCAGGGGCAGGGCGACGTAGTTGGCGTCGTCGAAGTGGCCGATGCGGATGGCCACGTCGACCGGGTCGCGGAACACGTCGGCCACTTCGTCGGACAGGCGCAGGTGCAGGCGCAGCCGCGGGTGCGCGGCGCGAAAGGCGCTCAGCCAGGGCAGCAGCAGATTTCGACCGAAGTCCGACGGCGCCGACAGCTGCAGGGTGCCGTGCAGTTCGGCGTCTTCGCCCTGCACGCGCGCCTGGCCCTCGCGCAGGGTGGCCAGTACCTCCTGCGCATACGGCAGGTACAGCGCCCCCTCGCCGGTCAGGCGCAGGCTGCGCGTGGTGCGCACGAACAGTCGCAGGTCCAGCTCGCGTTCCAGCCGCGCCACCGCCGCAGCGACCTGCCCCGGCAGCAGGTCGGCTTCGCGGGCTGCCTGCGAGAAGCTGCCCAGTGCGGCAGTGCGGACGAACAGCTGCAGATCGTCGAAGCGGATCATCTTCATCGCCAGAGTGAAAGTGCTGCCCGATTCTGCGCCTTTCCGAGGGACCGCGCGCGGCGCAACCTGTCGCCTCCTTCCCCACTGGACCGCTGCCATGCGCGCCATTGCCTACACCCAAGCCGGCCTGCCGATCGATGATGCCCAGGCCCTGATCGACATTGAACTGGAACTGCCGCAGCCCAGCCCGCGTGACCTGCGCGTGGCGGTACGCGCGGTGGCGGTGAACCCGGTCGACACCAAGGTCCGCCGCGGCGTGGCCACCGATGGCCCGCGCGTGCTGGGCTGGGATGCGGTCGGCATCGTCGACGCGGTGGGCAGCGAGGTGACCCTGTTCCAGCCCGGCGACGCGGTCTACTACGCCGGCGTCATCGACCGCCCGGGCAGCAATGCGCAGTACCAGCTGGTGGATGAGCGCAGCGTCGGCCGCAAGCCGGCCAGTCTCGACGATGCCGCCGCCGCGGCGCTGCCACTGACTGCAATCACCGCCTGGGAGCTGCTGTTCGACCGCCTGCGCATCCCGGAGGGTGGTGGCGAAGGCCAGACCCTGCTGGTGATCGGTGCTGCCGGTGGTGTCGGTTCGATTCTGGTGCAGCTGGCACGGAAGCTGACCAAGCTGACCGTGATCGGCACCGCCTCGCGCCCGGATACCCAGGACTGGGCGTACGCAATGGGGGCACACCACGTGATCGACCACAGCCTGCCGCTGGCCGAGGGACTGGCGCGGCTCGGCATCAGCGAGGTGCAGCATGTCGCCAGCCTGACCCACACCGACCAGTACTACGCGCAGATCGTGGAACTGCTGGCACCGCAGGGCCAGCTGGGGCTGATCGATGATCCTGGCCAGGTGGACGTGATGGCGCTCAAGCGCAAGGCGTTGTCACTGCACTGGGAGTCGATGTTCACCCGGCCGCTGTACCGCACTGCGGACATGCAGCGCCAGCATGACCTGTTGAACCGTGTGGCCGAGCTGATCGACACGGGCGTGCTGCACACCACCCTGGGCGAGCACTTCGGGCGCATCGACGCGGCCAACCTGCGGCGCGCCCACGCGCTGCTGGAAAGCCAGCGCGCCAAGGGCAAGATCGTGCTGGAAGGCTGGTAACACCGGCGGTCCCCGCGCGCCCTTGGGGTCAGATCCCTTTCCCCCCAGGGAAAGGGATCTGACCCCTGCCTCAGGCCACGCCGTTGTCGACGTGGGTGGCGAAACCGGGCTGCTCGCGCAGCCGTTCGAACCACGCCGAGAGGTGTGGCAGCACGGGCTTGTTGCCAGGTGTGCTGCGCCAGCGCTGGGCCGACAGCCCGAGCACGATGTCGGCCAGAGTGAAGGCGTTGCCCGTCACGTGGCAGTGGCCACCGGCCAACTGTGTGTCGAGTACGCCCATCAAGTGGTTCCACTGCGCCAGGCTGGCCTCGGCGCGGGCATCGTCCGGGTAGTCCGGATGCCGGCGCACGCGCGCCATGAACACGTGCCGCCAGGCGCTGTTGAGGTCGCTGGCCTGCCAGTCCATCCACTGCTCGACCCGGGCGCGGCCCTGCGCCGTACCGGGCAGCAGGTCATCACGGCCAGCACGTACGGCCAGGTAGCGGCAGATGCTGTTGGATTCCCACAGCACGAAGTCGCCCTCGCGCAGGACCGGCACCTGCCGGTTGGGATTCAACGTGGCCAGCAGGTCCGCCGGTGGTTCTGGCTCGTGTTGGAGTGGCAGGTCGAGGCCGGCGCACAGCCACAGCACCTTGCGCACGTTGATGGAGGTGGGCTTTCCGTACAGAGCGAGCATGGTCCTGACGCAGCAGCTGAGACTCGGCCAGCCTACACTTGCCCCATGCAAACCGAATATCTGCTCATTGCCGGCCTTCTATTGGCCGTGCTCATCCTGCAGCTGGTCGCCCTGCTGCGCCGCCCGCCGCATGACCGCCTGGAACAGGCCGTGCGCGAGGAGGCGCGCGCCGGGCGCAGCGAACTGCGCGAACAGCTCGATGGCTTCGCCCGCGCGCTGACCGATCTGTCCACCCGCACCGATCAGCGCCTGGACCTGCTGCGCGAAGCGCTGGGCGAAGATGCCCGCAAAGCGCGCGCTGAAGTGGCCGACAGCCAGCAGCGCGGCGCAGCATTGATGGGGCAGCGGCTGCAGGAACTGCGCGGCCAGCTGGAGACCTTCGGCCAGCAGCAGGAGGCACGCATCCATGCGTTTGGCCAGCAGCTGCAGGAGCTCACTGCGCGCACCGATACCCAGCTCGGGGCGCTGCGCCAGACCCTGGTGGACGATGCACGCAAGGGCCGCGAGGAGGGCGCGCTGTCGCAGCAGCGCCTGACCGACAGTCTGGGCCTGCGCCTGCAGGAACTGACACAGCGCAACGAGCAGCGCATCGCTGAGATGCGTGCCACGCTGGAGGAACAGCTGCGCGCGCTGCAGAACGACAACGCGCAGAAGCTGGAGCAGATGCGCCACACCGTGGACGAGAAGCTGCAGTCGACGCTGGAAACGCGGCTGGGCAATTCCTTCAAGCTCGTCTCCGAGCGCCTGGAACAGGTGCAGCGTGGCCTCGGCGAGATGCAGCAGCTGGCCACCGGCGTGGGCGACCTCAAGCGCGTGCTGACGAACGTCAAGAACCGCGGCAGCTGGGGCGAAGTGCAGCTGGAGAACATCCTCGAGCAGACACTCACCCAGGAGCAGTACGCGCGCGCGGTGAGGGTGCGCCCGGATAGTGGCGAGATGGTCGATATCGCCGTGCGCCTGCCGGGCCGCAGCAGCGACGACACGCCGGTGTGGCTGCCGATCGACTCCAAGTTCCCGCGCGAGGACTACGAGCGCCTGCTGGACGCACAGGAACAGGGCGATGCCGAAGGCGTGCGCCTGCAGGGCATCCAGCTGGAGCGCGCGGTGCGCGTGCAGGCCAAGTCGATCTGCGACAAGTACATCGTGCCACCGCACACCACGGACTTCGCGGTGATGTTCCTGCCCACCGAAGGCCTGTATGCCGAGGTGATCCGGCGCCCGGGCCTGGTTGACCTGCTGCAGCGCGAGCACCGTGTGGTGGTCGCCGGACCGACCACGTTCACTGCGTTGCTCAACAGCCTGCAGATGGGCTTTCGCACGCTGGCCATTGAAAAGCGATCCAGCGAAGTGTGGAGCCTGCTGGGTGCGGTCAAGAGCGAGTTCGGTAAGTTCGCCGGCATCCTGGAAAAGGCCGAGAAGCAGATCACTACCGTTGGCCGCAGCATCGGCGAGGCCAGCCGCAAGACCCGCACCATCGAACGCCGCCTGCGTGGCGTGGAGTCGCTGGCGTCCGAACAGGCGCAGTCGCTGCTCGGCGACCTGGCCGAGGGTGATGCGGTGGCCGAGGAGGAAGGCAGTGATGGCGAGGGCGACGAGGCCTGAGCCACGCTGACACGCCGCCTGCATCGCCGATGGGTATGCTGGCGGCCTGTCCGCTTCGACCAGGTACCGCCATGCGCCTGCCCCGCTTCACCAGCCTTGTCCTGACCGCGCTGCTCGCCGCCTGCGGCAGCGCGCCAACGACCGTGGGCACGACCACGCAGGCCGCCTCCAGCACCCCCGAAGCGGTCGAAGCCTACCGCGAAGCACGTGACGTCGACTGCCAGGCCGCCGGTGGCACCCTGCAGCGGCTCGGCCGGCTGCAGCGCGAGCAATGCGTGATTCCCTATGCCGACGCCGGCAAGGCCTGCAGCCGCAAAAGCGACTGCACGGGCCAGTGCCTGGCCGCAGGCGAGGCAATGGCCGGTGATGTGGCGTCCGGTACCTGCCAGCGTGATGCCAGCCAGAACTTCGGTTGCCGCCAGCGTATCGATGACGGCAAGGCGCAGGGCATGATCTGCGTGGATTGAGGATGCCTGTAGAGCCGAGCCCATGCTCGGCTGCCATGGCATCAGCCGAGCATGGGCTCGGCTCTACAACAGCGCGCGCGGCGCTATGCTGGTGGGCCATTCCCGCCGTAGCCGGAGCCCCGCGTGAGCACCCCGATCCAGGACATTCCCCTCACCACCATCGACGGCCAGCCGTCCTCGCTTGCCGACTACCAGGGCAAGGTGCTGCTGCTGGTCAACGTCGCCTCCAAGTGCGGCCTGACCCCGCAGTACGAAGGCCTGCAGGCGCTGTATGCGGAAAAGCACGCGCAGGGCCTGGAAGTGCTGGGCTTCCCCGCCAACAACTTCCTCGGCCAGGAGCCGGGCAGCGAGGCCGAGATCCAGCAGTTCTGCCAGCTCACCTACGATGTCAGTTTCCCGATGTTCTCCAAGATCAGCGTGGCTGGCGAGGACACCCACCCGCTGTACCGGCAGCTGACCGCCGCGCAGCCGCAGTCGATCGGCGAGGGCCCGCTGCGCGAGCGCCTGGCCAGCAAGGAGATCCCGATCCATCCGGCACCGGCGGTGCTGTGGAACTTCGAGAAGTTCCTGGTCGGCCGTGATGGCAAGGTGGTTGCACGCTTTGCCCCGGACGTGGCGGCCGATGACGTGCGCCTGCGTGACGCCATCGAGGCCGCGCTGGTGGCCTGAGCAAAGCGTGCCAACCGAGGTTGGCACCTACCGGAAAAGAAAAACCCCGCCGAGGCGGGGTTTTCTCATGCATCGCAGAGCGATCTCAGTGGGTCCATTGCGGCATCGGCATCGCATCCACGGGGATCGGCGAATTGGCATCATCATGGCCGCGGTCGCGCTTGCTGCGCAGGTCGTTCTCGATCTGGTAGTTGCGGCGCTGCATCCACGCATCGCGCACCAGCGAGTACTCGTCCACGGCGGTATCGCGCAGATCATCGATCGCCAGCAGCTGTGCGCGGGTGTCGACCAGCTGCAGGCCCTGCAGGCCGATGCGGACCTTGTCTTCCTCGATGCGGCGGATCGGCGACAACGGGATGTCACCGGCCAGGCCGAACACATCGCGCACGGTACGCGGGCCGAAGAACGGCAGTTCCACGTAGCGCGAACGACGCCAGCCCCAGGCTCCCAGGGTCTGGCCGAAATCTTCATTGCGACGCGGCACCATCGCCTTGCTGGCCGGATCGAACAGGCCACCGATGCCCAGCGTGCTGTTCATCAGGAAGCGGCCGAGGCTGTCCCACGCATCGGCACCGCGGCCCTGCAGCAGCTGGTTGGTGATGGTCACCGGCGCACGCAGGTTGCTGAAGAAGTTGCTGACGCCGGTCCGCGCGAAACGCGGCACCACGTGGGTATAGGCGGTGGCCAGCGGGCGGGCCACACCGCGGTCGACCGCATTGTTGAACTTGTGGACCTTGCGGTTGAACGGTTCCCACGGATCGTAGGCCGCGGCACTGCCGGTGTTGCCGGTGCCACCATACAGGGCGTCGAAATCATCGTCGCTGGCGGCGGTGGATGCTGCGGTCTTCGGTGGGCTGGCCTCTGCGCCCTGCGGCGCAGTTGTCGGCACCGCAGCGGCAGGCGTTGCCGGGTTGGCCACGGGAGCGACCGGAGCAGTACCGACCACCCCGGTATCGGCCGTTGCGGCCGTCGCTTCGGCAGCAGGGCCGGGCGCCACCACGGTGCTGGCGACCGGTGCGTCGCTGCGCGCGGGCTTGCCGGCACAGGCGGTCAGGGCGGTGGCCAGGAGGATCAGGGGGAAAGTGCGTACGACGTTCATGTCAGCTCGCAGCAGAAGTAGCGTTGAAGTCCAGGTCGGGCGACAGCCGGTAGGCTGCGCTCAGCTCGTTGAAGCCGGCCGGCGCGCCGGAAATGGCCAGCGCATGGCCCGCCTTGCGTGCCCGGGCGGCCAGTTCGGCCAGCAGGGCCAGGCCGGCGCTGTCCACGCGCTCGACCTCGCCCAGCTCCAGCCGCGCCAGCTGGGCTGGCAGGGCCTGCAGTTGCGGCCACAGTGCAATCACCGCGGCACGGTCGAGCACCCCGCGCAGGCGCAGGGTGTCGCCTTCCAGCAGGGCCAGTGCGTTACTTGCCATTGCCCGCCGGCCCGGCCTGCAGGCTGCCGCTGTGCAGCTCGCTGGCCACCTGCTTGATGCCCTTCTGGCGCAAGGGCGTATCGAACTGGTTGCGGAAGGTCTGCACGTAGGAAATGCCTTCGATGTTGACGTCGAAGATCTTCCACTGGCCGTTCACGTTGCGCATCCAGTACTCGACCGGGGTCGGTTCGTTGCCGGCGCGCACCAGTTCGGTGCTGACGCGCACGCCACGGTTGCCCGGCAGCGGGCTTTCACCCTTCAGGCGGAAGCTCGGTTTGCCCTGGATGTTGAGCAGGGTCGAACCGTAGCGCTGCATCAGGCTGTCGGCCATCGCATCGGCGAACAGCTTGATGTCGCCGTCGGAGGCGCCGCGGGCGTGCGGGCCCAGCACCAGGCGTGCCGCATAGTCGCGGTCAAAGGTGCGGTTCAGTTCGCTGTCGATGTAGCTGCGCAGGCTGGCCGGGTTGCTGCTGAACTCGCTGCGGCGCTGCTGCAGCGTGGTGAGAATGCGCGTGCTGGCATCGATCACCACCTTGCCGGCCTGGCCCTGCGCTGCGGCAGCGGCGGGGGCGGCCGCCTGGGCCTGGGCAAGGAACGGGGTGGCCATCAGCAGCGCCGAGGCGAGCAGGGCGGGAATCAGTTTCATTTTCATGGTTGCGGTTCCGTTGCAGGCGCCTGCGCGCCATCGTTGGGCTTCTGGGCAGCGCCGCCACCGGCGCCGCCACTGAACATGTACTTGCCGACCAGCTGGATCAGATCCACCGCCGGCTGGGTGAAGACGATCTCGTCACCGGCCTTCAGCACGTCCGGGTCACCGCCCGGCTGCAGACCGATATAGCTCTCGCCGAGCAAACCACTGGTGAAGATGCCCGCCGAGGTGTCCGCCGGCAGGTCCTTGACCTTGCTGTCCATGCGCAGGGTCACGATGGATTCGAACTTCACCGGATCCAGGTCGATGGAGGCGACCTGGCCGACGGTGACGCCGCCGATCTTCACCGGCGCCTGCTTGCGCAGCTGGCCGACCTGGGAGAAGCGCGCCTTCAGCTCGTAGCCCTGGCTGCCCCAGCTCCAGCGCTGGTTGGTCGAGGCCACGGCCAGCACCATCAGCGAGGCCAGGGCCAGCAGCAGGAATGCGCCGACAGAGAATTCGAGTCTGGGACCGCGGATGGCCATGTGGATTACCTGATCGAGTCGTGGTGGCCGCGCGCGCCTGCGCACCGCCGGTGGAGGGGTTAGGTGAACAACATTGCCGACAGCACGAAGTTGAACATCAGCACCAGCAGCGAGGCGTTGACCACCGCACGGGTGGTCGCCACCGAGGTGCCCTCGATGGTCGGCTCGGCGTGGAAACCAACATAGGCGGCGACAAGCGCTGCGGTGCCGCCGAAGATCGCCGACTTCAGCATCGCCACGCCGAAGTCGTCCCAGAAATCGACGCTGTTGCGCAGTGCCGACCAGAACACGCCATTGTCCAGGCCCAGCACATGCACCGCTTCGAAGTAGCTGGCGCTGATCGCCAGCGAGCAGAAGATGCCGGTCAGCAGCGGCACGGTCAGCACCGCCGCCCAGAAGCGCGGCGCGACGGCCTTGGCCACCGGGTCGATCGCCATCAGCTCCAGTGCCTTGATCTGGTCGGTGGCGCGCATCAGGCCCAGTTCGGCGGCGATCGAGCTGCCGGCGCGGCCGATGAACAACAGCGCGGTCAGCACCGGCGCCAGTTCCCGGTACAGCGACAGGCCGAGCAGGGTCGACAGCGCGTCGGCCGCACCGAAGGTGGTCAGCGTGCGGTAGCCCTGCAGGGTCAGCACCAGGCCGACGAAGGCACCACCGACGGCGATGATCGGCAGCGAGCGTGCGCCGATCTTGTAGATCTCGCGGGTCAGCTCGGCCAGGAAATCACGGGTCGGCAGCGAACCACGCAGCACGGTCAGCGAGAACAGGCCGGCGCGACCCAGCGAGCGGGTGGCTTGGACGAACGGCATCAGGCGACCCTCGCGCGCGGCGCGGCATCGAACGGAATGGGGCCATCGGGCTGGCCGTGCAGGAACTGCCGAAGCAGCGGGTCCTGACTGGACTGCAGCGCCTCGGGCGTGCCCTGGAACACGATGCCGCCATTGGCGATGGCGATCACCTGGTCGCAGATCGGCAGGGTCTCGTGCACGTGGTGGCTGACAATGATGCTGGTCAGGCCCAGGCTGTGGTTGAGGCGCTGGATCAGGCTCATGATCACGCCGGAGGCGATCGGGTCCAACCCGGTCAGCGGCTCGTCGTAGATCATCAGTGGCGGATCCAGTGCCAGCGCGCGGGCCAGCGCGACCCGGCGCGCCATGCCACCTGACAGTTCGCGCGGCCAGGCATCGGCAGCGGCCAGCAGACCCACGGCATGCAGCTTCATTTCCACCAGGCGGCGCAGCACGGCGGTCGGCAGGCGGGTATGCGTGCGCAGTGGCAGCGCGACGTTTTCGGCGACGGTCAGATCGGTCAGCAGGCCGTTGCCCTGCAGCAGCACACCCACGCTCTTGCGCATCTCCAGCAGCGCGCCGCTGTCATGCGGAATCGGCCTGCCGAACAGGGTGACCTCGCCGGCGACCGGACGCAGTTCGCCGGTCAGTGCCGCCAGCAGGGTCGACTTGCCACTGCCGGACGGGCCCAGCACGGCCGTGATGCTGCCCTTGGGCACCTGCAGCGACACGTCACGCAGGATCGTGCGCCCGCTCCGGTCGATGCGGACGTTGGATAACTGCACCAGACTGGAGGCGGAAGCCGACATGGGCACCATTAACGTTTTTTAGACATCGAAGGATCGGGCCCATCGGCTGAACATAAGCAGACTGGACGGTCCAGTATTGTGGCACGGCATGACCCTTGCCAGGCCGGGACAATCGGCCGGCAGCGCGGAACAATCCGTACCGGCGATGGGCTGGCCATTGAATACTGCCTGCCGTGCTGCACACTGTGCATGATGAGTGACCCGGGCAGCGATTTCCGCCTCTACCATTCCAACTCCCTGGACGTGCTGGCTGCGCTGCTGGCGCGCAACGTACGTGTGCCGGTTCCGGGCCAGCCGTTGCTCGCGCCGGAGGTGGTGCTGATCCCGCAGGTGGCGATGCGGCGTTGGCTGCAAGCGACACTCGCTGCCGAATATGGCGTGGCCGCCAACCTCGAGTTCCTGACCCCGGGCGAATTCGTTGCCCGTGCACTCAATGCCAATGTGCCGGGCGAACGCGACGACCTGGACGCCGCGGGCCTGCACTGGAAGCTCTACCAGGCATTGCGCGACCCGGCGCTGCTGGCGCAGCCACCGATGCGCGCGCTGCAGTCCTATCTTGCCGGCGGCGACGCCCTGAAGCCGTGGGCACTGGCCGGTGAACTGGCGTCGGTGTTCGAGAAGTACCAGGCCTGGCGCCGCGACTGGTTGCTGCGCTGGGAGGCCGGCACCGACCCGGCCGACCCGCAGGCGATCCTCTGGCGCACCATCGCCCATGGCCGGGACTACCGCGCGCGCCGCATCCAGGCGTACCTGGATCGCTTCGAGGGTGCCGGCCAGCCGCTGCCGCAGGGCCTGCCACCGCGGATGTCCGCGTTCGCGACGCTCAACATCTCGCCCGACGTGCTGCGGGTGATGGCCACCCAGGCGCGGGTGGGCGAGCTGCACTTCTATATGCCCACTCCGGTGCAGTCGTACTGGGGTGACCTGCAGACGCTGGCCGAGCGCCTGCGCAGCGGCGCGCCCGATCCCTTCGGTGAAGCGGCCGGTGAGAACCGCCTGCTGGAGGCCTGGGGTGCGGCCGGCCGCGACTTCATGGCGGTGCTGGGCAGCTACGAGGTGGTGCACCCGGCCGGCGAGATTGCCGCGTATTCGGATCCGGAAGAAGACACCCGGCCGACCCTTGACGAAGGCGGCCTGTCCGACAGCCTGCTGCATCGCCTGCAGCGCGATCTTTTCCATCGCCGCGCGTTGCCCTCGGGCGAGCTGCGCGATGGGCTGCGCAGCGACGACCCCAGCCTGCAGGTGCATGCCTGCCACACCCGGCTGCGCGAGCTTCAGGTGCTGCACGACCAGCTGCGCAGCCTGCTGCAGGACCCGCGCTTCGACCCACCGCTGCAGGCGCGCGAGATTGCGGTGCTGGCGCCGGACATCGATCCCTATGTGCCGTACCTGGAGGCGGTGTTCGGCGGCCGCGGGGGGGAGGACGAGCACATTCCCTACGCGCTGGCCGACAGCAGTCCGCTCGCGGGCGAGCCGCTGGCCGATGTGTTCGTGCACCTGCTGGGCCTGCCGGTATCGCGCTTTGGCCTGAATGAAGTGCTTGACCTGCTGGCCAGCGCGCCGCTGGCCGAAGCGGCCGGACTGGAGGCGGTGGACTTCGATCGGCTGCATGGCTGGCTGCAGCAGGCCGGCGCACGCTGGGGCCTGGATGCGAAGCACCGCAACCAGCACCAGGCGCCGGCCGACGACGCTTACACCTGGCAGTTTGCACTGGACCGCCTGGTGCTCGGTCACGCCACCGGCAGCGAGGCGGACCTGGCCGGCGTGGCGCCGTGGATCGAACTGGAAGGCGGCGCGCTGGAAGCACTGGACCGGCTGCTGCGGCTGCTGCGCGTGCTGGCGGTCTACCAGCGTCGCCTCGGCGAGCTGCTGACCCCGGCGCAGTGGCGGCAACGGCTGCTGTCGCTGCTGGACGCGCTGCTGCCGACTGCGCCCAGTTCACCCAACAGCCAGCGCGCCCTGGAGCGGCTGCGCAAGCTGCTGAACCAGTTCGCCGACGATGCCGCCAAGGCCGGTTTCGAAGACGGCGTGCCGCCTGAGGTGGTGCGTTCGCACTTCGCCGGCGTACTGGGCGAGGCCGATACGCGCGCGCCGCTGCTGACCGGTGGCATCAGTTTCGGCCGCATGGTGCCGATGCGCCTGCTGCCGTTCCGGGTGATCTGCGTGCTCGGTCTCAATGACGGCGATTTCCCGCGCCGTGACCCGGCCGCGGGCCTCAACCAGCTCACCGCCGAGCTGGACACGCCGCGCCGCCGCCCGGGCGATCGCTCCACTCGCGAAGACGACCGCTTCCTGTTCCTGCAGCTGTTCGCCGCCGCGCAGGAGGTGTTCTACCTCAGCTACCTCGGCGCCGATCCACGCGATGGCAGCGTGCGTGAGCCGTCGGTGCTGGTCAGTGAACTGATCGATGCCGCCGCCGCGTATCACCTCGATCCGCCTGCGGCGGTCCGCGACTTTACCGTGCGCCATGCACTGCAGCCGTTCTCACCGGCGGCGTTCGGAGAGGGTGATCCACGCCGCTTCAGCTATCGGCGGCAATGGCATCCCGCTGCCGGCCGCCTCACCGGCCAGCGTGGTGGCCTGCAGCCGTGGTTCGATGCCCCGCTGCCGCCGCCGCCCGACGATGCCGTGGAAGACGAGCTCGCGCTCGACACCCTGCGCCGCTTCCTGTGCGACCCGGCCGGGCAGTTCCTCGCACAGTCGCTGGGCCTGCGCCTGGCCGACGATGCCGGGGAAGTTGATGACCTGGAACCGCTGGTGCTGTCATCGCGCGGCCCGGAAAAGCGCAGCGTGCAGGCGGCGGTGGTGCGCGCAACGCTCAGCGGTGATACCGAGCCGTTGTACCCGCGGCTGCGCGCGCGTGGCCTGTTGCCGTCCGGTCCATTGGGCCAGCGCCAGTTCGAGGTGGAGCAGCTGAAGACGCGTCCGTATGCCAGTGCGCTGCTGGGCTGGATGCAGGGCGAACCATTGGAAAGCCGTCGCTACGAAGTGGACATCGATGGCGTGCGCCTGCACGGCCGCGTGGCCGATCGGCATCCCGAAGGCCTGGTGCGGCTGCGCGCCGGCACGCTCAATGGCAATGCAGTGATCCGCCAGGGCCTGGACTGGCTGCTGGCCAACGCCGCCGGCGACGCACTGCCTCTTGTGCAGTTCCACGATGGCGGCGACGCCGGTCCCGGCCCGCATGTACTGCCGGCACTGAGCGCGCCTGCTGCACGCGCGGCGCTGCGCGCGCTGCTGCAGTTGCGCCAGCGCGGCCTGCGTGAGCCGCTGCGCTTTGCCCCGTATACCGGCTGGGTGCTGTACAACGCGCCGGCAGAGAAACAGCGCAGCGAGGGCTGGAAGCAGTGGCATGGCAGCGACCGCAGCTGGGGTGAATCCAGCAGCGACGCCTGGCAGCTGCTGCTGCGGGGTGCCGACCCGTTCGCCTCCGATGCCAGCTATGCCGACCTGCTGCGCAACAGCCAGGTGGTCTTCAGCGCGGTGCGCGAAGGCCGCACCCTCGGCGCCGAAACGCGCCAGGAGGGCAGCGCATGAGCCCCGCCTTCATCGATGAGCGAGCCCAGTGCATGGCGGTCGATCCCTATCTGGCCCTGCCGCTGGATGGCATCCGCCTGATCGAAGCCAGTGCCGGTACCGGCAAGACCTTCACCCTGGCTACGCTGTTTACCCGCCTGGTGGTGGAACAGGGCCTGCGCATCGGACAGATCCTGGCGGTGACCTTCACCGATGCGGCTACCCAGGAACTGCGCAAGCGCATCCGCGAGCGCCTGGCGCTGGCGGCGCGACTGGTCGATCTGGAACCGGTCGAAGGCGAAGCGCCGGACGTGCGGCTGACCCGCGAGGTGCTGCTGCGGCATCTGCAGAGAGGTACCGAGCGCGCCGCCGCACTGAAGCGCCGCCTGCAGGTCGCCGCCGATGAGATCGACCTCGCGTCCATCTTCACCATCCACGGTTTCTGCACCCGCGTGCTGCGCGAGCACGCGCTGGAAAGCGGCCACACGTTCGATCCACCGGAGCTGCTGGCCAGCGACCGTGAGTTGCTGGAAGCGCTCGCGGCCGACCTTTGGCGGGTACATGCCAATGACCCGGCCACGCTGGAACCGCTGACCTGGCTGTGGTCCACCCCGGACGCACTGGCCGCCGATCTGCGCGCGCTGCTGGCCGCGCCGCCGCTGCACCCGTTGCCACAGGCGGTGGCGCTGCCCGATCCGCAGGCCGCCCTGCAGAGTGTTGCCGAAGAGCTGTCCGCAAGCGTGCGCGAGCATGGCGAGCAGTTCTTCATCGACCTCTGCGATGCGGTCGACAACAAATGGATCAACGGCGTGTCCTACAAGCTGGGCTGGCTGCACCCGCTGGGCCGGCAACTGCTGGGCTGGGCCGAGCGCGCCGACCCGCGCGAGCTGCTGACCAGCGAGCGCCTGCCGGCACTGCTGCCGGAGGCGCTGGCAGCCAAGACCAACAAGAAATTCGCCGAGCGCACGCCATCGTCGCCATTGCAGGCGCCGTTGGCCCGCTATGTCGCGCTTCTGGCCGAACGCGATGCCTGGCTGCGTGCCACCGCGTTGAACTTCCTGCACGTGCTTCGCGACGAAGCCAGACAGCGCCTGCAGGCGCTGAAGCGCACCCGCCGGGTGCAGACCTACGACGATCTGATCGATGGCGTGGCACTGGCCCTGGAAGGCCCGCAGCGGCTGGCACTGATCAAGCAGCTGCGCGCGCAGTACCGCATCGCGCTGGTCGATGAGTTCCAGGATACCGACGACCGTCAGTGGGGCATTTTCCACACCGTGTTCGGCGATTCACCGGAGGTGCGCGAGCTCGGCCTGGCACCGGCGCTGTTCCTGATCGGCGATCCCAAGCAGGCGATCTACGGTTTCCGCGGCGGTGATATCCACACTTACCTGAAGGCCAAGCGGGTAGCGCAACAGGCGCCGGTGCTTGACCAGAACTTCCGCTCGCGACCGGCCGTGCTGCGCGCGCTGCAGGCGTTGTACGACAACGGTGGCGAAGACGCCTTCCTCGAGCGTGGCATCCAGTTCGAGCCGGTGCGGCCCGGTGGCGTGCGCAGCGATGCGGACTACCAGCGCGATGGCCATGCCGCCCCGGCACTCACCCTGCGCGTGCTGCGCAGTGGCGGTGACAAGGCGATGAGTGCCGATGCCTCGCGCGAAGCAGCGACCCGGGCCTGTGTGGCGGCGATCCACCAGATCCTGGTCGCGGCACGTGCAGGCAGTGCTGTTCTGCGTGGGCGCCCGGTACAGCCGGGTGACATCGCGGTGCTGGTGCGCTCGCATCGCGAGGCCACGCTGGTGCAGCGCGCGCTGGCCGCGGTCGGCATTCCTGCCGTGGCAGCGGGCAAGCAGAGCCTGTTCGCCACCAGCGAAGCGCGTGATCTCCGTGCACTGCTGCTGGCGCTGCTGCAGCCGGCGGACGAAGGTCGCCTGCGCGCAGCGCTGGCCACGGTACTGCTCGGCCAGCGCGCCAGTGCGATCGCGGCGATGGAGCGCGAGGGCGACCTGCAACGCGGGTTCCAGGCGCAGCTGCTGCATTGGCGCGAGCGCTGGCAGCGCGGCGGCCCGTTCGCGGTGATCGCCGACGTCTGCGCCGCACAGGGCGAACGCCTGCTGGCGCTGATCGATGGCGAGCGCCGCCTGACCAACTACCTGCAGCTGGGCGAACTGCTGCAGGAAGCCTCGGCGCAGGCGCTGGGCATGCACGGCCTGCTGGACTGGCTGCAGGGCCAGATGGCCAGCGCCGACCAGGATGACGAGCAGCAGTTGCTGCGCCTGGAATCGGATGCGCGCCGCGTGCAGATCATCACCCTGCACAAGAGCAAGGGCCTGGAGTACCCGCTGGTGTTCCTGCCCTTCGTGGGCATCGACGGTGGTGCGCCCAACACCGCCTCGCACTGCACGGTGCATGTGGGCGGCCAGCGCCAGCTGCACTGGAAGCTGGGCAAGGACGAGGCCTGGGAAGCGGCCACTGCGCAGTGCGAGCGCGAGCAGCGTGCCGAGGATGCGCGCCTGCTGTATGTCGGCCTGACCCGCGCCGAGCACGCGCTGTGGATCGCCGTGGGTGATCTGGCCGGGCTCGGCAGGACGCGGCTGGCACCGCTGCTGGGTGACCTGCAGGCGCTGCGCGCGCATGCCGATGTGCGCATCGATGACAGTGAGGTACCGGCTGCGCTGCCGCAGCTGGCGGCCGAAGTGGAAGGGGATCTTCCGGCGGTGCGTGCACTGACCCGGCGCGTTCCGCACGACTGGTGGGTGTACAGCTTCACCCAGCTGGCCCACGCCGATGCCGGCGCGGGCAGTGACATCGAAGCCGCTGCCACCGCGCTGCCGGCGCCGGCAGCCGACGAACCCACCGGCCCGGAGCTGCCGCTGGAACCGGCACTGCCGGAAGCCGCCGCGGCGGCCGAGGACAGCGCGCCGCTCGACCCGCGTTTCATGGGCAGCCGCTTCGGCAACGTGCTGCACGAGGCAATGGAAAACGTCGACTTCGCCGCATGGGCTGACTGGCAACCAGGCCGGGAAGCTCCCGAGGGCCAGGCCGAGGTGCTGCGCAAGGCGCTGCACGATGAGGGCTATGCCGACGTCGATCTGGACGATGGCGTGGCGGTGCTGGTGCCGCTGGTGGGCCACACGCTGACCGTACCGCTGCCCGAAGGCGGTGCGCTGCACAGCCTCGGTGAAGGCGAGCGCCGCGCCGAAATCGACTTCCATTTCGCCATCGAGGCGACCACCGTGCCGGCGCTGTTGCAGGTGCTGCATGCGCATGGTGTTTCCAGTGGCCGCCGCGGCTTCGGCCAGCGCCGCCGCCTGGAGGGGCTGATGACCGGCATGATCGACCTGACCTACGTGCGTGATGGCCGGTGGTACGTGCTCGACTACAAGTCCAACCGCCTGCCCGGCTACAGCCCGGACCTGCTGGCCATTGCCATGCGCCACAGCGAATACGATCTGCAGGCGCTGATCTACACCGTGGCCCTGCATCGCTGGCTGCGCTTCCGCTTGGGCGCCGCCTACGACTACGAGCGCGACATGGGCGGTATCCGTTACCTGTTCTGCCGCGGCCTGGATGGCACGGGCAACGGCGTGCACGTGGATCGTTTCCCGTTCGCGCTGGTGGATGCACTCGACGCACTGTTCGCCGGCGGCGAGCAGGCCCAGGCCCAGCTCGCCGCGCGTGCCCGTGGAGCCAGCGCATGAGCCTGCTGAAGGAACTGCATCAGAAGGGCCTGCTGCGTACCCTCGACCACGCATTGGCGACCAGCCTGCAGCGGCTGCGCGACGACACGCCCGACAGTGTGGCACTGGCGGCGGCGCTGGCTTCGCTGGCGGTGTCCCAGGGCCACGCCGCGTTCGATCCGGCACAACCGCAGCGGTTGCTGGAAGGCGTGCCCGAGTGGCCCGCCGCGCAGGCCTGGCTGGCGCAGCTGCGCGCATCGCCATGGGTGGCCACACCGGAGCAGGCTGACGCCATCGCCGGGGATGCCCCCTTGGTGCTGGAGAACGGGCTGCTGTACCTGCGCCGCTACCGCGAGTACGAGCGCCAGTTGGCCACCGGTCTGCAGCGCATCGGCCGGCATCCGCTGCCGGCGCCGGACATGGCAGCGTTGGCGCCATTGTTCGCGCAGCTGTTCCCGCACGCATCGCACGGCGAAGATCACCAGGCACGCGCAGCCGGCGTGACGCTGCGCCATCCGCTGGCGCTGGTCACCGGCGGCCCCGGCACCGGCAAGACCACCACCATCGCACGCCTCTTGCTGCTGCTGGCCGCGCAGGCCCGGCACGCCGGCCAGCCGCTGCCCGAGGTGGCGCTGGCCGCGCCCACCGGTCGCGCCGCCGAGCGGATGGCCGAGAGCCTGCGCATGGCCGTGCAACGCCTGCAGGAACAGGGACTGGATCCGACGCTGTGCGCGGCACTGCCCAGCAGCGGCACCACCCTGCATCGACTGCTCGGCGTGATTCCCGACTCACCACGCTTCCGCCACCACGCCGACAACCCGCTGCCGGTGGACGTGGTGGTGGTCGACGAAGCGTCGATGATCGATCTGCCGATGATGGCCAAGCTGGTCGATGCAATTGCCAGCGGCACCCGCCTGATCCTGCTCGGCGATCCCGATCAGTTGCCCTCGGTCGAAGCCGGTGACGTGCTCAGCGCGATCCTGCGCGCCAGCGGCGATGGCATCGGCACCCGCGCCGACGATGCGCTGGCGCTGCATGGCCTGCTGGCACCGGCCACCTTGCAGCCGCAGGCCGCACCACGCGCCTTCGCCGGCCGTCGCGTGCAGCTGCAACGCGGCTACCGGCAGAGTGATGCGCTGGACCTGGCACCGCTGGCGCATGCCGTGCGTGAAGGTGACAGCCACACTGCATTGCAGCTGCTGCGCGGTGGTGGATTGGCTGGCGTGCAGTTCCACGAAGGTGAGGCGGACCCGCTGCGTGGCCAGCGTGAGCACCTGCTGGGCCACTGGCGTGCACTGGCCGAGGCCGCGGATCCGGTACGTGCCCTGCAGCAGGCCGGTCGCCTGCGCGTGCTGACCGCGCTGCGTGAAGGCCCGCAAGGTGCGCGCGGGCTGAACAGCCGTATCGAGCAGCTGCTGGCCGGCAATACCCCGGGCTACTTCCAGGGCCGCCTTCTGCTGGTCACCGAGAACAGCTACCGGCACCGCCTGTTCAACGGCGACATCGGTATCTGCCTGCGCGACGACAGCGGCGCGATGGTGGCCTGGTTCCCGGGCGACACCGTCGAGCAGCCACGCGCCTTCCACCCGGCCGCACTGCCCGCGCACGAAAGCGCCTTTGCGATGACCGTGCACAAGGCACAGGGCTCGGAGTTCGATGAAGTGTGGCTGCAGCTGCCACGCCAGGACAGCCGCGTGCTGTCGCGCGAGCTGGTCTACACCGGCCTGACCCGCGCCCGCCAGGTACTGCATGTGGCCAGCAGCGCCGACGTGCTGCAGGCCGCACTGAAACGCCACGCCAGCCGGTTGGGCGGCCTGGCCTGGCGGTTGGGTGCCGAAGATGTGGCCGAACAACCGGCGCGCATCGAACAGCCTACGGTGCAGGGCACGTTGTTCTGAATCGGGGTCGGATCCCGTTCCCATTGGGAACGGGATCTGACCCCTTCACCTGATCGCCAGGCAGAAGCAGTCGAGCGTGGCTCGACTCTACAAAAGCGCGCTTCGATCGTTCTGGTGGTCATCCACGCATGGCGTGGATCTACGCGATGAATACCAACCCATCAGGAAACACGATCGCCGCTTCATCCGCACTCACGTCGAAGAAGCCCACGCCGTGCTTCTCGGCCAGATCCTGCACCCGCCCGTGCGCGCGCTCGGCCACCGAGTAGGCGAACGCGCCGTAGATCACCTGCCGGCCGATGCTGTACTCGGTCACCTCGGCGCGGTCGTCATCGTCGTTGCTCAGTGGTCCGTTCAACGGCGGGAATTCCTGCGCCATCTCCGCAAACCACGCTTGCAGCGCCGGGCTGCTGACGGCTGGGTCGTCGTACTCGTGGCGCTCGTTCCACTGCGTCTGCTTTTCGAACCAGGCGATGAAAGCCGCCACCTCGCGTGGCGCGGCGCTGGCCTCGAACACCATCATGTCGTAACTCATTGAACCGTCCTGTGGGGATCGCGAGTGGCCGCCGGGCATGGCCCGGCGCTACCGAACCACGATGGTAGCGCCGGGCCGCGCCCGGCGGATCGCATTACACGGACGGCGATTCGGCGCCTACCCATCCCGGCGCCAACGCCTTGGCCTCCGGGAACAGCGCGAAGCGCAGGCCGATCAGGCCCATCAGCGCCTCGTCGCGGGCCTTGCACGCCGCCACGCTGCCAACCCGGCCCAGCGAGGTATCCAGCCGCTCGCGCAGCGCCTGGTCTGCAGCAATCGGCTTGCGCGCCGCGATCTGCCGCCGGTAGTGCCCAGCGATCTCTTCCAGGATGTGCTCGACGGCTTCGCGGCTGCGCTCGGGCAGTTCCAGCCGTGCACGGCGCAGCTGCAGGATGTTCAGGCCGATGCGCGCCTCGTTGAGCATGTCCACCGAGGCGATGTCGCTGCCCTCCGGCGTCGCTGCCAGGCGCGGTGCGAGCAGGCCCAGCAGGTCGAGCATGCGTGCGGCGAAGCGTTGCCGATCCTGCTGGCCACGTCCTTCGGCGGCTTCGGCCAGCGTGGTCCAGCCCTGCCGCACCAGCCGGCGCGCGGTCCACTCGGCACCCACCGAACGGAACAGGCGGGTCATCACCACTGCAAAGCCAATGCCGATGAACATCGCGATCGACGAATTGAGGAAAGTCTGGATGTTGGCGCTGTAGGTGTTCTGCAGGCTCAGCAACGCAGCCAGATTGACTGTCAGCGGCAGCGCGAACAGCGCACTCTTGGGATGATGCAGCAGCAGTCCCAGCGGCAGGAAGGCCACCGCCAGCACAAGCGCCAGCAGGCCGAAGTCGTGCACGGCTGGGAACACGCCGAACAGGTACACGCCCGCCACTACCGAGGCGACCATCGCCCACACCAGGAACTGCACCATGCTGGGGGCCGGATCGTCCTGTGCGGCGAAAAATGCGGCCGTCACCGCCGCCATCATCGCGCCGTTGCCGCCGCCTTCCCAGCCCAGCGCGATCCACAGCACGCAGTAGCTCATCAGCGCTACGCCGGCACTGAGCGCGGAGAACAGCGCCATGCCGTAGTCGACGTGCTTGTCGGCGGCCACGCGTTCGGTGCGGATGCGGTAGTGCGCGCGATCCAACGGCGCCGTGCCCTGGTCGATCGCGTGCTGCAGGGTGCGGCAGTCCTGCCACAGGTCCACCAGTTCTTCCAGGCGCAGCAGCAGGCTGGCCAGCTGCAGGTGCTGCAGGTCGCGGTCCACCTGCGGCTTCAGCGCGCTGATGCGCGCGCGCAGCCGCGCGTACTCGCTGGCGTTGGTCGGGCCATCCAGCCACTCGCGGATGTCGTCGACCAGCGCCGGCAGCCCATCCGGCAGGGCCTGCCCATCGCTGCGCAGCGCGCTCAGGCGATCGGCGATCGACGACAACACCGGCAACAGCAACAGCATGCGCTCGCGCAGCCGCTCCATCGACACCGCAGACCCGGCATGGCGTGGATCGTCGCGGCGCAGGAACTCGATCAGTGCCTCGAACTGCACCAGGTCGGCAGCCAGCCGGTTGCGCGGCGCATGCGCGCGGCCACGCTCAAGGATCTGCCGGCACCACTGCGCAGCGTCCTCCATCCAGTTGCCGATCCGGGCGCGCAGCATCGGCCGCACCGACGCCGGGAACAGCAGCGAGGCGAACAGCACGGCCACCACCGTGCCGAGGATGATCTCCTCGCTGCGCGCCACCACGGTGTCGAAGATGGTCTCCGGCGAAGTTACCGCCGGGAAGCCGATGAAGGCGGTGGTGTAGCCGGCCAGCAGGAACGCGTAGCCGCGAGGGCCGCGATTGAGCAGGGCCATGAACAGGCAACCGGCCAGCCAGATCGACATCGCCGCACTCAGCACCAGCGGGGTTTCCACCAGCGCCGGCAGTACCAGCAGCGTGGCCAGCCCGGCCACCAGGGTGCCGACAATGCGATACACGCCCTTGGCGCGGGTCGGGCCCAGCAGCGGCTGGCTGACGATGTACACCGTGCCCATCGCCCAGTATGGGCGCGACAGGTTGCCGGCCATGGCGATGTACAGAGCGGCCACCGCGGCAAGGTAGGTCTTGATCGAGAACAGCCAGGCCTGGCGATCGGTCAGCGCGTTCATGGCTTACTTCGCCGTGGCCTGTGCGGTGGACGGTGCAGCCGGGGCAACCGATGCCTGCCAGCCGCCACCCAGCACCAGGAACAGGTGGATCTGGTCGCGCGAGACCTGCGCTTCGGCGGCGGCCAGGGTGGCGTCGCTGGTGGCCAGGCTGCGGTCGGCATCCAGGCTGGACAGGTAGGGTGTGCGGCCGCCCTGGTAAAGCCGGCGGTTCTGGTCGGCGGCCAGCGCGGCCTGCTCCTGCGCCACGCGCAGCGATTGCAGGCGGCGCAGGTCCTGCGCATAGCGGTCCAGCGCGGTCTGGGTCTCGCGCAGTGCCTGCAGCACGGTGTGGTCGAACTCGGCCAGGGCCGCGTCGGCACCGGCTTCGGCGGCGTGGATGCGGGCATGCGTGCCCGAAGAGGGCAGTGTCCACGAGATCAGCGGGCCGATCGACCACTGCTGGGTCATCGGCGTGCCAAAGTCTTCCAGCAGGCCGGCGGCGCCCACCGAGGCACCCAGGCGGATGTCCGGATACAGCTCGGCGGTGGCCACGCCAATCCGCGCGGTGGCCGAGGCCAGCTTGCGTTCGGCCTGGCGCACGTCCGGGCGGCGCTGCAGCAGCGCACGGCCATCACCGACCGGCAGCGGCTGCGCCAGGCTGGGCGCGTGCGCGCAGTCGATCACGCCGGCCGGCAGCTGGCCCGGGGTCTGGCCCAGCAGTGCGGCCAGCGAATAGGCCGCGGCCGAACGCTGCGCGCGCAGCGGCGGCAGTGCCGCCTCCAGCAGCGCCACCTGCGCATTGGCCCGGGCCAGTTCCGGCGGCGTGCCGCGGCCGGCGGCGATCAGGCGCTCGGTAACGGTGCGGCTGCGCTGCTGCAGCTGCAGCGAATGCTCGGCCACGTGCAGCTCGTGGTTGGCGTGGCAGATCTCCAGGTAGCTGTCGGCCACCTGCGCGACCACGCTCACCTGGGCCAGGTCACGTGCTGCGGCAACCGACTGTTCGTCGGCTCGCGCCGCTTCGGCGCCGCGCTTGAGCTTGCCGAACAGGTCGAACTGGTAGCTGACCGCGAACTTGCCATCGGCCAGGTTGATCACCGGCAGCTCGTGCTCCTGCAGGAACGATTCGGCCGACAACTGCGCGCGGCTGACGCCGGCCTCGGCCTCGTACTCGAAGCCGCCGGCGTCCAGCGCCTGTTCGTACACGGCGGCGGCGCGGCGCAGGTGCGCATCGGCGGCCTTCAGTTCCACGTTGTCACGCAGTGCCTGGGTGATCAGCCCGTCCAGCACCGGGTCGTTGTACAGCGACCACCAGCGGTCGGGCAGCGCCTGGTTGGCGGCAATCTGCGGGTTCTGCGTATCGATGAAGGCCGCATTGGCCTGCGTGCGCTTGAACGCCGAGCCTTCCGGCAGTGCATAGTCCGGGCCGACGGTTTTGCACGCGGCCAGGCTGGCCAGTGCGACGATCAGGCCGAGACGGGGCAGGGCGGCGTTCACAGGCCCGCCTGTGTCGGCGAAGTGCCGGCCTTGTCGTTGTGCGGATGGCGGCCGGTGTCCACGGTTACCGTGGCGGTGCGCCCGGCGATCAGTTCCACGCCCTTGGGCACTTCGTCGATGGCGATGCGCACCGGGATGCGCTGCGCCAGCCGCACCCAGTCGAAGGCCGGGGTCACGTTCGGCAGCAGGGTGCTGCCGTTGCTGCGGTAGCGGTCCTCGATACCGGCGGCGATGCTCTCGACATGGCCGTGCAGCGGTGCCGATTCGCCCATCAGGCGGATGTCCACGCGCTGCCCCGGCGCCACGCCGCGCAGCCGGGTCTCCTCGAAATAGCCATCGATGCGGAACGAGCCGGTATCCAGCAGCGCCAGCACCGGCTTGCCGGCCACCACGTAATCGCCCACGCGCATCGTGCGGTCACTGACCCGGCCATCGGCCGGGGCGCGCACCTCGGTGCGGCCGAGGTTGAGCTCGGCCAGGTCGACCGCAGCCTGTGCGGTGGCCAGCGCCGCCTGTGCGGCCTGCAGCTTGGCGCGGCGCACCTCGGCGTCCTCGGCGGCGACCAGGTCCTGCAGGCTGCGGTCGCGGCTGATCTCGCGGCGCAGCTGTGCCACCGAGGCCTGGCGCTCGGCCAGGCTGGCCTTGGCCTGCTCCAGCGCGATGCGGTAGCGGGCGCGATCGACGACGAAGAGCAGGTCGCCCTTCTTCACCGACTGGTTGTCGGCCACGTTCACCGTTTCCACCAGCCCGGACACGTCCGGCGCCACCTGCACCACGTCGGCGCCGACGTGGGCGTCGCGGGTCCAGGGTTCATCCATGTAGTAGACCCACAGCTGGCGCAGCACCAGCAGGGCGACGATCACGGCTGCGCTGGTGAGCAGCACCGGCAGGGTCTTCTTCACGATCTTGTTCACGATTGCATCCAACGCAGGAGGTGGAACAGCAGGCCAAGCACGATCCCGTACAGCGCCAGGTTGAACAGCGCCGGGTGCCATACATGGCGGTAGGCGCCGGCCCGCTGCAGCAGCGCGTGCAGGCCGCTGTTGACCAGATAGGCCAACACCATCAACCCAAGCAGGGTCGGGACGAACACTCCGTGGAGACTGAATTCACCGGGCATCGGTAGGGGGCGGGGACGAGGTGGGGGAGGGGAGGGACAACGAAACAACAGCAACGGGCAAAAGCCGCTGGCGTGTGCACGGCAGCGGCGGTGTTCGGGGGCAGCGCTCTTACGTGATGCGGTCGGCGGCCTCGGCCAGCAGGCGCCATGCCTTCAGCACGGCGTGCAGTTCATCCATGGAAAGCTCGCCGAACACGTCCTGGCGCAGGCCGATCAACTGATCTTCCAGTTCGCTGACCAGCGCATGGCCCTCGTCGGTCAGCCACAACAGATTGGCGCGGCGGTCGCTGGCGTCGCTCTCGCGGCGGACCAGGCCACTGGCACACAGCTTGTCCAGCAGGCGTACCAGGGAAGGACCCTCCATGCCCAGCTGCTGGGCCAGCGCCACCTGGCGGATGCCACCGCCGGAGCGGCCGATCATCAGCAACGGCATGGTGCAGGCGGTGGAGATGCCATAGCTGCCGAGCCGGCTGTCGGCCAGGCGCTGCCACTGCCGCCCTGCATAAAGCAGGCCGGAGCTGAGCTGCATCTGCAGCACGGTGCGCTCGTCGAGGGGTCGGTCCATAAGAGATAGATAGGATACTACTAATTTCATTCCTATCAATAGGTTTTTCTGAATGGGTGGGTGTGTTGAGGAAAGCGTTGCGCCTGCCTGGTGTCGGGTGGGCAGCGGGGGCCGGACGGGGCAGGACACGCCGTAAACCCCCCTCCGGGGTCCGGCCCAGCCGCTGGCGGCTCTGCGTTCGGGCGCTTGCGAGGCATGCCTCGCAAGCAAAGCGCCCTCACCCTTGGGGGCTCGGCCGCGGCATCCATGCCGCGGACGGTCCTGCCCCGCCCGGCCCCCGCTTCCCTCCCATCACCCCGCGGGCGCGGTGGGTTGGCTCTTATGAAGCAAGAGCAGAAGCAGTGCGGACCAACGGTCCGCACCCACCAAAGCAGAAGACGCCACAGCAGCGGCGCGCTGCTTCCGAAGTCATGAACCCCCGCTTTTGCCCCCGCTTTCGGGCGGTCCGGCCGCGCCTGCAGGAAACTGTCAGGGATGGGGAAGGGCGGCAGGGCAGGACCGTGAGGCGCATGGATGCGCCGACCGAGCCCCCATGGATGGGTTTACGGCGTGTCCTGCCCTGCCGCCCTTCCCCATCCAGACCCGTAACAGGCAGGCGCCGCCAGACCCTCGATGAACCCGACCAACAGGACGACCCACCCCCCGGTCGGGTACGATGCTCGCCCCCCGTTCGGGACGCTGTACGCAATGAGCAAGAACAACGAAAAGGCCGCCCCGCAGGGCGACGTGACCCAGGACCAGGCCGAGGATGCCGTGCGCACCCTGCTGCGCTGGGCCGGTGAGGACCCGTCCCGCGAAGGCCTGCTGGATACCCCCCGCCGTGTCGCCGAAGCCTATGGCGACTGGTTCAGCGGTTACCGCGATGACCCGCGCGCCTACATGGAGCGCACCTTCGAGGAAGTGGCAGGCTATGACGAACTCATCGTCCTGCGCGACATCGAGTACGAAAGCCACTGCGAACACCACATGGCGCCGATCATCGGCCGCGTGCATGTCGGCTACCTGCCGGCCGGCAAGGTGGTGGGCATCAGCAAGCTGGCCCGCGTCGTCGAAGCCTACGCCCGCCGTTTCCAGGTGCAGGAGAAGATGACCGCGCAGATCGCCCAGTGCATCCAGGATGTGCTGCAGCCGATCGGCGTCGGCGTGGTCGTCGAAGGCGCCCACGAATGCATGACCACGCGTGGCATCCACAAGCGCGGCGTCAGCATGGTCACCTCCAAGATGCTGGGCAGCTTCCGCGACGACGCGCGTACCCGCGCCGAGTTCCTGCGCTTCATCGAAGTGGGCGGCAAGCGCTGAGCCGCCTGCGCGCACCCCGCCGGCCCCTGCGGGCCGGCATGCCCACGGATGCCGGCGCGGCCGCCGTGCGTGGCTGCCCCTCCCCGCCAGCCCTCATGACTCCTTTCGCTGCATGAAGCATCGCGAACGCATCTCCCGTTACCGCCATCTGCGCGAACAGCCCCAGTGGAAGCTGCTCGCCGCCGACCACGCTCCGGAAATCATCGGCCTGCTGCAGGGGCTGTTGATGGACGGCGAGCGCACCCTGCCTTCGTCGGTGCTCAACGAGCGCCTGCAGCGTGCGCTGGATCAGCTCAATAGCGACGAACTGTCGCGCGAGCTGCCGCGTACCGCGCAGGCCTACATCGCGCACTGGCTGGCCCAGGGCTGGCTGGAACGCCGCCTGCCCGAGGGCGCCGACCAGGAGCAGTACGAGCTGTCGACCGCGGCGCTTCAGGCGATCCGCTTTGCCGACGGCCTCGAGCAGGCCCGTGTGGCCGCCACCGAGAGCCGGCTGGCGCTGGTCATCGAACAGCTCTCGCAGCTGGCCGCGCAGACCGAATCCGATCCGGACGCCCGCCTGTCGGCGCTGCGCGACGAGCGCGACCGGATCGACGCCGAGATCGCCCGTGTCGGCGCCGGCCGTGTGATCGCGCTGGACGGCAAGCGCGCGCTGGAACGTGCGCGCCAGATCATCGGCCTGGCCGACGAGCTGACCGAGGACTTCCGCCGCGTGCGCGACGACTTCGAGCAGCTCAACCGCGAGTTCCGCGAACGCATCATCGACGACGAGGGCGAGCGCGGCGATGTGCTGTCGCAGCTGTTCGAAGGCGTGGACGTGATTGGCGAAAGTGATGCCGGGCGTAGCTTCCAGGCCTTCTGGCGCCTGCTCAACGACGCCGAGCAGAGCGCCCAGCTCGATGCCGCGCTGGAAGCGGTGCTGGCGCGTGGCTTCGCCCGCCGCCTGGACCGCAACGAACGCAACTTCCTGCGCGGCTTCACCAGCACCATGCTCGAGCGCGGTGGCCAGGTGCACGATGTGCTGCAGAACTTCGCGCGCAGCCTGCGCGGCTTCGTGCAGAGCCGTGGCTATCTGGAACAGCGTCGCCTCAACCAGCTGCTCAAGCAGGCGCAGTCCGAAGCGCTCGCTCTGCGCGACGAGTTCCCCGCACAACGCGGCATCGGCCGCGACCTGCAGCTGACCACCAGCCGCCTGCGCTCGTGGTCGCAATGGAAACTGCACGATCCGCGCAGCGCCCAGGTCGATGGCAACGTCGAATACAACGACGCAGCCGCGATCAGCCTGGAAAGCGTTGGCGATCTGGTCGCTTCGTCCGAAATCGACTTCCGTACCCTGCGCCGCGACCTGCACGACCTGCTCGATGCGCAGCCGCGGCTCAGCATCGCCCAGGCCCTTTCGCAGCGCGAAGCGCCGCAGGGTCTTGGCAGCGTCATCGGCTACCTGTCGCTGGGCACGCGCTTCGGCAACGTGATCGCCGGCGAGCAGGAGCTTGCGCAATGGCGTGGTGGCGACGGCCATATCCGTCGCGCCCGCATCCCGCTGGTTTGGTTCACCCAGGAGAGACGCCATGAGCTGGCATGAAGATCCCATCGACGCACCGCAGGCCGACGTGGCGGAAGACGCCTACGAGGCCGAGCCGGTGGCGGCCGTGGCGCAGCCCCGCCGTGGCAACGACGTGTACTACCTCGGCGATACCGGGCGCCTGCCGCTGGATGCGCGCCGTGCGCTGTGCCAGCTGCTGATCGGCCCCAGCATCGACCAGCTGCGCCACGCCAAGCTGTGGCCGGCGCTGATCCGCAGCGAGGCGGCCATCCGCTCGTCGCTGGCCGACCTGTTCCTGGAACTGGTGCTCGACCGCGACAGTGGCGTGGCGTTCACCCGCCAGGCCGATACCGAAGACGTCGATGCGCCGGTGCTGCTGCGCACCTCGCCGCTGACCTTCATCGACTCGGTGCTGCTGCTGTACCTGCGCCAGCAGCTGGCCGAGGCCGATGCGCGCGGCAACCGCGCGGTGGTCGCCGACGCCGAGATGGCCGAAGCGCTGGCCATCTACGAAAAGAACCTGTCCACCGACCGCGCCGGCTTCAACCGTCGCGTCGCATCGGCGGTGCAGAAGATGAAGGACAACCACATCCTGACCCGCCTCAGCGGCCAGGAAGACCGCCACGAAGTCTCGCCGGCGCTGAAGCTGCTGTTCTCCGCCGAAGACGTGTCCCAGCTTTCGGCGGTCTACCGCCAGCTGCGTGAAACCCCGGCCGCCGAGGCCTGAGAGACCCGACCATCGCATGGCTATCTCCAAGCACACTCCCGCCCTGTTCAACGAAGGCCTGCCGGACCCGCGCCTGCAGCAGTTCCGCATGCGCCGCCTGCAGGTGCACAACTGGGGCACCTTCAACGGCCTGACCGAAGTACCGATCGCCGAGCGCGGCTTCCTGTTCGTCGGCCGCTCCGGCTCGGGCAAGTCGACCCTGCTCGATGCCATGTCCGCGCTGCTGACGCCACCGGCCATCGTCGACTTCAACGCCGCTGCACGTGAAGCCGAGCGCAGTGGCCGCGACCGCAACCTGGTGTCCTACGTGCGCGGCGCGTGGGCCGACCAGCAGGACAGCGGCACCGGCGAAATCGCCACCCAGTACCTGCGCAAGGGCGCGACCTGGACCGCGCTGGTGCTGGAATACCGCGCCGGCGATGGCCGCGTGGTCAGCCTGGTGCGCCTGCTGTGGATCTCCGGCAACGGCACCTCGGCCGGCGATGTGCGCAAGCACTACATGATCGCCGAGCGCCCGTTCGACATCGCCAAGGACCTCGGCGGCTTCGACCTGGACCTGCGCAAGCTGAAGCAGAAGCTGCCCGACCTGCACCACTTCGACACGTTCTCCGGCTACGCCGAGCGTTTCCGCGACCTGCTCGGCATCGACAACGAGATGGCGCTGCGCCTGCTGCACAAGACGCAGTCGGCGAAGAACCTGGGCGACCTCAACGTCTTCCTGCGCGACTTCATGCTCGACACGCCGAAGACCTTCGACGCCGCCGAGCGCCTGGTCAGCGACTTCGCCGAGCTTGATGGCGCGCACCAGGCGGTGGTCACTGCCCGCCGTCAGGTGGAAACCCTGTTGCCGGCGCGCGCCTACTACAACGATCTGAAGGAAATGCACCGCCGTCGTGGCGACGACGAAGCGCTGAAGCTCGGTGTGGACAGCTTCCGCGAAAGCCGGCGCCAAGCGCTGATCGAGGCGCGCCTGCGCGAGATGGACGTGCGAGACCGCGGCCTGCTTGGCGAAGAAGCGCAGCGCCGTGCCGCACTGGACAATCACACCGAGCGCCTGGCCGAACTGGAGCTGCAGCGCCGCCAGCAGGGCGGTGAGCGCATCGAGGAACTGGAACGCGAGCAGGGTCGTGCCGAAGCCGAGCGCGACCGCCGTCAGGCCAAGCGCGAGCAGGCACGCCAGGCGGCGCAGCAGCTGGGGGCCGAACTGCCGGACGACGCCCATGGCTTCGCCGAACTGGTCGAGCGCGCACAGAACGAGCTGCAGGACCGCCAGCGTGCCTCCTCGGCACTGGACGACGCGATCAGTGACCGCCTGGGCGGCAAGCGCGATGACGAGCGCCGCTTCGGCGAGGTCCGTGCCGAACTTGAAGCGATGCAGCGCACGCCCTCCAACATCCCGGCGCCGATGCAGAAGCTGCGCGCGCGCCTGGCCGAGGAAACCGGCATCGCCGAGGCGGCACTGCCCTTCGTCGGCGAGCTGATCCAGGTCCGCTCGGAAGAGCAGGGCTGGCAGGGTGCCATCGAGCGCGTGCTGGGTGGCTTCGCGCTGTCGCTGCTGGTCGACGACAAGCATTACAACGACGTCGCCGAATGGGTGAACCGTACCCACCTTGGCATGCGCTTCACCTACTACCGCGTGCGCCGCAACGATGATGCATTCGCCCGTGAGCCGTCGGCGAAGTCGCTGCTGCACAAGCTTGAACTGCGCGAGCATGTATTCGAAAGCTGGCTGCGCCGCGAGCTGGGCAAGCGCTTCGACTACGAATGCGTGGATGCCAAGCAGCTGCGCAACGTCGACCGCGGCATCACCCGCGAAGGCCAGGTCAAGCATCCCGGCGACCGTTTCGAGAAAGACGACCGCAGTGCGGTGGGCGACCGCCGTCGCTGGATCCTCGGCTTCAACAACCACGACAAGGTGGGCGCCTTCGAGCGCGAAGCACAGGAACTGGCCAAGCGCATCGCCAGCTGCGAGACCGACATCGCGCGCCTGCGCGGGCAGCGTGATCGCGACAACGAACGCCGCCTGGCATGCCACGAGCTGGTCAGCATCAGCTGGAACGAGATCGACATCGCCGCTCCGCAGCAGCGCCTGAGCGATATCGAAGCCACCCTGCGCGACCTGCGCGAAGGCAACGCCGATCTCGCCAAGCTGGCCAAGCAGATCGACGCCGTGCGCGCCGACATCGAGCAGTCCCGCCGCACCTATGAAGACGTCCGCGTCGAGCGCGGCCAGCTGGTCAAGGAACGTGATCGCCTTGACCGCGCGCGCCAGCAGAGCCGCGCACTGGTGCTGCCGAGCCTGGCCCAGGAGCAGGAAGCCGGCCTCGCCGAGCGCCTGCAGGAACAGGGGCCGCTCAGCCTGGAAACGCTCGAAGCGCACATGCGCCAGGTCAGCAACGCGCTGAACGAGCAGTTGTCGTCCTCGCAGCAGGACCTCAACCGCATCGAGAACCAGCTGATCGGCTGCTTCCGTCGCTTCATCCAGCAGTGGCCGGAGGAGTCGGGCGACTTCACCGTGTCGGTGGCCTCGGCCGAGGACTTCCTCGCACGCCTCGAACGGCTGGAACGCGACGGCCTGCCACAGCACGAAGAGCGCTTCTTCGACCTGCTGCAGAACCAGAGCAAGAACAACCTGCTGGCCCTGCAGCGCCACAGTGCCGAAGCCCGCAAGTCGATCGGCCAGCGCCTGGACGAAGTGAACGCCAGCCTGGAGCAGGTGCCGTTCAACCGTGGCACGCTGCTGACCATCGAACTGAGCGACCGCCGCCTGCCGGAGGTCGCTGAGTTCCACCTGCAGCTGCGCGAGGTGCTGTCGCAGCAGCAGACCGAGCAGCGCGAGCTGGCCGAGTCGCAGTTCACCGTGCTGCGCCAGCTGGTCAACCGCCTGGGCTCGCAGGAAGGCGAGGACAAGCGCTGGCGCGAGCTGGTGCTGGACGTGCGCATGCACGTGGAGTTCATCGGCGTCGAGCTGGATGCGGAAACGCGCCAGCAGGTCGAGATCTACCGCAGCGGCGCCGGCAAGTCCGGTGGCCAGCGCCAGAAGCTGGCCACGACCTGCCTGGCGGCTGCGCTGCGCTACCAGCTCGGCGGCGCCGACAGCCAGCTGCCCAGCTACGCCGCGGTCGTGCTCGACGAGGCCTTCGACAAGGCCGACAACGAGTTCACCGCACTGGCAATGAACATCTTCGACAACTTCGGCTTCCAGATGGTGGTTGCCACCCCGCTGAAGTCGGTGATGACGCTGGAACCGTTCATCGGCGGCGCCTGCTTCGTCGAAATCAGCGGCCGTCACGACTCCGGCGTGCTGCTGATCGAGTACGACGAAGAGGGCAAGCGCCTGAAGCTGCCCGAGCGCAGCCGCCAGCAGGCCAACGAACCGGAAGAAGCCGAGGCCTGACCCGGCCGATTGAAGGGGAATGCCGGCCAGCGGCCGGCACTACCCATGGGCGGGGTTCGGTAGTGCCGGCCGCTGGCCGGCAACCGCATTCACGCAGCGCGGAACGTATCCCACGCCATCCGCGCGATCAGCACCACCACCAGCCCCACGAACAGCTTGCGGATGAACGGCGTGCCGCCCTTCAGCGCCAGGCGCGTGCCCACCACCGAGCCGATGATGTTGGCTGTGGCCATCGGCAGCGCAAACAACCACAGGATGTTTCCGGTCGGCACGAAGAACGAGATCGCCGCCACGTTGGTCGCCAGGTTCACCACCTTCGACGCCGCCGAGGCTCGCAGGAAATCCAGGCCGAAGAAGCGCACGAACAGGAAGATCAGGAAGCTGCCGGTGCCCGGCCCGAAGAAGCCGTCGTAGAAGCCGATCGCCGCACCGATCGCCAGCGCGATCACCAGTTCACGGCGGCCGATCTCCTGGGGCCGGTGCAACGCGCCGAAGTCCTTCTTCCACAGCGTGTAGGCCAGCATCGCGATCAGCAGCACCAGCACCAGTGGGCGCACCGCGTCCTTGGGCAGCAGGCTTACCGCAGTGGCCCCGGCGAAGGAGAAGATGAAGGCCGTGCCGGCCGCGAACAGTACCGGTTTCCACGGGAAGCGCACATTGCGCGCATAGCGCCATGCAGCCGCACCGGTACCGAACATCGAACTGAACTTGTTGGTACCAAACAGCATCGCCGGCGTCTGCTGCGGCAGCACCGTGAACAGGCCGGGCAGCTGCACCAGGCCACCGCCACCCACGGCGGCATCCACAAGACCGGCGATGAAGGCGATCACCACCAGCCACCACAACTCAGGGGGAACCAGATCCAGCACGGCGATCAATCAAGGTGGGGGCGCGACAGCATACGCCTGTCCTGCTCCAGGTGACTCCCGCCGCGCGTGGATCAATCCCCGCAACCCGGCGACAATGGCGGCATGAGCCGAAAACCCGCTGAGCCCTGCCCCTGTGGCCTTCCCGCCGACTATGCCGCCTGCTGTGGTCGTTTTCATGCCGGCGAAGCCGCGCCCGATGCCGAGCGCCTGATGCGTTCGCGTTACAGCGCCTATGTGCGGGGCCTGGCCGACTACCTGCGCCACACCTGGCATCCGGATACGCGTCCGGCCGAGTTGTCGCTGGACGATGCGCCAGGCCAGCGCACCCATTGGCTGGGCCTGACCGTGCACGACCACGCGGTCACCGGCGCAGACAGTGCTGAAGTGCGCTTCACCGCGCGCTACCGCATCGGCGGCGGCAGCGCGGTGAAAATGACCGAGCACAGCCGATTCCGGCGCATCGACGGCCGCTGGTATTACCTCGACGCGGTCTGAGCCCTACGCACTGGATGCAGCCAGCAGGCGCTGGCCGCCGTGCGCGCGGACCTGGTTGCGACCGCCGTCCTTGGCCATGTACAGCGCCTGGTCGGCGGCCTTGAGCACT
The DNA here is from genome assembly GCF_059369995.1 of Stenotrophomonas sp. YJH_SMC_53. NCBI lineage: Bacteria > Pseudomonadati > Pseudomonadota > Gammaproteobacteria > Lysobacterales > Lysobacteraceae > Stenotrophomonas > Stenotrophomonas sp. YJH_SMC_53. The sequence continues at coordinate 9,057 of NZ_JCAFTF010000010.1, read as the reverse complement.
GCCGTCGGTCGCGGATCCACGCGGCTGTCGGCCAGCCCGATACTGACCGTCACCTGCACCACCTGGCCGGTGCCGCCGCGTCCGCGCTGCTGACGGCCAGCTTCGTCGTCACGGCTGCGGGTGCTGCGGTCGCGCAGCTGCATGCGGGTGTCCTCGATGCTCTGCCGCAGTGCTTCGACGGCCTCGATGCAGGCCGCCGCTGGGCGGTCCAGGAACACCACCGCGAATTCCTCGCCGCCATAGCGGAACGCTCGGCCACCGTCGCCGACACGCGCCAGCCGCGACCCCACCAGGCGCAGCACGTCGTCGCCAGTATCGTGGCCGTGGGTGTCGTTGAACGACTTGAAGTGGTCCACGTCCACCATCGCGATGCTGTAGGTGCCGCGCGCCCGCTGCAGGGTCTCGTTGAACGCCCGCCGCCCGGGCAGGCCGGTCAGCTCATCGCGGAAGGCCATGTGGAAGGATTCCTGCAGCATCGCGCCCAGCATCAGCAGCAGGGCGGCGCTGCTCAGCGCCGGCAGCAGTACCGGCTGCAGGAAGATCCGCGGCAACATCCACCACAGGCACAGCAGGGCCAGCAGCATCGCCGTGTGCAGTGGCCGCGGATGCCGCCACGCCTGCCAGCCCAGCGCTGCGCTCGCCAGCAGGAACAGCAGCGCCGGCAGCTGCGCCAGCGCATTCCAGTCGGCGGGAATCCAGGCCCAGTGACGGCTCGACAGCAGATCGTGCATGCCCTGCGGCTGTTGTGCCGCAAGCAGCAGGAAGATCACCAGGGCCGCGCCGCAGACCACGCTGCGCAGCAGCAGGTCCTGGCGTCGGCGTCCGCGTTCCGGCCACACTGCCAGCCCGGCAAACAGCAGCGGCACCCAGGCCGAGATTGCGTGGAAGCGCAACGGAGTCAAGGCGTCGACATGGCCGCTGCGCAGGTAGCCCCCGACGTCCCGGTGCAGCAGGGCGAACACCACCGCCACGACCAGCAGCAGGCACAACGTGCGTATCTGGTGGTAGAGCAGGGCCAGGCCCGCGCCGAGGCAGGCCAGCAGCCAGGGCAGGATGCGTTGGGCCGGGCTGGCCACATCCTCGGTGCCCAGTGCCATCCACAGCACCAGGACGACCAGCACGGCGGGCAGCACGAACAGGTAATGCGCAGGCTGGCGGAGTGGATGCAGGGGCACGCAGGAAGTCCAGTGCGGTGACGATGCGGCCGCAACACTGCCGTTAGCGGCGTCCTCACCCGCTTCTTGAACACGCGCTTCTTGAAAAGGTACGCCCGCAACCATGTGAATGGGGCAGTGTGCCGCCATGACGTCGCACTCACCGCACTGCGCCGATGCTGTAGGCATGGACAGCGTACCCACCGCCGTCGCTGCCCCGCAGCACGACCTCGCCCACCACTTCGCACGTGTTCGTGCCCGCAGCCTGCAGTTGGCCGCACCGCTCAGTGCAGAGGACGCCATGCTGCAGAGCATGGCCGACGCCAGTCCCAGCAAGTGGCACCTGGCCCACACCACCTGGTTCTTCGAACGCTTCGTGCTGGCAGGATTCGCCAGTGCGCCGGCGCGTGATCCAGCCTGGGATTATCTTTTCAACAGTTACTACAAAAGCATCGGTCCGGCGCACGCGCGGCCGCAACGCGGCCTGTTGTCGCGGCCCTCGCTGCAGCAGGTGCGCGACTACCGCCAGCAGGTCGATGCACAGGTGCAATCGCGACTGGCGGCAGGCGACCTTGATGAGCAGGCGCTGCAGCACCTGCAGTTGGGCCTGCAGCACGAACAGCAGCACCAGGAACTGCTGTTGACCGACATCAAGCATGCGTTCTGGTGCAATCCGTTGCAGCCAGCCTACCGTGATGACCTGCAGCCTGCCACCAGCGCTGCCAGTGCGCAGGGCTGGATCGAATTACCCGAACGCATCATTACCATTGGCGCCGCAGCCTGGCCGCAGCACACCGCCTTCGCCTACGACAACGAATCGCCGCCGCACCGCGTGCTGCTGGCTGCACACGCACTGGCAGAGCGTCCCGTCAGCAATGGCGAGTACCTCGCCTTCATCGAGGCTGGCGGCTACCGCGAGCCGCGCTGGTGGCTGAGCGAAGGCTGGGCGTTGCGCGAAGCCGAGGGCTGGCAGCACCCGCTGTACTGGGACGATGCCCTGCAGCGCGAGTACACCCTCGGCGGTTGGCGAGAACTGGACCCGCATGCGCCGGTCTGCCATCTCAGCTATTACGAGGCCGATGCCTGCGCCCGCTGGGCTGGTGCGCGCCTGCCCAGCGAGTTCGAGTGGGAAGCCGCCGCTGCGTCGCAGCCCCTGCGTGGCCATTTTGCCGACGACGATCAGCTGCACCCTCGGGCGGGGCAGGGCAGTGGGCTGCGGCAGCTGTTCGGCGATGTATGGGAATGGACCCACAGCGCGTATGGCGCCTATCCGGGCTTTCGCCCTTTCGCCGGCAACCTCGGTGAATACAACGGCAAGTTCATGTGCGGGCAATGGGTGCTGCGCGGTGGCAGCTGCGCCACGCCACGTGGCCACGTGCGTGCCAGCTACCGCAACTTCTTCATGCCCCCGGCGCGTTGGCAGTTCTCCGGGCTGCGCCTGGCCAGGGATCTCGCATGAGTACGGTGCAGGACGCGCTGCAGGCGCTGACCGATCTCACTCCCGGCCGCCAGCAGATCCTTGCCGACGTGGTGGCCGGGTTGTTGCGCACGCCCCGCCAGCTGCCGTCCAAGTACTTCTACGATGCACGCGGCTCGCGCCTGTTCGAGCAGATCACGCATACTCCCGAGTACTACCCCACGCGTACCGAGCTGGCCCTGCTTTCACGGGTACTGCCGGACATCGCCCGAAGCGTCGGGCCGCACCTGCACGTGGTGGAGCTGGGCAGCGGCAGTGGCCGCAAGACCGCGTTGCTGCTGGCCGCCCTGCACGACCCGGTGGCCTACACGCCGATTGAAATCTCGCGTGCCGCGCTGCTGTCCAGCATCGACCATCTGGCCCCGGCGCTGCCCGAGGTGGAGATGCTGCCGGTCTGTGCCGACTTTACCCGTCCCGTCGCCGTACCCATGCCCGAACGCGAACCCGCGCGACGGCTGCTGTTCTTCCCGGGTTCCACGCTGGGCAACTTTGAAGGCGAGGACGCGGTCGCGCTGCTGCGCGCGATGCGCCAGACCATGGGGCGTGATGGCCTGGCCCTGGTCGGCATCGACCTGCACAAGGACCCGGCGTTGATCGAGGCGGCCTACAACGATGCGCAGGGCGTCACCGCCGCATTCACCCTCAACCTGCTGGCCCGCCTGAACCGCGAGATCGGCAGCGACTTCGATCTCGATGGCTTCCGTCATCGTGCACGCTACAGCTCTGCGCGGTTGCGCATCGAGACCGATCTGGTCAGCCAGCGGGCACAGGACGTCCACCTGGATGGCCACATTTTCCACTTCGCCGCCGGTGAACCCATCCGCGTCGAGTACAGCCACAAGTACACCGATGACAGCTTCGACGCGCTGTTGCGGCAGGCGGGCCTGCAGGTGGCGCAGCGATGGGATGCCGAAAGCCCCGCCTATGGCCTGCGCTTGCTGCGCCGCGCCTGAGGTGGTGGCCAGCCGGTGCCCCTTCAGGTTCGGCGGCACCGCTACCCCTAAGATGGCCGTGCAACGGCAACACGGAGGACGCCATGCCTGTTCTGACCACGCTCGGCCTGGCGGCCGCCCTTGCGTCGACCCTGACGCTGCCTGCGGCTTCGGCCGCCAGCACCGATCCGGCGTTCAGCCGCTGCTTGGCGGGCCTGCAGGCCACCGCCGCGACCCAGGGCATCGGCGCCGACCGCTTCAACGAGATCACCGCCGGGCTCACCCCGGACCCCAGCGTGCTCGGCCTGCTCGATGCACAGCCCGAATTCACCACGCCGATCTGGGACTATCTGGCCGCGCTGGTTGATCGCCAGCGCGTCGCTGATGGTCGCGCCCTGCTGCAGCAGCACCGCGACCTGCTCGATCGTGTGTCGGCCCAGTATGGCGTCGATCCGGCCACCATCGTCGCGGTCTGGGGCGTGGAGAGCGACTACGGCCGCGTGTTCGGCAAGCGCCCGCTGCTGCAGTCATTGGCCACGCTGTCGTGCGCCGGCCGCCGCCAACCTTTCTTCCGCGGTGAGCTGCTGGCGCTGCTCACGCTGATCGACCGCGGCGACCTGCAGGCACAGGGGCTCACCGGCTCCTGGGCCGGTGCCTTCGGGCACACCCAGTTCATGCCCAGCACCTATGCACGCATCGCCGTGGATGGTGATGGCGATGGCCGCCGCGATCTGGTCGGCAGCATTCCCGATGCGCTGGCCTCCACCGCCAACTATCTCAAGCGTGCCGGTTGGCGCGGTGGCGAACCATGGGGCATGGAGGTGCGTGTGCCCGCCGGCTTCAACGCCAGCCAGGCCGGCCGCACCCAGCGTCGCGCCCTGGCCGACTGGCGCGCGCAGGGCGTGACCGCGCTGGATGGCAGCGCGTTGGCTCCGGCCAACCTGCCGGCGGATGCGCGCGCCGCCCTGCTGCTGCCGGCCGGCAACAAGGGCCCGGCGCTGCTGGTGTTCCGCAACTACGACGCGATCTACAGCTACAACGCTGCCGAAAGCTATGCGCTGGCGATCGCGACGCTTGCTGACCAGCTGCGCGGCGGCACCGGGTTGGCTACCGCCTGGCCGACCGACGATCCAGGCCTGGGCCGCGATGAGCGCCGCCAGCTGCAGACCCTGCTGCTGGCCCGCGGCCACGACATCGGTGCCGCCGACGGCATGATCGGTACCGCCACGCGTCGCGCGATCCAGGCCGAGCAGCAGCGCCTGGGCTGGAGCGAGGTGGACGGCCGCGCAGGCCAGCGCATCCTGCGCACGCTGCAGGAAGAGGCGGCCGCCATCGCACCCGCTGGGCAGAATGCCTTGCCGGCGGCACGTTGACCGCGACATCATCGCCGCGGTCTTCAAGGAGCGTCATCGCATGCAGTCGAATCCGGACATCAGCACCGGCCTGTATCACGGCCTGGAGGCCTGGCAGGTGCGAACCGCCAATGCCACAGCGGTCGTGAGTGTGTTTGGTGGCCAGCTGCTGTCGTTCATTCCCGATGGGCAGCCCGATCTGCTGTGGCTTTCGCCCACGCGCGCCGAGCTGCCCACGCCCATCCGCGGCGGCGTCCCGGTGTGCTGGCCGTGGTTCGGTCGCCAGGGCAAGAGCGCCGATGCACCGGCGCATGGCCTGGTACGTACCGCACGCTGGGAGCTTCTGCAGGCCACCCGGAGCGATGACGGCGAGGTAGAGCTGCAGTTGGCACCTGCGCCCTGCGCCGATCCCGGCCTGCGCCTGCAGATGCAGCTGCGCGTCGGCCGCCAGCTGCGCCAGCAGCTCGTCACCGAAAACACCGGAACCTCGCCGGTGACCTTCACCCAGGCCCTGCACAGCTACTTCCGGGTCGGCGATGCCACTCGTGTCGAGGTCGATGGCCTCGACGGCCTGCACTACCTGGACAAGTACGAGGACGGCGCGCAGCTGCGCCAGCAGCAGGGGCCCTGGTCGCTGCGTGACCCGCGCGATCCGGGGCGCAGCGACCGCATCTATACCGGTGTCGGCGGCCACTACGTGCTGCGCGATCCCGTCCTGCAGCGGCGGATCGAGATCCGCAGCGAAGGCAGCCAGACCCTGGTGGCCTGGAACCCGGGCATGGAGGCAGCGGCGAAGATGGCCGATGTCGGCGACGGTTGGCACGATTACGTGTGCCTGGAAGTGGCCAACGCCGGGCCAGAGCAGATTACCCTTGCACCCGGCACGCGCCACCAGCTTGTGCAGGTGCTGGCCAGTGAACCGCTGCAGGCCGTGGCGGGAGTTTCAGAGTAGCGATGGGATCGACAGGAATGGATGGCATGCAGGAAGCACAGTGGTGGTACGCCAACAGCAAGCAGAGCGAAGGGCCGGTGGACCTGGCCGGGTTGCGCCGGTTGCAGCAGGACGGCACCGTAACCGCACGCACGCTGCTGTGGCGCGTAGGGATGGCATCGTGGCGGCCACTGGCCGAACTGGATCCTTCGCTGGCGCAGATGGCTCCGAACCCCTCGCCGGTTGAACCGGTGCCGGCGGTCACCGTCAGCGATACCCGGACCGCTGATCCGTCCGACCCCTACCGTGCACCCGCCGCTTCGCCCGTGGCCGCGACCGTGCCGGAGCTGGAAGGCGACATCGCCTTGTACGCCGCCGTGGTCGGCGGCAACTTCCCGATCTATCGACAACGCTGGCGGCTGGACCAGGGCATCGCCGAGGGCAACGGCACCTGGCACTGGCCGGCCTTCCTGATCGGCGTGATCTGGATGGTGTACCGGCGGATGTACCGGCTGGCGGCGATCTGGGCTGGCATGCTGGTGTTCTTCAGTATCGCCGAGGCGTTGCTGGGCGTACCGGAAGGCGTGTCGATGGTCATCACCCTTGCGATCAACGTCACCGCTGCGGTGTATGCCAATCGCTGGTACCTGGCGCATTGCCAGCGTGAGATCGCCCGCGCGCGCGCCTTGGCGGGCGATGACGAGGCACGCCTGCGCAGCGAGCTGTCCAAGCGGGGTGATACCAATGCAGCGGCCGCAGCCATGGTTGCCATCATTGTCGTTGCGGCGATGTTCGTCGGCCAGGCAATGGCAGGCTGAGACCGGAGCAGGTTCAGATTCACCGATGCCTGCCGCTACTGCGGGTTCATCCCGGGCATGGAATCGCCGACATGAATCATCTGGATACCCCGCCGGTTTCTCCGACGGATGACAATCCCTATCTCGCGCCTGCTGCAGAGGTGGACGGTGCGACCGCTCCATCCGACGCGGACGATCTGAACCTCCTCGTGGGGCCCAACGCAGCGCTCTACCGCCAGCGCTGGCACCTGGACAGCCCAGTGCCGAAGCCGCCGCGGCCGTGGCACTGGCCCGCCTTCCTGGTGCCGACCTACTGGCTGCTGCACCGGAAAATGTACCTGGCGGCCATCCTCTTCGAGCTGGTCCTGTTCGGCATCGCGCTGCTGGCGGCCCGTGCCAATCCGCTGCTCATGGTGGTGTTGCTGGCGGTGCCACGGTTTGCCATCGCGATGACCGCCAATACCCTGTACCTGCGCTATTGCACGCGGCTGCTGGGCAAAGTGAAGGCTGCTCACGCCGGGCAGCACCACCGCATCCGTACCGAACTGCAGCGTCGTGGCGGGACCAGCGTCTGGGCGGTGGTGATCGGCTTGGCGGCTGTCGGGGTGATCAACACCGTCGCCCGCATGGCGGCCTGACACGTTTGCTCAGGCTGGTGCCCGTGCCCGCAATACCAGCAGGCACAGCCCACCGGCCACCAGCCCCCAGAACGCCGAGCCGATGCCGGCCAGTGAGACGCCCGAGGCGGTGACCAGGAAGGTGACCAGTGCCGCCTCGCGGTCCCGCTCTACCGCCAGCGCACTGGCCAGGCTGTTGCCGATGGTGCCGAACAGGGCGATACCGGCCACGCAGGCCACCAGCTCCTTGGGGAAGGCCGCGAACAGTGCGGCCACCGTGGCGCCGAACAGCCCGACGACAATGTAGAAGGCACCGGCCGCCATCGCCGCGGTATAGCGGCGTGCCGGATCCTCATGTGCATCACGGCCCATGCAGATCGCGGCGGTGATCGCGGCCAGGTTCAGCGCGTACGCACCGAACGGCGCCAGTAGTGTATTGACCACACCGATCCAGCCGATCAGCGGTGACACCGGGGCGTCGTAGCCGGATGCGCGCATCACCGCCACGCCGGGAATGTTCTGCGAGGCCATGGTGACCACGAACAGGGGCAGGGCGATGCCGGCCACGGCGGTCCATGACAGGGAGGGCGTCACCCACTGCGGGATCGCCAGCTGCAGATGCACCTGCTGGGCGTGCAGCAGGCCGTGGCTCGCGGCGACGGCGATACCGACCAGCAACGTGGCGATCACCGCATAGCGCGGGAACAGCCTGCGCCCGGCCAGCCAGGTGGTGAACATCGCCAGTGCCAGCACCAGCTGGGTATTCATGGCCACGAACACATCCAGCCCGAAGCGCAGCAGGACACCGGCCAGCATGCCGGCGGCCAGCGCCATCGGCACCCGTTGCATCAGTCGGGCGAAGATGCCCGAGAAGCCCGCCAGCAAGCTGAGTACGGCGGCCAGCAGGAATGCGCCCGTGGCCTCGGCGAGCGACGCGCCGCCGGCACCCACCACCAGCATCGCCGCGCCCGGGGTCGACCACGCCGTCACCACCGGCACGCGATAGCGCAGTGACAGGCCAATGCAGGTCACGCCCATGCCCAGCCCCAGCGCCCACATCCAGGAGGCGATCTGCGCCTGGTTGGCGCCGACGGCCTGTGCGGCCTGGAACACGATCACGGCTGAGCTGGCGAAGCCGACCAGCACCGTAATGAAGCCAGCGACGATGGCTGGCATCGAAAGATCGCGCCACCATGCGCGCCGCACCTGCATGCTCATTGCTCTGTCTCCACTGTGCATCCCTGCATTGTGCATCCCTGCATTGATAGGGGTTGCGGCGTTGACCGCGCAACGCGCGGGCAACGCCGCAGTGATCTTCGAGCGTACGTCATGCGTGATGTCGCGATGCTTCTGTCATCACCGTGCAAAAAAAGCCTTGACGAAATCTGCAGGATCTCTAGAATTCGCCCCCTTGCTGCAGCGCATCGCTTCTCCGGAAACGACACGCGAACAGCGACGCCACCACCGACGAACGAGTTGATCGAACGAAGGTGTTGACGGACTCGAAAAGTCCGGCATAATAGGCGGCTCGCAACGACGAAAGGCCTTCGGGCCCAACGACGAAGCAGCATCGGCAACAACGTCCACTCCGGTGAGACGGCCTTGAAAAAAGGTGTTGACGGAGCAGAAAAGCCGGCTATAATGGGCGGCTCGCTTCGAAGGAAACTTCGCAGCACACGGGAACGGCGCTGAGGCCACTTCCCCGGATCTTTGAAAGTATGCGCAGGTATCTTGTGAAGGCGCCTGCAGGAAGGATGATTGTCCATCTTGCAGACGTTTGATCAAGCAACTATTAAT
>NZ_JCAFTF010000009.1:0-187422 GCF_059369995.1 Stenotrophomonas sp. YJH_SMC_53 | reverse complement strand
GCCCGAGCGACTCGGCCAACTCCACGGCTTGGTGCTTGAACTCATCGGTGTAGCTACGACGGGTGATACGGGACATAAGGGACCTCCAGGTGCGATCAAAGTATCGCTTCTTGGCGTCCGCTGACGGGGGGCCAGATCAGTCCGCGGCATGGATGCCGCGGCCAAGCCCCCAAGGATGGGTTAACGGCGTCCCCCGCAACCGGGCCCACCCCGCCAACCCACAGGAACCCAGCTTCTGCCGTTGACGTTGCCTCTGCGGGTGCAGGGTGCAACCCTGCAAAAGAAACACCACCCTACGCCAGCGTCGGTTGTGCAATCTTCCCCCGCGCACTACGATCCTGCGGTTCGCGCGCGTGCGCGCCCTTACTCCTGCTGAGCGCCCCGCGCGCCGCATCTGCCAACCCGAGGTATCCATGGTCATCAAACCGCGCGTCCGCGGCTTCATCTGCGTCACCACCCACCCGACCGGCTGCGAGGCCGCGGTCAAGCAGCAGATCGACTACATCCGTGCGCGCCCGCCGATCCAGAACGGTCCCAAGCGTGTGCTGGTGATCGGCGCGTCCACCGGCTACGGCCTGGCTGCGCGCATCACCGCTGCCTTCGGCAGTGGTGCTGCCACCCTCGGCATCTTCTTCGAACGCCCGGGCAGCGAGACCAAGCCGGGTACCGCGGGCTGGTACAACTCGGCCGCGTTCCACAAGTACGCCGACGAAGCCGGCCTGTACGCCAAGAGCATCAATGGCGATGCCTTCTCCGATGAAGTGAAGGCGAAGACCATCGAAATGATCAAGGCCGATCTGGGCCAGGTCGACCAGGTTGTCTACAGCCTGGCCGCGCCGCGCCGCAAGCACCCGAAAACCGGCGAGATCATCAGCTCCACGCTGAAGCCGATCGGCGAGCCGATCACCCTGCGCGGGCTGGATACCGACAAGGAAGTGATCACCGAGACCACCCTGCAGCCGGCCACCCCGGAAGAAATCGCCGGCACCGTCGCGGTGATGGGCGGCGAGGACTGGCAGATGTGGATCGATGCGCTGGCCGATGCCGGCGTGCTGGCCAAGGGTTGTACCACCACGGCCTTCACCTACGTGGGCGAAGAGATCACCCAGGCGATCTACTGGAATGGCTCGATCGGCGCGGCCAAGAAGGACCTGGACACCAAGGTGCTGGGCCTGCGCGAAAAGCTGGCGAAAATCGGCGGCGACGCACGCGTGTCGGTGCTGAAGGCCGTCGTGACCCAGGCCAGCTCGGCCATTCCAACCATGCCGCTGTACCTGTCGCTGCTGTTCAAGGTGATGAAGGAAAAGGGCACCCACGAAGGCTGCATCGAGCAGCTCGACGTGCTGTACGACATCCTTTACGGCGGCAAGTCCGATGGCGTGGCGGTCGATCGCCTGCGCCACGACCTGGTCGATGGCGACGGCCACACCGTCGCGCTGGTCGATGAGGAAGGCCGCCTGCGTGCGGACTACAAGGAAATGGCCGCAGACGTGCAGGGCAAGGTGGTCGCGCTGTGGCCACAGGTGACCAACGAGAACCTGTACGAAATCAGCGACCTGGCCGGTTACAAGGCCGACTTCCTGCGTCTGTTCGGGTTTGGCGTGGAGGGCGTGGACTACGAGGCCGACGTCAACCCGGACGTGAAGATCGGCAACCTGGTCGACATGACCTGATCAGGCAGAAGGCCGGCGAAAGCCGGCCTTCTGGTTTGTGTAGAGCCGAGCCATGCTCGGCTGCTCTTCGCTTGAGTCCCGCAGCCGAGCATGGCTCGGCTCTACAGAGAGGCGTTACCCGAATTCGAACCCCATCTCCGGCAATGCCGGGCCGACAAAGTCGCCCTGCACGTAATCCACGCCGGCACTGAACAGCAGCGTCATCGAGTTGGCATCGCTGACGAATTCGGCGATGGTGCGGATGCCCGCTTCCTGAGCACGCGCAGTGATCTGGCTGATGCGGTCGATGTTCTCGCGGGTGGCAGCCAGGTCGCTGGTGAAGCCCCGGTCCAGCTTGAGGAACTGCGGCTGGAAGTGGGCCAGCAGCTGGAACGAGTCCAGCCCGGAACCGAACTGCTCCAGGCCGATGCGGCAGCCCAGTGGCGCCACTTCGGCAAGGAATTGCTGTGCACTGCGCAGGTGGGTGAACACCTTCGCTTCCGGTGCATGCAGCCACAGCCGTTCGCCGGGCACGCCCTGTGCCTGCAGTTCGCGGTGCAGGGTGGCGATCATCTGTGGGTCATCGAACGATTCCGGCGTGACCTTCACCAGCACCTGGGTGGCATGACCCGCACGTGCGCGTTCACCCAGCACCGCGATCGCCTGCGAGACCACCCAGCGGTTGATGTCGGCCAGCAGGCCGTGTTCCTCGGCGATGCCCAGGAACGCGGTCGGGCTCAGCAGCTCGCCATTGTTTTCCAGGCGCAGATAGGCTTCGTACAGCTCCAGTGGTTCGCCCTGCAGGTTCAGCACCGGCTGGTAGTGAAGCTGGAAACCGTCGCCGGCCAGCGCCTCGCGGATGCGCGCCACCCAGCGCTGCACACGCTCTTCCTCGACACGGTCGGCGGCAGCCGGGTCGAAGATGCGGCAGGTGTTACCCAGCTCGGCTGCAGCCTGGGTGCATTCGCTGGCGCGCGCCAGCACCTGGCCGATGCTGGCGATCTTCTCACCGACCTGTACGCCACCGATGCTGACCGTCACCGTGGCCGAGCGTGCGCCGATGCTGAAGACGTGCGCGGCGTAGGCTTCTCGGATGCGCTCGGCCAGCGCCACGGTCTGTGCGTAGGGTCCGGCCTGCAGCACGGCGAAATTGTGTTCGCCGAAACGGGCCAGTTGCGCGTCCTCGCCAACCACTTCGGCCAGCAGGGCGGCGAGGGCGCCGATCAGGGTATCGGCCGAGGCCAGGCCGATATCCGGCAGCAGGCGCGCGTAGTGGTCCGGCTCGATCAGCAGCAGGCCGAACTGGCCCTCGCTGCGCCCGGCCTGGGCCACCGCGCTTTCCAGCTGCAGCATGAAGGTCGGGCGATTGAGCAGGCCGGTGACCTGGTCGCGCTGGCGCAGGTCCTCGACCTCGCGTGCCAGCTCGGGGTCGAACTCCATGCGGCGGCGGAGCACCACCTGCAGGCAGGACTCGCCTTCGTAGGTGGCCGCCGCAAATTCCATCGTCGCCGGGAACGCACTGCCGTCCTGGTGGCGCGCGTCGAGCTGGTACTGCGGCGGCGGCGCCTCGCCACGGCTGAGGCCCTTCAGCAGCTGCTTGAAGCCCTCCACGTGTTGGGCAGCGACCATGTCCAGCAGCGAAATGCCTTCGATGTCGTCGAATTGCTCGTAGCCGAACATCTCCAGATAGGCGTCGTTGGCGCGGATGTGCATGCCTTCATGCACGTAGGCGATGGGGTCGCGCGAGGAGGCGATCAGCGCGTCGCAGCGGCGCTCGGTCTCGCGCATCTGCGCCTCGATGCGGCGCAGGCCGCGGCGTGCCTGCAGGTCGACCCACTGGTCGCGGACCACGGCGAGCAGGTGCTCGGGGCGCTGGCGAAGGGCGAGGGCACGGATGCCATGGCTGCTGGCCTGCACCAGTTCGTCCTCGTCGATGCGCTCGGCCAGCAGCACCAGCGGGATGTCCTTGCCGCTGGCAGCGATGTGCTGGGCTGCCAGCTGCAGCGGAATGCCCTGCGACGGCGAGGCCAGCACCAGGTCGATGGCCTGGCTGGTCAGCACCTGGGCCAGCTCGGCCGCATCCTGTGGGCGCCACGGGCGTACCGCGATGCCGCTGTTGCGCAGGGTGCTGACGATGGCTTCGGCATTCTCGCCGCTGTCATCGACGATCAGCAGGCGGATGGTGATGTCGTTCGCGTTCTGCATGCACTGCTCCCCAATCTGCGAATCTAGATACACGATGCGCGGCGAACCGTCCATGCGTGTACCCCTTGCGCGCATGGAACGGCGAAGTGGTTCACACCACGCCGCCCGCTGCGTGGCCGCTGGCCCAGGCCCATTGGAAGTTGTAGCCGCCCAGCCAGCCGGTCACGTCCAGCACCTCGCCAACGAAGTGCAGGCCGGGGACGCGCTTGGATTCCATCGTTGAGGATGACACTTCGGCGGTGTCCACGCCGCCCAGGGTGACCTCGGCGGTGCGGTAGCCTTCGGTGCCGCTGGCCACCAGCGGGAATGCGCCCAGCAGCTGCGCAGCCTGGCGCAGCACCGGCTCGTCCAGCTGGCGCACGGGGCGGTCGGGCAGCCAGTGCTCGCACAGGCGCTGCGCCAGCCGCTTCGGCAGTACCTCGCCCAGCACCGTGCGCAGCTCGGCGGCGGGGCGGTCGCGCTTCATCTGGCGCAGCCACTCGCCCGCATCCTGGCCCGGCAACAGGTCCAGCTCCAGCGCATCGCCGGGCCGCCAGAACGAAGAGATCTGCAGGATGGCCGGACCGCTCACGCCACGGTGGGTCAGCAGCATGAAGTTCTGGAAGCTCTTGCCGTTGCAGCGCGCCTCGATCGGTAGCGCCACGCCGCTGAGGTCGGCCAACCGTTCCTGGTGCTTGCCGCTGAGGGTCAGCGGCACCAGCCCGGCGCGGGTCGGCAGCACCTGGTGGCCGAACTGGCGGGCCACTTCATAGCCAAAGCCGCTGGCCCCCATGCTGGGAATCGACAGGCCGCCGGTGGCAACCACCAGCGAGGCGCAATGGAACAGCCCGTGCGTGGTGTGCACGCGGAAACCATCGTTGCCGTGCTCGATGCGCTGCACGCTGCAGTCGGTACGGATCTGCACGCCGGCTGCCTGGCATTCGTCCACCAGCATTTTCACGATCTGCTTGGAGGAGACATCGCAGAACAGCTGCCCCAGTTCCTTTTCGTGATACGCGATGCCGTGCTTGTGCACCAACTCGATGAAGTGCCAGGGCGTGTAGCGGGCCAGCGCCGACTTGCAGAAGTGCGGGTTGGCCGACAGGAAGTTGGCCGGGGTGGTGCCGGTGTTGGTGAAGTTGCAGCGGCCACCGCCGGACATCAGGATCTTCTTGCCGACCTTGTTGGCATGGTCGATCACCTGCACCTGGCGGCCGCGCTGGCCAGCCGTGATCGCGGTCATGAGCCCGGCTGCGCCGGCGCCGATGACCACCACGTCACAACGGATCGTGCTCATGCCTTGGCGCGCTTGCGCCAGGTCGGGATCACGTCGAGCTGCATCTGATCGTTGAGCAGCTGCACTTCACCGTCCTGGATCAGCACGCTCCAGCGCATCGCGCGCTGGATCTGCTGGCCCCACAGTTCTACGAAGGCACCGTCGAGGTCGACCACCGAGAGGTTGTCGAAGCGCGCCAGGCCCTTGCCCTGCTTGCCCCACCAGATCTCCGAGGCGTTGCCGCCATAGTTGACCACCTGCACCTGGCGGCTGCGGTTGCTGGCCTTGCGGATGCGCGATTCGTCCGGATGGCCCAGGTCGATCCACTGCAGGATGTCGCCGGTGTAGTCGTGTTCCCACAGATCGGGTTCGTCATCGGTGCTCAGGCCGCGGCCGAACTCCAGGCGGTCGCCGGCGTTCAGCGCGAAGGCGAGCAGGCGCACCATCAGGCGCTCGTCGGTCTCGGACGGATGCTGGGCCAGGGTCAGGTTGTGGGTCGCGTAGTAGCCGCGATCCATGTCGCTGATCTGCAGTTCGGCCTTGCGGATGGTGGCGGTAAGAGCCATGGGGGGTCCGTGGACTAAAGACGACAATGATAGAGGTTTGCTCCGGGGGTGTCCGTGGCTGGGCTGTCTGCATGCCGTCAACGGTGGCACTCTTGAGGTCTTTCCTGTGGCCGGAGTGGACGCCATGAGCCTGCCCAGCCGGTTGCAGCTGCCGCCCGGCCCCTGGGCCACCCTGCTGGATGGCCTGTGTGCACGTTTCCCGCGCATCGCGCGCGCGCAATGGCAGGATCGCTTCGCGCGTGGCCGTGTGCTGGATGCGCAGGGCAGGGCGCTCACTGCGGACATGCCCTGGCAGGTCGGGCGGGAGATCCAGTACTTCCGCGAGGTGGCCGACGAACCGGTGATTCCCTTTGTCGAGACCATCGTCCATCTGGATGCGCACCTGCTGGTGGCCGACAAGCCGCATTTCCTGCCGGTGACACCTGCGGGTGGGCATGTGCGCGAGACGCTGCTGGCGCGGCTGGTCGCCCGCACCGGCAATGCCGATCTGGTACCGCTGCACCGGCTGGATCGGCTGACGGCCGGGCTGGTGCTGTTCTCGACCCAGCGAGCGTCGCGCGATGCTTACCAGCGCCTGTTCCGTGAGCGGCGCATCGAGAAGACTTATGAGGCCCTGGCACCGGCGCTGCCGGGGCTGGCGTTTCCGTTGCAGCGGGACAGCCGGTTGGTGCCGGGCGAGCCGTTCTTCCGCATGTCCGAAGTGCCCGGTGAGCCCAATGCGCGCAGCCGGATCGAGCTGATCGAGGCCGAAGGGCCGATCTGGCGCTACCGGCTGCTGCCGGAGACCGGCCGCAAGCATCAACTGCGCGTGCACATGGCCATGCTGGGGGCGCCGATCATGGGTGACGACCTGTACCCGCAGCTTCGGCAACGTCCGCCGAACGTCGCCGAGGCGCCGCTGCAGCTGCTGGCGCGGGCCCTGGCCTTCGACGACCCATTGAGCGGCGAACGACGGGCGTTCAGCAGCGGCCGCAGCCTGAGCCTTCCGGCTTAGCGCGGCCAGGCGCTCAGCGGGCCGGGCGTCGCGCCAGCCAGCGGTCCAGCTCGGCGGCGAACAGCTGCCGGTCGCGGGGACCCAGGGGCGGCGGTCCGCCGGTCTGGACCCCGGCGCCGCGCAGTTCCTCCATGAAATTGCGCATCGACAGCCGCTCGGCCATGTTGTTCGGGGTGTACAGCTGGCCGCGCGGGTTCAGCGCCACG
Organism: Stenotrophomonas sp. YJH_SMC_53; assembly: GCF_059369995.1. Taxonomy (NCBI): domain Bacteria; kingdom Pseudomonadati; phylum Pseudomonadota; class Gammaproteobacteria; order Lysobacterales; family Lysobacteraceae; genus Stenotrophomonas; species Stenotrophomonas sp. YJH_SMC_53. The sequence continues at coordinate 180,544 of NZ_JCAFTF010000009.1, read as the reverse complement.
GCCTTCTTCTCCAGCACCAGCGCGGCCAGCGGGATGTCCTGGGTGACCACCAGGTCACCGGCGCCGACCCGCTCGACGATGGCGCTGTCGGCCACATCCAGCCCCTGCGGTACCTGGATCGAGCGCAGCCAGCGCGACGGCGGGGTGCGGATCCACTGGTTGGCGACGAGGGTCAGCTCGATCCCGACCCGTTCGGCGGCCCGGAACAGGATGTCGCGAATGACGGTGGGGCAGGCGTCCGCGTCCACCCAGATGCGGGGAGACGCGTGTTCAGCGGGGATTTCAGCTTCAGTCATTTACCCAGTGTAGGGTAGGAAAAACCTGAATGGGGGCTCGGGGTTAGCCGCGATTGGCTGCCAACCCTTGTCACGCCTAGCGGGTGACGTGTTCCCATGAACGTCGGGACTATCGCTTTTTGCAGAAAACACGCGTATCGTGCGACCCACTGTGTTTGCTAGGGTCACCGTGAATCGTGGCCTGGTGCAGTTGATCTCACGATCCGCTCATCGATCCGCTTTACCAACGCCTGCAACTCAGTCTCGGCCCCGATACCCGGTGGCTGCGATTTTTTTCAACATGTGTTTCAGGAGTTAGTAAAATGTCTGAACGTCAGACCGGCACCGTCAAGTGGTTCAACGACGCCAAGGGCTTCGGCTTCATCACCCCGGAAAGCGGCCCGGACCTGTTCGTGCACTTCCGCGCGATCCAGGGCACCGGCTTCAAGACCCTGCAGGAAGGCCAGAAGGTTACCTTCATCGCCGTCCAGGGTCAGAAGGGTATGCAGGCTGACCAGGTGCAGGCGGTCTAATCCGTCTGCTACCGTTGGGTAGCCAGAACGCCGGAAGCGAGAGCTTCCGGCGTTTTTTTATTGCCCGCTGTTTTTTGTAGAGTCGAGCCACGCTCGACTGTTCTCAAGGACAGTGGAGCAGGGCTCGACTCTACAAAGGGCATGCAGCCGGCGCGGTAGGATGGCGGCCTTCCCAAGGATCGTCCCCATGCGCATCGTTCATCACCTGGAAAACTCCCGTTCCCTGCGCGTGCTGTGGATGCTGGAGGAGTTGGGGCTGGACTACGAACTGCGCCGCTATCCGCGCGATCCGAAGACGCTGCTGGCGCCGCCGGAACTGCGCAACGTGCATCCGCTCGGCAAGTCGCCGGTGCTGCAGGATGGCGAGCTGGTACTGGCCGAGTCCGGGGCGATCCTCGACTATCTGGCTGACCGTTACGACACGCAGCGCCAGCTGTCGCCGTCACCGATGCCGGCCGACGGCACCGAACGCATCGCGTACCGCTACTGGCTGCACTATGCCGAAGGCTCGGCGATGCCGCCGCTGCTGCTGACCCTGGTGATGGGCCGCATCCGTAATGCGCCCATGCCATTCTTCGCACGCCCGATTGCACGCAGCATTGCCGACAAAGCCGAGCGGGGCTTCGTTGGGCCGCAGCGGCGCCTGCACCTGGACTGGATGGAGCGCCGCCTGGCCGAAAGCCCATGGTTTGCCGGCGAGCGCTTCAGTGCGGCCGACATCCAGATGAGCTTCCCGATCCAGGCTGCTGCCGCGCGCGGTGGCGGTCTCGACGGCAAGCCGGCACTGCGTGGCTTCCTCAAGCGCATCAGCGAGCGGCCTGCTTACCAGCGCGCCGAGGCCCACGGTGGCCATCTGCAGGCGCTCAGCGGCAATTGAGGTCGGCGGCGGTCGCCCCCACCTCCAGAGTCATGGATACCGACAGCCCCCGTTTCGACAACCGCCTGCTGCATGCCCTGCCGGGTGACCCCGAATCCGGCCCGCGTCGCCGTGAAGTGCTGGGCGCGGCCTGGTCGCCGGTGATGCCGACGCCGGTGGTGGCGCCCACGTTGCTGGCGTGGTCGCCTGAGGTTGCCACGATGCTCGGCTTCGATGCTGCCGAGATCGAGAGCGAAGGCTTCGCCGATGTATTCGGCGGCAACGCGCTGTACGCCGGCATGCAACCATGGGCCGCCAATTACGGTGGCCATCAGTTCGGTCACTGGGCCGGCCAGCTCGGCGATGGGCGTGCGATCTCACTGGGCGAGCTGGTGGCACCCGATGGCCGCCACTGGGAGCTGCAGCTGAAGGGGGCCGGGCCGACGCCTTACTCGCGCGGTGCCGATGGACGGGCAGTGCTGCGCTCGTCGATCCGCGAGTTCCTGTGCAGCGAAGCGATGCACCACCTGGGCGTGCCGACCACGCGCGCGTTGTCGCTGGTCGGTACCGGCGAGGAGGTGGTGCGCGACATGTTCTATGACGGTCACCCGCGTGCCGAGCCTGGTGCCATCGTGTGCCGGGTCTCGCCGTCGTTCCTGCGTTTCGGTTCGTTCGAGCTGCCGGCCTCTCGCGGCGAGACTGCCTTGCTGCAACAGCTGGTGGACACCTGCATCGCCCGTGATTTCCCCGGGCTGGAGGGGCAGGGCGAAGCACGGTACGGCGACTGGTTCGCGCAGATCGCGGTGCGCACCGCCGAGATGATCGCGCACTGGATGCGTGTCGGCTTCGTACATGGCGTGATGAACACCGACAACCTGTCCGTGCTCGGTCTCACACTGGATTACGGCCCCTATGGCTGGGTCGAGGATTTCGATCCGGACTGGACGCCGAACACCACCGACGCCCAGGGGCGCCGCTACCGCTTCGGCACCCAGCCGCAGGTGGCGTACTGGAACCTGAGCCGATTGGCCCAGGCGCTGTCGCCGCTGTTCGCCGATGTCGCACCGCTGCAGGTGGGCCTGGCGGCCTTCCAGTCCACCTTCGTGGCCTGCACGCGTCGCGATGCTGCGGCAAAGCTGGGGCTGGCCGCGGCCGACGATGACGACCTGCAGCTCTACCAGCGCTGGCAGCAGCTGATGCAGGAGGGTGCCATGGACATGACCCTGGCCTGGCGCGCACTGATGCGCATCGACCCGTCGGCAGCGGACGCTACGGTTCTGGACGCGGTGTACTACGACGAGGCGCGGCGACAGGCAGTGCAGGCACCGTTGCAGCACTGGCTGCAGGACTACGCGGAGCGCCTGCGCAGCGATCCGCTGCCGGCCAGCGAACGCGTGGCGAAGATGACAGCGGCCAACCCGCTGTACGTGCTGCGCAACTGGTTGGCGCAGGAAGCGATCGACCGCGCAGAGCAGGGTGACCTCGGCGGTGTGCATGCGCTGCAGGACGTGCTGCGCGACCCATACACCGAACGCCCGGGGCTTGAACACTTCGCCGGCAAGCGCCCGGCGTGGGCCGACAACCGCGCCGGCTGCTCGATGCTGTCCTGCAGTTCCTGAGGCTGGGTTTCGGCAGGGCTGCGCCCTGCACCTGCAGAGGCCAAGTCAACGGCCAGAGCAAAAGCTGGATCCCGTGGCTTGGCGGGGCGGTGTCGGAGTGCGGGGACGCTGCAAGTACGTCCCTGTAAGCTTGGCAGCCGCATCCATGCGGCTGACACCCCGCACTCCGACACCGCCCCACCTCCGACAGATTCCTGCTGCTGTGGGTAGATGTCGACCTTGGTCGACACGGTAGATCCAGGCCATGCGTGGATGCTCTTCATTCAATTCTCGAAATATTCGATTTCGATGGAGATTCATCCGCGCATGGCGTGGATCCACGACAGATCGCAGGACTCTGTCGAAGGCGGGGTGGGTCCGGTTGCGGGGGCGTGAGCCGCATGGGCCCGAGGCATGCCTCGGGCGGGTTGGGCAGGACGCCCAACCCCGGTCTTGCCGTGTGCGCAGGACAGCGCACACGAGCAAGCGGCGACCGAGCTTACATGGGTGAGGGCGCTTTGCTTGCGAAGCATTGCTTCGCAAGCGCCCGAACGCACAGCCGCCAGCGGCTGGGCCGGGCCCCGGAGGGGGACTTGCAGCGGCCCGCGCCACCGGACCCACCCCGCCATCCCACAGGAAACCCGCTTCTGCCGTTGCCGTTGCCGTTGCCGTTGCTTGAAGCCTCTGCAGGTGCCGGGCGCAGCCCGGCCGAACACCCCCAACAGGCAGCCGGCGCCCGGAACGGGTACCCTATGCCGCCATCAGATAGCCAATGTGACATGACCGACGCCATCGTCGCTCCGCAGTGGGCCTCCCGCCTGCGCGACATCGCCGACTTCCCCAAGCCCGGCATCCTGTTCAAGGACATCATGCCGCTGCTCGCCCACGGCGAGGACTTCCGCGGCGCGATCACCGCGATGGCCGACCGTTGGCGCGACCAGAAGCTGGACGCGGTGGTCGGCATCGAATCACGTGGTTTCATCCTCGGCGCCGCGATGGCGCTGGAGCTGGGCGTCGGCTTCGTGCCGGTGCGCAAGCCGGGCAAGCTGCCGGGCCAGGTGCTGCGCGAGGAATACACGCTGGAGTACCGCAGCGACTGCATCGAAGTGCACGCCGACGCGCTGCCGGGCGGTGCCCGTGTCGCGATCATCGATGACGTGCTGGCCACCGGCGGCACGCTGGTCGCTGCGTTGTCGCTGGTGCGCCGCCTGGGTGTTGAAGTGGTCGGCGCCGGTGTGCTGGTCGAGCTCGATGGCCTGGGCGGCCGGGCCCGCTGGGAGGCGGGCTTGCCACTGCACACCGAACTGGTGTTCTGATCGAAGGGTGAATGCCAACCAAGGTTGGCATCTACCAGAGCGAAGAGCCGGGAGCCGGTCGTTGCCAACCGTGGTTGGCAACGCGGCTTCAATCACATCATCCGCACGCGGAAGCGACGGCCCTTGATCTTGCCGGCTTCCAGCCTGGCGACGGCCTTGTTGGCCTGTTCACGCGCGATCGCCACGTAGGAGCGGGTCGGGAAGATCGCGATCTTGCCGATGAACTTGCTCGACAGGCCGGCATCGCCGGTCAGTGCGCCGAGGATGTCGCCCGGGCGCAGCTTGTCGGTCTTGCCGCCGTCGATCCGCAGGGTGCGCATCGCCGCCTGCGGCAACTCGGCCGGGCGCGAGGTCGCCAGTGGCGTCTTCTGCCAGTCCAGTGGCTGACCCAGCTGTGCTTCGATGGCTTCGGCGCGGGTCTTCTCGCGGCCGGCCACCAGGCTGATCGCCAGGCCGCTGGCACCGGCGCGACCGGTACGGCCCACGCGATGCTGGTAGCTCTCCACGTCGGTCGGCAGTTCGTAGTTGATCACCGCCGCCAGCTCTTCCACGTCCAGTCCGCGCGCGGCGACGTCGCTGGCGACCAGCACGTTGCAGCTGCGGTTGGCCAGCCGCAACAGCACTTCCTCACGGTCGCGCTGCTCCATGTCGCCGTGCAGGGCGAGTGCGGAGAAGCCGAACTGCTGCAGCGAGTTGGCCACTTCGTCCACGTCCTTGCGGGTGTTGCAGAACACCACCGCCGATTCCGGCGCGTACTTCAGCAGCAGGCCGGCCAGCGCCTTCTGGCGATGCGCCGGTTCCACCTCGCAGAACAGGTGGCGGATGGCCGGTGCCTGGTCGGCACCTTCCACGGTCACCTCCACCGCGTCGCGCAGCAGGTCACGCGCCATGGCGCGGATGCTGTCGGGGAAGGTGGCGGAGAACAGCAGGCTCTGGCGATCCCTGTGGGTGCGGCCGGCGATCTCGCGGATCGGCTCCTCGAAGCCCATGTCGAGCATGCGGTCAGCCTCGTCCAGCACCAGCGTGCGCACCGCGCCAAGATTCAGCGCGCGCTTGCGTGCCAGCTCCTGCACGCGGCCGGGCGTACCCACCACCACGTGCGGGTCGTGGCCTTCCAGCGAGGCCAGCTGCGGGCCCAGCGGCACGCCGCCTACCAGCAGCAAAAGCTTCAGGTTGGGAATGCCGGTGGCCAGCTTGCGGATCTGCTTGCCGACCTGGTCGGCGAGTTCGCGGGTCGGGCACAGGACCAGCGCCTGCACGCGGATCAGGCTGGGGTCGACGGCCTGCAGCAGGCCCAGCCCGAAGGCGGCGGTCTTGCCGCTGCCGGTCGGCGCCTGTGCGATCACATCGTGGCCATCGAGGATGGCCGGCAGGCTCTGCGCCTGCACGGGGGTGAGGGTGGTGTAGCCGAGGGCGTCCAGGCCGGGCTGCAGGGCCGGGCTCAGCGGCAGGGTCGAGAAGTCAGTCATGGCGCATTGTACCTGCCTGCGCGGCAGCGCCCGTCCTGGGCCGCCATCCACGCATGGCGTGGATCTACGGGTGGGTGCCGACCGTTGGTCGGCACGCCTTGCTCAGCCCAGCACCGCCAACACACCCTGGTGGATCGCCAGGCCACCGAACAGCAGCCAGGCGAACAGGATCAGCGCCAGCAGCAGTGGCTTCAGGCCGGCCTGGCGCAGCGCCGAGACATGGGTGGTCAGGCCCAGCGCGGCCATCGCCATCGCCAGCAGCACGGTATCCAACTGCACCAGCCCGGCCTGCAGGCTGGCCGGCAGCAGGTGCAGTGAATTGAAACCGGCCACTGCCACGAAACCGAACGCGAACCACGGCACTACGATGCGCGCCTTGCTGCCGTCGGCGCCGGCCTTGCCGCCACGCGCCAGCCACAACGACAACACGACCAGGAACGGCGCCAGCAGCATCACCCGCACCATCTTGGTGATCACCGCAGTATCGGCGGCGGCTTCGCTGACCGTGCGGCCGGCGGCCACCACCTGCGCCACTTCGTGCACCGTCGCACCAGTGAACAGGCCGTACTGCCGCGCGTCCATCGCCAGCCAGCCGTGCGACTGCACCAGCGCATACAGCGCCGGGTACAGGAACATCGCCAGCGTGCCGAACACCACGACGGTAGAAACCGCGACAGTGACCTGCGCAGCGCGGCCACGCACCACCGGTTCGGCGGCCATCACCGCTGCCGCACCGCAGATCGCGCTGCCGGCGCCGATCAGCATTGCCGCCTCACGTTCCATCTTGAACACACGTACGCCCAGCCAGCAGGCCAGGCCGAAGGTGCTGGCAACCACCAGCACGTCCATCAGCACGCCGCTGACGCCGACATGGCCGATGTCCTGGAAGGTCAGGCGCAGGCCGTACAGCATTATGCCGGCGCGCAGCAGCCAGTGCTTGGAGAAGCCGACACCGGCCGCGCTGCTCGGCGCCAGCCGCGGGTAGAGGGTGTTGCCGACCACGATGCCGGCCACGATGGCGACGGTCAGTGCACTCAGGCCATGCGCCTGCAACCAGGGAAGCTCGGCCAGGTACAGCGATGCCGCCGCGATCAGGCCCACCAGCAGAAGGCCGGGCAGGCGCGGCTGCCAGCGTTGGCGCAGGGCGGGCAGGGACCAGGAGGAGAGAGCGGGGGCGTTCATGGCAGGGGTAGGGCTGTAGTGACGGGGCAAGCGTGCGCCTTCGTCCATGACCTGTAAAACGAATAATATGGGTGAAACCTACCTATCAAGCGGGTAAATGCCATGCGCTTGACCTTGCGCCAGCTGCAAGTCTTCGTCGCCATCGCCGACCACGGCAGCACCACCGCCGCCGGCCAGGCCATCGCGCTCTCGCAGTCGGCCAGCAGCGCCGCCCTGCAGGAACTGGAGGCGCACTTCGGTACGCCGCTGTTCGACCGCATCGGCCGTCGCCTGGCGCTGAACGGGCACGGCCGCGCACTGCTGGAGCCGGCGCGCACCCTGCTGGTCAATGCCGCCGATCTGGAGCGGCAGCTGGCCGCCGGTGGCGATCCGTCGCAGGGGGCACCGCTGCGGCTGGTACTGGCCGCCAGCACCACCATCGGCAATTACCTGCTGCCGCCGCGCATCGCCGAGCTGCTGCGGCACGCCCCGCAGGCCGAGGTCGACCTGCGCATCGACAACAGTGCTGGCGTAGTCGCCGCCGTGCAGCGCCTGGACGCCGACGCCGGCCTGATCGAAGGCCCGTGCCATGAACGCGGTTTGCAGGTCACGGCCTGGCAGCAGGATCCGCTGGTGATCGTCGGCGCCGCCGACGTCCCCCCGCGCTGGTCGCTGGACGAACTGCGCCGTGCCCGCTGGCTGCTGCGCGAACCGGGGTCCGGCACCCGCGAAGCAGTGGAACAGGCGCTGTTACCGCACCTGCGCGGCTTCGCCCAGACCCTGCAGCTGGGCAATACCGAAGCGATCAAGCAGGCCGCCATCGCCGGTCTCGGCCTGGCCTGCCTTTCCCGCCACGCGCTGGAAGAGCCGCTGGCCCTGGGCCGGCTGCGCGTGCTGGAGACCCCGCTGCCGCCCCTGCAGCGCACCCTGTGGTTGGTACGGCATCCCGGCAAGCAGTGGCTGCCGGGGTTGCAGGCGTTGCTGGGGGAGGTGGGGTAATTCATCAGATTCCCATGTGTCGACCAAGGTCGATACCCACCAGAGCAGAATGCCGTTCCGACAGATCGCAGAAATCTGTCGAAGGCGGGATGGGCCCGTTGCGGGGGCGTGAGCCGCATGGGCCCGAGGCATGCCTCGGGCGGGTTGGGCAGGACGCCCAACCCCGGTCTTGCCGTGTGCGCAGGACAGCGCACACGAGCAAGCGGCGACCGGGCCTACATGGACGTATTTACGGCGTCCCCCGCAACCGGACCCATCCCGCCTCCCACAGGAAGCCGCTTTTGACGTTGCGTTGAGGTTGCCGGCCAGCGGCCGGCACTACCGCGGGTGCCGGGTGCAACCCGGCCGACGCCCCCAACCCGTACAATATCCGGATGCCTCTGATTACTCTGCAGAACGTCGACTTCAGCGTCGGCGGCCCGTTGTTGCTGGAAAAGGCCGAACTGTCGATCGAGCCGGGCGAACGCATCGCCTTGATCGGCCGCAACGGCGCCGGCAAATCCACCCTGCTCAAGCTGCTGTCCGGCGATCACAAGCCCGATGACGGGGAAGTCCGCGTGCAGCAGGGCGTGCGCGTCACCCGCCTGGAGCAGGAAGTGCCACATGGCGCCGCCGGCTCGGTGTTCGACGTCGTCGCCGATGGCCTCGGTGAACTGGGCCAGTGGCTGGCCGAATTCCATCACCTGAGCCACGCCGAAGTATTTGATGGCGAAGCACTGGGCAACGTGCAGGCCAAGATCGACGCCGCCAACGGCTGGGGCCTGGATCAGCGCGTCAGCGAAACCCTGACCAAGCTCGACCTGGACGGCGAGGCCGAGTTCGGCCGCCTGTCCGGCGGCATGAAGCGCCGCGTGCTGCTCGCCCGTGCGCTGGTGTCCAGCCCCGACGTGCTGCTGCTGGACGAACCGACCAACCACCTCGATATCGAAGCCATCGACTGGCTCGAAGCGTTCCTGAAGGGTTGGAGCGGCAGCGTGGTGTTCGTTACCCATGACCGCCGCTTCCTGCGTGCACTGGCCACCCGCATCGTCGAGATCGACCGTGGCCAGGTCACCAGCTGGCCGGGCGACTGGGCCAACTACGAGCGTCGCCGAGAGGAACGCCTCAACGCGCAGGCGCAGGAAAACGCGCGCTTCGACAAGCTGCTGGCGCAGGAAGAAGTCTGGATCCGCCAAGGCATCAAGGCGCGCCGCACCCGCGATGAGGGCCGCGTGCGCCGCCTGAAGGCGATGCGCGTGGAGCGTTCGCAGCGCCGTGATCTCAGCGGCAACGTCAAGATGGAAGCCGCACAGGGCGTCAGCTCTGGCAAGAAGGTCATCGACGTCAAGGATATTTCGTTCGCCTTCGGTGAGCGCACCATGGTCCGCGACTTCACCACCACCATCATGCGCGGCGACCGCATCGGCCTGATCGGTCCCAACGGCAGCGGCAAGACGACGCTGCTGAAGCTGCTGCTGGGCGAGCTGCAGCCGGCCAAGGGCGAAGTCAACGCCGGCACCAACCTGCAGATCGCCTATTTCGACCAGTACCGCGCGGTGCTGCGCGAAGACTGGAGCGCGATCGAGAACGTGGCCGAAGGCCGCGATTTCCTCGAGTTCAACGGCAAGCGCAAGCACGTGCATGCCTACCTGCAGGACTTCATGTTCACCCCGGAACGCGCGCGTGCGCCGATTACCCGCCTGTCCGGTGGAGAGCGCAACCGCCTGCTGCTGGCCAAGCTGTTCGCGCAGCCGTCCAACCTGCTGGTGATGGACGAACCGACCAACGACCTCGACGTGGAAACCCTGGAGCTGCTGGAAGAGCTGCTGGGCGAATACACCGGCACTCTGCTGCTGGTCAGCCATGACCGTGACTTCATCGACAACGTGGTGACCTCCACGCTGGTGATGGAAGGCGACGGCGTGATCGGCGAGTACGTCGGTGGCTACAGCGACTGGCAGCGTTATGCGGCCAGCATCGCGGCGCCTGCCTCGGTCCCCGCAGCCAAGCCGCCGGCCGCCGCCCCGGCCGCTGCCCCCCCGGCTGCCCCCAAGCGCAAGCTGGCCTACAAGGAAGCACGCGAGCTGGAGCAGCTGCCGAAGACCATCGAGAAGCTGGAAGGCGACGTCGAAGGGTTGACCTCGGCGATGAACGACCCGGCGTTCTATACCCGCAGCAGTGCGGAAGTGACCGCGCACACCCAGCAGCTGGCCAAGGTGCAGGCCGAGCTGGATGCCGCGTACGCGCGCTGGGAAGAGCTGGAAGGCTGAGTATCGGTCGGCGCCAGCAGTGCGCCGATTGATCGGATGAAGAATCAGTAGATCCACGCCATGCGTGGATATGCGGATCTGTGCGGACCAACGGTCCGCACCCACCAATCAACGGTCCGTGCGGACCAGGGTCCGCCCCACCGGGGGGCGGCGGTCATTTGACCCCGTGCAGATCCCGCAACTGGCTCGGCCGGCTACCGAAATACGCCGCCAGATCGGCGATGTCCTGATCACTCAGGTCCTTCGCCTGCGGCGTCATCAGCGCATGCTGGCGGTCGCCGGCGCGGTAGGCCTGCAGCGCGTGCGCCAGGTAGTCACCGTACTGGCCACCCAGTTTCGGATAGGTCGGATCGATCGGCGCATTGCCGTCGGCCCCATGGCAGTCGATGCAGCTCTGGTTGGTGGCCTTGCCCTTCACCTTGGCGCGCGCCTCACCGGCGGCCTCGCGGCCTGCCGGCAGGCCGGCGGAGGACGAAGAACCGTGTTCGCCGCTGGCATGGCCCGGGTCGGCAGCGGATTTCTCGCTGTTCTCCACCTGCGACTGCGAACAGGCGGCCAGCAGCAGGGCAACGGACAGGGCGATGGCGTGACGCATCGGATGCGCGGCTTTCGACATGGGCGGGCCTTACTTGACGGTGGACAGGTAAACAGAGAGATCGGCGATCTCCTGTTCGCTGAAACTCATCGACTGCGCCTGCATCGTCGGATGCCGGCGCTTGCCCTGGCGGTACTCGGTCAGGGCCTGGGCCAGGTACTGCTGGGTCTGGCCGCCGATCTTCGGCACCCGGTAGCTGGGGTAGGCGTTCTTGTAGCCGGTGATGCCGTGGCACCCCTGGCAGGTGTAGGCCAGGACACGGCCATTGTCGAAGTTGCCGGTGGGCGTGGCAGGCGCCGGCGCGGCGGCAGGCGCCGGGGTGGGTGTGGCAGGAGCGGGAGCGGGCTGTGCGGCGGCCCCAAGGGGCAGGAGGACGGCCAGAGCGAGACAAGCGGCGAGCGGCTGCGGGCGCATGGTGTCGTTTCCGGGGATTCGGGTCTGGTCGTTCCGGCGTGGGGTACGGAACGACCCGAGTATAGCCCCAGGTTTCATCTAGCTGAAATGGGGGGCGGGCCGACCAGTGGCACGAAGGCACCATGACCTTTGGGATATGGTGTTGCTGTGAAGTGGTGCATTACTTTGCTACCACACCTGTCCACGCATCCTCCAGGGACCTGACGATGTCGCACCCAACCTTCCTGTCCGGCCGTCGCAGCGGAATCTGCGCTGCCGCACTGCTGATCTCCACCTCCCTGCTGCTGGGCGGTTGCGCCGCAGGGCCCAATTCCGAAGCCAAGGCCGCCGAGACCAAGGAGGAGAAGAAGGTCGACGCAGTCCCGGTCGAAGTGGCGGTGGCCAGCCATCGTGCCGTCGCAGCCAGCTACACCGGCACCGCGGCGCTGGAGCCACGTGCAGAGTCGCAGGTGGTCGCCAAAACCTCCGGCGTGGCCTTGGCGGTGCTGGTCGAGGAAGGGCAGCGGGTCACCGCCGGCCAGCCGCTGGTGCGGCTGGACCCGGACCGTGCACGCCTGGCCGTGGCGCAGAGCGAAGCGCAGATGCGCAAGCTGGAAAACAACTACCAGCGCGCACAGAAGCTGGTCGGCCAGCAGATGGTCAGCGCTGCCGATGTCGACCAGCTGCGCTACGACCTGGAGAACGTCCGTGCGCAGTACCGCCTGGCTACGCTGGAGCTGTCCTACACCACGGTCGTGGCACCGATCTCGGGTGTGATCGCCTCACGCTCGATCAAGACCGGCAACTTCGTGCAGATCAATACACCGATCTTCCGCATCGTCGACAACTCGCGGCTGGAGGCCACGCTCAACGTACCCGAACGTGAGCTGGCCACCCTGCGTGCCGGCCAGCCGGTGACGCTGGCGGCCGACGCACTGCCGGGCCAGAGCTTCACCGGCACCGTTGACCGCATCGCGCCGGTGGTGGACTCGGGCAGCGGCACGTTTCGCGTGGTCAGCGCCTTCGATGGCGCCGCCCACGCGCTGCAGCCCGGCATGTTCGGGCGCATCCGCATCGATTACGACCAGCGTGCCGATGCGCTGGTGGTGCCGCGCCTGGCGTTGCTCGACGACGGTGAGCCGGCGGTGTTCCGCGTGCGCGAAGGCAAGGTCGCACGCGTTCCGGTCAAGCTGGGTTACGCCGAGGGCCCGTGGGTGGAGATCCGTGATGGCCTGGCGGCCGGTGATCAGGTGGTCACCGCCGGCAAGGTCGCCCTGCGCGACGGCACCACGGTGCAGGTGATCGCCGATCCGAAGGCGAAGGCGGTCGCGGCGGCCGCCAAGCCCGCAGACAAGGCCGGGAGCAAGCAATGACTGCCCCGGGCCACGACCACGGTGCCTCGCCGGCGAGCGACGGCGCCGCCGCCGGCATGCGCGGCGGCCTGGTGGAATTCGCCACGCGTCGCCGTGTGACCATCGCCATGTGCACGGTCACGCTGCTGCTGTTCGGCCTGATCGCGCTCGGCAACCTCAAGGTCAACCTGCTGCCCGACCTGAGCTACCCGACGCTGACCGTGCGCACCGAATACACCGGTGCGGCGCCGACCGAAATCGAAACCCTGATCACCCAGCCGGTTGAAGAAGCGGTGGGCGTGGTCAAGAACCTGCGCAAGCTGAAGTCGGTCTCGCGCACCGGCCAGAGCGATGTGGTGCTGGAGTTCGCCTGGGGCACCAACATGGACCAGGCCAGCCTGGAGGTGCGTGACAAGATGGAAGCGCTGAACCTGCCGCTGGAGGCCAAGGCCCCGGTGCTGCTGCGCTTCAATCCGTCCACCGAGCCGATCATGCGCCTGGTGCTGTCGAACAAGACGGCGCCGACCAGCGATGCCGATGCGGTCCGCGAGCTGACCGGCCTGCGCCGCTATGCCGATGAAGACCTGAAGAAGAAGCTGGAGCCGGTCACCGGCGTGGCAGCAGTGAAGGTGGGCGGTGGCCTGGAAGATGAGATCCAGGTCGACATCGACCAGCAGAAGCTGGCGCAGCTGAACCTGCCGATCGACACCGTCATCAAGCGCCTCAAGGACGAGAACATCAACATCTCCGGCGGCCGCCTGGAGGAGGGCTCCCAGCGCTTCCTGGTGCGTACTGTCAACCAGTTCGCCGACCTCGAGGAAATCCGCAACCTGCTGGTGACCACCCAGGCCGCCAATGGCAGCGCAGCCGACTCGGCGTTGCAGCAGATGTTCAACATCGCCGCGTCGACCGGTTCGGCGGCAGCCATCGCCGCCGCGTCGGCGGCACAGAGCGCATCGTCCGGTGGTGGCTCCAGCGTGGTCGCCAATGGCGTGCCGGTACGCCTGAAGGACGTGGCCACGGTGCGGCAGGGCTACAAGGAGCGTGAAGCGATCATCCGCCTGGGCGGCAAGGAATCGGTCGAGCTGGCCATCTACAAGGAAGGCGACGCCAACACCGTGTCCACCGCCGAAGCGCTGCGCAAGCGCCTGGAGCAGATCAAGGGCACGTTCCCGTCCGATGTCGAGCTGACCACCATCGAGGACCAGTCGCGCTTCATCGAGCACGCCATCGCCGACGTCAAGAAGGACGCGGTGATCGGTGGCCTGCTGGCAATCCTGATCATCTTCCTGTTCCTGCGCGATGGCTGGAGCACGTTCGTGATCAGCCTGTCGTTGCCTGTATCGATCATCGCCACGTTCTTCTTCATGGGCCAGCTCGGCCTGAGCCTGAACGTGATGTCGCTGGGCGGCCTGGCATTGGCCACTGGCCTGGTGGTGGATGACTCGATCGTGGTGCTGGAGAGCATCGCCAAGGCCCGCGAGCGTGGCCTGGGCATCCTGCAGGCGGCGATTGCCGGCACCCGCGAAGTGAGCATGGCGGTGGTCGCCTCGACCCTGACCACCATCGCCGTGTTCCTGCCGCTGGTGTTCGTCGATGGCATCGCCGGGCAGCTGTTCCGCGACCAGGCGCTGACCGTGGCGATCGCCATCGCGATCTCGCTGCTGGTGTCGATGACCCTGATCCCGATGTTGAGCTCGCTGAAGGGGCGGCCGCCGCTGGCGTTCCCGGAAGAGGCGCCGAACGAAGCATGGCAGCCGCAGAAGCGCTGGCAGAAGCCGGTCGCGCTGGGCCGCCGTGGCGTGGTTGCCAGCGTGCGCTGGAGCTTCTATGCGCTGGCCTGGCTTGTCGTGCGCGTGTGGCGTGGCGTGGTGGCAGTGGTCGGCCCGGTGATGCGCAAGGCCAGCGACCTGGCGATGAAGCCCTATGCAGGCGCCGAGCGAGGCTACCTGCGCCTGCTGCCGAGTGCGCTGGCGCATCCCGGCAAGGTGCTGGGCGTGGCAGCCATCATCTTCGTGGCGACCATGGCGCTGGTACCGATGCTTGGCGCGGACCTGATTCCGCAGCTGGCGCAGGACCGGTTCGAAATGACGGTGAAGCTGCCGGCCGGCACGCCGCTGAAGCAGACCGATGCGCTGGTGCGCGAGCTGCAGCTGGCGCACGGCAAGGGGGAGGGCGTGGCCTCGCTGTATGGCGTCAGTGGCAGCGGCACCCGGCTGGATGCCAGTCCGACCGAAAGCGGCGAGAACATCGGCAAGCTGACTGTGGTGATGGAAGGCGGTGGCAACGCGCGCACTGAAGCGGCAATCACCGAACGCCTGCGCGGCACCATGAGCCAGCACCCGGGCGCCCAGGTCGACTTCGCGCGGCCGGCGTTGTTCAGCTTCTCCACGCCGTTGGAAATCGAACTGCGCGGGCAGGACATGGCGACCCTGGAAGTGGCCGGCCAGCGCTTGGCGGCGATGCTGCGCGGCAATGCGCACTACGCCGACGTGAAGTCGACGGTGGAAGAGGGCTTCCCGGAAATCCAGATCCGCTTCGACCAGGAGCGCGCGGGTGCGCTGGGCCTGACCACCCGCCAGATCGCCGACGTGGTGGTGAAGAAGGTGCGCGGCGACGTCGCCACCCGCTACAGCTTCCGTGATCGCAAGATCGACGTGCTGGTGCGTGCCCAGGAAGGTGACCGCGCCAGCGTCGAGAGCATCCGCCGGCTGATCGTCAATCCGGGCAGCACCCGCCCGGTCACCCTGGACGCGGTGGCCGACGTGGTCGCCACCACCGGCCCCAGCGAGATCCATCGTGCCGACCAGACCCGGGTGGCGGTGGTATCGGCCAACCTGCGCGACATCGACCTCGGCGCAGCCATGCGCGAAGTGCAGCAGATGGTGGCCGAGCAGCCGCTGGGTGCGGGCGTTGGCCTGCACATCGGTGGCCAGGGCGAAGAGCTGGCGCAGGCGGCGAAGTCGCTGATCTTCGCCTTTGGACTGGCGATCTTCCTGGTCTACCTGGTGATGGCCTCGCAGTTCGAGTCGCTGCTGCACCCGTTCGTGATCCTGTTCACCATCCCGCTGGCGCTGGTCGGCGCGATCCTGGCGCTGATGCTGACCGGCAAGCCCATCTCGGTGGTGGTGTTCATCGGCCTGATCCTGCTGGTCGGCCTGGTCACCAAGAACGCGATCATCCTGATCGACAAGGTCAACCAGCTGCGCGAAGCCGGCGTGGCCAAGCATGAGGCGCTGGTGGAAGGTGCGCGTTCGCGCCTGCGCCCGATCATCATGACCACGCTGTGCACGCTGTTCGGCTTCCTGCCGCTGGCGGTGGCCATGGGCGAGGGCGCCGAAGTGCGTGCACCGATGGCGATCACCGTGATCGGTGGCCTGCTGGTGTCGACGCTGCTGACGCTGCTGGTGATCCCGGTGGTGTACGACCTGATGGATCGTCGCGGCGACGCCTATTACCGTGAGCGCGGCCGCAAGCATGCCGGTGAAGGCCTGCATGGCGACGAGGGCGGCACGGCAGGTGTGGAGGAGCCGGCATGAGCGTTGCCGAGTTCTCCATCCGCCGCCCGGTCACCACCATCATGTGCTTCGTGTCGCTGGTAGTGATCGGCCTGATCGCTTCGTTCCGGCTGCCGTTGGAGGCGCTGCCGGACATCTCCGCGCCGTTCCTGTTCGTGCAGATCCCATACACCGGTTCGACGCCCGAGGAAGTGGAGCGGACCATCATCCGCCCGGTCGAGGAGTCGCTGGCGACGATGACCGGCATCAAGCGCATGCGCTCATCGGCCACCTCCGAGGCGGCGCTGATCTATATCGAGTTCAGCGACTGGGACCGCGACATCGCCATTGCCGCGTCCGACGCGCGCGAGCGTATCGATGCGATCCGCAGCGACCTGCCCGACGACCTGCAGCGCTACAACGTGTTCAAGTGGTCCAGCAGTGACCAGCCGGTACTGAAGGTACGCCTGGCGAGTACCACCGACCTGACCACTGCCTATGACATGCTCGACCGTGAGTTCAAACGGCGCATCGAGCGTATTCCCGGTGTGGCCCGCGTCGACATCACCGGTGCACCGCCGAACGAGGTGGAGATCGCCATCGATCCGAACCGGCTCAACGCGCATGGGTTGAGCATCAACGAGCTGAGCGAGCGCCTGCGCACGCTGAACTTCTCGATCTCGGCCGGGCAGATCGACGACAACGGCCAGCGCGTGCGCGTGCAGCCGGTGGGCGAGATCACCGACCTTCAGGAGATGCGCGACCTGGTGATCAACGCCAAGGGCCTGCGCCTGGGCGATATCGCCGACGTCCGCCTGAAGCCTGCACGGATGAACTACGGGCGTCGCCTGGACGGCAACCCGGCGGTCGGCCTGGACATCTTCAAGGAGCGCAGCGCCAATCTGGTGGACGTGTCGCGCGCGGCGCTGGCCGAAGTCGAGGCGATCCGCGCGCAGCCGTCGATGCGCGACGTGCAGATCAAGGTGATCGACAACCAGGGCAAGGCGGTGACCTCGTCGCTGCTGGAGCTGGCCGAAGCCGGTGCGGTCGGCCTGATCCTGTCGGTGACGGTGCTGTTCTTCTTCCTGCGCCATTGGCCGTCGACGCTGATGGTGACCCTGGCCATTCCGATCTGCTTCACCATCACCCTGGGCTTCATGTACTTCGTCGGGGTGACATTGAACATCCTGACCATGATGGGCCTGCTGCTGGCCGTGGGCATGCTGGTCGACAACGCCGTGGTGGTGGTGGAGAGCATCTACCAGGAGCGCGAGCGCATGCCGGGGCAGCCACGGCTGGCCTCGATCATCGGCACCCGCAACGTGGCCATCGCGCTCAGCGCCGGTACGCTGTGCCACTGCATCGTGTTCGTGCCGAACCTGTTCGGCGAGACCAACAACATCAGCATCTTCATGGCGCAGATCGCGATCACCATCTCGGTCTCGCTGCTGGCCTCGTGGCTGGTCGCGGTCAGCCTGATTCCGATGCTGTCCGCACGCATGGCCACACCCAAGCTGGTGCACTCGCAGACCGGCCTGATCGCGCGCCTGCAGCGGCGCTATGCACAGCTGCTGGACTGGTCGCTGCACCACCGCGGCTGGAGCCTGCTCGGCATCCTGCTGGTGGTACTGGTCAGCCTGGTGCCGATGAAGCTGACCAAGGTCGACATGTTCGGGGGCGAGGGCGGCAAGGACATCTTCATCGGCTACATGTGGAAGGGCGCCTACACCTACCGGCAGATGTCCGAGGAAGTGGCGCGCGTGGAGAGCTGGATCGACCAGAACCGCGAGCGCCTGCACGTGAAGCAGGTGTACTCCTGGTACAGCGAGCAGGAAGGCAGCTCCACGGTGGTCACCCTGGACGAGAGGTACGCCAAGGACATCAAGGCGCTGCAGGAAGAGTTGCGCAAGGGCCTGCCGAAGTCCGCCCGCACCGACTATTTCGTCGGCAACCAGGGCGGCGATGGCGGGGGTGGCGGCAACCAGGGCGTGCAGGTGCAGATGGTGGGCGATTCCAGCTCGATGCTGCAGGAGATCGGCCAGGAAGTGGTGCCGTTGCTGGCGCAGCGTGCCGAACTGCGGGACGTGCGCATCGACAACGGCGAGAAGGGCGGCGAGCTGAAGGTACGCGTCGACCGTGAGCGTGCCGCAGCGTTCGGTTTCAACGCCGAACAGGTGGCCAGCTTCGTCGGCCTGGCGCTGCGCGGCGCACCGATGCGCGAGTTCCGTCGCGGTGACAATGAAGTGCCGGTGTGGGTGCGCTTTGCCGGCGCCGAGCAGAGCAGCCCGGAAGACCTGGCCGGTTTCAGCGTGCGTACCGGCGATGGCCGCAGCGTGCCGCTGCTGAGCCTGGTCACCGTGGACGTTGGTTCGTCGGCCACCCAGATCGGCCGTACCAATCGTCAGACGACATTGACCATCAAGGCCAACCTGGCCGGGAAGGTCACCGCACCGGACGGGCGCAAGGCGATAGAGGCCGTGCTCAAGCCGATGAACTTCCCGGCCGGCTACGGCTTCACCTTCGATGGCGGCGACTACGGCAACGATGATGAAGCCATGCAGCAGATGGTGTTCAACCTGCTGATCGCGCTGGTGATGATCTACGTGGTGATGGCGGCGGTCTTCGAGTCGCTGCTGTTCCCGGCGGCGATCATGAGCGGCGTGCTGTTCTCGATCTTCGGCGTGTTCTGGCTTTTCTGGATCACTGGCACCTCGTTCGGGATCATGTCCTTCATTGGCATCCTGGTGCTGATGGGCGTGGTGGTGAACAACGGCATCGTGATGATCGAGCACATCAACAACCTGCGGCGCAGCGGCATGGGCCGTACCCAGGCGCTGGTGGAAGGCTCACGCGAACGCCTGCGCCCGATCATGATGACCATGGGCACGGCGATCCTGGCGATGGTGCCGATCTCGCTGACCGACACGCAGATGTTCGGCAATGGCCCGGAGTACTCGCCGATGGCGCGCGCGATTGCCGGCGGCCTGGCGTTCTCGACCGTGGTCAGCCTGCTGTTCCTGCCGACGATCTACGCGGTGCTCGATGACCTGCGCAATGCCGTGACGCGGCTGATCCGTCGCGCGCGAGGTGTGGAGGTCGTGGCGGGGACCGCGGTGTAGTGGTCGAGCTTGCTCGACCGTAATACGCGCCAACGTGTTGTGGTGTGGGGGAGGCCGGTCGTAGTGGGGCGGCCTCCCCCCTTTTTTCGGCTTGGGTCAGGCCTTGCGCAGGAACCAGGTCCGGCGCGTGTACTCGTGACCGAAATCCACCTGCCCGAACCGTGCGATCTCACGCTGGCCACGCCGGTAATAGCGCCACGGTGCTTTGGACAGCGGAGGAGTTTGCCCGTAGAAAACATCCATGTGGCCCACCGGCATCGACTTCGGCGTTACGTGCATGACCACGCTGCGACGCGTTCCGGCAGAGGGATGTGGCGCGCCGCCGTGGAACAGCTGCGGGTGCCAGACGATCACATCGCCAGGCTGCACGTGCACCGACTGCGGCTTCAGGCCAGCGTCTTCGCATTGACGCGCCACCGCATCCTGATAGGCGGTCCAGCCTTCCGGCGACATGGCGCTGATCGGGCCGTCGCCGAAGACAGTGCGTCGCAGCGCCTGCACGTCAATCGGCGGCAACAGGTGGCTGCCCGGAACCACGCGAAGGGGGCCATTGCTTTCATCAACCGCATCCAGTGCGGTCCACACTCCCATGTAGCGCTCGCCCGGAGAGGTGCAGAACACTGGCGTATCGCGATGCAAAGACTGTTCCGATCCGCGCTCGTAGTAGAGGCTGGTGTAGAGCGTGGTCGGTTCGCCGAGGAAACGATCGCAGACGTCGATGGCCGGGTTGTCAGTGAGCAGGCGGGTCATCGCATCCACCGCCAGGTGCAGGTTGACGACCCGATACATGCGCTTGTGTTCGTCCAGGTTGCGCGACACCGCCTTTGGATTGCGCTGCTTGAAGCGCACGATGCGCGCGTTGATGTCCTGGACCAGTGCGGGTGCAATCGCCTGGCGCACCACCACGAAACCATCGCGCATCAGCGCATCGTATGCATCCATTGAAGTGTTCCTTCCTAAAACGCTGAGTATAGGCACGAGCGCTGGGACGTCATCCCGCCACCTTTCCCCACACCTTGAACGTGGTCAGCCACAGGCCAAGCATGCTGCCGATGTTGGTCAGCATGAAGGTCAGCACCACGCGGGTAACGCGATTGCGGTACCAGCCCTTCAGGCTCTGCGCATCGTCGCGCAGCTTCAGGAAGTCCTCGTAGGCTGGCTTGCGCACACGCGCTTCCACCAGTGCCGAGAAGGCGCCGGTCGGGATGCTCAGGCGGAACGGCTTGAACGGGGCTACCGCGATCGCGGTGAGGATGCTCAGCGGGTGACCACCGGCCAGCAGGCAGCCCAGGCCGGCCAGGCCGCCGGTATACATCGCCCAGGTTGCCAGCAGCTCGGTGCCTACGCCCAGGCCGCCGCGGTAGAAGCCTACGCCGATGCCGGTCGCCACGATCGCCAGGATGCCCAGCGTGAACCACGGGATGTTGCGCTTCTTCGGCACCGCCTCCAGCTCGGCGCGCAGCGGCGCCGGTGCCTCGGTGTCGGTTTCCAGGTGGCGTGCCAGACCCGCCAGGTGGCCGGCTCCGACCACTGCCAGCACTTCGCGCTGGCGCGGGTCGTGTTCTTCGCGCAGGCGGGTGGCCATGTAGCGGTCGCGCTCGCCGATGATGGTTTCGTACAGCGCCGGACTCTCGCTTGCGAACTCACCGAAGCTCGATTCCAGCATGTCGCCCTGCTTGAGCTTCTCGATCTCGTTCTCGCCCACTTCCTCGGACGAGAACAGGCCGGCGCCGAGGCCGGCAACCAGCTTCAGCTTGCCGAAGAAGCCCAGCCGTTGCGACGCGCGGCGGAAGGTCAGGCCAACCTCGCGGTCGATCAGGTGCACCGGCAGGTTGCGTTCGCGGGCAAGTTCCACCGCACGTTTCAGCTCGGCGCCGGGCTCGATGTCGAGTTGCTCGGCCAGGCGGCGCTGATAGGCGGACAGAGCGAGGTTGGCGGCGAACAGGGCGACGCGGCCCTTGCGGATCACCTCGACCAGGTCGAGCTTGGCGAGCGTGTCGGGGTCGCTCAGCGCCTGCAGGCGCTGCGGGTCCAGCTCGACGGCAACGGCATCGAAGCGGCCGCTGTCGATGGCTTTTTCAACGGCCTCGACGCTGGCGCGGGAGACGTGGGCGGTGCCCAGCAGGGTGTAGCGCACGCCGTCGCGTTCGACGACGCGCACCGGCTGGCCGGCGAACAGGTCGTCGCCGGTCTCGGGAAGGGTTTCGGTCATGGGTTCATTCATTGGAGGGGGCGGTGTCGGCGCCATCGCCGAGCGCGCGCTGCATCTGTACGGTGTCCAGCCAGCGGCCATGCTTGCGGCCGAGGCCACGGAACACGCCCACCAGCTCGAAGCCGAAGCGTTCGTGCAGCTTGATCGAGGCGGTGTTGGTCGGTTCGCCGATCACCGCCACCATCTGCCGGTAGCCACGTGCCACGCAGGCGTCGATCAAGGCCTGCAGCAGGCCGGTGCCGACACCCTTGCCCTGGAACGCGGCATCGACGTAGACCGAGTTCTCCACGGTCCACTGGTAGGCAATGCGGGTGCGATAGGTGTTGGCATAGGCATAGCCAGCCACCTGGCCGTCGATCTCGGCGACCAGGTAGGGGAAGCCACGATCAATGATGTCGCGCATGCGGCGCAGCATCTCGGTCGCGTCCGGGATGTCGTACTCGTAGGTGTTGACGAAATCGGTCACTTCCACCGCGTAGATGGCGGTGATTGCGTCGATGTCGGCCGGACCGGCATCACGGATGAGGACGGCCATGCGCGGGCTCCGGCTCAGTCGATGTAGCGCTTGAGCAGGTCGCCGTATGCATCGATGCGGCGATCACGCAGGAACGGCCAGATGCGGCGCACATGCTCGCTGCGCTGCAGGTCGACGTCGCACAGCAGCACGGTGGCCTCGGTGCCGGCCTCGGCCAGGAACTCGCCCTGCGGGCCGAGCACGTGGCTGTTGCCCCAGAACTGGATGCCCGACGCGCCCAGCGGCGACGCCTCGTGGCCGACGCGGTTGCAGCTCAGCACCGGCAGGCCGTTGGCCACGGCGTGGCCACGGTGGCTCAGCACCCAGGCGTCGCGCTGGCGGGTCTTCTCGTCCTGCACGTCGTCCGGGTCCCAGCCGATCGCGGTCGGGTACAGCAGCAGCTCGGCACCGGCCAGCGCCATCAGGCGCGCCGCTTCCGGGTACCACTGGTCCCAGCACACCAGCACGCCCAGGCGACCCACCGAAGTATCGATCGGCTTGAAGCCGATGTCGCCCGGGGTGAAGTAGAACTTCTCGTAGAAGCCCGGGTCGTCCGGGATGTGCATCTTGCGGTACTTGCCGAGCAGGCTGCCGTCCTTCTCGAACACCACGGCGGTGTTGTGGTACAGGCCAGCAGCGCGGCGCTCGAACAGCGAGCCGACCAGCACCACGCCATGCTTCTTCGCCAGTGCGCCCAGGCGCTCGGTGCTCGGGCCCGGAATGGATTCGGCCAGGTCGAATTCGTCCACCGATTCGTGCTGGCAGAAATACGGGCCGTTGTGCAGTTCCTGCAGCAGCACCAGCTTGGCACCCTGCGCAGCCGCCTCGGCCACGCGTGCTTCGATCACCGCCAGGTTGGCGGCGGCATCACCGTGGTTGCGCTCTTGGATCAGGGCGACGGTAAGGGGGCTGCGCGAGTTCATGCGGGGCGTTCCTGCGGGGGAAAACCTGCATGTTAGCGCGGATGGGCGGCGACGGCGTGTTGCGCGCTGAATGGCCGGTGTTGTAGAGCCGAGCCCATGCTCGGCTGCGCTCTGCTTCGATCGCGCGAGCGGCCAGCCGAGCGTGGGCTCGGCTCTACATGAAGCCAGTCGAGCATGGCTCGACTCTACAAAAGCGGTGCCGGGCGGTGCCGGGCGGGGCCCGGCGTCATCCGTCAGACCTTCAACAACCCGGCCGGCAGCTGCATGGTGATGCAGTGCAGGCTGCCGTTCTGCCAGATCAGCGAGCGGCAAGGCACCTGCACGATCTCGCGACCCGGATGCGCCTGGGCCAGCACATCACGGGCCAGGTCGTCGGCCGGGTCGCCATAGGCCGGCATCAGCACCGCGCCGTTGACGATCAGGTAGTTGGCGTACGACGCAGCAAGACGGCGGCCTTCGTCGATCACCGGCCGCGCCCACGGCAGCGGGAACAGGCGATACGGCTGGCCGTCCTTGGTGCGCAGCGCGGCCAGCTCGTTGCCCATCGCCTGCAGCTCGGCGTAGTGCGAATCGCTCTCGTCGTCGCAGGCCTGATAGACGATGCTGTCAGCGGAGGCGAAGCGGGCGAGGGTATCGATGTGGGCGTCGGTGTCGTCGCCTTCCAGGTAGCCGTGGTCCAGCCACAGCACGCGGTCCTGCTGCAGCCAGTCGGCCAGGTCGGCGCTCAGGCTGGCGCGGTCGCGGTCCGGGTGGCGTTCGTGCAGGCACTTCCAGGTGGTCAGCAGGGTGCCTTCGCCGTCGGTCTCGATGCCACCGCCTTCCAACGCGAACGGAATGCTGCGTACCGGGGCGTCGTTGAACACGCCAGCCTGGTCGAGCACGCCCACCAGCTGGTCATCCAGGGTGGCGTCGAACTTGCCGCCCCAGCCAGTGAAGCGGAAGTCCAGCAGCTGGAAACCGCCGTCGGCGCGGCGCAGGGTGATCGGGCCGGAGTCGCGCAGCCAGGTATCGTCGTAGGCGGCCGTGGTGAAGTGCACCTTGTCCATGTCGATGCGGTTGGAGCGCAGCCGCATTTCGGCATAGGTCTCCACATCGTCGTCGGCCACGCAGATCAGCACCGGCTGGAAGCGGGTGATGGCCGCGACCAGGGCGATGTAGGTCTCTTCCACCTGGCCCAGGCGGTCGGCCCAGTCGGTGTCGGCGGTAGGCCAGGCAATCAGGACGCCGCTCTGGGCTTCCCACTCGGCAGGAAAACGAAGGGTCTGGTTCATGGTCTCGCTACACAGGCCCGCCCAGGGCGGGAAAAGGGATCAACGGATCGGTGGTTTCGGGCCGATTTCGTTCGGGTCCGCCTGGTTGGCCACCACGTCGATCACCTTCTGCTTCTCGAAGTAGACGGTGAACTGCGGGTACACCCAGCGGTTGATGGTCGGCCATTGCCGCTTCTGCCCGCCACGCGGCTGCAGTTGTTCGCTGGGCGCGCCGAACTGCGCCTGCACCTGCTGCATGCTCTGGCCGCGCACGGGCAGGGCACCGGCCGGCTTCTCGCGGGCACGGTCGACAAGCAGGGTATCGGCCAGTGCCGGTGTGGCGGCGGCCAGGGTGGCCATCACGGCCAGGGCGGACAGGTAACGCTTCATCTCGATCTACTCCCCAGTGGTCAAGAAAGGCGATTACAGCAAAAACGGCAGGAAAAAGCCGCATAAACAAAAAACCGCCCGAAGGCGGTTTCTTGCATCGGGTCGGCCCCGCGTAGGGCCAGCCGCAGCCGGAAGGCTGTGAGGCTTAGCGCTGACGCGCCTTGAAACGCGGGTTCGACTTGCAGATGACGAAGATCTTGCCACGACGACGCACGACCTTGCAGTCACGGTGACGGGCCTTCGCCGACTTCAGGGAGGACAGGACTTTCATGGCATACCTCGGCGTAAACAGTAGTTGTTCGGGTGGAGCGTGGCCGCGATATGCGAAAGACAATCGGCAGTTGACGCTCGTTCAAGCCCGCCATTCTACCGGGCTTTTCCTCATGGTTTCAAGTGGTTGCACAAAAGATCCCGCTGGGGGCGTCTGGCAGGGGCTAGAATGGCCTCTTCACACGCTCTGGGACCCCCATGAATCCACTCGCTCCCGTCCTGACCATCGACGGCCCATCCGGGGCCGGCAAGGGTACCATCAGCCGCATCATCGCGCGCAGGATGGGCTGGCATTACCTGGATTCGGGCGCGCTGTACCGGGCGGTGGGCGTGGCCGCAAGCTGGGCCGACATCGACACCTCCGACGCCTCCGCGCTGGTCCGCTGCACCTTTGACACCCACGTTCAGTTTGTCGAGCAGGGCGATGCCATGCGGGTCATGGTCAACGGCACCGATGCCACCGACGAGCTGCGCCTGGAGACCACCGGGGCGCTGGCCTCGGCCATTGCCGCCATCCCGGAGGTCCGGGCCGCCCTGAAGGAGCGCCAGCGCGCATTCAGGGAGCTGCCGGGCCTGGTCGCCGACGGCCGCGACATGGGCACGGTGATCTTTCCGGACGCCCCCTACAAGGTCTTCCTGACCGCCAGTGCCGAGGAGCGCGCAGAGCGCCGGCATAAGCAGTTGAAAGACAAGGGGGTTTCTGTTAACTTTGATGACCTCCTGCGCGAGATCATGGCCCGCGACGCCCGTGATGCTCAGCGTACCGTGGCGCCCCTGAAGCCGGCAGACGATGCTGTCCTCATCGACACCACAGGCATCGGCATCGATGATGTCGTTGCCCGAGTGATGGATCTGCTTCCGGTTCCGGCTGCCTGATCCGTTCGCGCGGGAGCACTGCCAGTCGCATCGGCAGTGGTCGCGCAAAGCAGTGCTGTACCCGCTCCGTCGCGCAATGATGCGTGGCGGTTTTCCTACTACACACGACCTGCGTTTCCGGGGTCGACCAACAGGCGGGCGGTCGCCATTCCCCTGAAGGGGACGCCACCGACCCATGTGTCCAACAGAGTAAATCTAATGACCGAATCATTTGCCGAACTGTTTGAAGCCAGCCAGGCCAACCTGGCCAAGCTGAAGCCGGGCGCCATCGTCAGCGGTACCGTTGTTGAAGTCCGCGGCGACGTCGTGGTGATCAACGCTGGCCTGAAGTCCGAAGGCATCGTGCCGATCGAACAGTTCCGTAACGACGCTGGCGAAATCGACGTCGCCGAAGGCGATATCGTCAAGGTCGCCCTCGACTCGATCGAGAACGGCTTCGGCGAAACCGTCCTGTCGCGCGAGAAGGCCAAGCGCGCGATGGTGTGGGACGAGCTGGAAGAAGCGTTGGAAAAGAACGAAACCATCACCGGCCGCATCAGCGGCAAGGTCAAGGGTGGTTTCACCGTGGACATCAAGGATGTCCGCGCCTTCCTGCCGGGTTCCCTGGTCGATGTGCGCCCGGTGCGCGATCCGGCCTACCTGGAAGGCAAGGAACTCGAGTTCAAGCTCATCAAGCTGGACCGCAAGCGTAACAACGTCGTGGTCTCGCGCCGCGCTGTCGTCGAAAGCGAGCACTCGGAAGAGCGCGAGCAGCTGATGGACAAGCTGCAGGAAGGCGCGATCCTGAAGGGTGTCGTCAAGAACCTGACCGATTACGGCGCGTTCGTGGACCTGGGCGGTATCGACGGCCTGCTGCACATCACCGACATGGCGTGGAAGCGCGTGCGTCACCCGTCGGAAGTCGTGAACGTCGGCGACGAGCTGGACGTCCGCGTGCTGAAGTT
The DNA here is from genome assembly GCF_059369995.1 of Stenotrophomonas sp. YJH_SMC_53. Classification (NCBI taxonomy): domain Bacteria; kingdom Pseudomonadati; phylum Pseudomonadota; class Gammaproteobacteria; order Lysobacterales; family Lysobacteraceae; genus Stenotrophomonas; species Stenotrophomonas sp. YJH_SMC_53. Next base: position 153,753 of record NZ_JCAFTF010000009.1, on the reverse strand, counting down.
CGACCGCGAGCGCAACCGCGTTTCGCTGGGCCTGAAGCAGCTGGGCGAGGATCCGTGGGACAACATCGGCCGTCGTTACCCGGCCAACAGCCGCGTCTTCGGCAAGGTCTCCAACGTCACCGATTACGGTGCGTTCGTTGAGATCGAGCCGGGCGTCGAAGGCCTGGTGCACGTCTCCGAGATGGATTGGACCAACAAGAACGTCAACCCGTCCAAGGTTGTCCAGGTGGGTGATGAAGTCGAAGTGATGGTGCTGGACGTCGATGAAGAGCGTCGCCGCATCTCGCTGGGCATGAAGCAGGTTGCCGCCAATCCGTGGGAAACCTTCGCTGCCACCCACAAGAAGGGTGACAAGGTGTCGGGCCAGATCAAGTCGATCACCGACTTCGGCATCTTCATCGGCCTGGACGGCGGCATCGACGGCCTGGTCCACCTGTCCGACATCAGCTGGAACACCACCGGCGAAGACGTCGTTCGCAACTTCAAGAAGGGCGATACCCTGGACGCCGTCGTCCTGGCCGTCGATCCGGAGCGCGAGCGCATCTCCCTGGGCGTGAAGCAGCTGGAGCAGGATCCGTTCGGCCAGTACATGGCTGCCAATCCGAAGGGTTCCAAGGTCGAAGGCGTGGTGAAGGAAGTCGACGCCAAGGGCGCGATCATCGAGCTGGCTGACGGCATCGAAGGTTACGTCTCGGCCCGCGACATCGCCAACGAGCGCGTTGACGACGCCACCCAGCACCTGAAGGTCGGCGACAAGGTCGAAGCCAAGTTCGTGGGCATGGACCGCAAGGGCCGTACCCTGCAGCTGTCGATCAAGGCCAAGGACGACGCTGAAATGCGCGAAGTGCTGGAGGAATACCAGTCCTCTTCGGCTTCCAGCGGCACCACCCAGCTGGGCGCGCTGCTGCGTGCACAGCTGAACGGCAACAAGTCCGAGTAATCGGCCTTAGGCTGTTCGTTGTTTCCTGGACGGCCCGGGCATTGCCCGGGCCGTTTCAGGCTGAGATGCCCCTGATGTGAGCCGGTAATGACCAAATCCGAACTGATCGAAATCCTTGCGCGCCGCCAGGCGCACCTGAAGGCCGATGATGTCGATCTGGCGGTGAAGTCGTTGCTGGAAATGATGGGCGGATCGCTGTCCGCCGGGGATCGCATCGAAATCCGTGGATTTGGCAGCTTCTCGCTGCACTATCGTCCGCCGCGCCTGGGTCGCAACCCGAAGACCGGCGAATCGGTTGCCCTGCCGGGCAAGCATGTCCCCCATTTCAAGCCGGGCAAGGAACTGCGCGAGCGGGTCAGCAGTGTGCTGCCGCTGGACGCCGATCCGGCCTGAGCCTGCCGTCGCGCCACCGCGTGCGAATCCAGCCGCGAGTCGGATAAGCTACGGACTCCTGCCACTGGAGCTGTCGCATGAAGGTTTTTCGTCTGCTGGTCCTGCTGGCGGTGCTGATCCTTGGATTGATCATCGGTGCGGTCAACATGACCGCAATGTCGATCAACCTGCTGTTTACCCAACTGCACACTTCGGTGGGCGTGGCCCTGATTGCCGCGCTGCTGGTCGGTGTCGTGGTCGGTGCCGGGCTGGTGCTGGTGAGCGTGGTCATTCCGCTCTACGGCCAGCTGCGTCGCGCCAACAAGTCCGCTGCCGCTTCGCCGGCACCGGTTGCTTCCCCCCAATCTTTTGATGGACGTTGATCGAAGATGGATTTCGTCACCGAGTGGTTCTGGTTCTTCCTGTTCGTACCGCTGGCCGCACTGGCCGGGTGGGTGATCGGGCGGCGTGGTGGCCAACGCCACGGTGACAGCCAGGTCAGCCGCCTGTCGAGCACCTATTTCCGTGGCCTGAACTACCTGCTCAACGAGCAGCCGGACAAGGCCATCGAGCTGTTCCTGCACATCGCCGAGCTGGACAAGGAAACCTTCGAGACCCAGGTCGCGCTGGGCCATCTGTTCCGCCGTCGTGGCGAAGTCGACCGCGCCATCCGCCTGCACCAGGGCCTGGTCAATCGCCATGACCTGAGTGACGCACAGCGCGTGCAGGCCCTGCTGGCCCTGGGCGAGGACTACATGAAGTCCGGCCTGCTGGATCGTGCCGAGACCGTGTTCACCGAGCTGGCCCAGCTGGATCAGCGCGCACCGCAGGCGCTCAAGCACCTGATCGGTATCTACCAGGCCGAGCGCGATTGGGAAAAGGCCATCGACAACGCCACCCGGTTCGAGGATGTCACCGGCGAGCCGATGGGCAAGCTGATCGGGCAGTTCGAGTGCGAACTGGCCGAGCGATTCCGTGGCGCCGGCAAGCTGGAAGAGGCGAGGGCAGCGATCGCCCGCGCCTACCAGGCCGATGCGATGTCGGTGCGCGCCGGCATCATCGAGGGCCGGTTGGAAACCGACGCGGGCAATCCTGAGGCCGCCGTGCGCGCCTTCGAGCGCGCCGCGCGCAACGACCCCGAATACCTGCCGGAACTGCTGCCGGCGTTGATGCAGAACTATCGCAAGGTGGGCGATCTGGCAGGTGCGCGCGCGTTCCTGTCGGAGATGACAGAGCATTACCGTGGCATTGCCCCGGTGCTGGCGCTGACCCGGTTGATGGAAGAGCAGGAAGGCGTGGCCCCGGCGCGTGCCTACCTCGGCCGCCAGCTGAAGGATCGCCCGTCGGTGCGTGGCGAGTCCGCGCTGATCGACCTCACCCTGGCCGAGGGCGCCGATTCCACAGCCACCCTGCATGACCTCAAGCACATCACTGACCAGTTGCTGGTGCGCAACCCGGCCTATCGCTGCACCCGCTGCGGCTTCGGGGCGCGTACCCACCACTGGCAGTGTCCGAGCTGCAAGGAGTGGGGGACGGTCAAGCCGCTGCTGAACTACGCGGTGCTCTGATCCATGCCTTGGCTTGTGATGGGCGCGCTGCTGGCGCTCGCCCTGCTGAGTGCGGTGCTGACCTGGGCGGCACGCGGCTATGCGCTGCGCCAGCAGTTGATGGATCAGCCCGGCGAACGCCGCAGCCATAGCGTCGCTACGCCGCGCGGTGGCGGCATCGCCATCGTCATCAGCCTGCTGGTGACTGCAGCCGTGGCCATCTGGGCCTGGCCCGAGAGCACGCCGACAGTACTGGTGGCCAGCCTTGGGCTGGTGCTGGTGGCCGGTATCGGCTGGTGGGACGACCACAAGCCCCTGCCAGCGATGCGTCGCCTGCTGGTGCATTTCATCGCCGCGACGCTGCTGGCCGGCCTGGTGAAGGTGAATGGCGGCAGCTGGCTGTTGGCGGCGCTGGTGCTGCTGTTCACCGCCTCACTGATCAACATCTGGAATTTCATGGACGGCATCAACGGCATTGCCGCCAGCCAGGCCGTCGTGGCAATGCTGGGGCTGGCGCCGGTGCTGCCGTGGCCGTACTCGCTGGCTGCCGTGGCCCTGGGCCTGGCCTGCCTTGGATTCCTGCCGTTCAACTTCCCTCGGGCCCGGATCTTCATGGGCGATGTAGGAAGTGGAGCGCTGGGGTATGCGGTCGCAGCGGTGCTGGCACTCGCCAGCGTGCGTACCGATATCAACTGGATCCTGCTGCTGGTCCCGGTTTCGCCGTTCCTCGTGGACGCGGGCTTCACACTGCTGGCGCGCATCATTTCAGGACAACGCTGGATGGAACCCCACACCCAGCACGTCTACCAGCGCGCGGTGCAGGCAGGAGCCAGTCACCCCCAGGTGACAGGGATGTACTTTGCTTTGGGCCTGTTCAGTATTACAGTGTTCAATGTCTGCTCCAATTTGCAGCCGAGGTGGGAGGCTGCCGTGGCGATCGCGTGGTTCACCGCGCTGAGCGTCCTCTGGCTCCTCCTGCGCAATGGAATGCGCTACCGACAAGGAAATACCTGACTTATGGCTTCACCCTGGCGGGACAGAATCCTCGGCCTGATGCCGCGTTCGGCCATCGTCTGCCACGACCTTTTCATGGTCTGGGCATGCTGGCAGTTGCTCCATGCAGGGCGTTACTCGATCCTGCCCAACGCTCCGGCGCTGCCCCTGTGGAACGTCGATACCACCCTGGTCCTGCTGTTGCAGGGCCTGGTGTTCTGGCGCGTGGGCCTGTATCGCGGGCTGTGGCGGTTCGCCAGCGTCAGCGACCTGCTGAACATCTTCAAGGCCAGCTTCATCGGCATGGTCGCCATCGTCCTGGTGCTGATGTGGAAGCGCTTCGACGGCGTGCCGATGTCGGTGCTGGTGATCTACCCGTTCGCGCTGTCGGCCCTGCTGGGCGCACCGCGCCTGCTGTACCGGGCCTGGAAGGACTATCAGGCACTGCAGTCCGATTCCAGCGCCCGCCGCGTGCTGATCCTCGGCGCCGGCCAGGCGGCGGAAACACTGGTGCGCGACCTGCGTCGTTCCGGCAACTTCGAGCCGGTCGGCCTGCTCGACGATGCACCACACCTGCGGGGTGCCAAGCTGCAGGGCCTGCCGATCCTCGGCACCCTGGATGACGCCCCGACAGTGGTCCGCGAGACCGCTGCCAAGCTGCTGGTCATTGCCATGCCGTCATTGGACGCCGCAGGCATGCAGCGCGTTGTCGCGATCTGCGAAAGCACCGGCGTTCCGTTCCGTACCGTGCCCAAGCTCAGCGACATCCTGCAGGGCCAGTCGCTGCCGGGCCAGCTGAAGGAAGTGGCGATCGAGGATCTGCTGGGCCGCAAGCCGATCATGCCGGACTGGAACCTGATCCGCGGCTGGTTGGGTGGGCGCACTGTGATGGTCACCGGCGCCGGTGGTTCGATCGGCTCGGAGCTTTGTCGCCAGTGCGCGCGGCACGGTGCAGGTCGCATCATCCTGCTGGAGATCAGCGAGCTGCTGCTGCTGACCATCGAGGGCGAGCTGCGGCGCAGCTTCCCCGATGTCGAGATCGAGGCGGTGCTGGGCGACTGCGGTGACCCGGCGGTAATTCGCCATGCGTTGTCGCTGCACCCGGTCGATACCGCTTTCCATGCGGCCGCCTACAAGCACGTGCCGGTGCTGGAGCGCCAGCTGCGCGAAGCGGTGCGCAACAACATCCTGGCGACCGAGAACGTCGCCCGCGCGTGCCTGGAAGCCCGCGTGGAGCATTTCGTGTTTATCTCCACGGACAAGGCGGTCGACCCGGTCAATGCGCTGGGTGCGAGCAAGCGCTACGCCGAGATGATCTGCCAGAGCCTGGACCAGAAGTCCACGCACACCCGTTTCGTCACGGTGCGTTTCGGCAACGTGCTGGCGTCGGCCGGCAGCGTGGTGCCGCTGTTCCGCGAGCAGATCCTGCGCGGTGGTCCGGTCACGGTCACGGACCCGGAAGTCAGCCGTTACTTCATGACCATCCCCGAGGCCTGCCAGCTGATCCTGCAGGCGGCCGCGTCGGCGTCGCATGGTGCGATCTACACTCTGGACATGGGCGAGCCGGTGCCGATCCGCGTGCTGGCCGAACAGATGATCCGTTTGACCGGCAAGCAGCCGTACAAGGACATCCAGATCATCTATACCGGCCTGCGCCCGGGCGAGAAGCTGCACGAGACGCTGTTCTATTCGGACGAAGACTACCGTTCGACCGCGCACCCGAAGATTCTCGAGGCCGGCGTGCGTACGTTCTCGCGCGACCTGGTGCTGGGCAACGTTCCGCGCCTGCGTGAGGCGATTGCCAGCTACGACACTGCCAGCATCCAGGAAATCCTGTTTGCGACGATGCCGGAATTCTCGCCAATCGAACAGGATGCTTACATTTCATCCGCTAAAGTCGTGCCCTTTCCGGCACGTGAGGCGAACAGGCACCAATGAGCAAGCGAATTCGCAAGGCAGTTTTCCCGGTGGCAGGACTGGGAACGCGTTTTTTGCCAGCAACCAAGACTGTGCCGAAGGAGATGCTGCCGATCATTGATCGGCCGCTGATCCAGTACGCCGTTGATGAAGCCATCGAAGCCGGCTGCGACACGCTGGTGTTCATCACCAACCGCTACAAGCACGCGGTTGCCGATTATTTCGACAAGGCCTACGAGCTGGAGCAGAAGCTCGAGCGCGCCGGCAAGCAGGAGCAGCTGGAGCTGATCCGGCATGTGCTGCCCAACGGCGTGCGCGCGATCTTCGTGACCCAGGCCGAGGCGCTGGGCCTGGGGCACGCAGTGCTGTGTGCCAAGGCTGTGATCGGTGACGAGCCGTTCGCGGTGCTGCTGCCCGACGATCTGATCTGGAATCGCGGTGCCGGTGCGCTGAAGCAGATGGCCGACCTCAATGAGGCCAGCGGTGCCAGCGTGATCGCGGTCGAAGACGTGCCGCACGAAAAGACCGCCAGCTACGGCATCGTCGCCACTGAGGCGTTCGATGGCCGCAAGGGCCGCATTTCGCAGATCGTCGAGAAGCCGAAGCCGGAGGACGCGCCGAGTGATCTGGCGGTGGTCGGCCGCTACGTGCTGAGCCCGAAGATCTTCGAACTGCTGGAACAGACCCAGACCGGTGCCGGCGGCGAGATCCAGCTGACCGATGCGATTGCCGAGCTGCTGAAGACCGAAGAAGTCGATGCCTATCGTTTCGAGGGTACCCGCTTCGACTGCGGTACGCACCTGGGTCTGGTGGAGGCGACAATCCGCTTCGCGCTGGACAACCCGAAGCTGGCCGGCCCGGCGCGGGAGAAGCTGGCGGCGATGCTGGCGGAATAAGGGGTTTATCAAGCGCTCCGTCAGCGCTTTGATTGATACGTGGCGGAGGGGGCGGATGGCCCTCTCCAAAACACGCCAAAGCCCTTCCATGGTGCTCGGTGGCGCCATCCATGGCGCCAACGGTTTTGGAGAGGGCCATCCGCCCCCTCTCGACAGTTTCCGTGCGGCGCGGACGGGAAGGGCGGAATCAAGGGCAAGAGCAAAAGCAAAAGCAAAAAGGCAGCCGATGGCTGCCTTTTTGCTTGTTGGGGTCAGAGCCCTTTGCGCAGCAAAGGGATCTGACCCCGGCCTTTGACCCTGCCTTTGCTCATCCCTCCGCCGCGGGGAGGCTGGAAGGGCCGGGTTGGCAGGGCTGCCCGGGACCGTTGGCGCCATGGATGGCGCCATCGAGCCCCCATGGAAGGGTTCACGGCGTGTCCCGGGCAGCCCTGCCAACCCGACCCACGCCATGAAGCCCATCGAGGCAACGCCTTGAACCTTACAGCGCCTCGAAAATACCCGCCGCGCCCATGCCGGTGCCGATGCACATCGTCACCATGCCGTACTTCTGCTGGCGACGACGCAGGCCGTGCAGCAGGGTGGCGGTACGGATCGCGCCGGTCGCGCCCAGCGGATGGCCCAGGGCGATGGCGCCGCCCAGCGGGTTGACCTTGCTCGGGTCCAGGCCGCAATCGCGGATCACCGCCAGCGACTGCGCGGCGAAGGCTTCGTTCAGTTCAATCCAGTCCAGCTGGTCCTGGGTCAGGCCGGCCTGCTTCAGGGCCTTCGGGATCGCGGCGATCGGGCCGATGCCCATCACTTCCGGGCGCACGCCGGCCACCGAGAAGCTGACGAAACGCGCCAGCGGGGTCAGGCCGTAATCCTTGATCGCCTGCTCCGAGGCCAGCAGCACGGCACCGGCGCCATCGCTCATCTGCGACGAGTTGCCGGCGGTGACGGTGCCGCCGAACTGGCCGTTGCGGAATACCGGGCGCAGCTTGGCCAGGCCTTCAGCGGAGGAGTCCGGGCGCGGGCCTTCGTCGGTGTCGGCCACCTTGTTGCGGGTGATGATGCGCTGGCCGTCGACCAGGTCCGGCAGGTGCGAGACGATCTCGTACGGGCTGATCTCATCCTTGAAGTCGCCGTTCTGGATCGCGGCCATCGCCTTCTGGTGCGAGGCCAGGGCGAAGGCGTCCTGGTCTTCGCGCGAGACCTTCCACTCTTCGGCGACCTTCTCGGCGGTGATGCCCATGCCGTAGGCGATGGCGACGTGGTCGTTGTCGAACACGCTCGGCGCCATGGCGATCTTGTTGCCCATCATCGGCACCATCGACATCGACTCGGTACCGCCCGCCAGCATCAGGTCGGCGTTGCCCAGGCGGATCGCATCGGCGGCCTGCGCCACGGCCTGCAGGCCGGAGGAGCAGAAGCGGTTCACGGTCTGCGCGGCGATGGTGTTCGGCAGGCCGGCCAGCAGCACGCCGATGCGTGCCACGTTCATGCCCTGCTCGGCTTCCGGCATGGCGCAGCCGATGATGGCGTCATCGATGCGGTTGACGTCCACGCCCGGGGCCTGGGCGACGACGCTGCGCAGCACGTGCGCAAGCATGTCGTCGGGGCGGGTGTTGCGGAACATGCCCTTGGGCGCCTTGCCCACCGGGGTACGGGTGGCGGCGACGATGTAGGCGTCCTGGATTTGCTTGGTCATTGCAGTGATCTCTTGAATAGGATTTGGAAGAGCTTGCCGGCCAGCGGCCGGCACTACCGATGTCTTCCGTCAGTTCCGCAGCGGCTTGCCGGTCTTCAGCATGTGCGCGATGCGGGCCTGGGTCTTTTCCTGCTGGGCCAGTTCGACGAAGTGCTTGCGCTCCAGGGTCAGCAGCCACTCTTCGTCCACCAGGGTGCCGCGGTCGACCTTGCCACCGCACAGCACGGTGGCGATGCGCTCGGCGATCTCGTAGTCGTACGGGCTGATGAAGCGGCCTTCCAGCATGTTGACCAGCATCATCTTGAAGGTGGCGATACCCACGTCACCGGCCACCTGGATGCGGCGTGCCGGCAGCGGCGGACGGTAGCCCGCTTCGGCCAGGGCGCGAGCTTCGGCCTTGGCGATGTGCAGCGCTTCGTAGCTGTTGAACACCACCTTGTCGGTGCTGCGCAGCAGGCCCAGTTCCTTGGCGTTGACCGCCGAGTTGGACACCTTGGCCATTGCTACGGTCTCGAAGGTCTTCTTCAGTTCGGCGAACACATCACCGCCCGGGCCTGCGGCCTGCGAGGCGCGCACGGCCAGTTCCTTCAGGCCACCGCCGGCCGGCAGCAGGCCGACGCCGGCCTCGACCAGGCCGATGTAGCTTTCCAGGAAGGCCACGGTCTTGGCGCTGTGCATCTGGAACTCGCAGCCACCACCCAGGGCCAGGCCACGCACGGCGGCAACCACCGGCACCAGCGAGTACTTGATGCGCTGGCTGGTGCGCTGGAAGTTGGCAACCATTTCTTCGAACTGGTCGACCTTGCCGGCCTGCAGCAGGCCCAGTGCACCGGCCAGATCGGCACCGGCAGAGAAGGGCTCCTTCTGCTGCCAGATCACCAGGCCCTGGAAGTCCTTCTCGGCGCGGCTGACGCATTCCTGCAGGCCGTCCAGCACCTGGTCGGACACGGTGTTCATCTTGGTCTTGAAGCTGACCACGGCAATGCCATCACCGTCGTGCCACATGCGCAGGCCGTCGTTCTCGAACACGGTCTCGCCCGGCGCGAACTTCTCGCCCAACAGCGGATCCGGGAAGCGCTGGCGCTGGTACACCGGCAGCGACGAACGCGGCAGCTTGGCGTTGCGCGACGGGCTGTAGCTGCCTTCGGCGGCATGCACGCCGTCGCGGCCATCGAACACCCAGTCCGGCAGCGGCGCATTGCTCATGCTCTTGCCGGCCACGATGTCATCGGCGATCCACTGTGCCACCTGCTTCCAGCCGGCGGCCTGCCAGGTCTCGAACGGGCCCAGCGACCAGCCGTAGCCCCAGCGGATGGCCAGGTCGACGTCGCGCGCGGTCTCGGCGATGTCGGCCAGGTGGTAGGCGCTGTAGTGGAACAGATCGCGGAAGGTCGCCCACAGGAACTGCGCCTGCGGGTGCTGGCTCTCGCGCAGCTTGGCGAACTTCTCGGCCGGATTTTTGATCTTCAGGATCTCGACCACTTCCGGCGCGGCAGCGCGATCAGCCGGACGGTAGTCCTGCTTCTCCAGGTCCAGTACGACGATGTCCTTGCCGACCTTGCGGAAGATGCCGGCGCCGGTCTTCTGGCCCAGCGCGCCCTTGGAAATCAGCGCATCCAGCCACTTCGGCGACTTGAAGAACTCATGCCACGGATCATTCGGCAGGGTGTCGCCCATCGTCTTGATGACGTGCGCCATGGTGTCCAGGCCGACCACGTCGGAGGTGCGGTAGGTGGCCGACTTCGGGCGGCCGACCAGCGGGCCGGTCAGGCCGTCCACTTCATCGAAGCCCAGGCCGAACTGCTGGGTGTGGTGGATGGTCGACAGGATCGAGAACACGCCGATGCGGTTGCCGATGAAGTTCGGGGTGTCCTTGGCGTACACCACGCCCTTGCCCAGGGTGGTGACCAGGAATTCTTCCAGGCCTTCCAGCACGGCGGCGTCGGTGGTGGTGGCCGGGATCAGTTCGGCCAGGTGCATGTAGCGCGGCGGGTTGAAGAAGTGCACGCCGCAGAAGCGGTGACGCAGCTGCTCGGGCAGCACGTCGGCCAGCTTGTTGATGCCCAGGCCCGAGGTGTTGGAAGCCAGCACCGCGTGGTCAGCCACGAACGGGGCGATCTTCTTGTACAGGTCCTGCTTCCAGTCCATGCGCTCGGCGATGGCCTCGATGATCAGGTCGCAGTCCTTCAGCTGCTCCAGGCCGGACTCGTAGTTGGCCGGGGTGATGGCTTCGGCCAGCGACTTGCTGGCCAGCGGCGCCGGGCTCAGCTTGCCCAGGTTGGCGATCGCCTTCAGCACGATGCCGTCGGCCGGACCTTCCTTGGCAGGCAGGTCGAACAGCACGGTGTCGACGCCAGCGTTGGTGAGGTGGGCGGCGATCTGGGCACCCATGACGCCGGCACCCAGCACGGCGGCGCGGCGGACTAGCAGGGAATTGGACATGGTGTAGGGCCTTTGTTGGTCAGCAGTTACTGGGTGGAATCAAAGGGAAGCGGGCAGGGCGCTGGCGCGTGCGGCGGCGCGGAACCCGGCCTCGGCGAAATGGATCAGTTCGTGGGCGGCATGGGCACGATGCGCCGCTTCGGTGACACCGGCGGGACGCTTGATCAGCCCGAAATCGGCCATGGCATAGGTGAGCGAGCCGGCCAGGAAGTCGAGGCGCCAGTACAGCTCCTCCTTGCTCAGGTCCGGCACGCATTCGCCGATGGCCTTGCCGAACGCACGCAGCACGTGGCCGTAGTGGTCGGACAGGAACTTGCGCAGGTTGTCGTTCTTCTCGGCGTAGGCGCGGGCGATCACGCGCACGAAGGCGCCGCCGTTCTGGCGGTCCTGGGCCAGCGCCAGCGCCGGCTCGACGAAGGCGGCCAGCACCGGGCGCAGTTCGCCCGGGTGCTCGGCGCGGGCACGTTCGAGCTGTGACAGGCGGGCGCCGGTCATCTCGTCCATGCGGCGGCGGAACACCTCGTTGACCAGGTTTTCCTTGGAGCCGAAGTGGTAGTTGACCGCAGCGATGTTGACATCGGCCTGGCTGGTCACCTGGCGCAGCGAGGTGCCGGCGAAGCCGTGCTGGGCGAACAGCTCCTCGGCCGCGCCGAGGATCCGGTCCTTGGTCGAAAAGTGGGCGGGTTTGGCCATCGGCGGGCGGACCTTAATCAAACGATTGTTTGATACTAGGACCAGACGGTAGCGTATGGCATTTTGCAGTGCAGCAAAATTGCCCGGGCCGGTCAGATTTCACTCAGGTGGGTGAATGCGATGGGGTGGGGTCGGATCCCCGAATGGGGCTCCGACCCCAACGGTGGGCCCCGGAATGGGTCAGAGCCCCTGCGGGAATCCGACCCTTGGCCGCGACGGGGTTGCCGGCCAGCGGCCGGCACTACCATGCCGCAGCTTTATCTTTTACAATTCGCCTACGTTTATCAGGCTAAGCCCGCGTCCCGACGCGGGTTTTTTTCATGTTACCCTTCGGGCCATCAGCGGCCCGATTCCATTGGAGACATCCCATGGCGCTGGAGCGCACCCTTTCGATCATCAAGCCGGACGCCGTTGCCAAGAACGTCATCGGCGAAATCTACGCCCGCTTCGAGAAGGCCGGCCTGAAGGTCGTGGCCGCCAAGTACAAGCAGCTGTCCCGTCGTGAAGCCGAAGGCTTCTACGCCGTGCACCGCGAGCGTCCGTTCTTCAACGCGCTGGTCGAGTTCATGATCTCCGGCCCGGTGATGATCCAGGCCCTGGAAGGCGAGAACGCCGTCCTGGCCCACCGCGATCTGCTGGGCGCCACCAACCCGAAGGAAGCCGCGCCGGGCACCATCCGCGCCGACTTCGCCGAATCCATCGATGCCAACGCCGCCCACGGCTCGGACTCGGTCGAGAATGCCGCGATTGAGATCGCCTACTTCTTCGCCGCCACCGAAGTCGTCTCGCGCTGAGAGTAATGCCGTGAACGAGGTCGTACAGTCCCCCGCCATCCAGCCGCTGCCGAAGTCGGCACCCACGGCTGGCAAGCAGAACCTGCTCGACCTTGATCGCGCGGGCCTGGAGAAGTTTTTCGTTGAGGTTCTCGGCGAAAAGAAGTTCCGCGCCCATCAGGTGATGAAGTGGATCCACCATCGCTACGTCACCGATTTCGATGAAATGACCGACCTCGGCAAGGTCCTGCGCGCCAAGCTGCAGGCCCATGCCGAGGTGCTGGTTCCCAACATCGTGTTCGACAAGCCCTCCGCCGACGGTACCCACAAGTGGCTGCTGGCGATGGGCGTGGATGGCAAGAACGCCATCGAGACCGTGTACATCCCGGACAAGACCCGCGGCACGCTGTGCGTGTCCTCGCAGGTCGGTTGCGGCCTGAACTGCACGTTCTGCTCCACCGCTACCCAGGGCTTCAACCGCAACCTGACCACCGCCGAGATCATCGGCCAGGTGTGGGTTGCCGCACGCCACCTGGGCAACGTGCCGCACCAGATGCGCCGCCTCACCAACGTGGTGATGATGGGCATGGGCGAGCCGCTGATGAACTTCGACAACGTCGTGCGCGCCATGAGCGTGATGCGCGACGACCTGGGCTACGGCCTGGCCAACAAGCGCGTGACCCTGTCGACCTCTGGCCTGGTGCCGCAGATCGACCGCCTGTCTGCCGAAAGCGACGTGTCGCTGGCGGTGTCGCTGCATGCGCCGAACGACGCGCTGCGCGAGACGCTGGTGCCGCTCAACAAGAAGTACCCGATCGCCGAGCTGATGGCCTCGTGCGCACGCTACCTGCGCGCCAACAAGCGCCGCGAGTCGGTCACCTTTGAATACACCCTGATGAAGGGCATCAACGACAAGCCCGAGCATGCCCGCGAGCTGGCCCGCCTGATGCGCCAGTTCGACAACGCGGTGCAGGCCAAGGATTCGGGCAAGGTCAACCTGATCCCGTTCAATCCGTTCCCGGGCACCCGCTACGAGCGTTCGGAAGAAGCGCACATCCGCGCCTTCCAGAAGATCCTGCTCGACAGCAACGTGCTGACCATGGTCCGCCGCACCCGTGGCGACGACATCGACGCCGCCTGTGGCCAGCTCAAGGGCCAGGTGATGGACCGCACCCGCCGCCAGGCGGAGTTCAACAAGACGCTGCAGGCGGGGAAGGGGAGTGATGCCGCGGCCTGACCGCCTCTGGCTGGTTCTGTTCGCAGGCGTGCTGGCCGTTGCGGTCGGCGGCTGCAAATCCCATCCCAAGGCCAAGCTCGGGCCGAGCCAGGCACCGGTCTATTCGGTGGGGGACCCGGAAAGCGTGCGGCGCGAAGTGCGCTGGCGCGACCTGTTGACCCTGGCGACCCGCGACATGCAGGTCGGTAATCTCGACGCCGCCGAGCGCAAGGTGCGCGAAGCGCTGAAGCTGGCGCCGGAGGCGCCCGATGCGCTGGTGCTGCAGGCCGGCATCGATGACCGTCGTGGCCGCACCCGCCAGGCGGGCGAGAATTTCCGCAAGGCCGCCGAACTGGCGCCGCAGCGCGGAGACGTGCTCAACAACTACGGTGCCTGGTTGTGCCAGCAGGGCCAGCCGGCCGAATCGCTGGTCTGGTTCGACCGGGCGCTGCAGGCGCCGGGCTATGCCACCCCGGGCGAAGCGCAGGCCAATGCCGGCAGCTGCGCGCTGGACGCTGGCCAGCTCGAACGTGCCGAACGCGACCTGCGCGCGGCGCTCGTCGCGGCGCCGGCCAACCCGGTCGCGCTGGAGTCGATGGCCCAGCTGAGCTTCCGCCAGGGCCGCTACATGGAGGCCCGGGCGTTCGCCGAACGTAGGATTGCGGCTGCACCCGCAACGCGTTCCGTGTTACAACTTGCGTCTCAAATCGAAGCGAGGCTGGGCGATCGGGCGGCATCTGATCGTTATCTGCAGCGGATTCGACAGGAATTTCCGCAGGAAGCGGGCTCCTAACTCCAGGGTTGATGCATTGTGATTGATGACCAGACTGTGAGCGCTCTCGAGACTGCGGCCGGCTGCGGCACCCGCCTGCGCCAGGCCCGTGAAGCGGCCGGACTGACCCTCGAAGATGTCGGCTCGCGCCTGCGCATGCCGGTCCAGGTGGTCAAGTCGCTGGAAGAGGAACAATGGCAGAAGCTGGGGGCGCCGGTGTTCGTGCGCGGCCAGCTGCGCAGCTATGCGCGCCTGCTCGACGTGGACGTGGGCGAGCTGCTGGAACAGGCCCAGGTCGGCCCGGTGGTTCCGCCCACTCTGGTCAGCCATACCCATACCCCCCGTGCGCGCCGCATTGCCGAGAACCTCGGCCGGCGCGTGCTGTATGTCGGCATCACCGCCGTGCTGGCGGTGCCGGTGTGGTTCGCCACCCGTGGCCACTTCGACGGCAGCGCGACCCCGTCGCCGAGCACCGCCTCGCTGGACGTGATCCCGGCCGCCGTGCCGGTCACGCCGTCCGCAACCGTCAGCGAGACGGCCGCCCCGGCCGAAGCGACCACGGCCCCGGCCAGCAAGCCGGCGGCCACCCCTTACGTCGCCTCGCTGGCCCCGGTGCCGCGCCCGGCGCCGGCCCCGGCTGCCGGCAATGCGCTGGAAATGCAGTTCAGCGGCGACAGCTGGGTCGACATCGGCGGCCCGGACGGCAGCACCGTCGAGAAGGCATTGATCAAGTCCGGCGAGACCCGCAGCTTCACGCCGGGCCAGGTGACCCGGGTGACCCTGGGCAACGCCTCGGCGGTCCAGGTTCAGCAGAACGGCGCTATCGTCGATCTGACCCCCTACCAGCGAGCCAACGTGGCACGCTTTCAGGTATCCTCTGAAGGCTCCGTAGTCCCGGTTTCGCACTGAGGCGCGGTTTCACCACCTTCGATTAAACCCAATGGTCCCTCCCGACGGGCGGGGCGAGAGTACGCATGGCGATCGACGATCTGCTCGACGAGCACGAACAAAGTGAACGCGTCCGCAGCTGGCTGCGGAAGAATGGCGCCAGCATCCTCGGTGGCGTAGTCATCGCCATCGGTGCCATTGCCGGCTGGCAGTGGTACCAGAAGGAGCAGGGCAGCAAGCTGGCCTCGGCCAATGTCGAGTACCAGAAGGCCCTGCAGGGCCTGCAGCAGAACAAGCTCGACGACGCCGCCAAGGCGGTCAAGGCGCTCGAAGCCGGTCCGTCCAGCATCTACGGCGACCTCGCGGCGCTGCAGCTGGCCAAGGCCCAGGTCGACGCCGGCAAGAACGAAGAGGCACTGGCCACCCTGCGCAACGTGAAGGTCGAAGGCGACCTGCAGCGCGTGGTCGACCAGCGTGTGGCCCGCCTGCTGGTGGCCACCGGCAAGAGCGACGAGGCCATCAAGCTGCTGGGCAGCGCCACCGACAGCAGCAGCCTGGAAATCCATGGCGATGCGCTGATGGCGCAGGGCAAGCGTGACGATGCCCGCGTACAGTACGAGAAGGCGCTGAAGACGCTGGACGTGGCAGCGCCGCAGCGGCGCCTGCTGGAAACCAAGGTTATGGACGCCGGCGGCACCGTTGCCGCCCCTGCGGAGTCGGTTTGATGAGTCAGAAGGTCATGATCACCCGCGTCGCCACCGTGCTCCTGATGGGCATGGCCCTGACCGGCTGCGGCACCATGAAGGGCTGGTTCGCTGGCAAGGACGCGGCGGCGAAGAAGGCACAGGAACCGGCTGAGCTGGTCAAGTTCGAGCCGACCGTGAAGGTCAGCAAGATCTGGTCGGTCAACCTCGGCAAGGGCGAGCGTCGCATCGGTGTGCGCCAGGGCCCGGCGGTGGCCAACGGCCACGTGTTCGCTGCGGCGATCACCGGTGGCGTGCACGCCATCGACCTGCAGACCGGCAAGAAGGTCTGGACCTGGGAGCCGAAGAAGGAAAAGAAGAAGGCCAAGCTGCGCCTGTCCGGCGGCCCGGGTGTCGGTGAGAACCTGGTCGTGATCGGCACGCTGGATGGCCAGGTCATCGCGCTGGACATCAACGACGGCAGCGAGAAGTGGCGCGCCCGTGTTCCGGGTGAAGTCATCGCCGCGCCGGCCGTTGCCCAGGGCATGGTCTACGTGCGCAGCAACGACGGTCGTGTGACCGCCTTCGATGTCGGCAATGGCACCCAGAAGTGGTTCAACCCGAGCGAGCTGCCGGCGCTGACCGTGCGCGGCAACGCGCCGGTGGTGACCGGCCCGGGCGTGTTGTTCATCGGCAAGGACGAGGGCGCGGTTGCGGCCCTGGCCCAGCAGGATGGCCGCACGCTGTGGGAACAGAACCTCGGCAACGGCGAAGGCCGCACCGAGCTGGAACGCATGGCGGACGTCGACGGCGCACCGGTGCTCGACGGCAACACCCTGTACGTGAGCAGCTTCAAGAACCAGACCATGGCCATCGAAGGCCCGACCGGTCGCCCGCTGTGGGCGCGCGACCATGGCGGCGCAGGTGGCGTGGCGGTGTCGTCGGGCAATGTGTTCGTGACCGACAACAAGGGCGGCGTGTTCGGCCTGGACAAGGCCAGCGGCGCAGCCATGTGGTCGCAGACGGCACTGGCCCGTCGCTCCCTGACCGGCCCGGCACTGCACGGCGACTACGTCGTGGTCGGTGACTACAAGGGATACGTGCACTGGTTGCAGGCCTCCGATGGTGCGATGGCGGCACGGGCAAAAAGTGGCGGCGACGCCCTGCTGGCCCAGCCGGTCGTCGTAGACGGTGTGCTGCTGGTGCAGAACGTGGATGGCAAGCTGACCGCCTTCCGGTTGGCAAACTAAAAAATTGGAGTAATCGCGATGCTGCCTCTGGTCGCCCTGGTTGGACGGCCGAATGTCGGCAAGTCGACTATTTTCAATGCGCTTACGCGCACCCGTGACGCGCTGGTCCACGACCAGCCCGGCGTCACCCGCGACCGCAACTACGGTGTCTGCCGCCTCGACGAGGACAATCATTTCCTCGTCGTGGATACCGGCGGTATCGCCGGGGAAGACGAAGGCCTGGCCGGCGCCACCACGCGCCAGGCCCGTGCGGCCGCGGCCGAAGCCGATCTGATCCTGTTCGTCGTCGATGCCCGCGAGGGCACCTCGGCGCTGGACGACGAGATCCTGGCCTGGCTGCGCAAGCTGTCGCGCCCGACGCTGCTGCTGATCAACAAGATCGACGGCACCGACGAGGACAGCGTGCGTTCCGAGTTCGCCCGTTATGGCTTCGGCGAGATGCTGACCGTCTCGGCTGCGCATCGCCAAGGTCTGGACGACCTGCTGGACGAAGTGATCCAGCGCCTGCCGGAAGAAGGCAGCGGCGAAGAGCTGGACAACGATCCGAACCGCATCCGCATCGCCTTCGTCGGCCGCCCGAACGTGGGCAAGTCGACCCTGGTCAATCGCATCCTCGGCGAGGAGCGCATGATCGCCTCCGACGTGCCGGGTACCACCCGCGACTCGATCGCGGTGGACCTGGAGCGCGACGGCCGTGAGTACCGCCTGATCGACACCGCCGGCCTGCGCCGTCGTTCGCGCGTGGATGAGGTCGTCGAGAAGTTCTCGGTGGTCAAGACCATGCAGTCGATCGAGCAGTGCCAGGTGGCCGTGCTGATGCTCGACGCCACCGAAGGCGTGACCGACCAGGACGCCACCGTGCTCGGTGCCGTGCTCGACGCCGGCCGCGCGCTGGTGATCGCCATCAACAAGTGGGATGGCCTGACCGAGTACCAGCGCGAGCAGGCGGAAACCATGCTGTCGCTGAAGCTGGGCTTCGTGCCGTGGGCCGAATCGGTGCGCATCTCGGCCAAGCACGGCTCGGGCCTGCGCGAGCTGTTCCGTGCGGTGCATCGTGCGCACGAATCGGCGAACAAGACCTTCACCACCAGCGAAGTGAACAAGGCGCTGGAAGTGGCCTACGAGACCAACCCGCCGCCGACCATTCGCGGCCACGTCTCCAAGCTGCGCTACGTGCACCCCGCCGGTTCCAACCCGCCGACCTTCATCGTGCACGGTACGCGCCTGAAGGAACTGCAGGAGTCGTACAAGCGCTACCTGGAGAACTTCTTCCGCAAGCGCTTCAAGCTGATCGGCACGCCGGTGAGCTTCATCTTCCGCGAGGGTACCAACCCGTACGAGGGCAAGAAGAACGCCCTCACCGAGCGGCAGATCAAGTCCAAGCGGCGCTTGATGAAGCACGTCAAGGGCAAGTGATTCACGAAAAAGGCGGCCGCAGGGCCGCCTTTTTTGTTCGCGCCCCTACCGGTAGTGCCGGCCGCTGGCCGGCAACCTCGGGTCGTCCGGTGCGTTCATGGCCATGCCGGCCAGCGGCCGGCACTACCCCATGTTTGCAGGTATCGGTCAAGGCGGCTTGCCGCCGCGTGCGCGATAATGCGGCCATGAGCATCCAAGAGCTTTCCCCCGCGCAGGCACGCGAGCGCCTGGCCCACGGCGCCGTGCTGATCGATGTGCGCGAGGCGCATGAACGGGCCGGCGGGATGGCCGAGGGCGCGCGCGGCGTGGCCAAGGGCGAATTGCAGGCCGACCCGGCCACGCATCTGCTGCGGCACGACCAGGAGATCCTGCTGATCTGCCAGAGCGGCAAACGCTCGGCCGATGCTGCGCAGTTCCTGCTGGAGGCCGGCTACACAAACGTCGCTTCCGTGACGGGCGGTACCGTGGCCTGGCGCGAGCAGTCGCTGCCCTTGGTGCAGCCGCTGGCCAGCGCCGCCGACCGTGATTTCTACGATCGTTACTCGCGCCATTTGCTGTTGCCGCAGGTGGGTGAAGCCGGGCAACGCAGGCTGCAGCAGTCGCGCGTGCTGGTGCTGGGCGCGGGCGGCCTGGGTGCGCCAGCCGGCTTCTATCTGGCGGCCGCTGGGGTAGGGCACCTGCGCTTCGCCGACCACGACCGCGTGGAGCGCAGCAACCTGCACCGGCAGATCGTGCATACCGAAGCCAGCGTCGGCCAGCTCAAGGTCGATTCCGCTCGCGAGCGCCTGCTGGCGCTGAATCCCTCCATCGAGGTCGAGGCGGTGCCGGAGCGGGTGACCTCTGAGAACGTGGATGCGCTGCTCGACGGCGTGGACGTTGTGCTGGATGGCTCGGACAACTTCCCGCTGCGCTACCTGCTCAACGACGCCTGCATCAAGCACGCCAGACCGCTGGTGTATGCCGCTATCGAGCGCTTTGACGGCCAGGTAAGCGTGTTTGACGCCGGCCGCCAGCGCGGCGTGGCGCCGTGCTACCGCTGCCTGTTCCCGGAACCGCCGCCGCCGGAGTTTGCGCCGAACTGTTCCGAGGCCGGTGTGCTGGGCGTGCTGCCTGGCCTGGCCGGCGTGCTGCAGGCCACCGAGGTGCTGAAGCTGCTGCTGGGCATCGGCGAGCCGCTGGTGGGCCGCCTGCTGCGCTTCGATGCGCTGGGCATGCGCTTCCGCGAGACCGGCATCCGGCCGGACCCGCAGTGTCCGGTGTGCGCGCCGGGTGTGCCGTTCCCGGGATATATCGATTACGCCGCGTTCTGCCGGGGTGGGTAACCCCGGCCGGGGAATGCCTTGGTGGATGCCGACCTTGGTCGGCGCTCTCGTGCCAACCAAGGTTGGCACCTACCGAAGCGGGTGATGGTTGGCACCTACCGAAGCGGGTGATGGTTGGCACCCACCGACGCGGATGCATGGTTTCGGGATGATGCCGGGAGTCACTCCCTGCATCGTTCCACTTCCAAGACAATCCGGCGCAACATGCGTGCTATTGCCGTCATCGGCATTGCTCTATTGTTGAACCCGATTCTGGATCTTGGGGAACACACCGCATGGCGGTAGAAGCAGCGACCAGCGAGCTGGTCAAGGTCGTGGCCCTGTTGGGCGCGGCGGTGGTGATGGTGCCTTTGTTCCGCCGGGCCGGCCTGGGCTCGGTGCTGGGGTACTTCGCCGCTGGCCTGGCGATCGGACCGTTCGGGCTGGGCTGGTTCTCCGACCCGCAGGCGATCCTGCATACCGCCGAACTCGGCGTGGTGATGTTCCTGTTCGTGATCGGCCTGGAAATGCGGCCCTCGCACCTGTGGAGCCTGCGCAAGGAAATCTTCGGGCTGGGCACGCTGCAGATCGTCACCTGTGCGCTGGTGCTGACCAGCATCGCCAAGCTGTTCGGGCTGCCGTGGCAGGTGGCCTTCATCGGCGCCACCGGCTTCGTGCTCACCTCCACCGCGGTGGTGATGCAGCTGCTGGCCGAGCGTGGTGACATCGCGCTGCCGTCGGGCCAGAAGATCGTCTCCATCCTGCTGTTCGAAGACCTGCTGATCGTGCCGTTGCTGGCGCTGGTAGCCTGGATGGCGCCGGGCGCGGGCAGCGCCGATGGCGAGGGCTCGCGCTGGTTGTCGGTGGCGATCGGCGTGGGTGCCATTGTCGGCCTGGTGCTGGTCGGCCGCTTCCTGCTCAACCCGCTGTTCCGCGTGCTGGCCGAATCGAAGGCGCGCGAGGTGATGACCGCCGCCGCGCTGCTGGTGGTGCTGGGCGCGGCGCTGCTGATGCAGCTGTCGGGCCTGTCGATGGCGATGGGCGCGTTCCTGGCCGGCGTGCTGCTGAGCGAGTCGACCTTCCGCCACCAGATCGAAGCGGACATCGAGCCGTTCCGCGGCATCCTGCTGGGCCTGTTCTTCCTCAGCGTCGGCATGGCGCTGGACCTGGGCGTGGTGGCGGGCAACTGGCAGCTGATCCTCGGCCTGGTGCTGGCGTTGATGGCGGCCAAGGCGCTGTGCATCTACGTAGTCGCGCGCATCATGGGCAGCGATCACGCGCAGGCGCTTGACCGGGGCGTGCTGATGGCGCAGGGCGGCGAGTTCGCCTTCGTGCTGTTCTCCGCCGCCGCATCGGCCGGCGTGATCAACCTGGAGATCAATGCCAACTTCACCGCCGTGGTGGTGCTGTCGATGGCGCTGACGCCGCTTGTAGTGCTGCTCTACAAGCGCATCGCGCCGAAGCCGACGGTGAACATGGACGGCGTGGACGAGGCCGATGGCCTGTCCGGCAGCGTGCTGCTGATCGGCTTCGGCCGCTTCGGCCAGGTCGCCAGCCAGTCGCTGCTGGCGCGCGACGTGGACGTGACCATCATCGACAACGATGTGGAGATGATCCAGAGCGCGGCGCGCTTCGGTTTCAAGATCTACTACGGCGACGGTACGCGACTGGACGTGCTGCATGCCTCGGGCGCGGCCACCGCACGTGCGATTGCGGTGTGCGTGGACAAGGCCGAGGCGGCTGACCGCATTGTTGAGCTGGTGTCGCACGAGTTCCCGCAGGCAAAGCTGATGGTGCGCTCGTTCGACCGCGAGCATTCGCTGCGGTTGATCCATGCCGGTGTTGATTTCCAGATCCGCGAGACGTTTGAATCGGCGGTGCTGTTCGGCCAGGCCGCGCTGGTGGAGCTGGGCGCGGATGAGGATGACGCGGTGGAGATTGCCGCCGAGATCCGCCGCCGCGATGCCGAGCGTTTTGAACTGGAGATTGCCGGTGGTGGTCTGAATGCCGGCGCGCGGATGGTCTACGGCAACAGCCCGCAGGGCGTGCCGACGCCGACGCCGTTCACTGCGCCGAAGCGCGAGAGCAAGACGCTGAACCCGCAGGATGTGCCGGAAGAGGAAGAGTGAGGTGCCGCGCATCGCGTTCGCCGGGCATGGCCCGGCGCTACCGTGGTGCGCACGGGTGGGGTAGCGCCGGGCCATGCCCGGCGAGCGCAGCGGCCGCCCGGATTGGCGGTGGGCGAGGGGGCCTGAATCGGGGACAATAGCGTCCCCGCCGCCCCACGCCTGCCCCCGATGAACGATTCCGCCCCCCAGCATCCTGCCCGCATCCTTGATGGCCGCCGTATCGCCGAGGACCTGCTCGTCAGCCTGAAGGTGCGCGTCGACGCCCGCGTGGCCGCCGGTGGCAGCCGTCCGGGCCTGGCCGTGGTGCTCGTCGGTGGCGACCCGGCCTCGACCGTGTATGTGCGCAACAAGCGCCGTGCCGCCGAGAAGGTCGGCATCGAGGCGCATGACTACGATCTGCCGGCCGGGACCACCGAAGCCGAGCTGCTCGAGCTGATCGACCAGCTCAACGCCGATCCGAAGATCAACGGCATCCTGATCCAGCTGCCGCTGCCGGGCATCCCCGACGCGCGCCGGCTGATCCAGCGCATCGACCCGCGCAAGGACGTGGACGGCTTCCACCCGGAAAACGTCGGCCACCTGGCGCTGCGCGAGTTCGGCCTGCGCCCGTGCACCCCGCGCGGCATCACCACGCTGCTGGGCCACACCGACCAGCCGGTGCGTGGCCGCAACGCCACCATCGTCGGCGTGAGCAACCACGTCGGCCGGCCGATGGGCCTGGAGCTGCTGATTGCCGGCTGCACCGTGACCAGCTGCCACAAGTTCACCCCCAAGGACGTGCTGGAACAGGCCGTGCGCAACGCCGACATCCTGGTGGTGGCGGTGGGCCGCCCGGGCATCGTGCCGGGCGAGTGGGTGAAGCCGGGCGCGGTGGTGATCGATGTGGGCATCAACCGCTTGGATGACGGCCGGTTGGTGGGCGATGTCGGGTTTGAGGCCGCCGCCCAGCGGGCCAGCTGGATCACCCCGGTGCCGGGTGGCGTGGGCCCGATGACCGTGGCCACGTTGATGCAGAACACCCTGGAAGCGGCAGAAGCCTCCTGAGGGTAGCGCCGGGCCATGCCCGGCGGATGTTTGCGGCGCCGCTGCGCTCGCCGGGCATGGCCCGGCGCTACCGGGGTTGCATTGATGCCCCGCGATTCCCGCCGACCCGCTCCTGGTAGGTGCCACCCTTGGTTGGCACACATCCATCGGGGCCATCGGCCCATCTGGGGTCCAGGTGCCGGACGGATCGTGCCAACCAAGGTTGGCACCCACCCAAGCCCTCCTGAACCGATCGCCGCCCGCGCGACACTGCGTCGCATCTACCCCCTGCCACGCGACGCGAAAACAGGGTAAAATGTCGCGCTTCCCCACATCTCGGGTATGCCGATGCTGCGCATCCAGGCTGAAGCACTCACTTACGACGACGTCTCGCTCGTCCCCGCCCACTCGACCATCCTGCCCAAGGACGTCAACCTCGAAACGCGGTTGACCCGAGACCTGAAGCTGAAGCTTCCGATCCTGTCCGCCGCCATGGATACCGTCACCGAAGCCCGCCTCGCCATCGCCATGGCCCAGCTCGGCGGCATGGGCATCATCCACAAGAATCTCAGCCTGGAACAGCAGGCCGCGGAAGTGGCCAAGGTCAAGAAGTTCGAGGCCGGTGTCATCCGTGACCCGATCACCGTCGGCCCGGAAACCACCATCCGCGACGTGCTGGCCCTGACCCAGGCGCACAACATCTCCGGCGTGCCGGTGGTGGGCAGCGACGGCCTGCTGGCCGGCATCGTGACCCACCGCGACATGCGCTTCGAGACCGAGCTGGATGATCCGGTCCGCCACATCATGACCAAGAAGGATCGCCTGATCACGGTCAAGGAAGGCGCCGCGTCTGACGAAGTGCTGCAGCTGCTGCACCGCAACCGCATCGAAAAGGTGCTGGTGGTCAATGATTCGTTCGAACTGCGTGGCCTGATCACCGTCAAGGACATCCAGAAGAACACCGACTTCCCGAACGCTGCCAAGGATCTGTCGACCCGCCTGCTGGTCGGCGCTGCCGTCGGCGTGGGTGGCGATACCGATCGCCGCGTGGAAGCGCTGGTCGCCGCCGGCGTGGACGTGATCGTGGTCGATACCGCGCACGGCCACTCGCAGGGCGTGCTGGACCGCGTCAGCTGGGTCAAGAAGAACTTCCCGAACGTGCAGGTCATCGGTGGCAACATCTGCACCGGCGAAGCCGCACTGGCGCTGCTGGACAGCGGTGCGGACGCAGTCAAGGTCGGCATCGGCCCGGGCTCGATCTGCACGACCCGCGTCGTTGCCGGCGTCGGCGTGCCGCAGGTCACCGCCATCGACCTGGTGGCCGAAGCGCTGCAGGACCGCATCCCGCTGATCGCCGACGGTGGCATCCGCTACTCGGGCGACATCGGCAAGGCGCTGGCCGCCGGTGCCTCGACCATCATGGTCGGTGGCCTGCTGGCCGGTACCGAGGAATCGCCGGGCGAGACCGAGCTGTACCAGGGCCGTTCGTACAAGAGCTACCGCGGCATGGGTTCGCTGGCTGCCATGGAGAAGGGGTCGAAGGACCGCTACTTCCAGGACGCCGCCACCGCCGACAAGCTGGTGCCGGAAGGCATCGAAGGCCGCGTGCCGTACCGCGGCCCGGTGGGCGGCATCATCCACCAGCTGATGGGCGGCCTGCGCGCCACCATGGGCTACGTGGGCTGCGCCACCATCGAAGACATGCGCAGCAAGCCCAAGTTCGTGAAGATCAGCGGCGCCGGCCAGCGTGAGAGCCACGTCCACGACGTGACCATCACCAAAGAGCCGCCGAACTACCGCGCCTGATGCGCTTGCGAACTGCTCTTGCGATTACGGGCAGCCTGCTGATGGCAGGCTGTTCGTTGTCCGAACCGCCGCCGCGCTCCGGGTCTCCGGGCGCGGCGGTTTCGCAAGTGAAGGACGTACAGGCGTGCCAGAACGCGTTCTCGCTGCCGAAGGGCTGGCAGGTGCAGGCCGCTGGCGCGCAGCGTTGGCTGCTGAAAGGCACCGGTGAGCGCCCGCTGCAGGTCATCCTGCGGTGCGTTACCGATCTGGGTGACAGGCTTGAAGATCCTGTGGTCACCGCCGAGCTGGGGCCGCTGGAGCCGAAACGGATGAGCGTGCAGTCCGCGTTCTGGGGCAACGCCGTGGATTCCGGTTACCCGATGCACGCCTTTCAACGGCGCATCGTGCCCGGCACCGAAGTGCAGGAAATTGCCGAGCTGCCGCGCGCCGACCGCGCCAACCCCAACGCACCGCACGGCCTGCTGATGCTGCGCTGGGACGAGGAAGACCCCTCACATATTCAACAACGCGAGGCGTTCATCGCCACGCTGACGCAGAGCCTTGAAGCGCCGGGCGCTGCGAAAAACACCACTGGAACGGCACCATGACCAACATCCATAACGACAAGATCCTCATCCTCGATTTCGGCGCGCAGTACACGCAGCTGATCGCCCGCCGCATCCGCGAGCTGGGCGTCTACTGCGAAATCTGGGCGTGGGACCACAACCCGGCCGAGATCGCCGCGTTCGGCGCCAAGGGCATCATCCTGTCCGGTGGGCCGGAGTCGACCACGCTGCCGGGCGCCCCGGCCGCGCCGCAGGAAGTGTTCGACAGCGGCCTGCCGATCTTCGGCATCTGCTACGGCATGCAGACCCTGGCCGCGCAGCTGGGCGGTGCCACCGAAGCGGCGGACCAGCGCGAGTTCGGCCACGCCGAAGTGAACGTGATCAACCCCGATGCGCTGTTCAAGGGCCTGAGCGACCACGGCGGCGAGCCGAAGCTGAATGTCTGGATGAGCCACGGCGACCACGTCTCCGTCGCACCGCCGGGCTTCACCATCACCGCCACCACCGACCGCATTCCGGTGGCTGCCATGGCCAACGAAGAAAAGCGCTGGTACGGCGTGCAGTTCCACCCGGAAGTGACCCACACCCTGCAGGGCCAGGCGCTGCTGCGCCGCTTCGTGGTGGATGTGTGCGGCTGCCAGACCCTGTGGACCGCCGCCAACATCATCGAAGACCAGATCGCCCGCGTGCGCGAACAGGTGGGCGATGACGAAGTGATCCTGGGCCTGTCCGGCGGCGTCGATTCGTCCGTGGTGGCCGCACTGCTGCACAAGGCGATCGGCGAGAAGCTGACCTGTGTGTTCGTGGATACCGGCCTGCTGCGCTGGCAGGAAGGCGACCAGGTGATGGCGATGTTCGCCGAGCACATGGGCGTGAAGGTGGTGCGCGTGAATGCCGCCGACCGTTACTTCGCCGCGCTGGAAGGCGTGAGCGACCCGGAGGCCAAGCGCAAGATCATCGGCAACCTGTTCGTTGAGATCTTCGACGAAGAGTCCAACAAGCTGAAGAACGCCAAGTGGCTGGCGCAGGGCACCATCTACCCGGACGTGATCGAGTCGGCCGGCAGCAAGACCGGCAAGGCGCATGTGATCAAGAGCCACCACAACGTGGGTGGCCTGCCGGAGCACATGAAGCTGGGCCTGGTGGAGCCGCTGCGCGAGCTGTTCAAGGACGAAGTGCGCCGCCTGGGCGTCGAGCTGGGCCTGCCGCGCACCATGGTCTACCGCCATCCGTTCCCGGGCCCGGGCCTGGGCGTGCGCATTCTGGGTGAAGTGAAGCGCGAATACGCCGAGCTGCTGGCCAAGGCCGATGCCATCTTCATTGATGAACTGCGCAAGGCGGATCTGTACGACAAGACCAGCCAGGCGTTTGCCGTGTTCCTGCCGGTGAAGTCGGTGGGCGTGGTGGGCGACGCGCGGGCATATGAGTGGGTGATTGCGCTGCGTGCGGTGGAGACGATTGATTTCATGACCGCGCATTGGGCGCATCTGCCGTATGAGTTCCTGGGGACGGTGAGCAACCGGATTATCAATGAGTTGCGGGGGGTGTCGAGGGTGGTTTATGACATCTCGGGGAAGCCGCCGGCGACCATTGAGTGGGAATGAGTTGAAAGAACAAGGGCGCCGAGAGGCGCCCTTTTTTGTTCGCCGCGAGCGCTGATGAGGTGCTTTGCGCCATTCATGGCGATTTACATCCAAAGCGGCTTTCCGGCACTTTGGGGGTCAATTCGAGGTAGCTTGTCCAAGATCTTCTGTGGTCGTAAGATCAAAACGGTCAACACCTAATTTCTCAGGCATACACAAGGGATTGCTATGCAAATGCGAGAGGCGGAAAAACTTCGGAAAAGTTGGGGGAATAAGCCCTGCAATCACCCTCGAGTAGAGCAGGAGTATCACTTGGGGTCAAATACGGGTGAGTTCGTATGCACAACCTGTGGAGAATCCAAAGAGCGGCGTGATTGGAATATTAGGGCAGAAGAAAAAGGGTGAGCGCTCGTTGACATCCGAGATTCAGGTGAAGCAGCCACTGTAGCTGTTCGCATTGGGCCAATTCATATTCTATGGATGAGCCGTTGAGCTCTCAAAATTCTGGAGTCTTGGAATGAGTTCATGGCAACGACAGCTTCAAGATGTCGGATTTGCGAAGACCCAAATTTCTAGGAACTTCGAATTTACTGAAGTCGAGCAGACTTTAGGAAATATTGACAAAATTTATGGCGTTGAGCCAATTCAAGAGCTCGTGCCAAGGGTTGGTGTGGGTATGGGTCCCAGCTATAGCCATAATTTCGGATTAGGGGTATTTCCATTTCATACCGATATGGCTCACTGGAGCATCCCTCCGCGCTACTTTGCGCTTATTTGTATCGTGGGATCCCACGACGTGAAGACAAATATAGTGCACAGAGATAGTCTGATTAGCCCCCAGGAACGGGACTTCTTTAGGAAGGCAATTTTGCGATCTCGGAGGCCGCTTGATGGTCGTCAGATTCCGCTAAGAATGGTGGATGGTGATATATTCCGTTGGGATACACTATTCCTTGAGCCCGTAAATTCGATAGCAGTCCGTGCTGTGCGAATGATTAACGATCGGATTCGGGATGTGAGGATTAGTAGCGTTGCCCTAGATGAGCCTGGCCAAGTACTGGTGGTGGACAATTGGCGAACCCTGCACGGCAGGTCGGAAGTGTCGTCGAGTTCTCGTGGAAGAGTTCTGAAGAGGGTCTACTTGGAGTGAGGGAGGACAGATGGCAGTTAGGGTCGATCACGAGTGGTCAAAGAGCTCCTACTTAGCCAAGTCTGACTTGTATTCGGAGGCTATGCAGGCTAATTCTACCGATTGGCAGTATGGGCTTTGGTCAACTTTTCTCATGGAAATGTTGATAAGAGCGTCAATTTCGCATGTGTCGCCTGCGCTTGTGGCAGACGGCTCCGACTGGAATAATATTCTTTATGCACTTGGGCATGCTCCAAAGAAGGCTAAATTCGTTCCTCGAACCGCCCCGATTACAGAATTGATTGGGCGCGCTGAAGAATTGGTCCCTGCGTTTACGCGCGAGCATGTCAACTTTTGCTTGGCGCATTTCTCAAAGAGAAACTCGGAGCTTCATTCTGGAAACCTGAACTTTGAAAGCTCTAGCTCGTCGTCCTGGCGGCCGCACTTCTTTGCTGTCTGCGATGTGCTCTTGAGTCATTGTGGGTCTTCCTTGGAAAATCTTTTCGGAGATGCTGGGGCAAAAGAGGCGAGGGAAGATATATCAGCACTTAATGACGGCGCCGCGAAGAGCGTCCTTGGTGCTATCAATGCCCATAAGGTTGTTTGGGATTCGAAGTCAGACGAGGACAGGAAGACGGCTCTGGACCAGGCTGCGGCTGCGTCTTTGCGCCACTATGGTCATCGAGTTAATTGTCCCTCCTGTACCGCCACTGCGCTCGTGCAGGGGCGCGCAATGGGCGTAGCCAAAACATCAACTGCGGAAGATGGTGTTATTGAACGTCAAGCAATGCGGCCAGAGGAGTTCTTCTGCGTTGCATGCGGATTGAAGATTTCAGGATACTCAAAGCTTCTTGCTTGCGGATTAGGTGATAGTTATGTTTCGACTAGTCATTATGATGCGATAGAGTACTTTGGCATTGATGTTGATAGGCTTGCGCGAAATATGTGGGAAGATGACAATAATGAGTACTAATTGTAAAGGTGCTAGCGTCGGTGTTCTTGGTCCAGTCAGGCGGCGACTTCTGACTCTTGAGCGGCGTAGCCAGGCAGGCGCGAAGCAATGAGCCGAAAATTTGATCTCGATGCGCGTGCAGAGAGGATGCGGCGGAAGGAAGAGCCGTTTCGTCTCCACGGGAAGCTGCGATCAGTCCACTTTCTGCGAGGCGTTATGTCACGCGCAAGCATGAGCCTTCCGGCGTTCTACTATTTTCTTGGCACCGCGCAGGCTGCTGAAGATATGGATGCCTCGGGCGACTTGCCCTTTCGCGTATCGCAGTCGTACCTAGAGTTCTCAACGCTGAACTCGCTGTCCCTGAATTGCCGGAAAGTCTTTGATCATGCCACCAAGCCAGACCTTACTGGAGGTAATTTCGGCCGCTTGCCCGACGGAGTGCTCGAAGAGCATGCGCACTACTGGTCCGAGCGAGGAAGCAATACTTTCGAAGATGCTCATCGCGCCCTCGTCTTTTTAAGGGAATTCTTTCGTGAATACGCGCGGACAGATACTGACCTACTCAAGGCTCCCGGTCGACTCCACAAGCGGATCGGCCTTCTAAAGCAACACGCCGATCGCGCGGCAGCGCATCTTTCTTTACAGGAGTACGAGCTCGAACTTCTCGATGTGATGCATGTGGTAGCTGCGCTTGTGATCGTGGGGGAGGTGATTCGAAGCTTCGATGCGCCCTCAATGGGTAGCGAATACTTCAATGATACCGACGCGGCATCCCTGGCGGCAGCGTCGCGTACTTTTCCATCTATGCGCGATTTTCGCCTGCTCGGACATGTGAAGGTAGACCAGCAGGCGCGCGCCTACTGGAGGATGTACCAGTACGAGAGTATCCCGCGCTTCTTCGATCAGCTCGAGTTCGCGTTGGGGTAGCGCTGGCCAAATGCCGGAGGATGGCCTTAGGACATCGCCACGGTAAAAGACTGCAGCTCATTCGGTCTCGTTTGCATGCATCGTCCTTTCCGGAGGATGATCGAACGGGCTTGCTGGGGCTCGCCGCTCTCGACCGTGATCGCTCATTGATGTAGGAATTTGCTCCGATGCTCTTCAGCCGGGTGGAGCTGCTATGTTCGCGTCTGTCAGGAGGCGCGTGTTAATCAATGTGACGCCCAATCAAATCTGCTGTACGTCGCTCCGGTCAGGCAGGTCACTCCGGCCTTACCTCATGACAAGCCCACTCAACCAACCCCCGGCAAGCCAGAAACAGCCCATCAACCACCCCCTCATCCAAATGCCGCTCCGGGTCCGCTGCCACCCGGCAGCGGTCCGCCGCGTGCAGCAACTCCAGCACCGTCAGCGCTCCCACCATTGCGCGCTCGGTTCTAGCCAGGCTCACGCGGCGGCCGGGTGACACATCGGTTTCTGGCCAAGGGTGTCCATCTGCTCCCTCGCAGCCGCGCATGCGCTTGAGGATGCCGAGCAGGGAGTTCAGGTCGGGCAGGGGAGTGTCGTCATTGATGGGCTCAACAACGGTGTACGAAGAGAAGGTGTCGGATTCGTTCATGGCGTCGGCTTCCGTGGCTGTGCTTAACAGCGCCACCGCGAAGAGGGTGGCGGACGATGCGTGGCTGCAAACCGGACGATAGTTGTCAGTACCCGGCGGGTCCGAAGACCCCCACGCACCGCCCGCCAGAAAGGCCGACGGATTACCCGCCGGCACCGGTTAAGGACGGTGCCGGCGGGTAAGCGTAAACAACTAACAGTTCGGGTTTGCAGGCCCGGCCACCCGTTGTCGGTGGCGCGTCATGTTGGTTACGCAGCCGCTTCGAATGCCAATAGAAATTCGCGAAGGAATCGCGGAATCCGAGAGCGAAGAACTATTGTTGCACGCACCCTTCGCGCAGCACGCGACGCCAGCAGACGCATTTGCGCAGCTGCTCTGCTGATGGCGAATCAAACTGGCGCAATCGCCCACCGCACAAGCGAATAGCGCGACGGCCTGCTTTGCAACAGTTCTTAGTCCGAGCCGGATGGCAATGGCGCCCAATCAACCGCATACCCTGAAAAGCGGTTCAAACCCGACAACGCCAGCGAGCCTCGCGGCTTCAAGCAACGCCAGCCTCAGCCGCATTTCCCACCAGCAACTCAATCATCGCCCGCGCCGCCGCTGACTGTCGCCGATGCGGCGCATAGATCACCGAGAACGGCCGCGACCGCCCCCGTAGCTGCGGCAGCACTTCCACCAGCTGTCCGCGCTGCAACCGCTCGCGCACGATGAACGCATAGCTCTGGCAGATGCCGATGCCCTGTTCGGCCAGCGACACCACGCCCAGCACATCGTCGGAGGTCTCGATGGAAGAGCGCGGTAGCCAGTCCACGTCACGCCCGCCGTCGCGGAAGATCCACGGCGCCAGCCGCCCGGTGCGCGGCATCACGAAGGGTAGGCACAGGTGCTGCTGCAGATCCTCCAGCGTCTGCGGCGTACCGCGGCGCTGCAGGTAGTCCGGCGCAGCCACCAGCAGCAGTGGGGCATCTTCCAGCTTTCGCCCCACCAGCCCGCTGTCCGGCAGCTGGCCCAGGCGGATGGCCAGGTCGAAGCCTTCGGCCACCAAGTCCACGTTGCGGTTGGTGATGTTCAGTTCCACCTGCACCTGCGGGTACTGCTGCGCAAAGCGCGCCAGCACGGGCGGCAGCCGGTAGTGGCCATAGGTGGTGGGCACGCTCAGGCGCACGCGGCCGGCCAGCGCACCGTCCTGGGCCAGTACGTCGACACGTGATGCGGACAATGGAAGAGCAATGCCTGCACCGGCATAGATTCGAGAGCCAGGTACATGCCACACGGGTGATCGCTGACTGGACCGCCTTCTACAACCAACTGGGTGCGTCGGAGCGTCCGCCAGGAGCGGGCGCTGTACAGGCTCTTCATCACCCAGTACGCCGCCCGTGACGAAGCTCAACGTGAGGGATTCGCCAAGAGGAGACTTGCCTACTGGGTATTCACCGACGAAGGGAACGAGCGGATTCCGAACTTCTACACCCCCCGTCAATGATTTTGTCGACAGGCTGGAGTCCGCCCGGGTCATCCGGCAGCTGACGGCGTCCAGGGGCGAGTGCGAAGTCCTTCCGCCGACCCCGCAGGCTGGTTCCCGCGGGTCTACGTGGATCCGGGCAATAATCCCGGCTGCCGATCGTCCGCGCTAGTCGCCCTTTAAGCCGGTGGCCCCTACAATCGAGGGCTGGACGGGGCACGCGATGCCGAGCATGTCATTGATTTCAGATGGCGTTGGAGTCTTGTAGCGTCCATTTTTTTCTTCGATTTTCCGCTTTTCAGGATCCGGATTCGTGACTGCACTTGAGACCCTACTCGACACCCTCCGCAAGAGCTCGATGACCGAGCGCGAAAAGGGCACCTACTTCGAGGACCTGATTCTCGCCTACCTGCGCAATGAGGCCACCTATAAGGACCTCTATCGCCAGGTGTGGACCTGGGCCGAATGGGCGCCCACGCACGGCTTCAGCGCCAAGGACGACGGCATCGACCTGGTCGCCGAGGAAGTCGGCACCGGCGCGCTCCACGCCATCCAGTGCAAGTTCTACGACCCCGATTACCGGCTGCAGAAGAAGGACATCGACAGCTTCTTCACCGCCTCGGGCCGCAAGCCCTTCGCCCACCGCGTCATCGTCAGCAGCACCGATCACTGGAGCGACAACGCCGAGAACGCGCTGATCGACCAACAGCCGCCTGTCAGCAAGATCACCCTGCATGACCTGGAAGCCAGCCAGATCAACTGGGCGAAATTCCAGCCGAAGGCCGCCGTCGCGCTGAAGCCGAAGAAATCGCTGCGCCCGCACCAGGAATCCGCGCTCAAGGCTGTCACCGCCGGCTTGGCGGATGCCGACCGCGGCAAGCTGATCATGGCCTGTGGCACCGGCAAGACCTTCACCAGTCTCAAGATTGCCGAAAGCCTAGCCGGCAAAGGCAGGTGCGTGCTGTTCTTGGTGCCTAGCCTGTCGCTGCTGCAGCAGACCTTGACCGAATGGACCCAGGAAAGCGCCATCCCGCTGCATAGCTTTGCCGTGTGCTCGGACAGCGACGTGGGCAAGAAGAAGGGCCGCAAGCAGGACGACGCCATCCAGACCCTGGCCCACGAACTGCGTTACCCGGCCACCACCGATGCCCGCGCATTGGCCAAGGGCGTGGCCGCGCGCAGCGACGGCGACCACATGACCGTGGTGTTCAGCACCTACCACTCCATCGCCGTCATCCACGAGGCCCAGCAGCAGGGCCTGGCCGAGTTCGACCTGATCGTCTGCGACGAGGCCCACCGCACCACTGGCGCCACCTTTGAAGGCGATGACGAATCCGCCTTCGTGCGCGTGCACGACGCAGGGTACATCCGCGCGGCCAAGCGCCTGTACATGACCGCCACCCCGCGAATCTACGGCAACGAGGCCAAGGCCGTAGCCGAGCGCGACAACGTGGCCCTGTACTCGATGGACAACGAGGCCTGGTACGGCAAGCAGTTGTTCGTCATCACCTTCTCGGAGGCCGTCAAGCGTGGCCTGCTGGTCGACTACAAGGTCATCGTGCTGGCAGTCGAGGAAAGCCACATCAATCGCCGCCTCCAGACTTTGCTGAAGGACGAGAACAACAGCTTGCGAGTGGATGATGCCGCCAAGATCGTCGGCTGCTGGAAGGCGCTGGCCAAGCTCGGCATCCACGAGGGTGCCGGCGAAAGCGCCGAACCGATGAAGCGCGCGGTCGCGTTCTGTCAGGTCATCGAGCCCAGCCGGGGTGGCAAGACCCACAAGGTCAGCTCGAAGGAAATCGCCGACATGTTCAAGGCGGTCGTGGACGCCTACCAGGACGCCGAGGACATCGAGGACGCCGTGCGCATGACCTGCGAGGCAAAGCACGTCGACGGCAGCATGACCGCCGGCGAGAAGGAAGCGAAGCTCGACTGGCTCAAGGCAGCCACGCCGCCCGACACTTGCCGCGTGCTCAGTAACGTGCGCTGCCTGTCCGAAGGCGTGGACGTGCCGTCGCTGGACGCCGTGCTGTTCCTGACGCCGCGTAATTCGCAGGTGGACGTGGTGCAGTCGGTCGGCCGGGTGATGCGCAACGCCCCGGGCAAGCAGCGCGGCTACGTGGTGCTGCCGGTGGTGATCCCCGCAGGCATCGAGCCGCACGAGGCGCTGAACGACAACCGCACCTATGCCGTGGTCTGGCAGGTGCTGCAGGCGCTGCGCAGCCATGACGACCGCTTCGACGCGATGGTCAACAAGCTCGACCTGGTCGGCCCGGACCGCAGCCGGATGGAAGTCATCGCCGTCGCGGAAACCGTGCAGCGCAAGACCGCGCGGCTGGTGGACGGCAATGCCCGCAAGGCGGCCAATGCCAAGGGCAAGCACACTATCGGTGAAGCCCAGCCTGGCTACGAAGCCGAAGTGCAAAGCGAATTCGAGTTCGAGATCGGCGAAGTCGAGCGCGCCCTATACGCCAAGGTGGTGGAGAAGTGCGGCAACCGCCACCACTGGGAAGACTGGGCCAACGATATCGCGAAGATCGCCCAGACCCACATCGACCGGATCAAGGCCCTACTGGAGGACGAGACGCAGGCCAAGGCCCGCGACGCCTTCAGCGCCTTTGCAAGCGAACTGCGCGACGACCTCAACGACAAGGTCTCCGATGCCGAGATCATCGAGATGCTGGCCCAGCACCTGATCACCAGGCCGGTGTTCGACGCGCTGTTCGCCGACTACAGCTTCGCCAGCCACAACCCCATGTCCAAGGCCATGCAGGCAGTGCTCGATGTGCTCGAAGAACTGCACCTGGAGAAGGAGGCCGACACCCTGCAGGCATTCTACGATAGCGTGAAGCTACGGGCCGAAGGCATCGACAGCGCCACCGGCAAGCAAAAGATCGTGGTCGAGCTGTACGACAAGTTCTTCCGCAACGCCTTCCCGAAGATGACCGAGCGCCTGGGCATCGTCTACACCCCGGTGGAGGTGGTGGACTTCATCCTGCACAGCGTGGACCACCTGCTGCGGCAGGAATTCGGGCAGACCCTCGGCAGCCAGGGCGTGCACATCTTGGACCCGTTCACCGGCACCGGCACCTTCATCACCCGCCTGTTGCAGTCCGGTCTGATCAGACCGGAGCAGCTGGCGCACAAATACAGGCACGAGATCCACGCCAACGAACTGGTTCTGCTGGCCTACTACATCGCCGCCATCAATATCGAGGCGACCTACCACGGCATCGCCGGCGGCGACTACGTGCCCTTCGAGGGCATCTGCCTGACCGACACCTTCCAGATGTATGAGAAGGAGGATCTGGTGGACGCGCTGCTGGTGGACAACAGCAAGCGCCGCAGGCGACAGAAGAAGCTGGAGCTTCGGGTGATCGTGGGTAATCCCCCGTATTCCATCGGCCAGGGCAGCCAAAACGACAACAACCAGAACGTCAGCTATCCGACGCTGGATCAACGCATTGCGGAGACCTATGCGGCCCGTTCTGATGCCGCGCTCTCCAAAGGCCTGTACGACAGCTACATCCGCGCCATCCGCTGGGCGAGTGATCGCATCGGGGATGCGGGAGTCATTGGCTTCGTGACCAACGCGGGCTTTGTGGAGGCCAATACCGCCGATGGCCTGCGCAAGTGCTTGGCCGACGAGTTTTCCAGTCTGTACGTCTTCCACCTACGTGGCAACCAGCGCACCAGCGGCGAAACCTCGCGCAGGGAGGGCGGCAAGATCTTCGGCAGTGGCAGCCGCGCCCCCATCGCTATCTCCCTGCTGGTCAAGAACCCGGATGCCGCACAGAGCGGACAGATCTACTTCCACGACATTGGCGATCACCTCAGTCGCGAGGATAAGCTGGAGAAGATCGAAACCTATGCAAGCGTCGCCGGCATCCCCGCCGACGCATGGCAGGTCATCACCCCGGACGAGCACGGAGACTGGCTCAAGCAGCGTGACGACAGCTTCAATCGCTTCATTGTGCTGGGCGACAAGAGAGGAGATTCGCCAAAGCTGTTCGACAATTATTCGCAAGGTGTCGTCACGTCACGTGACGCTTGGGCCTACAACGCCCTCCAATCCAAGCTCGCGGCCAACGTTTCCAGAATGATTGATGTTTACAGTGCTGAGCTTGCCCGTTTCAATGCCGTCCATGGGGATTTGAACCACAAGGAACGGCAGTCGCTGGTGGACGGGTTCGTCGAGACGGATCAAACGCGCATCAGTTGGTCGGTCAATCTGAAACAGGAACTGGTGAGGGGACGGGCACTGGAGTTTGATGCCAGTTGCGCGACACAGGGATTGTACCGCCCGTTTGCTCGTCAGTGGTTCTACTTCAATCGCACGCTCAATGAGCGCGTCCTGCAGATGCCGCGAATTTTCCCACGTCCTGATGCCGCAAATATGGTCATTTGTGTAACCGGACTGGGGGAGTCCGCCGGATTCAGCAGCTTGATTGCCGACAGCGTTCCAAACTTCCATTTTGTCGCCGGCTCGCAATGCTTCCCCCTCTACCTCTACGACGAAGCCGTCCAGCAAATCGATAACGGCCTGTTCGCCGGCGGGACCGGCGATGGCCCGCGCCGCCGCGACGCCATCACCGACGCTGGCCTGGCTCACTTCCAGTCTGCCTACCCCGAAAAGGCTATCAGCAAGGAAGACCTCTTCTACTATATCTACGGCCTGCTGCATTCGCCCGACTACCGCGAACGTTATGCCGACAACCTGAGCAAGGAACTGCCGCGCATCCCGCGCGTGCGCACCGCGCAGGACTTCTGGCGTTTCAGCAAAGCTGGGCGTTATCTCGCCGCGTTGCACTTGAACTACGAAACGGTTGAGAAATACCCGCTCACGGTTGAGACCAAGGGCAAGCTGACGGACGCCGACTACCGCGTCGAGAAGATGAAGTTCGGAAAGAAGAAGGACCCGGACACCGGCAAGTCGGTCAACGACCGCGGCACCGTGATCTACAACAACAAGATCACCCTGCGTGACATTCCGGAGGCGGCTTGGGAGTACGTGGTCAATGGCAAGGCTGCGCTCGACTGGGTGATGGAACGCCAAGCCGTGCGCGTGGACAAGGCCAGCGGCATCGTCAACGACGCCAACGACTGGGCCATCGAGACCATGCACGATCCGAAGTACCCGCTGGAACTGTTCCAGCGCGTGGTCACCGTCAGCCTCGAAACCCAGAAGATCGTCGCTGCGTTGCCACCGCTGGATATCCGTGAAGACGGCTGACTCCCACATGCAGACACAAGGCCATACAGATGAATGAAGTAGTGTGGGGCATCCATGCAGGCCGCACCGGCGATGCCGACGCCTTGTTCCTCAAACAAGGCTGCATTGCCATTGGCTGGGATGCCATGGGCGACTTGTCGCGGCTGGCAGCCGACCGCGACGCCTTCCGGCAGTGCTATGTGCAGGCCTACCCGGAGGCGAAGAAGGGCGGGATTGCCACCGTTTCGGGTATTCCCTACCGGTTCCTCCACGAGATGAAGGCCGGCGACTTGGTGGTTTACCCCTCCAAGCAGGACAAGCAAGTGCACATTGGCCGCGTCACTGGCTCGTACCAGTACGTGGCCGATGCCATCCAAGGCTATCCGCACCGCCGCAGCGTGCAATGGCTGAGCCACGTGCCACGCCTGCAGTTCATTCAGGGCGCGCTGTACGAAATCGGCTCGGCGCTCAGCCTGTTCCAGGTCAAGAGCTATGCGGACGAGTTCCGCGCGGCGGTGGGCGGCAAGTATGCACCTGCGTTGCCGGTGGACCAGGACCATTCGGTGGGCCTGGTTACCGATGACATGGAAGACACCACCCGCGACTTCGTGCTCAAGCGTTTGGCGCTGGAATTGAAGGGCCTCCCGCTGGAGGACTTTGTGGTGCACCTGCTGCAATGCATGGGCTACCACG
Organism: Stenotrophomonas sp. YJH_SMC_53; assembly: GCF_059369995.1. Taxonomy (NCBI): domain Bacteria; kingdom Pseudomonadati; phylum Pseudomonadota; class Gammaproteobacteria; order Lysobacterales; family Lysobacteraceae; genus Stenotrophomonas; species Stenotrophomonas sp. YJH_SMC_53. Next base: position 115,872 of record NZ_JCAFTF010000009.1, on the reverse strand, counting down.
CGCGCAAGACCCGGGTGAACGAACCCAGCGTGGACGTGATTGCCCACAAGGACCACCTGGGCATCGAACCGCCCATCATCAAGGTGCAGGTCAAGAGCAGCCCCAACACCGTGACCGACAAGGACGTGTCGGCGTTGTACGGCAAGCTGTCCCACGGCGAATACGGGCTGTTCGTGACCTTGGGCAGCTACAGCCCTGCCTGCCGCAATTTCGAACAGGGCAAGGCCAACCTGCGCCTGATCGACGGCGATGAACTGGTGGACCTGGTCTTCGCCCACTACGAGCAGTTTGATTCGCGACACAAGGGCCTGCTGCCGTTGCGCCGCATCTATGTGCCGCAGGTACTGGAGGCAGACTAACGGGGCATGGGAGCGAATCACTCATTCCTGCAAGAGGCTGGGAATTCCCATCTAGTATCAGGCCAAGCTGATAGGAATCCGCATTGATGCTTCGCTCCATCTATCTGGTACGCCACGGAGGAAGTGTCTCCAACGCCGGAGGCATCACTATGCCCCATGCTTTGATTCCACTGACAGAGGCGGGGCGCGCAAGCAGGCAGGCGCGCTATCTGCGCAACTGCCTGCCCAGCCTCCCAGGATTCTTGCCTCGCCCTTTGTTGGGGCACTGGACACCGCCGAGCCTTACGCCAAGCGACTGCAGGTCAAGATCGAGGAGGAGCCGTTGCTGCAGCAATTCGACATGGTCGACCCGGTGTTGATCGCTGGCGTGGACCAAGCGCAACGGCGTTCGATCGCCGATGCGTTCTGGAAAGAGGGTGATCCCGCGGTCTACGCTCTTGATGAATTGGCGCCCGCTCAGTGGTTACTCCGCAATAGATTCGTGTGAATCACGCGCTGCCGGCCCGCGGCCGGAGCATGCCCGGCTACTTTGGCCCGCGCTGCGGAAGCGATTCACCGTTGCTTCTGGCAGCGCGCCCAACTGCGCCAGCTGGTCCCTTGAGCCGCTGTAGCCACAAGCGAATAGCGCGACAGCTTACTTTGCAACAGTTCTTAGTCAGCTTCGCCACGCAACGGCGCGCGATCAGCCGCACACCCCCGAAAAACGGTTCAATCCCGACACCGTTAACAAGCCCCCGGCTTCAGCCGACGCCAGCCTCAGCCGCATTCCCCACCAGCAACTCAATCATCGCCCTTGCCGCCGCAGACTGCCGCCGATGCGGCGCATAGATCACCGAGAACGGCCGCGATCGCCCCCGCAGCTGCGGCAGCACTTCCACCAGCTGCCCGCGCTGCAACCGCTCGCGCACGATGAATTCATAGCTCTGGCAGATGCCGATGCCCTGTTCGGCCAGCGACACCACGCCCAGCACATCGTCGGAGGTCTCGATGGACGAACGCGGCAGCCAGTCCACGTCGCGCCCGTCGTCGCGGAAGATCCACGGCGCCAGCCGCCCGGTGCGCGGCATCACGAAGGGCAGGCACAGGTGCTGCTGCAGGTCGTCCAGCGTCTGCGGCGTACCCCGGCGCTGCAGGTACTCCGGAGAAGCCACGAGCAGCAGCGGAGCGTCTTCCAGCTTTCGCGCCACCAGCCCGCTGTCCGGCAGCTGGCCCAGGCGGATGGCCAGGTCGAAGCCTTCGGCCACCAGGTCCACGTTGCGGTTGGTGATGTTCAGTTCCACCTGCACCTGTGGGTACTGCTGCGCAAAGCGCGCCAGCACGGGCGGCAGCCGGTAGTGGCCATAGGTGGTGGGCACGCTCAGGCGCACGCGGCCGGCCAGCGCACCATCCTGGGCCAGTACGTCGCGCTCGGCGTCGTCCAGCAGGCCGAAGGCGGTGCGCACCTGTTCCAGATAGAGCCGCCCGGCGTCGGTCAGGCCCACGCGGCGGGTGGTGCGCTGCAGCAGCTGCCGGCCCAGCCGCGCTTCCAGGCGGGTGACCGCGCGGCTCAGCACCGAGGGCGTGGTGGAAAGCGCCACGGCGCCGGCCGTGAACGAGCCGTGCTCGACCACCGCCAGGAACACCTCCACATCGCCCAGGTAGTCGAACTTGCGGCTCATTTGGCTCTCCGGGGAACAGATGTTTTGCGATGGGGCCAATTTATCGCCGCTGGGGCGATGAATAAAGTGGCCGCCATTCCCTGATAGGAGCTCCCCATGAACCTGATGACCCGACTGGCCGCAGCGCTGGCCCTGACCCTGGGCGCCACCGGCGCGCATGCCGCCAACGTGCTGGTGGTGCTGTCCGACGAGAACCACCTGGACCTGAAGGACGGCAAGGTGCTGTCCACCGGCTTCTATCTCAACGAGCTGATGCAGCCGGTCAAGCTGCTGCTGGACGCGGGCCACGAGGTGACCTTCGCCACGCCGCAGGGGCTGGCGCCGACGGTGGATGCGTCCTCGGTGACGCCGGCGTACTTCGGCAACGATGCCGCGCAGCTGACGCTGCACAAGGACCTGCTGGAGAAGCTGGCGCTGACCTCGCCGACGGCCTCGCCGGTGGTGAGCCTGGCGCGCGTCGAGCAGCAGGGCTACGCGCGGTTCGACGCGGTCTACATTCCCGGTGGCCACGCACCGATGCAGGACCTGCTGAAGAGCCCGGCGCTGGGCCGGCTGCTGGCCGACTTCCACCAGCGCAACAAGACCACCGCGCTGGTCTGCCATGGGCCGATCGCACTGCTGTCCACACTGCCCGATGCCGGTGGTTTCGTGGCAAAGCTGGAAGCGGGCGCGACGCCGGCAACGCCGAAGTGGATCTACAGCGGCTACCAGATGACGGTGATCAGCAACCAGGAAGAAGAGCAGGCCAAGCCGCTGCTGGGCGGCGGTGAGATGAAGTTCTACCCGCAGACGGCGTTGCAGCGGGCGGGGGCCAAGTTCAGCAGTAATGCTGCGCCGTGGACCGGGCATGTGGTGGTGGACCGCGAGCTGATTACCGGGCAGAACCCGGCCTCGGCGCTGGAGGTGGGGCAGCGGTTGGTGGAGCGGTTGAAGTAGGGCGGGGCTGCGCAGCAGGTTGCCAGCCTTGGGGGCCGAGGGGCCAGCGCCTCGGCCTGTCTATGGAAGTGCCAACGTGGTCGGCAGAGAGGGCATCAGCCCTTTGCGAGCGCTGCCCCTGACAGATCTTCAATCTGGGAAAGCGCGTGACGCGTCGCAGTCCAATCGCCGGCGTGCTTGATCGCCACGCCCCCGGCCGCTGTCCAGGCATCACAGTTCGCTTCGAAATCGTCGATCAGAACATCGCCTGGCTGGTGCATGAAAAGAGGCTTGTGCCTGCCGCCGAGCACAGGCAACACCAGGCAGGTTGCTGACAGGTGCTCGCGGACCCACTGCCGCTTCTGCATGGCAGCGAGTGGGTAGTTCGATTTCGGGCAGGCCGTGAGAATCACCGGGTTCAAGTGGTGGATGCTGTGGAAGAACTCCACTGCGCCTTGCATCGGCGGAAGGTCGCGGAAGAATGACGGGTGGCTGTTGATGTGCCCCCACATTTCATCATCGGCAAGCACGCGGTGGTCCAGGCCAAACAGGGCGGGAAATGCCGCGTCGAAGTCGGCCATTACGCCATCAAGATCTACGTAGATGGTGCGTCTGGATGCACTCGATCCACCGGTGTGCTGGTTCGCGAGCGGGTCCATCATCGGTATTGACTTCACATCATCAGCGTTCATTTACGCGCTCTCCTTTCAAGAGTGGGCTTTCTTCTTCATCGGTTCCCCAGTAACGGGGCAAAGTGTTTGGCGATTGCGACAGACGTGGCGGCAATCGCGATGCCGACTGCGCCGGCACGGCTGAAGGGGGCGGCGACCCACGGATGCCGCAATCGGCATGCTGGAAATGCGGCTTATGTCGCGGCGCTTCTTCAAAGGCCTGCCGGGTGGCTGACCTGGCCCTTGGCCAAGACGCACGGCCCGCAGCCGCTGGCTCATTTCGCCAACCAACACGCAGTCTGGCGCGCTGGTGAGTGGATCATCACCGGGCGGTACTGGCAGACCGGGTGGTGATATACCTGTGGTGCTCGATCCAGACTCAAAAGGAGGTCATCGAAATGGATGCTCAGGCCGATTCAATGTACCACGCCGACCAGCGCGACCACCATGCTGAAGCCGTGCTTGAGGCCTTCTTCGCCAAGCACCGCACCCCGGCCCTGGTGCTGCAGCGTTTCTACCCGCCGGCGGCATTCCCCAGGGTTCGCAGCCGTCTAGGCGGTCTGCCGCAATTGCCCGATGGGATGGATTGGCCGGTTGGCGAGAGTTACGGCAAAGCGGCGCCGATGCACTTCCTGGCGCAGATCGATTGCGCCGAGCTGCCAGGCGTGGATCCCGATATGCCCTCGCAAGGCATGCTGTTCTTCTTCGCCATGAACGACGAAGAGCAGATATGGGACACGGACGAACCGCAGCAACGTGTGCGAGTGCTGTACGCATCCGAGGTCGCGGTCGATCAGCACGTGCGTGCGCTGCCGGTCGGCGTGCGCCCGATTCTGGATGAAGGTCCTTCGGACCATGCGCACCGCAATCCTGCATGGCTGCTGCCTGACGAAGATGGCCCATGCGTGCATGTTCAATGGCCCTTGGTGGCGCGGCACATGGATACCTGGCCGGACGAGCTGGAGCTGCCGCCGGGTGAGGAGGATCGGCCGTACTACGAGATCTACCCCTCGCGACTGCACGAAATGCGGCTGGGTGCGGTGGTGGCAGCCACGGGTCTGTTTCCGCGCGCGGACGCCGCCACGGAATGGGAGCGCCCGCAGTCACCTGCGTGGACCTTTCCGGTGCAATGGTTGCGTTACCAGACCGATTTTCCCCAGGTAGGAATCATCATTGACCGCCTTTCACGGGTGATCGGTAATGAACGGCGTGCAGGCAAGCGCGGGGGTATTGATTACGCCGATGTACGCGCATGGGTGAAGCGCGCCGCCGCCATTGGTCTGGATGAAGCCCCGGATGATGCAACGCGGGAGGCATTCCGTGAGTGGATTATCGGACAGATCAGCGACGACTTCGAGCGTATGACGCTGACCGACCTGGGCATGGGCCGGGCGTTCACCAAGGGACTGCTGGCGGCGGTTGCCTACGCGGCAGGGTCACCCGTTGCGGCCGCACGTATTCCTGCACTGATGTACCGCCAATTGCAGGACGAACATCTGCCGTTTGATGAAAGCCTGGGCACGTTGCCTGATGGCCGCAAGCGCTGCGCCGAGGCGCGCGTGCACCAGATGCTGGGGCACGTACCGCGCTTGCACGGCATCGTGCCCGACGTGGAAGGCGAGGGCGACGCGGTCTGCCTGCTGCAGTTGGCGTGTGACCCGGCGATTGATCTGGTCTTTGGTGACTGTGGCCAGGCCACGTTCTGGTTGAGTCGTGAGGATCTGCGCAACTGCAGGTTCGACCGCGTTGTGGGTGTGGTGGAGTCGCACTGATTGGGCATGGCAAGGCCGGCATGGCACCATGACGGGCTTGCCTCGTCCCTTCGGGAGGGGCCGTTTTCTCAGGGAAGCCCTCGAACACGATATGCGAACGTCCTTCTTCATCCTCTCCGCCCTGTGCCTTGGCTTGCTGTCCGGCTGTGCCAGTGGCCCGGAGGAGCACGCCTCAAGTCGCGAGATCACCAGTGCGTTCGTGGCCGACGACGGCAAGCTGTACCTGTTGCCGCGCTATGACGAGCCGATGCGCTTCAATGCCGCGCCGTTCCGCGAGTACCGGGCGCTGATGGACAGCCCGCTGCGCGAGGCGGTGGCCTGCGCGCAGATGTACTTCCATGAGGATTGGCGCGACCCGGCCAACAAGGCCAAGGTGCACGGCAGCTATGCGCTGCTGCTGCGGCCGGAGCAGGTGACGGCGGAACAGGCCGCGCAGTTCAAGCTGGAGCGGATTGAGGTCCCCCCGCGTGAGGCCAAGGCCGTGGAGGAGCGGGCGCGCTACTACCTGCCGATGGACCGGACCCGTTACGCGCTGGCGTTTGACCGCGCCTGCAATCTTTCAAGGAAGGGCGGCAGCTATTACAGCGCGCTGTTCGAGGGCGACGGCGAGCGGGTGAAGTTACCCGATGCTGCGGCACTGGCAGAGAAGGGGAAGCTGGCACAGCCGATCAATGCGCGGGCGCAGCGGATCCTGCCGGAGAGGGAGGACAAGCCGGGTGTGGGTTCGGCGGCGGGCAAGGTGCTCGGCGCGGCGTTGATCCCTGTGGCGGTGCCGGTGTTTGTGTTGAGCCTGCCGTTCCTGGGGCCGGATCATTGGAAGTGATGGGGCGTTGAAGCCAGACATCCACGCGTGGCGTGGATCTAGTCGGGCCTTGCAAGTGCCTGAACGTTCATCCTGGAGATCTGTGTGCCCAGCACGCTGGAAACTGTTTTGAAGACCGTAGGTTTCATTGTCCTCGCGGCACTTCCGTTGGTGATCCTATGGTTCACCCTGCGGCGAATGGCAGCAACTGCTCGCTCGTCCGTAGAGACGGGGCTGCGTTTGCATGCTCCGCGCCGGATTTCCGGCAGGTCCATGACCTTGGTGATGGTGGATGGGAAAGAAGGTCGGGAGCACTACTTCTTTGATGCGGCGTCCTTCTACCTGCGGAGTGGGCCAGTGCCCACGGCGGTTCCGCTCTCGCAGATCACCTCAGTCACACGAACGTCCGACAGGATCTACGGGCGCTATGTCTGGCAGGTGTGCTTCAGCAAAGCGTCGGGCAGAAATTGCGTGACGTTCACCAACAACCTGACGCTGTTCAACCGCGATTTCCTACTGTTCCTGGAGGCGGTGCGGAAGGTCAATCCGCTGGCGACCGTTGATCGAGCCGGTCTGTTCTTTTGATTCTGCGGCGATAGCAGCCGCGCTGATTGGTAAACAGAGGGGATGGGAGGGCGGGTTGCCGCCCACTCAGCCCATGGTGGCTGCACAGATCTGAATATCCTGTTGAACGCGTTGATCTTCGAGATACTACTCAAGTTCGTTGGCGATAGCGCGCACCTGCTGATAGATGGCGTGATCGGGATGGCGGGCCGGGTGGCTGGATGTGATCGTCCACCAAGTGCAGTTTGCCAAAAATGAACAAGTTCAGATCCCTTCGCGCGTGCTTACGTGAAAGGCGACTAGCTCTTTGTCCCTGTAAGAATTCTTCATGGTCGGACCAAGGCGATATCGGTGCAGTCTCTTGGACAGCAAATGGACTAGGCCCTCAGCGAGCTGGCTTAGGCGGCGCTGAACCAAGACATCTCCGCACTGCTCTCCCGGGATTTGGAGGCTCGGCGTCACCAACGAGAAGAAGGCACATACTGAGTCTTCCGGGTCACGGGATCGCCTTTGCCGATCAACTGACCAATCTAGGCCGGATATCATTTCGATGATCTGCGCTGCCTGCTCGTTGCCAGAGGCTTAAGGCCGATCTCCTGATCGCTGACCATGATTGCGGCGAGAGGCCCTCTGAGCGACCCGAGACGCACAGAACTTGATTGGTTGACGGTAAGCGAACCCAGCCTCGAAGATGGCTTAGTGTTTCGATCGTAGGCGATGGCAATCAGGCCGTGGGCATTGAACACCAGTGCGCTGGCTCCGATGGCCGCGCAACCGGTTGGCCCCTTCTCGGCGCCTGCGTCTACCATGACAAACTGAAAGCCGTTGACCGTCTCGTCCGCGCTGACATGCCAGCCCGCTGCGTTCGCTGCATTGGCTTGAGGCGAGAGCGAGCCCAATACGGGGCGAGGGCACTGCGTGTCTGCTTGAGTCGGCTGCTTCGCCGACGGCAGTTGAACGGTGGGCACCAAGCGCAGGGTGCCCACCCGAACCGTCGAGACAGCAGGTGTTGCCCCATTCAATGTCGGCGGTGCCGATGCTGCTACTGCACTTTCTTTCCGGATCGCATAATTTGGCATGGACTTTGCATCACTTGCGGTGCGCGCGAGCAAAGAGGTCACCAAAATCAGGATCACGGCGGCAGAAACGGCCAAAGGGGCCCAATCCGCGAATCCTCGCGGCGCCCAAACTGGTAGTGAAGCGGGGGAGGAGTGCGTGACCATGGCCCATCATAGATTGGGTTGGACGGCGGAGCTATGATGGCACTTCCAGTTAGTGGACAGGGAAATCCAGCGTCATGAATGATTTTGATCAAGTGCCTTTCGGGGCCAGCGATTTTGCCGAGAACCCGGAAAACCGCTGTGCTTGTTTGCTTCTGTTGGATACCTCTGGGTCGATGGGAGGCAAGCCGATTGAGGAGCTCAACGCCGGACTGCTGCAGTTTCAGGAAGAGCTGAACTCCGACTCGCTCGCAGCTAAGCGGGTTGAGGTGGCCATCGTCACGTTCGGGCCCGTTCAAACGGTCACAGACTTCGTTACGGCTGATAGCTTCTATCCGCCGGTCCTGTCATGCACGGGGGACACCCCGATGGGCGCGGCGATCGAGCAGGGGCTGGAGATGGTTCGGCAGCGCAAAGAAGTCTACAAAGCCAATGGTGTCTCCTACTATCGGCCTTGGGTGTTTCTGATCACCGATGGAGCGCCGACCGACTCCTGGCAGCGCGCAGCTGCTTTGGTTCGAGAGGGGGAGGCGACGAAGAACTTCCAGTTCTTCGCAGTTGGCGTGAAAGGCGCGGACATGGATATCCTCAGCCAGATCTCCACGCGTGCGCCGCTCAACCTCAAGGGCCTTCAGTTCAGGGAGTTGTTCAAGTGGCTCTCTAACTCCATGGGCGCGGTTTCCCATTCGACCCCAGGTGACAATGTGACTTTGGTAAACCCCACGGCGCCAGATGGCTGGGCCAGCGTGTAATGGAGTTGCTGGACTGGCGCGTCGCCGCAGCGTCCTCGATTGGAACGTCCCACATCAAGTCTGGGACGGATTGTCAGGATGCCTGTGAGCAGGAGGTCTTCCAAGAGCACGGTGCCGTGCTCCTGGTGGCGTCGGACGGTGCCGGCAGCGCTTCGCGATCGGCGACAGGAGCGAAGCTGGCGACGGCGGAGATTCGGGATTGCGTACGCAATCATTTTGACGACGGCCAAGGCATTGAACAGGTCACCCGGGACGTCGCACTGAACTGGCTTACCGGCGTAGCTGCCCGCATTGCCCACAGGGCAGCTTCCGATGGGCTGGAGGTCAGGGAGTATGCGTGCACCGTGGTGGCCGCTATCGTGTCCCCAACCCATGCTTGTTTCTTCCAAGTGGGCGACGGCGCCATTGTTATCCGCCCCCGTGGCGACGATTGGGCCTACGTGTTCTGGCCCCAACACGGGGAATACATCAACACCACAGTCTTTGTCACGGATCCAGTGGCCGTCTTGAACGCCGAGTTTTCTTGTAGTGCAGGCCCCGTCGATGAGGTCGCTGTGTTCACTGACGGCATTGAAGCGCTAGTGCTTCATCAAGCCACGCAAAGCGTGCATTCGCCTTTTTTCGACAAGATATTCTCACCGGTGCGAGCGCTAACAAGTCTGGGTTACAGCGAAGAGTTGTCTTCCAAGCTGGAGGCATACCTCGATTCTCCCCTGATCTGCGACCGGACGGACGACGACAAGACGCTCCTGCTTGCCAGTCGGCTGGGGAAGGTGCCTGAGGCATCGGCGTCACCAGAGGAGGCCTAAGTGGCTCTGCCTGTTCTGGTTGGCAAATCCGGACCGGTCCGCCTAGGAAAGCAGCTGGGCAAAGGCGGTGAAGGAACAGTCTTCGAGGTCGAAGGCAAGCCCGATTCGGCCGCCAAGATCTATTCGACGGCGATCAGCGGTGAGAGAGCGGACAAACTGCTGGCCATGGCCGCTCTCCGGACCACAGCACTGGATCAACTCACGGCCTGGCCCACCGATGTGCTGCGACAATCCGACGGCAAGGTCTGCGGCTTTGTCATGGCCAACCTTCGCGCATCTAAGGACATCCATAAGCTCTACAGTCCCAAGAGCCGGTTGGCGGACTTCCCGCAAGCCGACTGGCGGCTGGTGGTCCGCGCAGCGCTGAACACGGCTAGGGCGTTTTCCGTTCTTCACCAGGCCGGCCACTTGGTTGGGGACGTCAACCATGGTGGCGTACGGGTGTCGCCTGATGCGACGGTGAAGCTGATCGATACCGACAGCTTCCAGATCACGCATCAAGGGCGGACTTTCCTTTGCGAGGTTGGTGTCCAGGATTTCACTCCCCCTGAGCTCCACGGGAAGGCGTTCAAGCAAGTTGCGCGAACGGCCAATCATGACAACTTCGGATTGGCCGTCCTGATTTTCCAGATGCTCATGAACGGTCGTCACCCGTTTGCCGGACGCTACAGTGGCCCGGGAGACATGCCAATCGAAAAGGCAATCCCGGAGTTCCGCTACGCTTACGGCAAAGACACTGCACGGGCCCGAATGAGCCCGCCGCCGCTGAGCGCTCATCCAGCTGCGGCGTCGCCTTGGGTTGCAGACCTGTGGGAAAAAGCGTTCGGCACTGAGGGGGCTAGACCGAACGGGCGTCCCAAGGCAGAAGATTGGGTTCAAGCCCTGACCAAGCTAGAGCAGAACTTCAAAAGGTGTACTTCGAGGCCTTCCCATTTCCATTTCAATGGGCTGGCCGAGTGCCCTTGGTGTCCGATTGAGCGCGCCGGTATTGCGCTATTTGGTGGTGCTGCAGTAGTTATTCCCAAGCTCGCTTCTGGTCCGTTCGACCTTGAAGCTGTTTGGCGAGATATCATGACGGCGACGCTGCCCCCGATACAGGCCATCCCTCAGCTGAAGATCGTGCCGGCCGCTCCCCAGATGCAAGCGTGGGGCCGACGTCGCGCTTTGTGGCAAACCTCGGGGTGGCTTGTGGGCCTGGCAATCTCGGTGCTGGGTATTGCGCTCTCGGCCGTGCTCGCGCCTCTGTGGGCTTGCATCGGGTGGGCAATGGGGGCGTGGGTTAACAGCCGTGGACGCCCGGACTCGGCGCCCTTGGCTGTCAGCTACCAGAAGGCGAAGGCCCACTACGACGGCCTTGCGGCGCGATGGGCTCAAGAGCAAGCCGACACACAGTTACAGGCGAAGCAAAACCACCTTCGCCCATTGCGCGACGAGCATGCCGGGCTGCCCGCAGAGCGAGAAAAGCGTTACCGCGCACTTTTCAGCAACCGCCATCAGAGCGCGCTGAAGCAGTTCTTGGATAAGTTCGAGATCGAGCGCGCCTCCATACCTGGAATCGGCGCAACCAAGAAGGCCATGCTGGAGTCCTTCGGCATCGAAACGGCAGCGGATGTCAGTCGTCATGCAGTCCTAAACGTTCCGGGGTTTGGGCCCGCGTTGACGGATCGCTTGATGAAGTGGCGGCAGGACATAGAGGCGCGATTCCGTTTTGACCCGAACTCGGCGATCGATCCCCGGCAGGTCGCAGATCTCGATCGAACCATTCAAGGACGGCGGGCTCAAATCGAGTCTGATCTGGTGGCTGGCCGATTGGCCATTCTGCAGATGCGACAGGCCGCGATGGCTCGCCGCAGATCGTTGGAGGAGGCTATGCGCGCTGCAGTTGATGTTCTGTCGCAACAAACCGCCGATGCCAAGGCGGCTGGAATTTTGTAGATCGCGGGCGCAGCTCTGGCTGGGTACGGAAGCCAGGGTGCCCTGCAAAATGCGAAGTAGATGAAGTGCCCTCCGGGCTTCGGCGGGGCTGAATCTCTCGGGCCAGGGAGCATCACAGTAGCTCCGCCGTTGCCGGGTACGTTCGCCTCAAGGCTTCTATTGCTGCCAGTGGCCAGCCGATGGTGTTGTCCGCTTGCTATCGCGGTTCGATCACTCTTGGATTCTGCTTACGCAGAACGAACAATGACCTTCAAAAGAAGCCCTTGTAGTTCCATCATCGTCAGCCTCCCAGAAAGCCGAGGCGTAGAGCCATGTCGGAGTAGTCTTCGCCGTCAAACGCAAGTCCGCTTCACCGTCAGGCATTGCTTGTCCCATTACTGCGACCCAAGCGTTGAGCCAGCACCCGCGTCTGCGGCCAGTCCAAGCAGCGCGCGAATCTCAATGCTGTCCCTGGAAATCGTGCGCATGACCTTGCTGTCCATGTCGTAGAGGGCGATGAGATCTGCACTCGTAACAATGATCTCGCCTCGCATCTGTCGCTGGTCGTCCTTCCATAGCTCTGAAATGGCTTTGAATTCGCCACGTTCTAGGCGCTCGGCGTGTTTGGCCGCCTCCGAAGCGCCGAATCGCTCGCCCACAACACCTGGAATCGTGCTGCCGAGCAGGATCAGTGAACCAAAAGCCACGCCGCTGGCGAGGATGGCCACCAAGAAGAAGTAGACGACGAACGGTTGGCGGACCCAGTAGGGAATTTGCATCAGCCAATGCCTTGGGCGGGGATTCTGCTTTGCGGATGCTCCGGCGATAACAAGTGGGAACGTTGCGATCATCAGCGCCACCGCGATGCGTTTCAGTGGCGTATGTTCCACGAACCATGTGCTTTGGTCGAGGACCACAAAAAGACCGTGGATGATCTTCCAGTCTGCCGCTTGGGAAAATGAGGAAGGCTGTATTCCCATGTGGGTGAGGTAAGTAGAGTAGGCAACTTCACCCGCAAAGTGCAGCGCAAAGCCAACAATGGTTGCAACGGCTACTGCACCGCCGGCCAGGGGTGGAAGAAGCTTGGCAAGGTGGGATGCTCGCAATGAAGTCGGGGAAGGCGGGGCGCTGGAAATTGATTCGGCGGGTAGATCGGTCATGAGTGTTGTTTCTAGTTTTTCGAATGAAACGAGTCGTCTTCGAAGAAGATGTGATGTTAGGGCGGATGGTGAAGAGAAACGACACCTCATTTTGAGGTCGGCCAGCTCGATGATTGATTGAAACGGTCTAAATTCTGCAACGTTCGATTCTGTTGAAGCTGAACCGTGCCTCGCGTGTTGCGGGAATCCATCAGCCCATGCTGGCGGCGCGGATCTGGATATCCTGCTGCACGCGCTGATCTTCCAGTTGCTGCTCAAGCTGGTTGGCGATGGCGCGCTGCTGCGCTTCGCGGCTGACGGCGTCGAACTGCTGCATGGATTCTTCCACCGTGGTCTGCGCAGCCAGTTCGGTCGGCATTGCTGCGCGCTGGTGTGCCGGGTCGCTGGGCTCGCCCTGCACCACGAACAGGGTGTGACCGGCCGGTTTGTCTGCCGTGGCGTTGCTCAGCAGTACGTGGTCGACGCGGTCCAGGTCGTTGTCCTTGGCCACCACCAGCAGGCTGGCGGTCATGCGTTCGCTGGCTTCGTCGAAGGTGCGACCGTGTTTGGCGTCCAGCGCCGCTACGCCTTCGCGCACCTGTTGGTAGAGCGCATGATCGGGATGCTCGGGCTCGGTAGGCAGCAGGGATGCGGGCGGCGCTTCGAGTTCGCACTGGGCCGTTGCGCTTGAGGGTGGTGCTGCCTCCGCTTCCATGGGTGGTGGCGTGTAAGGAGCCTCATGCTCCGGAACCTTGGGCGCGACGTCTGTTATCAGCGGGGGCACAGCGGGCTCGGCTGCTGCGAGGGGGGCTGGAACGTCTGGCTCAAGTTGGATTGGCGATGGTGTTGCTTCGGCTTCGTGGAGGTGAGCAGCAACCGGCGCGGCTTCAGCCACTTCGGTCTGGATTGACGGGGCGTTGGACGTGGGCACGTAGGAGGAGGGTGCGGAGGCCGGTAACGCTACACTGGCGACCTACGCCCAATGGAAGCTCGCCCATGTTCTCTGGAAAGGTTGCGGTGGTCACCGGCTCCACCAGCGGTATCGGTCTCGGCATTGCCACGGCGCTGGCGCGGAAGGGCGCCGACATCGTGCTGAATGGCTTCGGCGACGCGGCGGAAATCGAGCGCATCCGTACCGGGCTGGAAGCCGAGTTTGGGGTGCGCGTGGCACATGACGGCGCCGATCTTTCCCGTGGCGAGGCAGTGCGAGGCATGATCGACCACGCCGTTGCGAAGATGGGGCGCATCGACATCCTGGTGAACAACGCGGGCATCCAGCACACCGCGTCGATCGAGGAATTCCCGGTCGAGAAGTGGGATGCGATCCTGGCGCTGAACCTGTCGGCGGTGTTCCATGCCACGGCGGCGGCCTTGCCGCACATGAAGCAGCAGGGCGCTGGCCGCATCATCAACATCGCGTCGGTGCACGGGTTGGTGGGCTCGGTGAACAAGTCGGCCTATGTGGCGGCCAAGCATGGCGTGGTGGGCTTCACCAAGGTGACCGCGCTGGAGAATGCGGGCACTGGCATCACCGCCAATGCCATCTGCCCGGGCTGGGTGCGGACCGCGCTGGTCGAGCAGCAGATCACCGCGTTGGCGGAGAAGGACGGCACGGATCAGGAATCGGCCGCCCGCGCGCTACTGGCCGAAAAGCAGCCTTCGTTGCAGTTCGTGACGCCCGAGCAGCTGGGCGAGATGGTGGTGTTCCTGGCCTCGGATGCCGCTGCCCAGATCACCGGCACGGCGCTGCCGGTGGATGGGGGCTGGACCGCGCGTTAGCTGGCCGGTTGGGTGCGCCGCAGCGTCACCAGCGTTAACAGGATGGTGAACAGCACCAGCGACGAGCCTACCGTGCCGAAGCCCAGGCCGCCCTTTTCCAGCGGCTTGGTGAGCAGATCGCCGAAGGTGGCGCCGAACGGGCGGGTGAGCACGAAGGCGATCCAGAACAGGATGACCCGGTTGATGCCCTTGATGCGGCTGGCCAGTGCGGTGAGCGCGATGAGGCTGCCGATCAGCAGTGCGCCGCCGGTGAAGCCCAGCCCGGAATCGTCGGCGAGGAAATCCCCCAGCGCGGTGCCCAGCGTGTTGGAGAACAGCACGGCGGTCCAGTAGAAGCCTTCGGCGCGGCGCGATGCGATATTGCTGACCGAGATCGACTTCTCCGACATGCGCCAGGCCAGCAACACCAGCGCCAGGCAACCGGCCAGCAGGCTGGCGCCGGTGGCGTAGCCCAGGCCGAGCGTGCGGTCGATCAGGTCCGACAGGGTGGTGCCAGCGGTGCTGGTGGCCAGCACCACCGACCAGAACAGCACCGGGTGGAAGCGCCGTGCCGACAATTGCAGGGTAAGCAGGCCGGCGAAGACCGTCAGCAGGATGGCCGAGCTGGCTGTATAGCCCAGGTTGAGCGTCATCGACAGCAGGTCGCCGGCGGTCTCGCCGAGGGTGGTGGCGGCGATCTTCATCACCCAGAAGCCGAGGGTGACCGCCGCCACCTTGCTGTGCAGGGAATCTGCGTCTGAAGCACGCATCGAACGTCGCCTGGGGAGCCTGTGGGCGATGCTGTGGCGGGCGGCGTCGGAGCGCGGTCGGAACCGGGTTCACGCGTCGTTCCTGCTCATCTGGCGTATGCAGCGGTGCGCCGGCCTTGGAGGCTGCCGCCCGGGCGAACCCGGGCGGCAGGGGTACTTACAGCAGGTCGGAGAATCCTGCGACCAGTTCGGCGCGTTCGTTCATCCTGTCCACATAGCCTTCCTGCCCAGGGTTGAACATGCGGTAGCCGTCGGGCAGCACTCTGTTCGGGGTCGGGTAGTACGGCAATTCATTGCCGTAGCCAATGACGGGTACCGGCTGGCGCGGCTGCGCCTTGGGCATGCCCAGGCCGTAGGCGACCTGCTGGCGCAGCGTGGTGGTGGGGCACAGCAGCGATGTGGCAATCGAGTAGATGCCCTGAGAGGGGGCTGCGTATGCGTTGCCGCACGGCAGCCGCTTGTTGGTGTTGAGCGTGCCGCCGTAGTAGACGCCGTCGGCCCTGATCAGCTTGCGGATGGCCGTCACGTCGGGGTCGTGCGCCAGGCGGTAGGCGATATCGAATGACTCCACGCCCGGGAAGGTGAAATCGTCCGCCAACGTGTAGGCCTGGCGATAGCGGAAGGTGGCGCCCGAGTTTTCAAGGGCCTCATTGGTCAGCTTGAGGTTCTCCTCCATGAGCTTCAATGCGCCGCCCATCCCACCAACGGCTTCCACCTGCTGGTCGACAATGAACAGTAGATCGATGGTGGTTGTTTCACGCTCCCAAACGCCCTTGTCATTGACCCGGAACGCAACCTGTTCGCGTGGCCGTACCGTTTCGCGCAGCGTGCCGTGGGCGACATCGATCTGCCACAGCGCCGTGTTCTCCACAAGCACGCGCCGTTCGGTCTCCGGCTTGGGCAGGGTCAGCGTCCGGTAAGACGTATTGGGAGAGCCGACCACCACGCGGACAAACGAGGTCTTCTCCTCGAGCTTTCCATTGCGCAGCTCATGGAACTTCACCTCCTTCCCACTCCGGCGAACAAGCTGCCAATGTCCCAGTTCGGCGAGGAAGACGAACTCGAGTTCGTCACCCTTGCGCAGGATCACCTGGGGTGCACCGTAGTCAAGGCGGATGACGGAGTCGATGGAGGCGCTTGAACGATAGATCATCCTGTCGCGATCAGAACGTGTACGGGGCAGCGTGATGAGTCCCGCCCACTTGCCATCGCTGAATTCCACGATAGTGCGGGAAGAAACGCGGTGCTCCCAGGTCCGAGGGTCGTTGTTGTGGTAGTACGGTGCGTGCACCCACGTCCACACCTTCCTGGCGGGATCATACTCCGCACGCGCCAGCTGCTTGCGGTGGACGGTGATTCGCTGGTCGAGGAAGTCCGTACCCCCACCCAGTACCTCTGTCGGCGTGGTCGCTAGGTTGTCGATCACGATGGTTTGATAGGCCGTGCCCTGGTTGGGCAGTAGCAGCTCGCGAGCATGTTGCCCATCGCGCAGTACGACAAAGGAGACCAGGTGCTTGCTGGTCGGGATCTGCCAGCGTTGCTGGTTGGGCACGCTCAGCTCGAGGCTGGATTGCCATTCAAGCCATGCGCCCTCGCTACCAGTAGCGTTGGCGTGGAACTCGATGGATTCGCCGCTGGGCAGCTTCAATGGCCCGCCCGGAACGTTGTAGATCGGGCCTTGGATCTCCACCACGCTTGACGGGTAGACGGACATGTTCTTGATCCTGAGGTTCCGGAAGCGATCGGGAAGCTCGACCCGGTCCATCCAGTACCAATCCGTGATGGAAAGCTCCGTGTTCCTGCAGGTGTTGTCGCCCGGAGCGTGCGTGTTGGGTAGTTTTTCCTTGTACTTGAGGGAAGGCGGAGACCAGAACTGGTAGGGGCAGTTTGGAAGCGCGGCGAACGCAGGCGCTGCGGTGAGAGAGGCCAGAAGGCCCAGGGTGATTCGGGAGGGGATCATGCGCGTCCGGGGAGTTGCGGCATCGATGATGCGGTTCAAGGGGGCATCAGCCTCGCCGCAGGGCCGGGAGGCTTCCATCGGACGCCTACGAAATATGCAACGCGCCCGGACTGTAGGACGATGACGCCAACCACCGGACGCGCTACGCTGCATCTCGCTGCTGCTGGCGCTGGGCAGCACACTTCGACGGAGGTCCGAGGCACTGATGGGAACAAACCTGTTGTTGACGGCGGTACTTCTGTCTGCGGCGCTGCCCGCTGCAGCCACTGCGTTGTGCACGGCCAGCGCCTACGGTGACGGGCAGGGCAACATCGTGGTGCTGGGCGCACCCGCTGCGGCACCGGCCAAGGGGCAGCGTTATCTGATGCTGGACGGGCGACGTGGTGCCACAGGCGATGCCAACACACCTGTGAGCTGCAGCGGCGATGTGGTCAGCTTCAGGTCGTCTGCGGGAGCCGCGCAGCGCTGGCAGCGACTGCAGACCCGCGATACCGATGCGACCTTCATCAGTGCGGGAACCAGGCTGGTCGGGCAGTTGATCGAGCCGGCTGGCCCGGCCGACCCGACGCGGCCGCTGGTGGTGCTGGTGCACGGCTCGGAACGCACGATGGCGGTGGCGGCGATCTACCAACGCATGCTGGTGGCGCAGGGGATCTCGGTGTTTGCCTACCAGAAGCGTGGCACCGGCGATTCGGAAGGCGAGTACACGCAGAACTTCGAGCTGCTGGCTGACGATGCGGCGGCGGCCTTGGCGAAGGCACGTGAGCTGGCGGCGGGGCGTTTCGGTCGGGCCGGGTACTTCGGTGGTAGCCAGGGCGGTTGGATCGCGCCGCTGGCGGCGACGCGCTCGCAGGCGGATTTCGTGGCGATCGGTTTCGGGCTGGTGGTGTCACCGATCGAGGAGGACCGCGAGCAGTTGTTCGACGAGGCGCGCCGCATGCAGCTGGATGCAGCGGCGATGAAGCAGGTCGGCCAGCTATCGGATGCGAGCGCGCAGCTGATGCGCACGCATTTCAGCCAGGGCTACGAAGCACTGGCCCGGGTGCGTGCGCAGGTGGGTGCTGCGCCGTGGGCAAAGACGATCAGTGGCGAATACAGCGGCGACATGCTGCGCATGAGTGACGCTGACCTGCGCAGGATCGGTCGTGCGCGCTTCGACAACCTGGAGCTGATCTGGGACTACGACGCCGAGGCCGCGCTGCGCCGCCTGAAGGTGCCGTTGCTGTGGGTGCTGGCCGAGCAGGACCGCGCCGCGCCGATTGCCGCCACGCGTTCGATCCTGTCGCGCCTGCGCGCGTCAGGACAGCCGATCGAGACCTACCTGTTCCCCGACACCGACCATGGCATGGTCGAGTTCCGCACCGATGCCGAGGGCAACCGCGTGTCGACGCGGATCACCGACGGCTATCTGCGCCTGCTGGCGGATTGGATCAAGCAGGATGTGCACGGACAATACGGGCGCGCGCGCACAGTGAGCGATTGAGCGGATGGTGGCGCAGGCGGCGGATGGCGCTCCGCCGCCGATAGCGGCACGACTCAGCTCGGCTTCGCAAACACATCCAATCCCTTGCCGGTCTCCAGCAGCGACTTCAGGCTCGACAGCACGATCGGCCAGCCCTGGCGGATGCCGGTATCCATGCCGCTGCCGGGTTCCAATTCGTCGTGGGTGACGGTCAGCCGCACCATGTCCTGGTAGGGCACGATCTCGAAGGTGACCCGGCTGTAGGCATCGGGATTGTCGGCCTGCGAGGCGGCGGCCCAGGTGATGACCAGCCGCGAGGGCGGGGTGCTTTCCACCACTTCGCCGACCAGCTCGACCGAGCGCGTTTCGTCGGCGCGCACGTGCTGCCAGCGCGAGCCGGGTTTCCAGTCCGAGACGTTCTCGTGGCCCCAGTAGCGGCTGGCGATCTCGGGGCGGGTGATGGCCTCGAACACCTTCTGTGGGGTGGAGGCGATATAGATCACGTGGATGAAGCGGGTCGATTCAACGGACATCGTCATTCTCCTTCCAGCTCTCGTTTCAGGTCATGCAGCAGGCTCAGGCGCTGCTGCTCGAACTTGCGTACCCAGCGCTCGTAGACTTCATGCAGCGGCACCGGGTTGATGAAGTGCAGCTTCTCGCGGCCACGGCGCACGGTGCTGATCAGGTTGGCGTCTTCCAGCAGGCCCAGATGCTGGGTGACCGATTGCCGGGCCATGTCCAGGTGCTCGCACAGCTGGCCCAGCGTCTGGCCGTTGTCTTCGCAGAGCAGATCCAGCAGCGTGCGGCGCGTGGGATCGGCCAGCGCCCTGAACACCCTGTCTGCGTCGCGCACGTGGTCTACCGCCATGGGGAAGTCTTCAGTTCCAGTTGTCGATCCTGACGTCGTGGGGGTTGGGTTGGCCTTTGCCGGTTTCCAGCAGTGCTTTCAGGCTCATCAGGAACACCGCCCACTTGGTACTGCAGTGGGAGGTGAACTCGACACGCTCCTTCCAGCCTTCATGAGTGAACAGGACGATGCAGTAGTCGCCTTCCTGCTTCAGCGCGAAGCGCACGTGGGTACCGATCCATTCGGCAGGACCGGCGAGGAACTGCCAGAGCACGAGCTCGCCGGGAATGAGCTGTTCCAGCTTCATTTCCATCGCACCGATCTCCTGGCCGTTGCTCGTGAAACGCGCCTTGACCGTGCCGCCAACCTCGCGGTCGCCGTGGGTGTCTTCGGCCCACCATCCGGCCACGCCTTCGGGGGTGGCCAGGGCCTGGTACACCTGGCTTGCGGGGGCCTTGATGCCGACCCTGTGTGCGATATCCACCATTGCAGGTTCCTCGCGATGGGCTGGCAGGCGCCGCCCTTGAGTGGACTATATGCAGGCAAATGCCTGCATGTCAAATCCGGTTTCCCGGCACTTGAACGAGGCCAGGCCGGGCTATCGCTGCGCCGGTACAAACTGCTCGCGTACCGCCTTGGCCAACAGGTCTGGCGGCAACAGGCCCTGGTCGATGAGGAAGTTGTTGAATGCAAGGCGGTCGAACCGGCTACCCAGCGCGATCTCGGTTTCCATGCGCAGCTCGAGGATGCGGCTATAGCCGTAGAAGTAGGCGCCGGCCTGGCCCGGCGCATTGAAGGTGTAGCGATCCAGCTCCTGTCGGGTCATCGCTTCGGACAGGCCGACGTCGTCGCGCAGGATGCGTGCTGCGGCGGTACGGTCGATCTGGCCCAGGTTGATCATCGGATCGAGCATGGCCCGTGCCGCGCGCATCAGGCGGAACTGCAGCGCGATGAACTGGCCGTCGAGGGGCTCGTACGGAACCATCTCCGCTTCGGTATACAGCGCCCATCCTTCGATGTTGACGGAGTTGAACGCGAACAGGGTGCGCGCCAGCGAAACGCCGCGCTCGATCATCGCGGTGAACTGCAGTTCGTGGCCCGGCCGCCCCTCGTGGGCGGACATCGTCCAGCGGGCGGCATCGAAGTTGAAGTCGTCGTAGTGCAGGGTGTTGCCATCGGCTGTGGCCAGTGTAACGGGCAGGACGAACTGGCCCTGTTGCCCGGTATTGCCGACCAGAGGGGCTGGCAGCAGATGCGGGGCCTGCACCACGGCTGATTCGGCCGGCGTGCCCAGGCGGATGATCATCGGCCGGCGCGGCAGGTCGACGATGCGCTGGGTGCGGATGATGGGTTCGATGGCTTCGACGGCCTGCTGATAGCGCGCGACCAGCTGCTCGTTGGGGATGCCATTCGTTTTCAGGGCGCGGACTACTGCGACGTGATCGTGCGGATCGGAGACCTGCAATCCATGTTCCTCGACCACCCTGCGCGCGAGCTGTTGCATGGCTGCGCGTGTTTCCATGAACTCCACCTGCGCGCGCTGCACCAGCAGCTGCGGATCGATGTCGATGCCGATCTGCCGGAGCTGGTTGGCATACAGCGCTGGCGGCAGCCGGGTATCCACGCGTGCATCGGACAGCACCGTCGTGCGCACCCATTGCCCGTAGTCCTTCAGCTGCGTTTCCATCAACGCCAGGCTGGCCTCGGCGCCAGGCTGCGGGTAACGGACGAACAGGGCCCGGATACCGGTGATGTAGGTGTCGATGTTGCCAAGGGCCTGCTCGACCTCTGCCTTGGATGGGCGAAGCAAGGCGCGATCAGTTGCGCGCTCGGCATAGCGGGCCTTGGCCAGTTCGGTGAACGGGGGCGTTGCGCCGTCCTGCCCTACGTAGCGCTGCAGGCGTTGCACTGCCAGTGCGCGGCGTTCGGGCGTGGCTTGTTCGGAGAGCAGGGTGCGCAGGCCATTGAAGATGATCTGCGGCGCATCACGCCACGGCAATGACAGCTGCTCGTTGAGCTGGCTGCTGCCGATGGCCTCATCGGCGGCGCGGATCATGATGTCCAGGTCCTGACGGACGTTCGGGTCCTGCTCGCGGGCCCGCTGTGCTTTCAGCTGGTCGCGGGCCCTCGCACTGGCGGCGCGGAAGCGTGCGGGGAAGTCCGGCTGCAGATCGGTGATGAGAAGGTCGTAGCCGGGGATGCCCATGAACGACATGTCCTCGGGACCGAACGGCGCCTGCGCGTCGAGCAGGATCTGTGCGTACTGATTGCTGCGTTCGACCCACGCGGCCGATGACCTGGGGCCGGGGGGGAGGTCGGCCGCTCGCAGTGGCGTGGCGAGGAGGATGCATGAGGCCGAGAGGGCGAGCGCGATCACGAAAAGCGGGGAGCGGTTCATGGGGCGTCCTTGGCGGGTGGTTCGCCGCAGGTTCAGCGCCGGTCTTCGGAGTGAACAGCGCTGGAAGTCACGTGGACTTCCGACTGCTTCAGTCCGGTACAGGTGGCCGTGTTGGGGGGACGCTAGACTGGTGGAACCTGCCGACGCTCCCTGGCTGACGAAGGTTGGGCGCGTGGTATGACAGGAGTGGAACGCATGACTGAAACCGGAAAGGACACCTTGACCCTCCGCCGCGCCAGCGTGGCCGATGCCCCCGCAGTGTTGAGTCTCTTCGACCAGGTGATCGAATGGTTCGTGTCGATCGGCAATGAGCAGCAATGGGGCAGCGAGCCGTGGTCGACCATGCCGCGCCGGATCACCCAGGTGACCGATGCCTGCGCGCTGCCGGGCGCGTGGGTGGCGCAGAACCAGCAGGGTGAGGTTCGCGCGTTCCTGGCGCTGGGCGAATCGATGCCCTATGTGCCGGCGCCCGATGGGCCAGAGCTGTACGTGCGGGTATTGGTAGCCTCGCGTGATGCGCGCGTGCGTGGCATTGGCCGCCGCCTGATGGCGTTTGCCGATGAGCAGGCGAGCGCAGCCGGCCTCGATCAGCTTCGCGTGGATTGCTACGGCGGAGGCAGCGGCGATCTGGTGCGCTTCTATGAATCCTGCGGCTACACGCGCATCGCACCGTTCATCGTGGACGGTTGGCCGGGCATGCTGCTGGGGCGAAAACTCTGACGTGGCTGCGTCATTGCGTCGCAGCCTGCGTGCAGGAAACGGTACATCGGTTCGGCGCTAGAGTAGGGCCACCCCTCCAGGAAGGAGCAGCGCATGTACTACAGCAGTGGCAACTACGAAGCCTTCGCGCGCCCGCGCAAGCCCGCGGGTGTCGATGACAAGCGCGCATGGTTCGTCGGTTCGGGCCTGGCCTCGCTGGCCGGTGCCGCGTTCCTGGTGCGCGATGGGCGGATGGCCGGCGAGCGCATCACCATCCTTGAGCAGCAGCAGATTCCCGGCGGCGCGCTGGATGGCCTGAAGGTGCCGGAAAAAGGTTTCGTGATCCGTGGTGGCCGAGAAATGGAGAACCATTTCGAGTGCCTGTGGGATCTGTTCCGCTCGATCCCCTCGCTGGAGATCGAGGACGCCAGCGTGCTGGACGAGTTCTACTGGTTGAACAAGGACGACCCGAACTATTCGTTGCAGCGCGCCACCATCAATCGCGGCGAGGACGCGCATACCGACGGCCTGTTCACGCTGACCGAGCAGGCGCAGAAGGACATCATCGCGCTGTTCCTGGCCACCCGGCAGGAAATGGAGAACAAGCGCATCAACGAAGTGCTGGGCCGTGATTTCCTGGACAGCAACTTCTGGCTGTACTGGCGCACCATGTTCGCGTTCGAGGAGTGGCATTCGGCGCTGGAGATGAAGCTGTACCTGCATCGCTTCATCCACCACATCGGCGGCCTGCCGGACTTCTCGGCGTTGAAGTTCACCAAGTACAACCAGTACGAATCGCTGGTGCTGCCGCTGGTGACGTGGTTGCAGGACCAGGGC
Source organism: Stenotrophomonas sp. YJH_SMC_53 (assembly GCF_059369995.1). Lineage (NCBI taxonomy): Bacteria > Pseudomonadati > Pseudomonadota > Gammaproteobacteria > Lysobacterales > Lysobacteraceae > Stenotrophomonas > Stenotrophomonas sp. YJH_SMC_53. Next base: position 92,566 of record NZ_JCAFTF010000009.1, on the reverse strand, counting down.
GTGGTGTTCCAGTACGGCACCGAGGTGACCGACGTCGACTTCGATCTGCAGCCGGGGCGCAAGCAGGCGACCCACATCCACTGGACGCGTGACGGCGTGGCCGGTGGAGTGGATCTGGGCGCGGACGATCTGCTGTTCATGACCATCGGTTCGTTGACCGAGAACTCGGATAACGGCGATCACCACACGGCGGCACGCTTGAACGAAGGCCCTGCGCCGGCCTGGGACCTGTGGCGCCGCATCGCCGCCAAGGACGAGGCCTTTGGCCGCCCGGATGTGTTCGGCGCGCATATACCGGAAACCAAGTGGGAATCGGCGACGGTGACCACGCTGGATGCGCGCATCCCGGCTTACATCCAGAAGATCGCCAAGCGCGACCCGTTCAGTGGCAGGGTGGTGACCGGCGGCATCGTCAGCGTGCGCGACTCGCGCTGGCTGATGAGCTGGACGGTGAACCGCCAGCCGCATTTCAAGAACCAGCCCAAGGATCAGATCGTGGTCTGGGTGTATTCGCTGTTCGTGGATACGCCCGGCGACTATGTGAAAAAGCCGATGCAGGACTGCACCGGCGAGGAGATCACTCGCGAGTGGCTGTACCACCTGGGCGTGCCGGTGGAGGAGATAGACGAGCTGGCCGCAACCGGTGCGAAGACGGTGCCGGTGATGATGCCCTACATCACCGCGTTCTTCATGCCGCGCCAGGCCGGTGACCGCCCCGATGTGGTGCCGGACGGTGCGGTGAACTTCGCGTTCATCGGCCAGTTCGCCGAATCGAAGCAGCGCGACTGCATCTTCACCACCGAGTACTCGGTGCGCACGCCGATGGAAGCGGTGTACACGCTGCTGGATATCGAACGTGGCGTGCCGGAGGTGTTCAATTCCACCTACGACGTGCGCTCGCTGCTGGCTGCAACCGGGCGCCTGCGTGATGGCAAGGAACTGGACATCCCCGGGCCGGCGTTCCTGCGCACCCTGCTGATGAACAAGCTGGACAAGACCCAGATCGGTGGACTGCTGCGCGAGTTCAAGCTGGTGCAGGAGGACTGACCGGGGAGCGCCGGGCCAAGCCCGGCGAGTCCAGCAGCGGTAGTTGACAGCGAGTCAACCTACTAGTAGGTTGACGAAATGAAAGAGCCGCTCTCGCCCAAGGCCCAGGAGATCCTGGCCCACGCCCGTTCGCTGCTGGAGGCCGGTGGCTACAACGGCTTCAGCTACGCCGACGTGTCGGCGCGGGTGAACATCAGCAAGGCCAGCATCCATCACCACTTCCCCAGCAAGGCAGACCTGGTGCGCACGGTGGTTGAGCTGTACCGGGCCGAGGCGCGCGAAGGCCTGGCGCTCCTGGACCGGCAGCTGGGCGACCCGCTGCAGGAGCTCAACGCTTATGTGGACTACTGGTCGAGCTGTATCGCCGGTGGCACGTCCTCGTTCTGCATCTGCGCGATGCTGGCGGCCGAGGCACCGATGATCCCAGCGGAGGTTGCCGATGAAGTACGCGGGCATTTCGAGGACTTGAGCGGCTGGTTGGCGCTCACGCTGGAAAAGGGCGCTGCCATGGGCCAACTGCAATTGCAGGGCTCGGCGGCCGATGAGGCCAGGGCGTTCATGTCATCGGTGCATGGCGCGATGCTTGCGGCGCGCGGCTTCGGTGACGCGGCGACGTTTGCTGCGCTGGCACGGCTGGCCATCGCGCGGGTGAGCGCGGCTGCCTGATGGATGTGTGGTGGGCCTGCGGCAACGTAGGCCTTCTTTTTTGAATCAATAACCTACCTACTAGTAGGTTCAATCAATCCCTGGAGATGTTCCATGTCGCACTCTCTGTCCACGTTGGGCTTGATCCACACGGCCGTCAGCCTGGTACCGGTTATCACCGGCCTGTATGCCTTCATTTGCCATCGTGCCATCGACCCCGCCATACGCTCGGGCAAGCTGTACCTTTTGGGATTGGTGCTGTCGGTCGCTACGTCATTGACCGTCTCCAGCACGGGTGGGCTCAATCCAGGCCATGCGTTCGGCGTGATCGTGCTGCTGGTGGCGTTCGGCGGCGTGCTGGCCACCCGGCTGCGCTGGCTGGGTCGAGCAGCGCGCTACGTGTCGACATTTGCGCTGTCTTTCAGCTTCCTGCTGTCGCTGGTGCCAGGCGTGAATGAAACGCTGACACGGTTGCCGGTGAACCATCCCATTGCGGCTGCGCCGATGGCACCGGTGGTGCTGCACACGTTGCTGGGATTGGCGGTGGTGTTTGTGATCGGCTTTGCCGCGCAGTGCTGGCGCATGCGGTTTCAAACGGTTCGCAGCAGGCGCCCTTGAGCAGAGGCGCCTCAGTCCCGCACCGCGAGCGCAGCCAGCAGCGACTGGGGTTCGATCAGCGCAGCCGAACGTGTGGCATCCACCCGAACGTGCCGGATGCAGAAGTTGAACGGTCGACCCTGGGCCGGCGAGGCTGCGTCTGGAGATGCGTCCGGTGTTTCGATCTCCAGCACTTCATCTACCGCCAGCGCCAGGGTTGCAGTGCCGGCGGTGATCAGCAGCATGGCTGGGCTGCTGCCATCGAATGCCGGTTGCCCGCTGAGCCTGCGCAGGTCGGCCACCGGCAATGGCTGCCCTCGTACCTCCAGGTTCCGCCTGCCATGCGGGTCTGCAGGGCCGAAGGTCTCGGGGCCGCGTATTTCCACGGCTACCTGTACGTCGATCGCGAACAGGGCCGTGCCTGCACGCAGGACGACGACCTCGAACAACTCGGCGGGCGAGGCACGTGTTTCCGTTGAAGGTTGAGCGGGTACAGGCATGCTGTGGATCTGGCAGGAACGATGGGTAACGCGGCTTGAATGATGACGTGTGCAGGGAGCACGCGGCCGCGTGGGAGTACGCGCGCAAGGCGGCGGTTCAGCTGGATCCGACGGACGCATGGTGGGCACTGAGCGGGCAGATGCGCGGAAAGTGCGGACGCAGCAGGCCGACGAGCTGGTCCATGCCCGGGATGGCGTGGCCGAACTCGTCCCAGCGCGCATTCACCAAGCCGGATACCACGATCTGTCCGGTCTCGATGCAGGTCATCGCCCAGTAGGGTACGGCGCGTGCGCCGATTGCCATGTCCAGCACGGGGGCGATGGCGGCGTGCGAACGGCTGTCCTGGATGCGGCGCCTGACCGCCGCCAGGCCGTCGGGCGGGCCTTCGATGTATTGGAAAAACCGCTGCCCGTCGACGATCAGCGCACCGGTAATGTCCACCCGGCGATTGAACGCGGCAGATTGCGAGATGATCTGGCGGAGGGCTTGATTGGACAGCCCAGCCGACATGCGGCTGGAGTAAGCAAATGCATGGAGCATGGAAGGGGCTTCTTGTGACGCACGTCACTATACGCACGCAAGCCCGCACCGTCGTGAGGCTTTGCTCACGCCACGCCTGGCACAGCGCACCGGGTCAACAGCCCACCAGGCGGTCGGCACCGAGACCGCTGCGGTGCTGGTTGCGGTACTCGGCAGGACTGGCGTCCACCTGGCCGCGGAAGTGCCGGCGGAACGACTCCTGCGAACCAAAGCCGGCCTGCTCGGCAATCCACTGCAGCGGCCGGTCGGTGGTTTCCAGCAGCTCGCGGGCGAATGCCACGCGCTCGCGGATCAGCCAGTCGATGGGTGACAGGCCGGTGGCTTCCAGGAACTGCCGCTGCAGCGTGCGCTGGCTGAGCGCGGCCTGCTCGGCAAGACTGCCCAGCGAGTGCGGCTCGCGCAGGTTGCGGCGTATCCATTCCATCAGTTTTGCCAGACGCGAGGGCTCGCCATTGGGAATGGCCCGGCTGACACGCTGGCTGCGTTCGGCATCACGCCATGGCGCCAGCACCAGCCGTTCGGCCACCAGATTGGCCACGCGCGCGCCGTAATCCTTGCGCACCATGTGCAGCATCATGTCCATGCCGGTGGCCGAGCCGGCCGAGGTGATGACGTTGCCGGTATCGACGTACAGCACGTCTTCGCGCACATCGATGCGCGGAAAGTCGCGTGCCAGCGCTTCGGTGAGGCGCCAGTGGGTGGTGGCCGGGCGGCCATCGAGCAGCCCGGCCCAGGCCAGCACGAAGGCGCCAGAGCAGATCGAAGCGATGCGTGCGCCACGGGCGTGGGCGCGGATGAGTGCATCGAGCAGTGCCTGCGGCGGGCGTTCGCTGGGTTCGCGCCATCCGGGAATGACGATGATGTCGGCGTCATCAACAGTGCGGAGATCGTAGGGCAGCTGCACCTGCACATTGCCGAGCATGCGCAGTGCACCGGGTTCACCCGCGCACAGCTGGGTGCGGTACCAGGCCACGCCCAGTTCTGGCCGCACCGGTGCGAACAGGCCAACCGCACAACCGAACTCGAACAGCCCCTGGCCGTGGCAGGCGACGATGGTGACGAGCGGCGCGGTGGGATCGGCGGGTGGGCTGGGCATGGCTTGATGCTACGGGTGGAGATGCGTGGGGCTGCGTGGTGCGCGGGCATGAGGTGATGCCTGCCAGGCATATGGAGCGGTCGCTCCCCTCTTGTAGAGCCGAGCCCACGCTCGGCTCAGTACCGGCAGGGGGATGCATCTGACGCCGTCGCGTAGAGCAGCCGAGCGTGGGCTCGGCTCTACAGACAGCAGTGCACCGGCAATGCCGCCTAACCTCATTACCAGCGGTCATGTGGGTGGCCGGATGTTACGGCTGGGTGACGCGATCGCGCCTGTCGCGGTGGGTGAACAGGCCCTTGAATGGAAGCGTGTTTCCGGCCCACTCCCACGAGTCCCCATGCCTGCCGCCCATGCCCCTGTGCTGAACACTCTCGCCGTCCTGATCGCCAGCGTTCTGGCTGCATCGCCTGGCCATGCGGCTGACGCCGATGCAGATCCTGCTGCCACCGCTGCGACGGCCAACGTGGCAGCGTCCACGCTGGATGCGGTGGTGGTGACCGGTTCGCGCACCAGCACGCGTACGGTGAAGAACAGCTCCACGCCGATCGATGTGATCTCGGCCGAAGACCTCACCGCCACCGGCCAGGCCAACCTGCTGGAAGCACTGCAACGCGCGCTGCCGTCGCTCAGCCAGATCGGTGGCTACCAGAGCGACCAGGAGAGCCTGATCCGTGGCTACCAGCTGCGCAATCTCTCGCCGGGCTACACGCTGGTGCTGGTGAACGGCAAGCGCCGCAATGCCAGTGCCTATGTGAGCGGGGCCAACGGCGGCGGTTTCCCCGGCCATGCCTGGGCAGACCTGGCGTTGATTCCAGTCTCGGCGATCGACCACGTGGAAGTGCTGCGTGATGGCGCGTCGGCCATCTATGGTTCGGACGCGATCACCGGCGTGGTCAACGTGATCCTGAAATCGCAGGCGCACGGTGGCGAGCTCGCCGTGGAAAGCGGGCAGAGCATTGATGGCGATGGCTCGCGCACCAGCGTGCGTGCCAACGTGGGCCTGCCGTGGGGCGCCGATGGCTTCGTCAACCTGTCGGGCGAGACCACGCGGCAGCACCACGCGATCCGTACCCGCCGTTACATCGATGGCTACCTGAGCTATCCGGTGGTGGATGCCAACGGCAATCTGGTCGCGCTGCGACCGAACAACCGGTTGCCGGCCGGCGCATCGCCGAACCCGGCCGAGGCCAACCGCGATGCCGAGGCCAACACCATCCTCAGTTCGCCATCGTATGCGCTGAAGGCGTTTGCGGTGAACGTGGGCCATGGTCTGGGCGAGAGCGCCCAGTTCTACGCCAATGCCACCGCCAGTGATCGAACCGCGCAGGCGATCCAGAATTTCCGCCTGCCGGCGACCATCTTCACCACCTACAAGGCGCCGGGTGTGCTGAGCGTGTTTCCCGATGGCTTCCTGCCGGTGCTGGAAACCAAGGAGAAGCAGTACACCGGCACCGCAGGTGTGAAAGGCCAGATCGCGGGCTGGGATTACGACGCCAGCCTGACCGGCAACCGCAGCACGGTACGCACCTATACCCGCAACTCGGTGAACTACTCGCTGCCGTACCCCGGTTCGCCCACTGATTTCTATGATGGCAAGCTGGATTACCAGCAGGGCATCGCCAACCTCGACCTGCGCCGTGGCTTCGAGGTGGTGGCATTCGCTTCGCCGCTGGAAGTGAGCGCAGGTGCCGAGTACCAGCATGAACAGTACGAGCGCGGGGCGGGGCAGTGGGAGTCGTACACCGGCTTTGGTGCTGCAGCGTTCGTCGGCTATTCCACTGCGGACGCGGTGAAGGCCACCCGCAACAGCAAGGCGGTGTACGTGGGTGCGGCCGCCAACATCACCTCACGCTGGTATCTGGATGCGGCCGCGCGCTGGGAAGACCATTCCGACTTCGGCAGTGTCTCGACCGGCCGCCTGACCACCCGCTTCGATTTCACCGATGCGCTGGGTGTGCGCGCTACGGTCAGCAACGGCTTCCATGCGCCCAGCCTGGGCGCGCAGTTCTACCAGGCCACCGGCAGCTGCCCGTGCGGTACCACGCTGGTGGCGCAGGTGTCTTCGCCGGCGGCGGTCGCACTGGGTGCCACACCGCTGAAGCCGGAGAAGGCGACCAACTACAGCCTCGGCGTGACCTGGGATCCGAGCCCGGCCTTCCACCTGGCCGTGGATGCGTACCAGATCGATATCCGTGGCCAGCTCGGGCAGTCCAGCCAGATCGGCTACAACGCACAGGATCCGACGCGCATCACCGACAACAGCGGCACGGTGCTGAGCGCAGCGCAGAAGAACACCATCGATGCACTGCTGGGGTCGGCCGGCATCAGCATCCTGCCGGGTGATGCGTTCTATGCCAGCTACTTCACCAACGTGGGCAATACCCGTACCCGTGGCGTCGAGCTGACCCTGGAAGCGAACCAGGAAACCGCGTGGGGCAAGCTGCGCTGGAGCTACGCGGCCAACGTCGGCCGCACCACGATCCGGAAGATCAGTGATATTCCGCCGGCGCTGCAGGGGCTGCCCAACATCAACCTGTTGACCAAGTCCAGCGAGTACGCGCTGCGCTTCCGCACGCCCAGCTACACCCAGGTGGCGGGCTTGGGCTGGCAGAACGGGCGCTGGCGCTCGAATGTCGACTTCACCTACTACGGCCCGATCAAGCGCCTGAACAACGGCGTGGAGTACAAGCAGCCGCCGGTGCTGTTGACCAATCTCTCCGGTGCGGTGGAACTGGGTGCGGGCTGGAGTGCGGCGCTGGGCATCAACAACGTGTTCGACAAGCGCACGCGCAAGGTGCCGGCGTACGCGCGCAGTGCCACCGATGTGGCGAGCATCGAGACGACGTGGGATTCGGGCGACGTGCTGAGCCGGATCGGGGCGTTCTGGTACGGGCGGATCAATTACCGGTTCTGATGTGGAGCAGCCGAGCATGGCTCGGCTCTACAAAGGCGAATGCAGCCGAGCATGGCTCGGCTCTTCAGAACGCGAAAGGCGGCCGGACGGGGTTCGGCATCATCGAGGAGCAGTTCATGTCTTCTGCATTGAGGGTGGTTGCAGTGGTGGGGTCACCGACCAGCTCGGCGACGTCGCGTACGTTGCTACTGGTGCGGCACCTGTTGGCGTCGTTGCAGCAGCGGGTGCACGCCAGCGTGGAGCTGGTGGAGCTGGCGCCGATCGCGCGCTCAGTGGGGCAGTCGCTGTCGCGCGATGAAGTGGAGCCGGCGGTGGAACAGGCGCTGCAGGCCATCGAGACCGCTGAACTGCTGGTGGTGGCCGCGCCGGTGCATCGCGGTTCGTATCCGGGGCTGTTCAAGCACCTGGTCGACTTCATCGGGCTGGAGGCGCTGGTGGATACACCGGTGCTGCTGGCGGCGACCGGTGGCAGCGAGCGCCATGCACTGGTGATCGACCATCAGCTGCGGCCGTTGTTCAGTTTCCTGCAGGCGCACACGCTGCCGATCGGGGTGTATGCCACGCCGGCCGACTTTGATGGCGAGCACCTCAACAGTGCAGCGTTGCAGGCCCGCATCGCGCTGGCGACCGAGCGGGCGGCCGGGCATCTGGCTACGCAGGCGCTGGCGGTAGCGGCGCCGCTGCGACGCATCGCCTGATGCCATAACCGGCGGCGCTTTGCATATGGCCAAGGCGCATCTGCGTGGCCGGATCCGACCGCCGATTGTCGCCTGGCATCGCCACCGCAAGCACCGGCATCCCTAGCATCGAAATCGAAGCGGCATCGCATTGCCGGCCCTGATGAGGACACTCCCGTGGCGTTGGACGCAGCAAGCAAACCCATCCTGTTCCTGCTCGACCGCGAGTTCGAGGACGGACAGATTCCCGGCCAGCGCTTCTTCTGCCGGCACAGCCTGTTGCTGGAAGGGGCGCTGTCGAGCATCGACGGCCTCGACGCGCAGCTGGACGTACGTCGCATCGGTTTCGCGCGGCCGCGCCGCGAGGTGATCGCCGAGATCGGCGAGCAGGACCAGTCGCTGCCCAAGCTGGTGCTGCCGCAGGGCGTGCGCAGCGAGCTGGCCAGTGGCGCGCATCAGGACCGCCAGTACATCTCCGGTGCCGAGCCGATCCTGGCTGCGCTGAACGGATTGCTTGGCATTCCCGTGGCCCACCCCTGAGCGAGGACACGACCTTGAGCTATCTGATCAGCGTCTTGGACAAGAGCCCGGTGGCTGAAGGCGCCTCGCCAGAGCAGGCGCTGCGCAACAGCCTGCAGTTGGCGCAGCGTGCCGAGCAGCTGGGCTATCACCGGTACTGGTTTGCCGAGCATCATGCCGCGCCGGCGCTTGCCAGCCCGGCGCCGGAAGTGCTGGCCGCCTGGGTGCTGGCACAGACCCGTCGCATCCGCATCGGCAGTGGCGGGGTGATGCTGCGCCACTATGCGCCGTACAAGGTGGCCGAGAGCTTCAACCTGCTGGCGGCGTTGGCACCGGGGCGCGTGGATCTGGGCGTGGGCAAGGCGCCCGGTGGCCTGCCAGCATCGACCGCCGCGCTGGCGGCGGGACGCCCGGCATTCGCCGATTTCGACCAGCAGCTGCGCGACCTGGAGGGCTATCTGTCCGGTGCCGCAACCGAGGCGCTGGCGCGTCCGATTCCACAGCAGGCGCCGGAGCGCTTCCTGCTCGGTGCCAGCCCGCAGAGTGCGCAGCAGGCGGCCGAGCTCGGCTGGCGCTTCGTGTATGCCGCGCACTTTGATGGCGACCCGAAACACATCGAGGCCGCGTTCGACGCCTACCGCGGTGTCTCCACGCAACCGCCGTTGCTGGCCACGGTGGCCTTCGCCGCGCCGACTGCCGAAGCAGCCGCACGCCATATCGGCGCGCTGCGCGTCTACAAGCTGCATCTTGGCCCGGGGCAGACGGTGAACCTGCCCAGCCCCGAGGCGGCTGCCGAGTATGCACGCCAGGTAGGTGTGGCGGACTTCCGCATCGAGGAAACACGGCCAAGCGTGCTGTCCGGCGATGCGCAACAGGTACGCGGCGAACTGGATGCGCTGCACCGACGCTTCGGCGTGGGTGAATTCATCCTCGACGCGCCGGTGGCCGATCTCGACGCACGCCTGACATCCCTCGAACTGCTGTCGCCCGCGCCGCGCGCGGCGGTGGCCTGACCTGCAGGAGCGTTCCCCAATGAGCACGACCCCGCGCCACATTCCGTTCGGCATCATGCTGCAGGGCCCCGGCAGCCACATGCATGCCTGGAAGCATCCGTCCAATCCGGCTGATGCCAGCGTCAACCTGCAGTTCTACATCGACATCGCGCGCACGGCCGAGGACAACGGCATCGCCTTCGGCTTCGTGGCCGACGGCCTGTACATCAACGAGAAGTCGATCCCGCACTTCCTCAACCGCTTCGAGCCGATCTCGCTGCTGTCGGCGCTGGCCACGGCAACGAAGAAGATCGGCCTGGCCGGGACGCTGTCGACCTCCTACAGCGATCCGTTCACCGTGGCCCGCCAGTTCGCCTCGCTGGATCTGCTCAGCGGCGGCCGCGCCGGCTGGAACGTGGTGACGTCGCCGTTGGAGGGTTCGGGCCGCAACTATGGCCGGCCGCATCCGGAGCACGCGCTGCGCTACCAGATCGCCGATGAGTACCTGGACGTCGTGCAGGGGCTGTGGGATTCGTGGGACGACGACGCCTTCGTGCGCGAGCGCGACAGCGGTACGTTCTTCGCGCCGGAAAAGTTCCGCCGCCTCGACCACAAGGGCCGCTTCTTCCAGGTGGAAGGGCCGCTCAACATCCAGCGTTCGCCACAGGGCCAGCCGGTGATCTTCCAGGCCGGTTCGTCCGACGACGGCATCGCGCTGGCCGGCAAGTATGCCGACGCGGTGTTCACTCATTCGCCGTCGCTGGAAGAAACCCGCGCGTTCACCCAGAAGGTGAAGAACTCGGCGATCGCGCATGGCCGCAGCGGCAATGACGTGAAGATCTTCCCGGGTATCGGCCCCATCGTCGGCCGTACTGCCGAGGAGGCTGAAGCCAAGTACCAGGCGATCGCTGCACTGGCCACGCTGGAGGATGCGCTGGCGTACCTGGGGCGCTTCTTCGATCACCATGACTTCAGCCAGTACGATCCGGACGCGCCATTCCCGGAGTTGGGTGACATCGGCAGCAACTCGTTCCGTTCCACCACCGATCGCATCAAGCAGGATGCGCGAGAAAAGGGGCTGAGCCTGCGCCAGGTGGCACTGGAAGCAGTGAGCCCACGGCCGAACTTCATCGGCACGCCGGAGCACGTGGCCGATGAGCTGATCCGCTGGTTCGATGCCGGTGCCAGCGATGGCTTCATTCTCGGCTTTGCCGCGCAGCGCGAGGGCCTGGACGATTTCGTGACCCAGGTATTGCCGATCCTGCAGGCGCGCGGCTACCACCAGCGCGAGCTGGAAGGACAGACCCTGCGCGAGCATCTGGGTCTGCCGTACAAGGCCAGCCGCCATGCGACCGACGCCGAACCGGCGCGGAAGGCGGGGTAGGGCGATGAGCGGAGAAACTGCGGCAGCACCGGGCCACGCCCGGCGGAATTCCCCAACCAGCGGCATAGTGCCGGAGATCGCGGCACGCGCCGAGGCGGCCATCGCGATTCGTCATGATCTGCACCGGCACCCGGAGCTGGCCTTCGAGGAGCATCGCACCAGTGCCCGCGTGGCCGAGCTGTTGCAGCAATGGGGCTATGAGGTCACCACCGGCCTCGGCGGCACCGGCGTAGTCGGCACGCTGCAGCGCGGGCAGGGAAGCCGTCGCCTGGGCCTGCGTGCCGACATCGATGCGCTGCCGATCCGCGAGGACTCCGGCCTGGCCTACGCCAGCCAGACCGAGGGCCTGATGCATGCCTGCGGCCACGATGGGCATACCGCGATCCTGCTGTCCGCTGCGCACTATCTGGCCCATCACGGCAATATCGACGGCACCCTGCAGCTGGTGTTCCAGCCTGCGGAAGAAACCGGTTCGGGTGCATCGAAGATGCTTGCCGACGGCCTGTTCGAGCGCTTCCCGGTGGATGCGATCTATGGGCTGCACAACTGGCCCGGCGTACCAGTCGGCCACTTCGGCTTCGTCGATGGCCCGGCGATGGCGTCGGTGGACTGGGCGCGGCTGAAGGTAATCGGCAAGGGCGGCCACGGTGCCGAGCCGCAGGGCAGCGTGGATCCGATCCTGGCGGCAGCGCACATCGTCACCGCGCTGCAGAGCGTGGTGTCGCGCAATGTCGATCCGCGGCAGATGGGCGTGGTCACCGTCGGCTCAATCCACGGTGGGCAGGCTGCCAATGTGATTCCGGACGTGGTCGAGCTGAAGCTGACCGTGCGCGCCTACCTGCCCGAGGTGCGCGACACGCTGCGACGCCGGGTCACGGAACTTGCCGAGCAGACCGCCGCCGCGTTCGGCGCGCGCGCCGAGATTGAATTCCCGCGCGGCTTCCCCAGCGTGATCAACCACCCGCAACAGACGGCCTATGCCCGCAAGGTGGCGGTGCAGTGCTTCGGCGCCGAACAGGTGGTGCCCGGCTTCGCACCGCGCACCGCCAGCGAGGACTTTGCCTTCCTGCTGCAGGCGCGACCCGGCAGCTTCGTGTTCGTCGGCAACGGCGACAGTGCACCGTTGCACAGCCCGCGCTATGTGTTCAACGACGCCGCCATTGCACCCGCTGCCAGCCTGTGGGCGCGGCTGGCCGAAGACTACCTGGTGAAGGACGTGGCATGAGCAACAACGAACGCTTCCTCTATACCTCGGTCGATGACCCGCTGGCGCGGCCGCTGTTCGATGGCCTGGAACAAGAGTACGACCGCCGTTACGCCGACGTGCGCCGACGCATCGGTGGCAGCGCCCGCGAGGAGCTGCAGCGCTATCCGGCGCAGGCCTTCGCGGCGCCGGTAGGGGCCTTCGTACTGTTGCTGCGCGACGGTGTGGCGATCTCTGGTGGCGCCTTCATGCCGCACCGCGATCCAGACACCGCCGAATTCAAGCGCATCTGGACGCTGCCGGGGTTGCGACGCCAGGGCATCGCGCGGCGCGTGCTTCAGGAACTGGAAGAACAGGCGGCACGCCAAGGCTATCGGCGTGTGTTCCTGACCACCGGCTTCCGCCAGCCCGAAGCTGTCGGCCTGTACCTCAGTCATGGCTACACCGCGCTGTTCGATCTGGATGCAGATCCGGAAACCGTCGCGCACCTTCCCTTCGAGAAGCACCTTGGGCAACCGGCGCCAGTGCTTTCGTCGTCGCAGGCCGTGCTGCACGGGGCCCATGCATGAGTACACCGTCGTCTGCGCTTGAGGGAATCACTGCGCGTCCTGCGCCAGCGCCCGAATTGAAGATCGTGCCGGCCCGGCATCCACTGCAGGGGGTTGGTACGGTGCTGGCACTCGCGCTGATCCTGATCGGCCTTCAATCAGTACTTGGCAATCCGCGTTGGGGCTGGGGCACTTTTGCCGAATGGTTCTTCGCGCGCCCGGTGCTTGAGGGCCTGGGCCGCACGCTGCTGCTGACCGCGCTCGGTACTGGCCTCGGTTTCGCGCTGGGCACCTTGCTGGCGTTGGCCCGCGTCTCCGGTTCGCCGCTGCTGTCGGCGGTGTCGTGGGGCTACGTGTGGCTGTTCCGCTCGATCCCGCTGCTGGTGCTGTTGCTGCTGCTGAACAATCTGGGCTACCTGTACAGCACCATCGAGCTGGGCGTGCCGTTCACCGGCATCAACCTGTTCTCGTACCCGACCACGCAGCTGATCGGTGTGTTCACTGCCGCGGTGCTGGGCCTGACCCTGAACCAGGCCGCGTTCTCGGCCGAAGTGATCCGGGGCGGCATCCTGTCGGTTGACCACGGCCAGTACGAGGCCGCGGCCGCGCTGGGCCTGCCACGTGGCCGCCAAGTCCGCCGCATCATCCTGCCGCAGGCGATGCGCTCGATCCTGCCGGCCGCGTTCAACGATGTGATCGGCCTGGCCAAGAGCACTTCGGTGGTCTACGTGCTGGCGCTGCCGGAGCTGTTCTACACCGTGCAGGTGATCTACCGCCGTAACCTGGAAGTGGTGCCGCTGCTGATGGTGGCCACGGTCTGGTACCTGGTGATCCTGACCGTACTTTCACTGCTGCAACGGCGCGTGGAGCAGCGCTTCGCGCGCGGCCAACTGCAGCGCGAGCGCTCGGCATCGCGCGTGTCATCGCCGCGCGTGCAGAGTGATGCCGCACCGCGCGTGGTCAACCGCCCGCGCATCGCCGCGCAGGTGGATGCCGGCGAGGGCGCGGCGGTGTCGCTGCACGGCGTGGGCAAGGTGTTTGGCGACCAGCCGGTGCTGGAGGATGTGAACCTGGACCTGCGCGCCGGCAGCGTGACGGTGCTGATCGGCCCATCGGGCGCCGGCAAGTCCACGCTGCTGCGGCTGATCAACCACCTGGAGCGTGCCGACAGCGGCTACGTGACCGTCGGCGGCCAGTTGATCGGCTACCGCCGTGACGGTGAAACCCTGTACGAACTGCCCGAGCGTGAGATCCGCCGTCGGCGTGCCGAGGTGGGCATGGTGTTCCAGGGCTTCAATCTGTTCCCGCACCTGACCGCGCTGGAGAACATCATCGAGGCACCGATCGCGGTGCGTGGCGTGCCACGTGCGCAGGCCGAACAACAGGCGCGCACGCTGCTGGAGCGGGTCGGCCTGGCCGACAAGGCCGATGCCTTCCCGCGCCAGCTGTCCGGTGGCCAGCAGCAGCGCATCGCGATTGCCCGCGCACTGGCGCTGCAACCGAAGGTGCTGCTGTTCGACGAACCCACCTCTGCGCTGGACCCTGAACTGGTGGCCGAAGTGCTCAGTGTGATCGAGGAGCTGGCCCGCTCCGGCACCACGCTGGTGATCGTCACCCACGAGCTGAGCTTCGCCCGCCGCGTGGCCGACCACGTGGTGATGATGGACCAGGGCCGGGTGATCGAGCAGGGCACGCCCGACGCCGTGTTCGAGCAGCCGCGCCAGCAACGCACGGCCGATTTCCTGGCCAAGACCCTGTAACCCCGGAAGGAGCACCATGAGTCGTGCAGCATCGCGTCGTCCCTCGCGCAGCACCCTGTTGATCGTGGCGGTGCTGGTCATCGGCATTGCCGGTATCGTCTACTCGCGCGTGCGCCAGGCACCGGATGCAGGCACCGTGGCCGCGACCAGCCTGGCCGGCGCGAACACGGCCGTCCTGAAGGGCACCTTCGACCCGAAGGCGAAGGCATTGATCCCCGCCGGTTATCAGTTCGTCACCCCGGGTGCGTTTACCGTGGCCACCCATCCGGGGCAGCTGCCGCTGGCCGACTACGGCGCCGACAGCAAGGACGTGGTCGGCATCGAGCCGGACATCGCGCGGCTGATCGCCGATGCGTTGGGCCTGAAGCTGGTGATCGTGCCGGTCGCGTGGGCGGACTGGCCGCTGGGGCTGGAATCGGGCAAGTACGATGCGGTGCTGTCGAACGTTACGGTGACCGAAGAGCGCAAGAAGAAGTTCGACTTCTCCAGCTACCGCTACGATCTTCTGGGCATCTACACGCGCAGCGACGGGCCCATCCAGAAGATCGAAAAGCCCGCTGATGTGGCCGGGCTGAAGGTGGTGGTGGGTGCCAGCACCAACCAGGACCAGATCCTGCGGCAGTGGGACCGGCAGAACATCGCGGCCGGGCTGAAGCCGGTGGAGTACCAGTACTTCGACGACGCCGTGGTCGGCCGCTTGGCGGTGATCACTGGCCGCGCCGATGTCTCGTTCGAGCCCAATGCCACCGGCGCCTACTCGGCACGCGATGGCAAGGTGCGGCGCGTGGGCCTGTTCCCCGGTGGCTGGCCGAACGCTGCGGCGATCTCGGTGACCACGCGCAAGGGCAGCGGCCTGGCCGATGCGGTGACGCAGGCGTTGAACACCCAGATCGGCAGCGGCACCTATGCGCAGGCATTGGCGCGCTGGAACGTGGCCGAGGAGGCGGTGCCGCAATCGCAGACCAATCCGCCGGGGTTGCCGACGCTGCAATGACACCGGGCGTGGCCCGGCGCTACCGCTGCTTCTGTAGAGCCGAGCCATGCTCGGCTGCAGTTCGCGCGGTGCGCGATGAGTCGAGCATGGCTCGACTCTGCAGGAGCATCCACCCATGGCGTGGATCTACTGGTGGAGTCTGCTTTCCGTAGAGCCGAGCCATGCTCGGCTGCTCTACCAACGCGCCTCCAGCGTTCTGAATGGTCTTGCCAGGCGCACGCCCTCCGCATCGAACGCGGTAACGTTGCGCCCATCCACACGCACGGTCTTCGGCATCGTCCGCGCCGGCCACCAGACCTTCACCGCCGTCCCACTGCGCAGGCCCTTGCCCAGCGTGATCGATAGCGTGCCGTCGCGTTGCCGTGCCTGCATCTGCAACGTGCCGTACGCGGTGGGCAGGCGTTCCACCGCCAATCCATCGCCCGCCACCCACGAGGGGGGCGTGCCCGGCAGCAGCGAGAGCGCATCATCGTCTTCGCGCATCAGCATGCCGAACAGCGTGCGGCCGTATTCGGCACCGATCCAGGTGTGCGGCATGTCGCCCAGGTAGCGAGGAAAGCGCAGGCGTGAGTGCACGACCTCGGCCAGCACCTGCCACTGAAGCGGGCGCCGGTCATGCAGCAGCCCCTGCAGCAGCTCATCGGCGACGTGCGGCTGGCCCAGGTGTACGTAACTCAGCACGTTGCGGATCTCGTACGGTGTGTACGCATACAGCGCACAGGGGTGGCTGCGCTTGCGCACGTCCTCCAGATAGCGGGCGAAGGTGGTCCGCAACGCATCTGCAGGCAACACGCTCTGCGCACCGGTCGGGTCCAGTGCGATCGAAACGCCGGTGGGATCGCCATCGCCCAGGTCGGCCGAGGAGGGAATGAAGTCGATGCCCTTCCACGCCATCGTCGCCCGGATCGAGGCATGCAGTGCGTCGTAGAGCAGCTTGTATTGTTCGCGCGCCCAGGCTGCGGTCTCGTGGTCGCCCAGCGATTCGGCCAGCCAGGCACCGTCGTGCCAGCCCTTCAGGCCCCAATAGTCATCCCAATAGCTGTGGGTGGGCGACGGGTAGCCCTCATGGCTGATCGACGGCGCAAGAATGCCCGCGAACCGTTCCGGCGAAGGCTGGTCAGCCTTGTAACCGGGCACCAGCGTGCGTTCGCGCAGTTCCTGCAGGAAGCGCAGCGCCGCTTTCACCTTCGGCAGATAGCCACGCACAGACTCGGGGCCGCCGTCCAGGCGCGCGACATCGGCCACCAGCGCGACGTACTGGCCCTGACTGTCGTACTCGATGTCTGATCCAAAGCCGGTGTTGACGCTGCCATCGTCGTTGAGGATCGGTGAGACCAGGCCGTTGGGATGCACGCCGTGCTCGCTGTACCAGGCCAGGTAGTCGCGCGCCACGCGGGCTTCCCCCATGCGCAGCAGCACCGCCGAGGTGGCCATGCCGTCGCGGATGAAGGAACGGTTGTAGTTGCGCGGGCCGGGCTGCATGGCTGGACCGGTCTGGTTGATCAGCATGTAGGCGGCCTGCGCGCGCAGCATGTCCACCAGCGACGGATCGGGCAGGCGCAGGCCGACCTGGCCCAGCCGTGCCTGCCAGTCTGCAGACGCCTGCGTGGCCAGTGAATCAAACGCCGCATTGGCATCGTGGGGCAGCGTGGTCAGATCCAGCGCAGGCGCTTCGGGCAGCACGCCATTGGCATCGGCGGCGGCGGTGCCCAACGGGAACGCGACCACGACGGCATCACTGGTTCCCGGCGCCAACGAGACGCGGTAGTTCAATGCAGCCGAGGCAAGCCCCTGATCATCACGCACCTGTTGCGTGGAAGGCAGCTGGCCGGCAGCGAGGGTCGCGGTGATCTCCGTTGCGCCATCCTTGCCGAATGGCGCCGCACCCGACGCAGCCAACGGCGTGAGCGACTGCAGCAGCGTGCGGCCATTGACGCGCACGGATTGCCTATCGATGGCCACCTCGCGGATCGGGGACAGCCCGCCGTTCTGCCACGGCGGATTCATCTGCATCGGGCGCACCACCAGGCTGAGCGTGCCATCGATCCGGGTGCTGCCGGTGTTGTGCAGGCGATGCCGCAGGAAGGTCACCGGCTGGCCATCGCGCTCGATGGCGAATACTTCACTGTGCAGCTGCAGGCCGGGCTGCGGTGACCAGGTGGCGGAGGGCATCGGCTTCCAGCCGTCGCGCAGGGCATGCTGCATGGCCTGCCCGGCGGCGCCGGCGGTTTGGCCATCGGCATTGCGCCAGATGGGCTGTACCAGCGGCGCACCCTTGAACGCTTCCAGATTGCCGTACTCGTCGAAGATCGATTTCTGTCGTCCTGCATGCACACCCACGGCCGTCCAGTAGGTCTGCTGCATCTGCAGCGAGGCCGGGAACAACGCGCGCTGGGCGCCGCTGGCGACGATCTGATACTGCTTCATCGGCGTCATCACGGCTTTCGGGCCGAGCAGGCGCAGGCGTGCGATCCGTGGCGCAGCGCCGTCCACGCTCAGGCGGAAAGCACGCAATGGTTGTGCTGCAGTGGCGGCCAGCCAGCTTTGCCGGTGACTGGCCGCCTGTGCATCGTGTGCGAGGTCCTGCCAACGGCCCTGTGCATCCTGCGCCTGTAGTCGGGCGGCGCCTCGTGCGCCATCGCCCCAGTCGACCACCAGGCCAGCCGTTGATTGGGCCTGCGGCAGCGTGATCTCGAACGTATGCGATCCATTTGCCCCGGCCGGCATCGCGACGGCGCCGCCGCCTTGCCAGAGCGCCGCTGCCTGCGTTGCATCGATACCGCTGATGCGTGCGCTGAGCGTGCTGTCCAGCGGCTCCATCTCGAAGATCGACACGCCCCAATCGGAAGTGCGCTGCGGGCTGGCCAGCCGCAGGTAGCGCGCCTGGCGCGGCGCGAAGTACAGCGTTTCCACATCGCCCAGCGAATCGGCCATCGTGTACGCGGTCTGCCACTGCCTGCCATCCATTGAGGTCTGCAGTGAATAGCCTTCCGGGTTCGATACGTCCCAGATGAGGCGGGCGCCGGCCAGCAGGGTGGGCGCGCCCAGATCGATCTGGAACCAGTGGCCGGGGCTGAAGGCGCCGCCGGTGACGGTCTTCGGGTTGCCGTCGATCAGGTGGCTGATCGCCATCGCCGGCACCTGCTGCGAGGAACTGCTGGCCTGCCATTGGCTGCGCGGTGGAAGGGTCTGTGCCTGTGCGCTGGAGGCCAGGGCGGCCAACAGCAGGGCCGCGGCAGGGCGCAATGGGAAGAACGGTGTGGAAACCTTGGAGCGTTCGGCGCGCAACGTCATTACGGACAGCCTCGCAGGTTCGACCGGAATCGGGCGAGCGCTACGCTAGCAAGGGATGTAAACGGTTACATGACGCACTGCAATAGGTTGCGGATGATGGCCGGTCGCCTCGATCGCCGGTTTGAGTCACGATCATCATCAATGGGGTTGACGGATGTGGCTCTGGACGGCTGTCGGCCAGGCCATACGCTATTGGAAGCCACCTCGGATCTGGAATGGTTGATGATGGAATTCAGTTTCACGTTGATGTACCGAGTGCCCGATACCGGAGAAGATCCCAGTGCATTTGAGCGATGTCTTGCAGAGTCGGGATGTGATGATGCGCTGCTGGGCAGTGGTTTACCGGGCATCTTGGCATTGCGATTCCAACGAGAGGGAAAGGTCGCAAACGATGTCGTGCGTGACACATGCATGCAGGTCCAAAATTCGCTCCCGGCAGCCGAGTTGATAACCGTGCATTTCAATGTCAGCAATGTTGCCAGTAATTCTACTTGCGGTGCCTCCAGAGCTGGGCTTGTTTGACTTCCACGGAACACTTTTGAGAAGCAGCCGAGCATGGCTCGGCTCTACATAATTTCTGGCAGGTCAAGTGCCCCCACCTGTTACAGCTCCACCGTCTCCCACCAGCGCGTACCTGCCTGCGGCGCCTGCATGTCCAGTGCTTCGCCCATCATCGGCGTAGCCACTGCAACATTGTTTGCAGCGGCCAGCGCGGTGATGCGTTCGAATGGCTGCTGCCATGCGTGCAGGGCCAGGTCGAAGGTGCCGTTGTGGATCGGCAGCAGCCACTTGCCGCGCAGGTCCAGGTGCGCCTGCAGCGTCTGTTCCGGCTGCATGTGCACAAATGCCCAGCGTGGATCATAGGCGCCGGTCTCGATCATGGTCAGGTCGAACGGACCGTATTTCTCGCCGATGGCCTTGAAGCCGTCGAAGTAGCCGGTGTCGCCGCTGAAGAAAATGCGGAAGTCACCGTCCTGGATCACCCATGAAGCCCACAGGCTGCGGTCGCTGTCACCCAGCCCGCGGCCGGAGAAGTGCTGGCCCGGGGTCGCGGTCAGGCGCAGGCCGTTGGCTTCGGTGGATTGCCACCAGTCCAGCTGCTCGACCTTGCGCGCATCCACCCCCCACGCGATCAGCTGGTCGCCGACGCCGAGCGGTGCAATGAAGCGCGCGGTCTTGCCGGCCAGCTGCATGACCGCGGCATGGTCCAGGTGGTCATAGTGGTTGTGCGAGAGGATCACACCGGCGATCGGCGGCAGCGCGTCGATGCTGATCGGCGGTGCATGGAAGCGTGCGGGCCCCATCCACTGCACCGGCGAGGCGCGATCGGAGAACACCGGATCGGTCAGCCAGTACTGGCCACGCAGCTTCAGCAGGATCGTGGAGTGCCCCAGCCGGAACAGGCTGCGATCCGGTGCGGCGTCCAGCGTGGCGCGGTCCAGCGGCTTCACCGGAATCGGGTGCGCGGGCACGGTGCCCTTGGGCTTGTTGAACAGGAACGTCCACCAGATCTCCGCGCCGTCGCGCAGGCCCATCGCCGGACGGGGCAGGGCATTGCGGAACTTGCCATCACGGTACTGCGGCGAATCGGGGAAGTCGGGAAGGGACCAGGATTTGCAGAAGGTGTAGGCGGTCACGGCGAGGATTCCGAGCAGGAGGACAAGGAGCAGGCGCTTCATGGGTGACGTCCGCTGGGTACACTGCACAGTGTAGTGTCGTGTTTTTCAAAAGTACACTGTCGAGTGTAAAATAGAGGCATCCGTTCAGTTATCCGGTTCCCGCCATGTCCCGCCCCCCGCAACGCCTGACCGACCGCAAACGTGACGCCATCGTGCGCGCGGCGGTGGAGGAGTTCCGTGCATCGGGCTACGAGGCGACCAGCATGGACCGCATCGCCGAGGCGGCGGGGGTCTCCAAGCGCACCGTCTACAACCATTTCCCGAGCAAGGAAGCGCTGTTCTCGATGATCCTGGAGGAGCTGTGGGAACGCAGCGTGGCCAGCGACGCACTGCCATACCGCGCCGACCAGCCGCTGCAGACGCAATTGCTGCAGTTGCTGGGCCAGAAGCTGGACCTGCTCAGCGATGGGAATTTCATCGATCTGGCGCGGGTCGCGATGGCCGAGATCATCCATTCACCGGAGCGCGCGCAGGCCATCGTCTGCCGCATGGGCGAGAAGGAAAGTGGCGAGAGTGCCTGGATCCGCGCAGCAATTGCCGATGGCCGTCTGCGCGAGGTGGATCCGGACTTTGCCGGCCACCAGTTGCATGGGCTGGTGAAGAGCTTCGCGTTCTGGCCGCAGGTCACGATGGGGCAGCCACCGTTGACCGCGCAGGAACGTGCGCGCGTGTCCGAATCGGCGGTGGCGATGTTCCTGGGGTTCTACGCGGTCTAGCTGGCTGCGAAGCGACGGAACTCGTCGGCCGGCAGTGCCGCCGAGTACAGGTAGCCCTGGCCGACATCCACCCCGAGTGCGCGCAGCTTCTGTTCCTGGGCGAGGGTCTCGGTACCCTCGGCCACCACGATCGCGCCGCAGCGGTGCGCGACGTCGACGATGAAGCGAACGATCGACTGTGACTTGGCGTCGGACAGCGTGGCGATCAGTGCCTGCTCGATCTTGACCTCGGCGATGGCCAGCTGCGAAAGCAGGATCAGGGTTGAATAGCCGGCGCCGAAATCATCCAGCGACAGGGTGACCCCGGCTGCCAGAAGCTGTGCGATGTTGGCATCGACCACGTCGCGCTCGACGATTTCGGTCCATTCGACGATGTCCAGGCGCAGCATCGCACCGGGGATGTCATGCAGCTGCAGCAGCTCCTGCAGGCGCAGGCCGAAGTCGGGCAGTCGCAGCGATTCGGCTGAAACATTGACTGCAATGGTCAGCGCCGCGCCGTCCCGCCGGCAGTGCTGCAGGAAGTGCACCGCCGACCGCAGCGTGGCCCATTCCAGGTCTGCCAGCCGCCCCTGCCGGCGCAGCAGCGAGATCACCCGCATCGGGGCAATCGGCCGGCCTTCCCCGTCGCGCATGCGCAGCAGTGCTTCGGCGCCGACCAGTTGGCGGTCCTGCAGACGATGCTTGGGCTGGTAGCACAGCGGCGCATTGCCCTGCTGCAGCCAGTGCTCAAGCGCAGCCTCGATCAGGGCGTCGATCTCGCTGTCGCGCTGGATCGGGTCATCGAAGAACACCACGCCCGACTCGATCGCGCTCAGTGCCACGGTGATGGCGCGGAACGGAAGATGTCCTTCGTCGGCATCAGCAGGGGGCTTCAATTCAACCACTGCACAGCGGAACAGCGGCCGGAAGACCGGCCAATCGCGGCCGACCCGATCGGCCAGGTTGCTGGCCAGCTCGGTGATCTGCGGTTGCGTGCGCAGTGTGGACAAGGTCAGGCCGCGCACCAGGATCGCCAGCGCGGCATCACCGAACTGGTAGATCTCCAGCTGCGCAGCCGACAGCGAGGGCAGCAACCGATGCACCTCCCCGGTGCTGTCGCGCTGCCACAGGCCGTTGTCCTGCAACGGCCCGTAGCGCAGGCGCAGATCGCGCAGGTTGCCCATCTCGGCCACGATCAGGCAGGCCTTGCCGGTGCCGTCGTTATCCCGCCAGTACTGTTGCAGGCGTTCACCGAGCGCACGCATGTTGGGCAGCCCGCTGATCGGATCGATGCGGAGCCAGGCCTGTTCGCGCTGGCGTTGCGCATCGATCTGGGCATCGTTGTAGACCAGCGCGAACACAGCGCCGAGCACGAGCAGCGAGACCGGCAGTGCCAGCACGCGCTGGATCGCCAGCTCGGCCACCGGCAGTTGATCGGTGCCAATGATCGCCACACCCAGCGCCAAACCCAGAGCGGTTACCCCGATACGCACGCCCCAGGCCTGCAGGATCATGCGCGGCGAGAGCTCGTTGAGCATGCGCGGGTGCAGGTGCCTGCGCAGCCAGACGCCGGCCACCATCTGCAACACGGCCTCAAGGCTGGCAGGCAGGAAGAACGGGATACCGGCGAACTGGTAGCGGGCCAGCAGGGCGGCGGTCAGGCAGGCCAAGCCCCCGCGCCATCCGCCCAGCAGGCCACTGACCAGCAGGATGTCGAAGCCGAGGTGCAGCTTGACCACACCCTGGGAATAACGGGCCACGAACCAGGAATTGAACAGGTAGATCAGGCCCAGCGCTACGCCGACATACAGGCGACGGCCTTCAATGGCGTGCCCGGCGCGACGGGTGGCGATCAGCAGCACGCCGATCATGCCGATCACTGCCGTGGCCTGCAGCAGATACAGCGGCAGGCTGGGCAGGGCGCTGTCCAGGACCTGGGTCGAGACCCGTGAAAGCGCATCCATAGCAGGTTCCCGCCTGTGACCGACGGCCAGTGACGAGCAGGGTAAACCACGACCGCGCGCGCGGCCACTGAGCGTGCTCTGCGGCGGCCGGCAAGGTCAGTAGCGCGGGTCGGCGATGGCGGGCAGCACCAGTTCGCGCACGAAGCCGGAGGATGACAGCTGCAACAGGGCGCTTACCATGGCCACGACATCGTGGACCGGCACCTGCTCACCGTCGCCGCGCGCTGCGGCCTCGGCCACCGGCACCGACAAGGCGTCGTCGGTGTTGAGGTAGCCCAACTGCAGGCTGGTCACCGCCAGCCGGCGATCGCGGAAGCCTTCGCGCAGCGCATCGGCGATGCCGTTGAGGGCGAACTTCGAGGCGCCGAACGCCACTTCCGGGCGGCCACTGCGAGGCAGGGCCGAGGTCGAACCGGTCAGCACCAGCTGCGGGCGCGCTGCGCCCAGTACGCGGGGCAGCAGGCGTTGCAGCAGTAAAAGGGTCGCGGTGATGTTGACGTCGACCAGCTTCTTGAGTGCAGCATCGCTTTCATCGAGGAAGGCGTACTCGTCGCTGAAGGCCTTGTCTTCCCAGATACCCAGGTTGTGGATCAGCACATCGATATCGGCCGGTGCCTGCGCTGCGATGTGGTCGGCAGCCACGGTCGGCCGGGACAGGTCTGCTTCGATCCATTGCAGGGTGACGCCGTCAGCGCAGGCGATGCCGCACGGGCGGTTGCGCGAGACACCAATCACAGTGTCACCCGCGGCACAGAGGCCTTCCACGAACGCGCGTCCCAGGCCCTTGCTGGCGCCGATGACCATCAATTTCATGTTGCTTCCTCGTTGTACTGCGGCAGCCACGATCGGCTGCCAGAACGGTGCTCCACTTGGCGAACGCGCGCGGGCCGCCGCGTTCGGCGGTAAGGGTCGAGGCCGTGTCGTCGAACTGGCACCGGTACCGTGGCAGCAGCCGTCGCTGCTGCAGGCGCTGGGACGCAGTGGCCGCCGACGGCCCGGTCAGCTCGCTCAGGCTGCCTCCCGCACGGGGGGCGATGTGCGCCAGGATGAGCGAGAATGCGTAGGGTCACCGGCAACAGGAATCTCCTGGCATGGACGAGCACAACGCCACCACGGATGGCATGCCGCTGCCGTTGGCGTGGCAGAAAGCGTTGGCCGGCGCGCGCATCGAGCGGCAGTCGATGGGTGTTTCGCGGGCCGACGTTGCCCGCGTGCTGCGGCCAGGTAGACCCGACGCCTTCCTCAAGTCGGAACTGATCGATGCCTTCAGTGAGCTGGGCGATGAGATCGCACGCCTGCGCTGGCTCCAGGCACAGGGACAACCGGCGCCAACGGTGATTGCCACGGCCGAAGAAGCGGGCCGGCACTGGTTGCTGATGAGCGCGCTGCCTGGCCGCGATCTGGCTTCGTCGCCGGAACTCGCGCCGCAGCAACGGGTGGAGATACTGGCCGACGCGCTGCGCGGGCTGCATGCGTTGCCGGTAGCAGCCTGTCCGTTCGATCAGCGGCTGGCCTCGCGCCTGCCGGCCGCGCAGGCACGGGTCGAGGCGGGGCGCGTGGACGCCGATGACTTCGATGACGAACGCCTGGGACAGAGTCCACAGCAGGTCTTCGCCCAACTGTGCAGCACCCGTCCCGATCATGAAGATCTGGTCGTCAGTCATGGCGATGCCTGCCTTCCGAATCTGATGGTGGCCGAGGGGCGTTTCAGCGGTTTCATCGACTGTGGGCGGCTGGGCGTGGCCGACCGTTACCAGGACCTGGCGCTGGCCGCGCGCAGCCTGGTCCACAACTTCGGTGATACGCGTTGGGTCACGCCGTTGTTCCAACGCTACGGCGCTGTAGCCGACGAGCGCCGGTTGGCGTTCTACCGGCTGCTCGACGAGTTCTTCTGAGCCCGCGCGCGGCTGGCGATGGCCGCGCAGATCAGCCCACCGATCACGCTCAGGTGTTCCAGTGCGAAGAACAGGGCCAGCTGCTGTTCCGCGCCGTGCTTGGTCCAGAAGGCATGCACGATGGCGATGGTCAGCAGCATGAACACCGCCAGCGCGCCGCTGCCCAGCCAGAGCAGGCGATCAAGCAGCAGGCACAGTGAGCCACCCAGCAGCACCACGGCGCTGGCGAGGTTGAACAGCACAGGCGGTTGCAGCCCGGCCGCCTGCATTTCGGCCACGCTGTTGTCCCACGCCAGCAGCTTGGCCAGACCCGATGACAGGAACACCACGGCCAGCAGCAGTCGGGCCAGGAACCACAGCACGCGGCTGTCGAGCAGGGCGGTGATCATCCGCGGCATGAAGTCTCTCCGGGTTGGGCTTGGAACGGGCCGTGCAGCATCGGGCCTCAACCGCAGTTGAGGTCAAGGGCCGGCTGAACGGAACTCGCTGGTTGGCCGGGTTGCCATCTTCCATGTGGACGAACGTTCGTTCAGTATTGGCGCCATGAACCGAGCCGACCGCAACGCGCAACGCAACGCGCAGATCCTGCAGGCCGCCCTGCAGTGCTTCCTCGCCAAGGGATTCCACCAGAGCAGCATGCGTGACATCGCGCAGGCGGCCGACGTCAGCCTGGGCAATCTCTACAACCACTTCCCTGGCAAGGAAGCGATCATCCTTGCAGTGGCCGTGGCCGAGAGCGAGGAATTGGCGCCGTTGCTGCAGCGGCTGGCCGTGGCCGACGGTGATCGCACGCAGGTGCTGGCGTTCCTGCAGGACTTCCACGCGCTGTGCAGCCATCCGGAATGGGCGACGCTCGCCGTCGAAGTGCTGGCCGAGAGCGCACGCAATCGGGCCGTGGCCGAGGCATTTGCGGCCAATCGCAGGCAGTTGCAGGCTGTGCTGGCCGAAGCGCTGCAGCAGGTGGCACAGCGTGAACGTCGGCGTCCCGTGCTGGCCCCGGCACTGCAGGCGCAGGTGCTGCTGGATGCCATCGAAAGCGATGCGCTGCGTCGCGGGCTGGGCGAAGCCGGTGGCACCGATGAGGCTCCGCTTGACCCTGGCCTGCTCGCGCTGCTGCTCGGTGCACGCGCATGAGCGCGGTTGAGCGGCGATTGCACGGCCTCGACCTGGCACGGTATCTGGCGCTGGCAGGCATGGTGCTGGTCAATTTCCGCCTGGCGATGGCCGTGCCGGCAGAGGGTCAGGGTTGGCTGGCCGGCTTCTTCCATCTGCTGGAAGGCAAGGCCTCTGCGACCTTCGTCACCCTGGCCGGACTTGGCCTGGTACTGGCCACGCAGCGCCTTGGCTGGATGCCGGCCGGCGCGCAGACCTGGCGGCGCGCGCTGTTCCTGCTGGTGCTGGGCCTGCTCAACCTGACCCTGTTCCCGGCCGACATCCTGCACTACTACGCGGTGTATTTCGCGCTGGCGGTGCTGTGGCTGCGTGCGTCGTCACGGGTGCTGCTGGCCAGCATCGCCGGCCTGGCGGCCGGGTCGTTCTGGGCACTGCTGCACTGGAATTACAGCCAGGGCTGGAACTGGCAGACGCTGGAGTATGCCGGTCTCTGGCAGTGGCCGGGTGCCGCGCGCAACCTGCTGTTCAACGGCTTCCATCCCTTGCTGCCCTGGATGTGCTTCTTCCTGCTGGGCATGCTGCTGGCGCGCCTGCCGTTGTCACAACCGCGGGCGCAGCGTGCGTTGCTGCTGGTGGGCCTGCTGCTGATCGGCGCAGGCCAGGCCGTGCAGCACCTTGCACAGGGAACGCCCTGGCAGCCGTGGCTGGGAACGCAGCCGATGCCGCCGGGACCGGCCTACGTGTTGACCGGTGCGGGCGCAGCCTGCAGTGCGATTGCCGCGTGCCTCTGGATCAGCCGCCGTTATCCGGGGGATTGGCTGGAACCGCTGACTGCAGCAGGGCGAATGACCCTGACCCTCTACGTCGGCCACATCCTGCTGGGCATGGGTACGCTGGAATGGTTGGGGCTGCTCGATGGCAGCGCGTCGCTACCGACCGTGCTGCTGTGGGCGCTGTTGTTCCTGATGCTGGCCACGGGCGCAGCGTGGCTGTGGTCGTGGCGGTTCACGCGGGGGCCATTGGAAGCGGTGATGCGTCGCGTCGCCGGCTAGCACGTTGGTCGCGCAGGCACGATGTTGTGACGGACATGTCTGTGTCGTGGCGGGCACATCTGCGATAGTTGTCGCAGATAACACTTTCCGCTTGCATCCATGTCATCCGCTTCGGCGCAGCATCTCGGCGAAGTCCTCCAGCAATCCTATGGCATCACCGCGACCGCCGTGGTGCCACGCCCGGTTGGCGCCGATGCCAACGCCAGCGTGTATCGCATCGATGCACGGCGCGGGCAGTGGTGGTTGAAATGCCGCAGTTACCAGGTGGCCCCTGCCGTCTGGGACACCCTGCATTGGCTGCGCGGCACGCTGGGTATCGAGGAGATCGTTGCGCCCTGGCCGGCGTTGACCGGCGGGGCATCGGTGCAGCGCTGGGGCCTGCAGTTCACCCTGTTCCCGTATGTGGAAGGCCAGTCCGGTTTCGAGGCGGCATTGAGCCGCACGCAATGGCAACGGTTGGGCGAGGTGCTGCGGCGCCTGCACGAGGCGTGCCCGCCACCGGCGCTGCAGGAAGCGCTGCCAAGCATCCGGATGGAAACCGCGGCGCTTGATACCGTCGGGCAGTGGCTGGCCGGCGAAGGCCTGGCGGCTGCCAAGGATGGGCTGGGCCGTGCCTTCGTTTCCGTCTGGGACCAGCAGCACGCGCGCATCGCGGCGCTGCACGCGCAGGCACTGCAGCTGCACGCGGCGTTGCAGGATGTGCCGGTGCGGCTGCACCTGTGCCACACCGACCTTCATGCCGGCAATCTGCTGATGGGCAATGACGGTGGCCTGCATCTGATCGACTGGGATGGCCTGTCGCTGGCACCGCGCGAGCGCGACCTGATGTTCATCGGTGGCGCTGTCGGCGGGCGCTGGGGCCGCGAGAACCCGTTGGGATTCGAGGAGGGCTATGGCAGCGACCGCGGCGACCCTCGCTGGATTGCCTGGTACCGTCACTGGCGCATCCTGCAGGACCTGATCGAGTTCCAGCAGGTCCTGCTGGGCAGCGATGGGGAGGACCGGTCGCCGCAGCTGCGCCGGCAGTCGCTGCATTTCCTCAGCGAACAGTTCGCACCGGGCAATGTGTTCGACGCGGCGGAGCGGGTGTATCGCGCGCTGTAGATCCACGCCATGCGTGGATGAACCCTGCGCGCTCAGTCAACGGTGGAGGCGCGAAGAGCAGCCGAGCGTAGGCTCGGCTCTACAGAGGAGTGCAGCGTCATCCACGCGTGGCGCGGATCTACTCGGCGGGCTTCGCCGCTGCAGAGGCGGCTGCGCTGGCGGCGCGGCGCGACAGCACGGCCTCGCGGTGGGCAATGTAGGCGTTGGCGGCGAGGATGATGCCGGCGCCGATGATCGTCCAGCGGTCCACGCTTTCGTTGAACAGCAGCCAGCCGAACAGCGTCACCAGCGGCAGCTGCAGGAAGCTGATCGGGGTCAGCGCCGAGACTTCACCCAGGCGCAGCGCCCGCGTCCACAACAGCTGGCCGATGGTGCCGAGCACGCCGGTGGCCAGCAGCCACAGCCAGGCCATGCCGCTGGGCCAGACCCAGACGAACAGCGCCGGAACCAGCGACAGCGGCACCCAGAACACGTAGGTGTAGAGCACCACGGTATCGGCGCTGTCGACGCGGGTGAGCTGCTTGATCTGGATCGCCACCAGCGAACTGAGCACCGCGGCGGCCACGGCGACCAGGCTGCCCGCGGTGAAGCCGGCGGTACCGGGTCGCACGATCACCAGCACACCGATGAAGCCGACCACGACCGCGGCCCAGCGGCGCACGCGCACGGTTTCACCCAGCCACAGCACGGCGGCAATCGTGACGAACAGTGGCGTGGAGTACGACAGCGACACCGCCTGCGCCAACGGCAGGTGGCCCAGCGCCCAGAACGCGCACAGCATCGAGCCGAGGCCGATCGCACTGCGCACGAAATAGCGCGGCAGCTGCTGCGTCTTCAGCGGAGCACGGCCCGGCCGCAGCAGCATCGGCAGCAACGCCAGCAGGCCGAAGGCATTGCGGAAGAACGCCACTTCCTGGGTTGGCACGTACCGGGTGGCGTAGCGGATCGCGACCGCCATCAGGCCGAATGCCATCGTGCTGCCAAGCATCAGCAGCGCCGCCCGCATCGGGGCGCTTGGGGAAAGGGCGGGGGTGTTCACCACTGTGCGCCGAGCAGGCGGGGCTCCGGTTCGATCGGCACACCGAACTTCTCCAGCACCGAGGCCGAAATGCGGCGCGCCAGCGCCAGCAGTTCAGCGCCGCTGGCATTGCCGTGGTTGACCAGCACCAGCGCGTGGCTTGGCGCCACGCCGGCATCACCTTCGCGGAAGCCCTTCCAGCCGCAGGACTCGATCATCCATGCCGCCGAGACCTTGCGCTTGTCATCCTGCTCGGCCGGGAACACCGGCAGGTCGGGGAAGTGCTGCAGCAGCACGTCGACCTGTTCCAGCGGCAGCACCGGGTTCTTGAAGAAGCTGCCGGCGTTGCCCAGTACATCCGGGTCGGGCAGCTTGCGGCGGCGGATCGCGATCACGGCATTGGCCACGTCCACTGCGCTCGGCAGCTCCACGCCCTGTGCCTGCAGCTCCTCGCGGATGCCGGCGTAGTCCATGCGCAGATCGTGCAGCAGTGGCAGCTTCAGTTCGATGGCGGTGATCAGGTAGCGATCGGGTTGCTGCTTGAACACGCTGTCGCGGTAGGCGAAGCCACACTGTTCGTTGTCCAGCCGCACCCAGGCCTGCTCCTGGCAGTCCCACGCTTCGACCGCCTGGATGAACTCGCCAACCTGCGCGCCATAGGCACCGATGTTCTGGATCGGCGCGGCACCGGCCGTGCCGGGAATCAGGGCCAGGTTTTCGAGGCCAGACAGGCCTTCCTGCAGCGACCACATCACCAGGCCATGCCATGGCACGCCGGCACCGGCACGGATCACCGCATGGTCGGCGCGGTGTTCAAGGAAACTGATGTCACGGTTGCCGAACACCAGCACGGTGCCGGGCAGGTCCTCGGCGATCAGAACGTTGCTGCCGCTGCCCAGCACCAGCAGCGGGCCGCTGGCCACCTCAGGCAATGCCAGCACGTCCGGCAGCAGCGCGGCATCGTGCAGTTCCAGCAGCTGCGCGGCGCTGGCCTGCACATGGAAGGTATTCAGCGCCTGCAGCGGCGCATTGCGGGTGAGCGTCCAGCGCAGCGGGGCGTTGCCGTCGATGGTATCCATGGGCGCGCTCACAGCGGGGCCACCGCGCCGCGGCTTGGCGCTTCACGGCGGCGACGGATCGCCTCCACGCATTCGGAAACCAGCGCCGGTCCACGGAAGATCAGGCCGCTGTAACACTGCACCAGTGCCGCGCCTGCGGCCATCTTGGCCACGGCATCGGCGCCGGACAGGATGCCGCCGACGCCGATCAGCGGCACCGATTCGGGCAGGCGCGAACGCAGGCGGCGCAGCACCAGCGTGGACTGCTCCAGCACCGGTGCACCGGACAGGCCGCCAGCCTCATTGGCCAGCGGATCGCCGGCCACCCTGCTGTGGTCGATGGTGGTGTTGGTGGCGATCACGCCGTCCACCTGCAGTTCGCCCAGCACGCGGGCGGCGGCGTCGATATCGCGTTCGCTGAGGTCCGGCGCCACCTTCACCAGCATCGGCACGCGTCGGCCGTGCCGGGCAGCAAGGTCTTCCTGGCGGTCGCGCAGCTGGCTGACCAGCTGGCGCAGCGCGGTCTCTTCCTGCAGCTCACGCAGGCCTGCGGTGTTGGGCGAGGAGATGTTGACGGTGATGTAATCGGCCAGCGGGTACACCTTGTCCAGGCAGGCAATGTAATCGTCCACGGCCTGTTCGTTGGGGGTGTCCTTGTTCTTGCCGATGTTGATGCCGAGCAGGCCGCGGCGGTTGCGCGCGCGCTCGACGTTGCGCACCAGCGCATCCACGCCCGCATTGTTGAAGCCCATGCGGTTGATGATGGCGTTGTGTTCCGGCAGGCGGAACAGGCGCGGTTGCGGATTGCCGGCCTGCGGGCGCGGGGTGATGGTGCCGATTTCGACGAAGCCGAAGCCGAGCGCGAAAAGTGCATCGATGTGCTCGCCGTTCTTGTCCAGGCCGGCGGCCAGGCCGACCGGATTGGGGAAGGTCAGCCCGAACACCGTGCTGGGCATCGGCGCGATGCGTGCGGCCAGCAGCGGCGTGGTGCCGGTGCGATAGGCCAGGTCCAGTGCGGACAGGCCGAGGCCGTGGGCGCGCTCGGCGTCGAGCGAGAACAGGAAGGGGCGGGCAAGCGAATACATGCGTCGGTTCAGTCCAGCGTGCCGAGGAAGGCTCGGGTTCGATATTCAAAAGCGACCTGGCCGTCCACCGCATGGGCGGCGAACAGGTCATGCAGAGCGTCGATCATCGCCGCGTGGCGGGGATGACCGGATTGGGGTGCATAGGAGGAGGACAGCAGGCGCCCGCGCAAGGCGTCGAAGTCCAGATGCTGCACGTTTGGCAGCTCTACCCTGCCGCGCAGGCCGGGGCCGAACCAGGCCTGCATGGTGGCATCGTCCTGGTAGCGCTCGGCCACAGCGGTGTAGTCGGTGCCGTAGTCCAGCAGCAACTGTTCGTAGCCGATCAGGAACGGGCTGGCATCGAGCAGGCGCGAATTCCAGTAGATCAGTGCCTGGCCACCGGGGCGCAGGATGCGCTGCCACTCGGCGCGCACCGCCACGGTGTCGAACCAGTGAAAGGCCTGCGCGACGCTGACCAGATCGATGCTGGCGTCCCCCAGGCCGGTGGCCTCGGCGCGGCCATCGACAGCGGAAAAGTCCGGATACTGCGGTGCCAGCCACTGTTCGGCGGCGGCGCGCATCGCAGCGTTGGGCTCGACCGCCACCAGCGGATGACCGCTGGCGAGAAACGGACGGCTGGAGATGCCGGTGCCGGCGCCGATGTCGGCGACACGGGCCTGGTGGCTGACGCCCATCGGGCCGTGCAGCCAGTCCAGCAGTGCGGGCGGGTAGTCGGGCCGGTAGCGGACGTAGTCGGCGACGCGGCTGCTGAAGCGTTCAGTGCTGTCGGAGGCGGTCATGGCGTCAGTTCGACACCGCCGCCAGCCATGCCAGGCCGCCGAAGAACAGGATGAAGACCAGGACGGCGGCAAGCGCGGCGCCGACCATGACCCAGCCCAGCACCAGGCCGGTAACGGCCAGGCCGTCGCCTTCCAGTTCATGCGGGCGGCGGCGGATCTCGGCGCGGGCCATGTGGCCGGTGATGATGGCGACGATGCTGGCCACGAAGGGCAGGACGGTCCAGCTGGCGATGCCCATGACCAGGCTGACCACGGCCAGGGCGCTTGTCTGTCGGGGTGCCACGCTCATCGGGTCCTCCTTGGCAGTGTGCACATGATAGTGCCTCTGCCCGGGCAATCCCATGGGCAGTGCCCTGTAGAGCCGAGCCCATGCTCGGCTGCCCCCTTGGGCTGATGCGGGATCGACCGCGTCTTGCGTGCAAGCCGAGCATGGGCTCGTCTCTACAGATTCAGCCCATCAACACCTGGCCGCCATCCACGTTGAGCACGCTGCCGGTAACCCAGCGCGCCAGTGGCGAGCACAGGAACAGGGCGGCGTCGGCGATCTCACGCGGGTGGCCAAAGCGACCGAACGGGATCTTCGCCAGGGTGCCGTGGTACAGCGCTGGATCCTCGATGCGGCGACGGTCCCAGAGCCCGTCATCGAACTCGATCGAGCCCGGTGCGATGGCGTTGACCCGGATCCGGTCCTTGGCCAGCGCCAGCGCCTGCGAGGTGGTGTAGTGCGAAAGCGCGGCCTTGGCAGCGGCGTAGGGCGCGCCACCGGGGCGCGGCTGCTGCGCGGCAATCGACGACAGATTGAGGATGCAGGCATCGCTGGATGCGCGCAGCCAGGGCAGGGCCAGGCGTGAGGCACGCACCGCCGCCATCAGGTCGATCTGCAGGCTCGCGGCCCAGCCCTCCTCATTGTCGGCCATGCCGTAGCCGGTGGCATTGTTGACCAGCACATCGATGCCGCCGAAGGCATCGGCGGCGGCCTGCAGCCAGGCCTGGATCTGGCCAGGATCGGCCAGATCGGTGGAAAACGCATGCAATGGCGTGCCCTGCGCCTGTGCATCGGTGCGCAGGGCCTCCAGTCCGGCCTGGCCGCGCGCGCAGACCGAGACCTGCGCGCCGGCACCAGCAAAGGCCAGTGCCATTTCACGACCAATGCCCTTGCTGCCGCCGGCAATGAGCACGCGGCGGCCGCTGAAATCGAGGATCGGAGCCCCTGCGGGGATCAGACCCTGGGCATGGCTCAGATCCCCGGAGGGGCTCTGACCCACAGACGTGTCTGCGTCGTTTGCCATCACAGGTCGAACTTGATGCCCTGCGCCAGCGGCAGCGAATCCGAATAGTTGATGGTGTTGGTCTGGCGGCGCATGTAGACCTTCCAGGCATCCGAACCGGACTCGCGGCCACCGCCGGTGTCCTTCTCGCCACCGAAGGCGCCGCCGATCTCCGCACCGGACGTGCCGATGTTGATGTTGGCGATGCCGCAGTCGCTGCCGGCGGCCGACAGGAACTTCTCGGCGGTCTTCAGGTTCTGGGTGAAGATCGAGGACGACAGGCCCTGGGGCACGCCGTTCTGCATGTCGATGGCTTCGTCGAGGGTGTCGTACGGCATCACGTACAGGATCGGTGCGAAGGTCTCGTGCTGGACCACGGCGTCGCTGTTCTTCAGGCCCGTGACGATTGCAGGCAGCACGAAGTTGCCGGCGCGGTCGATGCGGGTGCCGCCGGTCTCGATGGTGCCGCCGGCCGCCTTGGCCTGGGCAATGGCATCGAGGAACTGCTGCACGGCGCCTTCGCTGTTCAGCGGGCCCATCAGGTTGGCGGCATCGGTCGGATCGCCGATCTTGCCTTCCACCTGCTTGTAGGCCTTGACCAGGGTGGCCAGCACGTCGGCGTAGATCGAGCGGTGCACGATCAGGCGGCGGGTGGTGGTGCAACGCTGGCCGGCGGTGCCGACGGCGCCGAACACGATGCCCGGCACAGCCAGCTTCAGGTCG
The DNA here is from genome assembly GCF_059369995.1 of Stenotrophomonas sp. YJH_SMC_53. Classification (NCBI taxonomy): domain Bacteria; kingdom Pseudomonadati; phylum Pseudomonadota; class Gammaproteobacteria; order Lysobacterales; family Lysobacteraceae; genus Stenotrophomonas; species Stenotrophomonas sp. YJH_SMC_53. Next base: position 58,421 of record NZ_JCAFTF010000009.1, on the reverse strand, counting down.
GCGGTTTCGTCCAGGATGATCGCGTTGTTGCCGCCGAGCTCCAGCAGGCAGCGGCCGAGGCGGCGTGCGACCTTCTCGTTGACGGTGCGGCCGACCTGGGTCGAGCCGGTGAAGCTGATCAGCGGCACGCGGCGGTCATCGACCATCTTTTCCGACAGCGCGGTGCCGGCATCGTTGATCAGGAAGAAGATGTCCGGGAAGCCCGCTTCGCGCAGGGCATCGTTGCAGATCTTCAGCGAGGCGATGGCGGTCAGCGGCGTCTTGTTGGACGGCTTCCAGATGCACACGTCGCCACAGATCGCCGCCAGGAACGAGTTCCAGCTCCACACCGCGACCGGGAAGTTGAAGGCCGAGATGATGCCGACCAGGCCCAGCGGGTGGTACTGCTCGTACATGCGGTGGCCGGGGCGCTCGGAATGCATGGTGTAGCCGTACAGCATGCGGCTCTGGCCCACGGCGAAATCGGCGATGTCGATCATCTCCTGCACCTCGCCATCGCCTTCCGGCTTGCTCTTGCCCATTTCCAGGGCAACCAGCGAACCCAGGGCGTCCTTGTGCCTGCGCAGTGCTTCACCGCACAGGCGCACGGCTTCACCTCGGCGCGGCGCCGGCGTGGTACGCCAGACCTTGAAGGCTTCCTGGGCGCGGGCGACGACAGTCTCGTACTCGGCCTCAGTGGTGGCGCGGACCTGCGCGATCGGCTCGCCGGTGGTCGGGTTGACCGGGGTGATCAGCTCACCGCTGGTCGCGCTCGACCACTCCCCGTTGCCCAGGTACGTGCCAGCGTTGATCGCGTCCAGGCCAAGGGACTTGAGCAGCTCGGAAGACATGCAGACTCCTGTGTTTCGTTACGTTGTTTGGTGCCATCGCGGGCAGGTGGGGGACGCGATGAACTGAATCGCCGATGGTAGCAGAGCGCCCCGACCGGCCATGGTGCAACGCGCCAGGGGAACCGAGTGGAACATGAATGCTTGGAGGGCAGGGCACGTTGCCTGTAAACTTCCCGGCTGCATGGCCCCGTAGCTCAGCTGGATAGAGCGTCCCCCTCCTAAGGGGAAGGTCGCCCGTTCGAATCGGGCCGGGGTCACCATGTTCGCGGCGCCACGTCCGCGCGCTGCCCGCGAGGCCACTCGGATATGCTGGCGCCTCACCCTGCGATCCGGCCGCCATGGACCACCGCCTGCAGCCCGTGCAACCCCACGACTACGCGCTCATCGCCGGGTGGCTGGATTCGGCCGCAGCCACGTTGCGCTGGGCCGGGCCGGGCGTGCCCTATCCACTGCCACCCGATCAGTTCGAGAACGTATTGCAGCTGCGCGAACGCCCGGGATGGCTGCTGCTGGCAGAAAACGGCATGCGCGTGGGTTTCGGCCAGGCCTGGCGCACCCAGCCGGGTACGATGCATCTGGGCCGTCTGCTGGTTGCCCCGCAGGCGCGGGGCTGCGGTCTCGGGCGGAGGTTGGTACACGCGCTGATCGAGCAGGCGTTCCAGTCTGATGCCGTTGAACGGCTGACCTTGCGGGTCTATCGGGACAATGCCGCCGCAGTTGCGTTGTACCGGTCCCTCGGCTTCGAGCCGGTGGACACTGCATCCACGCCGGCGCTGCTGTTCATGCAGCGGGCCCGGCGCTGAGCATGGCCACGCAGGCCGGTACGCCTTCAGTCCTGCTTGAGCAGTTCAACCAGCTGGCGCAAGCGATAGGGCTTGGGCAGGAACTCCACCTGCTCAGGAAGCGGCGGCAGCTGCGAACGCGCATAGCCGGAGGACAGGATCATGCGTGCATGCGGCTGCTCACGCGCGACGTGCTCGCTGAGTTCGATGCCGGACATGCCATTGGGCATGCTGACATCGCTGAACACCACGTCGAAGCGTGCGTCGCCCTTCAGCAACGCAGCGGCTTCATGCCCGTCGGCCGTGGTGGACACCTCGATGCCGAAATCGCGCAGGGCCATGCCGATCATCTCGCGCAGATCGTTCTGGTCCTCCACCATCAGTACGCGGATCGGGTCATCGGTCATGGGTAAATTCCTCGGTTGCGGGTAGCAGCAGGCTGACCGTGGTGCCGACACCGGGCGTGGTGGACACGTCGACGAAGCCGCCGCTCTGGGTAGTGAATCCGAACACCTGGCTCAGGCCCAGGCCGCTGCCCTTGCCGATGTCCTTGGTGGTGAAGAAGGGCTCGCTGGCCCGCTCGGCGATGTCGGCGGCCATGCCGTGGCCTTCGTCGCAGACGCTGAGGGTGACATAGCCGCGTTGCAGCGTGGTGTCCGCATCCGGGTCGAGGCGATGTTCCAACGCGGTGCCGATCAGGATGCGGCCGCCATCGGCGGTGGCCTCCACGGCATTGGCCACCAGGTTCGCCAGGGCGGTCTGGAGCTGCATCGCATCGGTGCTCACCAGCGGCAGGCCCGGGGTGAGATGGGCTTCCAGTACCACCGTGGGCGGGCAGGCGCGTTGCAGGTCCGGCAGCCACTGCCGTACCAGCGCATTGATGTCCACCGATTCCCGGATCAGGGTCTGGCCGGTGCTGAAGGCCAGCAGCTGGCGGGTCAGCAGCGCGCCGCGGTCGGTGGCTGCCTGCGCGGCATCCAGCAGCTCGGCTGCGCGTGCATCGTCACTGCTGACACGCAGCGACAGCAGGTCAAGGGCGTTGCCGATGGTGGTCAGCAGGTTGTTGAACTCATGTGAGAGGCCGCGACTGAGCCGGCCGACCGTCTCGAACTGCTGCGTATTGCGCAGCGCACGCTGGGCATCGCGCAGCAGCCGCTGCGCCTGCCACTGCTCGGTGATGTCACGGGTGATCTTGACGAAGCCGAGCAGTTCGCCGGCTTCCACGACCGGTTCGATGACCACGCTGGCGCGGAACAACGAGCCATCGCGGCGAACGCGCCAGCCCTCACTGGCGGCATGACCCTGCTGCGCTGCCACGCGAAGCAGGCGCTGCGGTTCACCGGCCTCGCGGTCGGCGGCCAGGTAGAAGCGGCTGAAGTGCGTTCCCACCGCTTCATCGGCTGAATAGCCTTTGATACGTTCGGCGCCCGGGTTCCAGCTGCACACGATGCCTTCAGGATCAAGCAGGTACAGCGCATGGTCGCGCACGCTGTCGATCAGCAGTCGCAGTTGTCGGGAAGGGTCCGTCAGCACGGACGTCGTAGAAGCGGCTGCGTCCACGTGTAAATAAGTGTTACCCCTGTGAGGGACGTGAAGCTAGGCATTCAAGTGTGAAGGATGCGTGCACACCTGACACGTGCCATTTGTCCTGTGCGGCTGAATGCGACACGGAGTACCATCTTCCACCCTTTGCCCTCTGGAACCGACCTGCATGCGTCCTGGTGCGACTACGCGTGACCGCTGGATCTGGATGACGTCCGCCGTGCTGCTGGCCGCGACCATCGCGTTGGAACTGGTCGTCCCGCTCGGCTATGCGGTATGGCTGGCCTACTTCCTCGCGGTCGGCGTGACGGTGTTCCAGCGCAGTGCACGCGCGCCGTTCGTGGTCGCGATGATCGCCTGTGTCCTGCTGGTGATCGGCTTCAACGTTGCGCCAGCCAGCAACAATTCGTCGTTCTCGCTTGTCAACCGTACCGTCGGTGGCTGCGCCTTCCTGATGATCGCACTGATCGTCTCGCGCGCGATCCAGGCCCGGCGCCAGGCGATGCGCGCGCTCTGGCTGCAGGAGGCCGAGAACGCGGTGGCGATGAGCCTGCGCGGTGACCTCGGGCCGGAGCAGATCGCCGAGGCGGCAGCAGTAAGCCTGGCCGGGCAGCTGGATGCAGAGGTCGGTGCGGTCTATCGCCTGGACGGCGGCCGGCTGCAGCTGACCGGTGGCGTGGCGCTGCCCTCTGGGACGCCGGCCTCCCTGGCCCTGCACGAAGGACTGGCCGGGCAGGTTGCCCGGGACGAACGCATCCGCCACCTGCACGGCGAAGATGCTGCCGTGCTCGAACTGCAGACCAGCCTGGGCCGGCTGCCGGTGCGCGAGCGCATCCTGGCGCCGATCAGCAGCGATGGTACGGTGGTCGGTGTCATCGAGCTGGGCCGCGCGCGGGCGGGTGAACAGCGTGACCTGGATCGCGAGCTGCTGGAGCGCTGCGCCGACACCATCGGCATGGCACTGCGCGCGTCGCTGCTGCGTGCGCAGCTGGTGGTTCTGCTGGAAGAGTCGCAGCGCCAGGGCGAGGAGCTGCAGGCCCAGCAGGAAGAGCTGCGCGTGGCCAACGAGGAACTGGAAGAGCAGAGCCGCAGCCTGTTGCAGTCGCAGAGCCACCTGGAAGAACAGCAGGCTGAGCTGGAACAGAGCAACGTGCAGCTGGAAGAGCGCACCCACGAGCTGGAGGCGCAGAAGCAGGCACTGCTGATCGCGCAGAGCCAGCTGGTGCGCAACAGCAACGAGCTGGCGGCGACCTCGCGCTACAAGTCCGAGTTCCTGGCCAACATGTCGCATGAGCTGCGCACGCCGCTGAACAGCTCGCTGATCCTGGCCAAGCTGCTGGCCGACAACAAGGACGGCACGCTGACCGAGGAACAGGTGAAGTACGCGCGAGCGATCCTGTCGTCCAACAACGACCTGCTTGCGCTGATCAACGACATCCTCGACCTGTCGCGCATCGAGGCCGGCCATGTCGAACTGTCCGATGAAGTGGTGGTGGTCGAGAGCGCGCTGCAGCGCCTGCGCGAGACGTTCGAGCCGATGGCGCGGCAGAAGGGCCTGGCCCTGCAGATCGAAGCCGACGCCCTGGCACCGACCCAGATGGTGGTTGACAGCCAGCGGCTGCAGCAGATCCTGAAGAACCTGCTGGCCAACGCGGTGAAGTTCACCGAGCATGGCAAGGTCAGCCTGCACGTGCGTGCCGGCGGCAACGGCCGCATCCGGTTCGAGGTCTGTGACACCGGCATCGGCATTGCCCGCGAGCAGCTGGATGTCATCTTCGAAGCGTTCCGCCAGGCCGATGGCAGCACCCGCCGTCGCTACGGCGGTACCGGCCTGGGCCTGTCGATCTCGCGCGATCTGGCCGAGCGCATGGGCGGCGGCATCCAGGTTGACAGTGAGCCCGGGCGCGGCAGCTGCTTCATCTTGGAGCTGCCGTTGCAGGGTGCGCCTGCGGCGAGCGCAGCCGACGCTGCCGAGGTCCCCGTGGCAGCGCCGCCGACGGCGCCGGCCGTGCTGCCGGCCGTGCTGCCGGCCGCGCCCGTACGCGCTGCGACCGCGGCAGCCCCGGTTACTGCGATGGCCGGCGTAGCCGACGACCGCGGTCGCCGCCAGCGCGCCGGGCGCCTGATCCTGGCGGTCGAGGATGATGCCACGTTCGCCGAAGCACTGGTGGCGCTGGCCCATGAACTGGACTTCGACTGCGTGGTAGCGGGCACGGCGGAAGAGGCGCTGGCCCTGGCCAGTGAACTGCGCCCGAACGGCATCCTGCTCGATATCGGCCTGCCGGACGTGTCGGGCCTGAGCGTGCTGGAACGCCTGAAGCGCAACCCGGACACCCGCCACATCCCGGTGCATGTGGTCTCGGCCACGGACCGCAGCCAGGTGGCGCGCGAGCTGGGTGCGATCGGTTTCGCGATCAAGCCGACCACGCGCGAGCGGCTGGTGACGGCGATCGAACAGCTGGAACAGACCAGCCAGCGCGACATGCGGCGGCTGCTGATCGTGGAAGACGACAACGAGCTGCGCCACAACCTGGAACTGTTGCTGGGCCGCGACCAGCTGCAGATCGTCGCTGTAGGCACCCTGGCCAGCGCACTGGAACAGCTCAGTACGGTCACGTTCGACTGCATGGTGATGGACCTGTCGCTGCCCGACGGCAGCGGCTACGACCTGCTCGAGCACATGGCCGGCAACGACGATGTCGGTTTCCCGCCGGTGATCGTCTATACCGGCCGCGCGCTCAGTCGCGAGGAAGAGCAGCGACTGCGCCGCTATTCCAAGAGCATCATCATCAAGGGCGCGCGTTCGCCCGAGCGCCTGCTGGACGAGGTGACCCTGTTCCTGCACAGCGTGGAGGCCAGTCTGCCCAGCGACCAGCAGCGCCTGCTGCGCGAGGCCCGCCGTCGCGACACCGTGCTCGACGGTCGGACGGTGCTGCTGGCCGAGGACGACGTGCGCAACATCTTCGCACTGTCCAGCGTGCTCGAACCCCTCGGCGTCACGCTGGAGATCGCGCGCAATGGCCAGGAAGCGGTGGATCGGCTGGCCGAGCGCGAGGTCGACCTGGTGCTGATGGACATCATGATGCCGGAGAAGGATGGCCTTGCTGCGATGCGCGAAATCCGCGCGCAGCGCCACCTGCAGGACCTGCCGATCATCGCGCTGACCGCCAAGGCCATGCCGGACGACCGTGAGCGCTGCCTGCAGGCCGGCGCCAACGACTACATCGCCAAACCCATCGACGTCGACAAGCTGGTCTCGCTGTGCCGGGTCTGGTGCTCGCGGCAATGAACGAGCAGGCCCTGTTCGACCTGGAGCTGAAGGTGCTGCTGGAAGCGCTTTACCAGCGCTACCACTACGATTTCCGCAGTTATGCGGTGTCGTCGCTGCGCCGGCGGATCCGCCAGGCCATGCAGCGCTATGAGTGCGAGCGGCTGGCCGACCTGCAGCACCGCCTGCTGCACGAGCCGGACCTGTTCGCGCAGGCGATGCAGTTTTTCACCGTACAGGTCTCGGAGATGTTCCGCGACCCGGCCTATTTCCGTGAGCTGCGCGAGCAGGTGGTGCCGGTGCTGCGCACCTACCCGTCGGTGAAGCTGTGGGTGGCCGGTTGCAGTACCGGCGAGGAAGTGTGGTCGCTGGCGATCCTGTTGCACGAGGAAGGCCTGCTGGAGCGCAGCATCGTCTACGCCACCGACATCAATCCGGCAGCCCTGGCCACCGCCGAGGCCGGCGCCTATGGCATCGACCGGATGGCCCAGTTCAGCCGGAACTACCTGGCGGCCGGTGGCAGCGCCTCGCTGTCCGACTACTACGCCACGGCCTACGATGGCGCGGTGTTCGATCGCCAGCTGCGCCGCAACGTGGTGTTCGCCGACCACAGCCTGGCCACCGACACCGTGTTCTCCGAGGTGCATCTGGTGTCGTGCCGCAATGTTCTGATCTACTTCAACCGCGATCTGCAGGACCGCGCGGTGGGCCTGTTCCGTGAAGCGCTGGTGCATCGCGGCTTCCTTGGCCTGGGCAGCAAGGAGTCGCTGCAGTTCGGGCGCCACCACGGCGCGTTCGAGACCTGCTCGCGGGAGCATCGCCTGTACCGGAAGGTTGCCTGATGGCACTGCCGACACGACCGGCCGTGCTGGTGATCGGGGCCTCGGCGGGTGGGGTTGCGGCGCTGCAGGCGGTGCTCGGCGCGCTGCCCGCGGCTCTACCGGCGCCGGTGCTGGCCGTGCTGCACCTTCCGCGCGACCGCAGCAGCCGCATCGCCGAAGTGCTGGCGCCGTACTGCGCGCTGCCGGTGCGCGAGGCCGAAGACAAGCAGCCGCTGCAGCCAGGCACGGTGACCTTTGCGCCACCGGACTATCACCTGCTGGTGGAAGACGCCGGTTCGCTGGCGTTGTCGGTGGACGCGCCGGTGCTGTTTTCGCGCCCGGCCATCGATCCATTGTTCGAGTCGGCTGCGGCCGTGTTCGGCGCGCAGGTGCTGGCCCTGCTGCTGACCGGTGCCAGCAGCGATGGTAGTGAAGGGGTGGCCGCGGTGCGCGCCGCCGGTGGCCGCGCCTGGCTGCAATGTCCCGAGGAGGCCGAGGCATCGATGATGCCGGCCTCCGCCCTGCAGCACGCCGGCGCCGATGCCGTGCTGCCCCTCGAACTGATGTGCCGTCGCCTGAAGGAGTTGTTTGCATGAACCTGCTGCCACCGGACCCTGCGCAGTCGCAGACCCCGGTCAACCTGCTGATCGTCGATGACGTGCCGCAGAACCTGGTGGCCATGCAGGCGCTGCTGCAGCGCGAAGGCGTGAACCTGCTGCTGGCGGGCTCGGGCGCGCAGGCGCTGGAACTGCTGCTCGAGCATGAGGTGGCGCTGGCCCTGCTGGACGTGCACATGCCGGAGATCGATGGCTTCACCCTGGCCGAGCTGATGCGCGGATCACACCGCAGCCGGGATGTGCCGATCATCTTCCTGACCGCTTCGCCGGACGACCCGCTGCGCGCGTTCAAGGGCTACGAAACCGGCGCGGTCGACTTCCTGCACAAGCCGGTGGCGCCGCAGGTGATCCTGAGCAAGGTCAATGTCTTCATCGAGCTGTACCAGCAGCGGCAGCTGCTGAAGGCGCGCAACGAGGCGCTGGAGCGCTCGCTCAAGCTCAACGAGACGATGGCGGCGGTGCTCACCCATGATCTGCGCACGCCGCTGTCGGCGATCCTGCTGTGTGCCGACAAGCTGGCGCTGGAGCTTCCTGCGGGCAATGACGGCGCGCAGCAGACCCTGAAGCACCTGGAAGCCAGCACGCTGCGCATGGCGCGCATGGTCGAGCAGCTGCTGGACTTTTCGCGGATCCGCAGCGGCGGGCTGCGCCTGCAGGCCAGCGCCTGTGATCTTGCCGAGGTCACGCGTGCGGTGGTGGCCGAAGCGGGCAGCGCCCACGGCCACGCACGGGTGCATCTGGATATGCTGGGCGATACCCGCCTGCAGGGTGATCTGGATCGGCTGGGACAGGTTGCCGCCAACCTGATCGGCAATGCGCTCACCCATGGCAGTGAGGCGAGGGTGGAGGTGGACGGCCGTGATCCGCGCAGCGTGCTGCTGCGGGTGAGCAACGCGGGACGGATCGACGACGCGCTGCTGCCGCGCCTGTTCGAGCCGTTCAAGGCCAGCTTCCATCCCAGCAATGGCCTGGGGTTGGGCCTGTATATCGTCGATCAGTTCGTGCGCGCACACGGCGGGCACATCGCAGCGCGCAATGAAGCCGGTCAGGTGGTGTTCGAAGCCCGGTTGCCGAGGCGCACAGAGGGGCTGCCGGCGGCCGCTACCTGAATTCTTCAGGGAACACCTGCGGGCACTGAGACGGACTCGTCCGCAGCTGCTACCGTGGGTGTACATCTTGTCAAGGAAGCGCCATGCCACTGCGTGCCATCGCCTACGTCAGCCAGGCGCTGCCGGATCTTTCCGCTGAACGGCTGCGGGCGCTGGTTGACGATGCAGCCCGTTTCAACAAGATGGCGGGCGTGACCGGTGTGCTGCTGCATGACGGCGGGCGATTCCTGCAGTACATCGAAGGGCCGCCGGATGGTATCGATTCGGTGTACGAACGGATCCTGCAGGCCGGTAGCCATATCGACATCATCGAACTGGCGCGTGGCCGCCTTGGCCAGCGCCAGTTTCCGTACTGGTCGATGCGCGCGTTGCCGGTGGAGGAGGCGCTGCTGCGGCAACTGTCTTCCAGCGACTGGTCAGGTTTCACCCGCGCGTTGCATGGTGACCTGTCGGCGCCGACCCCGGTGGATCTGCTCGATCAGGTCGTGCAACCGGTGCTGCACGCAGGTTGAACCTGCGTGGAAGGTTCAGCGCGCGGCACTTCCGCAGTACGCCGCGTGCAACGCCTGCAATACGCCCAGCGCCGGCCCTTCCACTACCCGGTAGTGGATCGACTGCGCTTCGCGCCGGGTCGAGACGATGCCAAGTCCGCGCAGCACCGCCAGATGCTGGGACAGCGCTGATGCGCTGAGCCCGGTCAGTGCCTGCAGTTCCGGTACTGGCGCCTCGCCTTCGACCAGCCGGCACAGCACGCGCAGCCGTGCAGGATGGGCCAGGCTTTTGAGCAGCGCCGCAGCCTGGGCGGCATGCTCGGCCATCGCGGCACTGTCGAGCTCGATCCGGGCCATGGTTGACCTTTTGCTTTAGAAGACGCTAATTTAGAAAAAGCTAATTCAAAAGGCAAGCGAATGAACGGGACAACTGGAGGCAGATCATGACCGTGCCGTGGGCCGCCGTCGCGGGGGGTGCGTTGATCGGTGCGGCGGCGGTGGTCTTGCTGGCAACCACGGGCCGGGTAGCCGGCATCAGCGGCATCGCCGCTGGCAGCGTGCGCGCAACGCCCGGCGATCGAGGCTGGCGCTGGGCATTCCTGCTCGGCCTGCTTGCCGCTGCAGGGGGCGTGCTGTGCTGGCAGGCCGTGCCAGATCAAGCGCCCCGCGACCTGTTGCGTGACGCCTTGCCGGCGTGGCAGCTGGTTGGCGCCGGCCTGCTGGTCGGATTCGGTACGCGGTTGGGCAACGGCTGCACCAGTGGTCATGGAGTGTGCGGCATGGCCCGCGGCTCAATGCGGTCGCTGCTGGCGGTGCTGGTATTCATGGCCTGCGCAATGCTGGCTACATTCCTGATCCGTCATGGCGGGGGCTTCGCATGAGCCGCGTGATGGTGGCCGCCGGCGCGGCAGGGGCGCTGTTCGGCGCGGGCCTGGCGCTGGCCGGCATGACCGATCCGCGCCGCATCCTCGGTTTCCTCGACATCGCCGGCGATTTCGATCCCACCTTGGCCTGGGTGCTGGCCTCGGCACTGCTGGTCAGCGCGGTCGGCCAGCGCTGGGCGCTGCGGCGCCCGCGGCCGTCATGCGCAACGCGCTTCCAACTGCCCGCTGCGCGCGGTGTCGATGTACGCCTGGTGCTGGGCGCGGCATTGTTCGGAATGGGTTGGGGTTGGGCAGGCTATTGCCCGGGCCCTGCCATCGCCGGGCTGGCGGTGGGATCGCGCGAAGCGCTTTGGTTCGTGCCGGCCATGCTTGCAGGTTTCTGGCTGCACGATCGCCTGGTTCGCCGGGGCTTCACCGCTGTGTCACCCTGAATCGGGTCATATCCACGGATCACGGGGAAAGGAGCGCAACGACATGGCACGGATGAAGTGGAAGGAAAGGGCACTGCTGGCGGTCGCGCTGGCCGCCGCAGTGGCACCCGCGCTGGCCTGCACGCGCGCGGTCTACCTGGGCGACAACGGTGATGTGATCACCGCGCGCTCGATGGACTGGAAGGTCGATGTGGCGACCAACCTCTACGTGCTGCCGCGCGGCATCGCGCGCACTGGCCAGGCCGGGCCGAAGTCGCTGGCCTGGACGGCGCGCTACGGCTCGGTGGTGGCCACCGGTTATGACGTATCGACCACCGATGGCATGAACGAGAAGGGCCTGGTGGCCAACCTGCTGTGGCTGGTCGAATCGGAGTATCCGAAGCAGCGCGGCAACAAGCCGGGCCTGGCCATCTCACTATGGGCGCAGTATGTGCTGGACAACTTCGCCACCGTCGACGAGGCGGTCGCGGCGCTGCAGCGCGAGCCGTACTCGATCGTCACCGACAAGGTGCCGGGCGAAGACCGCCAGGCCACGCTGCACCTGTCGCTGTCAGATGCCAGTGGCGACAGTGCCATCGTCGAATACATCGGCGGTCGCCAGGTGATCCACCATGACCGGCGCTACCAGGTGATGACCAATTCACCGATCTTCGAGCAGCAGCTGGCACTCAACAGCTACTGGCAGCAGATCGGCGGCACGGTGATGCTGCCGGGTACCAACCGCTCAGCCGACCGTTTCGCGCGCGCCTCGTTCTACATCAACGCCATTCCCAAGTCCGAAGACCCGGTGGTGGCGCTGGCCAGCGTGTTCAGCGTGATCCGCAATACGTCGGTGCCCTACGGCATTACCACGCCGGGCGAGCCGAACATCTCCTCCACGCGCTGGCGTACCGTGGCCGACCACAAGCGGCGCTTGTACTTCTTCGAATCGGCATTGACCCCGAACACGTTCTGGGTCGACCTCAACAAGGTGGATTTCGGCGGCAAGGTGCTCAAGCTCGATCTCGGTCCGGACCAGCGCAATACCTTTTCCGGCGACGCGCTGGGCCACTTCGTGCCCAGCGCACCGTTCGCGTTCCTTGGCGTCGACGGTTAGTTCGACGCCTGGCTGGAAGCCGGATAGACCGCCTGGATCGTGCAGCCGCCGCGGGTGTACTGCGGCAGCGGCGCCAGCGCGTCGTTGCGCAGGTCACCATTCTCGAATCCGGCGGTGAGGATGCGATCGCCCGGATTGCCACAGATCAGGCCGTTCTGCATGCCGGAGTGGAAGCTCAGCTGTGGCGCACGGTCGAGCTGGCGGCAGTGGCTGCCAAGCTCCACGCGATAGTAGCGGTGACCCCCATTGCGATGCGGATTGGTCTCCACCAGCATGCCCTGCGGGTCGGACGACCACGCGCGCACGTTGCGCGTGGCAAAGCAGTACGACGGCGAACCACCGAAACTGCGGCGGATGTCCCTGCGCTCGCGGATGGTCAGGGCGGGCAGGGTGGCCATGCGCAGGCGGTCGCTGTCGCGGGCCACGCTGGCGTAGTCGCGATCCTGCACGGGGGTCACCGCGCTGATCGCGCAGTTGCGGCCATCGACCACCACACGCTCGCTGGGGCGACCGCAGGCCCAGCCGGCGGGTGCTTCAAGTTTCAGCGTGGTGGCACCGCGGACGCCGGGGCACTCTTCGCTGAAGTCGATCCGATATGCCTGGCCCGAGGCGGCTCGCAGAGCGATTGAACGCGATGAAGCCTGCTCCACTTCCTGGACGCCGACCGCGTCCATGCAGTGCGGGGCCGGTGGCGTACGTTCCTGCGCGGAGGCCGAGGCGGTGAGCGCCAGGCCGAGGCTGGTGGCAAGCACCAGGGACAGCTGCTGATGGGTCATGACCTGCACTCCCTGCGTTGGATGACGGATCGACTATAGCAGCGGTTTGCACGGCCGTTGTTACACGCGCACACTGCCCGGATGGGCGCCATCTTCCATCTGCGGCACTACGGGCAGGCCACCGGCCTGGACCGCCATGACTACGCGCAGTGGGTGCTGCCGCTGCAGGGGGAACTGCAGTTCGAGATGGAAGGGCGCGGCGGCCGGCTGGACCTGCTGCAGGGGGCATTTGTCGCCGCCGGCGAAGCACATGACCAGATGGCGGACGGCCCCAATGGTTTCGTGATCGTTGATTGTCCTCCAGGCGTGCTGGATGACGGCACGCAGGAGCATCTGTGCCGCCAGCGCTGGCTGCATCTGCCGCTGGCGTTGCGGCAGCGCCTGGCCGCCGTGCAGGCAGGGCAGCCGATGCCGGCGTTGCTGCCGCAGTTGCTGCAGGTATTTGCACCGGCGGGCAGTGGCGCGCGCATGCAGGGCCTGTGCGCGGCGGTGCAGGCCGATCCCGGCCGGGCCTGGCCGGTTGCCCGGATGGCCGGAGTTGTCGGTGTCAGCGAGAGCCGGTTGCACACATTGTTCCAGCGCGAGTTCGGGCTGAGCCCGCAGGCCTGGCTCAGCGCGTGCCGCTTGCGTTGGGCCAAGCATCAGCTGCGCACCACTGCCGCGCCGATCAGCGATATCGCACTGGCCGCAGGCTATTCCGAACAGAGCGCACTGACCCGTGCGCTGCGCCGCGAATGTGGCCAGACCCCCGCTGCGTGGCGCAGGGGCGCCGGCTGATCTGTAGAGCCGAGCCCACGCTCGGCTGCCCTTATCTGCACAACGGTGAATCGCAGCCGAGCATGGGCTCGGCTCTACAGAGGTGACAAGGCAGCAGCCTGGGTCAAGAGCGCCCAGCGGCCAGCGCTTACACTGCGCGGCCCGTTCCATCCGCCCGGACATTCCGAATGCGCAACAACCCGATGGCCGTGGGCATCGCCAATGGCGTGGCCGCTGGCGCACTGTGGGGCGTGGTCTTTCTCGCGCCTGCCGTGCTTCAGTCGTTCAATGCGTTGCAACTGTCCGCCGGCCGCTACCTGGTCTATGGCCTGATGGCAGTCGCCCTGCTGCTGCCGCGATGGAAGCGGCTGGCACCGCGGCTGGGCCGTGCCGAATGGATCGGCCTGCTGTGGCTGAGCCTGGCAGGCAACCTGGTGTATTTCCTGCTGCTGGCGACCGCCGTGCAGTGGGCCGGTGGCGCTGCGGCATCGCTGATCGTTGGCCTGATTCCGGTGGTGGTCACCCTCGTTGGCGTGCGCGAGCAGGGCGCTGCACCACTGAAACAGCTGCTGCCGGCACTGGGGCTGTGCGTGCTGGGGGTCGCCCTGGTGGGTTGGGAAGCGCTGATGTCCGAGCACCTGGCCACCCCGTGGCGGCAGCGCCTGATCGGGCTGCTGTGCGCGTTCGGTGCGCTGTTCTCGTGGGCGCTGTATTCGATCGGCAACAGCCGCTGGCTGGCGCGCAGGCCGGACCTGTCCAGCCATGACTGGTCGCTGCTGACCGGCGTCACCACCGGCGGCCTGGCCCTGCTGCTGGTGCCGATGGCCTTCATCGGGCACACCGGCAGCCATACGGCGGCGCAATGGAGCGGGTTCTGGGCGATCAGCGCCGGCGTGGCAGTGGTGGCCTCGATCCTCGGCAACGCATTCTGGAACCGTGCCAGCCGCCTGCTGCCACTGACCCTGACTGGCCAGATGATCGTGTTCGAGACCCTGTTCGCGCTGCTGTACGCCTTTGCATGGCAGCAGCGCTGGCCCTCGCTGCTGGAAGCGCTGGCAATCGTGTTCCTCGTGGTTGGCGTGATGCTGTGCGCGCATGCGCATCGCACACCACGGGCGATCGCCGAACATGCCGGCTGAATGCAGTCGTCAAGCGTGCTGATGCCGGCTTTGTCTCAGTTGCAACCAAATGTCGGCACGTTGGCCGATGATCGCTGCATCGGTTTTTTGCATCGCAGCACTTGACAGCGGCAGGGCGCACGGTGTTTTCTGTGCGCCATGGTCCTTGATGCCGCCCACGCCAGCCTGATCGCCCCCGCCATTGCGGGCCGTTCGACTGCGCCGGTCGCGACCATCACCACCATTACCACCACCACCGTCACCACTGCCCTGGTGCGGCCCGTCGTCTTCGTGTAACTCCCGAAAACCACGGCCCCGCACCCTACAGGTGGCGGGGAAACTCGACACCTGCATGCGACGGGGCCTCCTACCGAGGTCTGCATGTCTTCCCACGCTCCCGCTCATTCCGTTGCCCCGGCCGACCTGGCTGCCCCGTTCACCGTCGTGCACAAGTTCGGCGGCACCTCGGTGGCCGATGCCGAACGCTATCGCCATGTGGGCGGCCTGCTGCTGGCCCGTCCCGAATCGCTGCAGGTCACTGTCGTCTCGGCGATGAAGGGCGTCACCGACGCGCTGATCGAACTGGCCCAGCTGGCGGCCAAGGGCGATCAAGGCTGGCGTGAGGCCTGGCATGCCCTGCGCGCACGCCATCGCGGCGCTGCCGTTGCGCTGCTGGGCGAGCAGGTGGGCGAGACGGTCGAATGGATCGACGCCCGCTTCGATCAGTTGGCCGAAGTGCTGGCCGCGCTGGCGGTGATCGGCGAGCTGCCGCGCGAGGTGCTGGACCGTGTGCAGGGCTTGGGCGAAGTGTTTTCCGCACAGCTGCTCGGCACGCATCTGCGCGCGCTGGGCGAAGACTGCGCGGTGCTCGACGCGCGCGATGTGCTGGTGGTCGGGCATGGCGAACTCGGCGTGGATGTCGACTGGGAAGCCAGTGCCGACCGCCTGGCCAAGTGGCGCCTGCAGCATCCGCAGTCGCGCCTGGTTGCCACCGGATTCGTCGCACGCGATCGCGATGACCGCATCACCACCCTCGGCCGCAACGGCAGCGACTATTCCGGTGCGATCTTTGCCGCGCTGTTCAACGCTGACGAGCTGCACATCTGGACCGATGTCGATGGCGTGCTGTCGGCGGACCCGCGGCTGGTGCCCGAGGCGGTGCAGCTGGAAGCGCTGAGCTACGACGAGGCCTGCGAACTGGCGTACTTCGGCGCCAAGGTGGTGCACCCGCAGACGATGTCGCCGGCGATCCGCCTCGGCCTGCCGATCTTCATCCGCAATACGTTCCAGCCGGCGCATCCGGGTACGCGGATCAGCGCCGAGCGCTCGCCGCGCGGGCCGGTGAAGGGCCTGACCCTGAGTCCCGGGCTGGCCCTGCTGAACCTGGAAGGCACCGGCCTGATCGGCGTGCCGGGTACCGCCGAGCGCGTGTTTGCCGCGCTGCGCCAGGCGCAGGTGTCGGTGGTGATGATCTCGCAGGGTTCCTCGGAACATTCAATCTGCTGCGTGGTGCGTGCTGCCGAAGCCGGCCGTGGCCGTGATGCACTACTGCACGCATTTGCGCACGAGTTGTCAGCGGGACAGGTGCAGCGCGTACAGGTCAGTGAGGGCGTCAGCGTACTGGCCGCGGTCGGTGACGGCATGGCCGGGCAGCCAGGTGTGGCGGCGCGCCTGTTCGAGGCACTGGGGCGTGCGCAGGTGAACATCCTGGCGATTGCGCAGGGCTCGTCCGAGCGCAACATCTCGGTCGCAGTGGATAGCGCCGATGCCCCCCGTGCGCTGCGCGCGGCGCATGCAGGCTTCTGGCTGTCGCCGCAGACCTTCGCGGTCGGTGTGATCGGGCCCGGCAACGTTGGCGCCGCACTGCTGGACCAGTTGCTGGCCGCGCGCCCGCAGCTGCTGGCCAAGGCCAATGTGGATCTTCGCCTGCGTGCGCTGGCCTCGCGTTCGCGCATGCGCCTGGAAGTGGACGGCCTGCACGCGGACTGGCGCGAGGCCCTGCGGGACGCCGGTGAATCCAGCGATCTTGATCGTTTCACCGAGCACCTGCTGGCTGCGCACCTGCCGCATGCGGTGGTGATCGACTGCAGTGGCAGTGCCGAGGTGGCCGAGCGCTACGAGGGCTGGCTGGCGGCGGGCATCCATGTGGTCACCCCGAACAAACAGGCGGGTGCCGGGCCGCTGCCGCGCTACCAGCGCATCCGCGCCGCCGCAGCGGCCAGTGGTGCGCGCTTCCGCTACGAGGCCACGGTGGGCGCGGGCCTGCCGGTGATCACCACGCTGCGCGATCTGGTCGATACCGGTGACGAGGTGCTGGCCATCGAGGGCATCTTCTCCGGTACGCTGGCCTGGCTGTTCAACCGCTTCGATGGCAGCCAGCCGTTCTCGCAGCTGGTCGCGCAGGCGCGGTCGATGGGCTATACCGAGCCGGACCCGCGCGATGATCTGTCCGGTGTGGACGTGGCACGCAAGCTGGTGATCCTTGCACGCGAGGCCGGTCACGCGCTCAGCCTGGAACAGGTACAGGTGGAAAGCCTGGTGCCGGCACTGCTGCGCGACGGCAGCGTGGATGACTTCATGGCGCGGCTGGGCGAGTCCGACGCCAGCCTGCTGCAGCGCCTGCAGGATGCGCGGGCGCGTGGCGCGGTGCTGCGCTACGTGGCACGGCTGGGCACCGACGGCGCCTCGGTGGGCCTGCAGGAACTGCCGGCCGACCATGCCTTCGCCAACCTGCGGCTGACCGACAACGTGGTGCAGTTCCGTACCCGCCGCTACTGCGACAACCCGCTGGTGGTGCAGGGGCCGGGCGCTGGACCGGAAGTGACGGCGGCGGGCGTGTTCGCCGACCTGCTGCGGGTAGCCGCTGGCGAGGGGGCACGCCTGTGATCGCACGTGCATTTGCGCCCGCCACGGTGGCCAATGTGGCGGTGGGCTTCGATATTCTGGGGCATGCCATCGCAGGCGTTGGCGATACGGTGAGCGTGCGGTGTATCGATGAGCCGGTGGTGCGCATCGAGGCGATCCGTGGCAGTGCGGTCGAACTGCCGCTGGAGGCGGCCGGAAACACCGCAGGTGCGGCGTTGATGTCGCTGCGCGCAGGGCTGGGCCTGGACTTCGGCTTCGCGGTGGAGATCGACAAGGGCATTCCATTCGGCTCCGGCATGGGCGGCTCGGCAGCGTCGTGCGTCGCTGCGCTGGTTGCTGCCAACGCATTGCTGGATGCACCACTCGCGCGCGAGGCGCTGTACCCGTTTGCGCTGGATGGCGAGGCCGTGGCCAGTGGGGGCCGCCATGGTGACAACGTGGGGCCGCTGCTGCTCGGCGGGCTGGCGTTGTGCACGGCCGACCGCCTGCTGCCGATCCCTGTGCCAGCCAGTTGGCACAGCCTGCTGGTGCACCCGCACGCGGTGCTGGAAACCCGTCTGGCACGCCAGGCGCTGCAAGGCAGCTATGCGCTGGGTGAATTCGTGGCGCAGAGTGCGAATCTTGCGCTGGTGCTCAGCGGCTGCCATCGCAGCGACGCGGCGCTGGTCCGCGCTGGCCTGCGCGACGTGCTGGTGGAGCCGCGACGGGCGGGACTGATCGGCGGCTTCGAGGCGGCTCGTGATGCGGCGTTGTCAGCCCGTGCAATGGGCGCAGGCATCTCCGGTGCCGGCCCCAGCGTGTTCGCCTGGTTCGAAGATGCCGACCAGGCCCACGCTGCCGCGGCGCCGGTGCAGGCGGCATTCGCTGCTGCCGGCTTCGACAGCGATGCCTGGGTATCGCCGCTGGATGCGCCCGGAGCCCGGCTGTGCTGAATCCTTCTCCCTCTTTGGATACTGAACCCATGCAATTCGTTTCGACCCGCGGCCGGTCCCCGGCCGTTGGCCTCAGTGCGGCCATCGCTGCAGGCTTGGCGCCCGATGGTGGCCTGTACGTGCCCCAGGTACTGCCGGCGCCACGTGAGCTGGAAGCCGGTGCGACCCTGGCCGATACCGCTGCAGACCTGCTGGCACCGTTCTTCGCCGGAGATGCGCTGGAGGCCGGATTACCGTCGATCTGCCGCGAGGCGTTCGACTTCCCGGTGCCGCTGCGTGCGCTCGGCGACGGTGACCACGTGCTGGAACTGTTCCATGGGCCGACGGCGGCGTTCAAGGACATTGGTGCGCGTTTCCTGGCCGGTACGCTGTCGCAGCTGCAGGCCGGCAAGGACCGTGACCTGACCATCGTCGTCGCCACCTCCGGCGATACCGGCGCGGCCGTTGCCGCGGCCTTCCATCGCCAGCCAGGCGTACGCGTGGTGGTGCTGTATCCGGATGGTCGCGTCTCACCGCGCCAGGCGCACCAGCTCGGCTGCTTTGGTGACAACATCCTGGCGCTGCGCGTGGCCGGTGCCTTCGATGACTGCCAGGCCATGGTCAAGCAGGCGCTGGCCGACCGCGAACTGCAGGCACAGGTGCCGCTGAGCTCGGCCAACAGCATCAGCCTCGGTCGCCTGCTGCCGCAGATGAGTTACTACGCACATACGGCACTGAGCCACTACGCGTTGCATCGTCGCCGGCTCAACCTGGTGGTGCCGACCGGCAACCTTGGCAACGCGATGGCCGCGGTGCTGGCGCGCGCACTGGGAGTGCCGATCGGGCAGATCGTGCTGGCCACCAATGCCAATGCCGTGCTGCCCGCGTACTTCAGTGGCGGCGACTACCAGCCGCAGGCCAGTGTGGCCACCGTGGCCAATGCAATGGACGTGGGTGCGCCAAGCAACTTCGAACGCCTGCGCTGGCTTTACCGCGGAGATGATGCGGAGCTGCGCGCTGCACTGCGTGCGTTTGCGGTGGATGATGTGACCATCCGCGCGACGATTGCGGCGGCCCATGCCAGCAGTGGCGAGCTGTTCTGCCCGCATACGGCTACGGCGGTGAAGGTGTTGCAGGACCTGCGCGCACGGGGTGCCAAGGGCGACTGGGCGGTGGTGGCCACCGCACATCCGGCCAAGTTCGAGGCCGTTGTCGAGCCGTTGATCGGCGAACCTTTGGCCGTGCCGCCGGCATTGGATGCGTTGTTGCAACGGGCGGCGCACGCCGAACCGTTGGCCGCCGATTACTCGGCGTTGCGCGAGGTGTTGCTGCGCTGACCGAGAATGCCTGGTTGCCGGCCAGCGGCCGGCACTACCCGTGCTGCATTACGCTGGTAGTGCCGGCCGCTGGCCGGCAACCCCATGAACCGTGATGCGGTCAGATCAACCCTTCACCGGCCAGTGTGCGCAGCCCGTCCTCGTCGAGGATCTCCACTACGTTCAGGTGGGGCAGGGCAATCAGCCCTTGCTGGCGCAGCTTGGTGAAGGTGCGGCTGACCGTTTCCATGGTCAGGCCCAGATGGTCGGCGATGTCGCCTCGGCCCATCGGCAGCGACACGCGCAGGCCGTCGCCGCCCAGCTTGGCCTCGCGCGCGGCCAGGCGCAGCAGGAAATCGGCCAGCTTCTCGGCCGGCTGCAGGCGTGCCAGCGCCAGTGCAGCGTCCTGCGCGGCATCCAGTTCCTGGCAGGCACGCTGCAGCAGCTTGCGCTCCAGGTGCGGGAAGCGGCTGCGGAGCGCCTTCATCTGTGGCAGCGCGACGCGGCAGACACGGCTGTCGGCGATGGCTTCGATGTCGTAGCGGTGATGGTCGCTGCCGCTCAGGCCCAGGTAGTCGCCGGGCAGCACGAAGCCGTTGATCTGGCGGCGGCCGTCGGCCAGGGTGCGTACCAGGCGCAGTGCGCCGGCAGTCAATGTATAGACATGGTCGCGTTCTTCACCCGTGCGGGCCAGCGTGCTGCCCATGCTGACCTGCTGCGAAACGGTGACCTGTTCCAGCGCCTGCACTTCATCGGGCGACAGCGCCGAGCACACCGCAAGGTGGCGAACCGAGCAGTGCAGGCAGTCCAGCGTGGTGCAGGACGGCGAGGCGGGATCGTTGGTGGCGGGCGGAGCGCCGGAAGGCCGTGACATGTTGCGGGGGCGTATCGCGGGCGGGGGAGGGCCTTATGATACTTCAAGCGGCCGTTCGACCCTGCCCGAGGCGGGGGCGCTAGAATGTCGCCCCCTCCCACGTCCCGTTCCAGCAGGAGTTCCGCCCGTGATCAAGCCCCGTACCCCGCCCGGCACCCTTGAGCTGCTGCCGCGCGAGCAGATTGCGTTCCAGCGCATGCTGGACGTCATCCGCCGCAACTACGAGCGCTTCGGGTTCCTGCCGGTGGAGACGCCGGTGTTCGAGCTGTCCGACGTGCTGCTGACCAAGTCCGGCGGCGAGACCGAGCGCCAGGTGTACTTCGTGCAGTCCACCGGTGCGCTGGCCAATGCCGCCGAGTCGGGTGACCGTTCGCTGCCGGAAATGGCGCTGCGCTTCGACCTGACCGTGCCGCTGGCGCGTTACGTGGCCGAGCACGAACACGAACTCACTTTCCCGTTCCGCCGTTACCAGATGCAGCGCGTGTACCGTGGCGAGCGTGCCCAGCGCGGCCGTTTCCGCGAGTTCTACCAGTGCGACATCGACGTGATCGGCAAGGACAGCCTGAGCGTACGCTACGACGCCGAAGTGCTGGCGGTCATCCACGCCGTGTTCTCGGAACTGCGCATCGGTGACTTCAGCATCCAGCTGAACAACCGCAAGCTCATGCGCGGCTTCTTCGAGAGCCTGGGCGTGGCCGAAGGCGAGCGCCAGCTGGCGGTACTGCGCGAAGTGGACAAGCTGGACAAGCGCGGTGCCGATTACGTGCGCGAGACGCTGGTGGGCGAGGGCTTCGAGATTCCGGCCGAGCAGGTCGAGAAGATCCTGGCATTCGTGGCCGTGCGTTCGCAGGGTCATGCCGATGCGCTGGCGCAGCTGGCCACGCTTGAAGCCGACGCCGGTTCTTCGGAGATCCTGCGTACCGGCGTGGCCGAACTGCGCGAAGTGCTGCAGCTGGTGCAGGCGCTGGGCGTGCCGGAAACCGCGTACTGCCTGAACTTCTCCATTGCGCGCGGCCTGGACTACTACACCGGCACCGTCTACGAGACCACGCTGACCGACCACCCGCAGATCGGCTCGATCTGCTCGGGCGGCCGCTACGAAGACCTGGCCAGCCACTACAGCAAGTCCAAGTTGCCGGGCGTGGGCATCTCCATCGGCCTGTCGCGCCTGTTCTGGCAGCTGCGCGAGGCCGGCCTGATCGATGGCATCGAGGCCAGCAGCGTGCAGGCGCTGGTGGCGCTGATGGACGAGCAGGGCATGCCGCAGTCGCTGGACATCGCGCGCCGCCTGCGCGCTGGTGGCATCAACACCGAAGTGCAGATGGAGCCGAAGAAGATCGGCAAGCAGTTCCAGTACGCGGCCAAGGCGGGCATCCGCTTCGTGGTGCTGGCCGGTGAGGACGAACTGGCGCGCGGCGTGGTGGCGGTGAAGGACCTGCTGCGCGAACAGCAGTTCGAAGTGTCGCGCGATGAGCTGGCGAGCACCCTGCAGGTGGAGCTGGAGCAGTCGAAGGTGATGTAACTGCCGGTTGGCCGCACGCCGACACGCCACGAAACGCCCACCACCCGGTGGGCGTTTTCATTTCCGGGCCGCGTTCCGGGGTCAGAGCCGTTTTCCTTCAGAAAACGGATCCGACCCCTTGCTGTTCCAACAGCTCGCAGGAAACTGTCGACGGCGGGGTGGGTCCGGTGGCAGGGGTGTGAGCGGCATGGATGCCGCGGCCAAGCCCCCATGGATGGATTTACGGCGTCCCCTGCCACCGGACCCTCCCCGCCAACGCTCAGGAAATCAGCATTTGCTTTTGCTCTGGCTCTTGGCGGGTGCAGGGCAGCAGCCTTGCCGCCCCCTCAACCCCCGATTTGACGCACTGCGCAAGAATGCGCTAATGTACTAACGCGCTATTACATTGATGCATGGAAACGACCCCCGTGAAAGCCCGCCCCGAGATTGCCGCCAAAGACCCGAAGGCCGACCTGGAATCCTTGGCCCTGGCCTTTGCCGCCCTGCGCGAGCCGGAGCAGGTGGAAGCCTTCCTGCGCGACCTGTGCACTCCGGCCGAACTGGAAGCCATGGCCGACCGCTGGAAGGTGGTGCCGTTGCTGCAGCAGGGCGTGCCGTACCGCGAGATCCACGAGCGCACCGGGGTCAGCGTGACCACCACCGGACGGGTGGCGCGCACGCTCGAGCACGGCCATCGAGGCTATGCCGCTGCCATCGACCGCCTTGCTTCGCGCTGATCCGCGCCCCGTTCCGAACTTCGAGACCTCCCCCATGAGTGCAACCCAGGCAGCGCCGGCACGAGACCGGCTGCGTATCGCCATCCAGAAGAGTGGCCGGCTGGCCGAGCCCGCCCGTAACCTGCTCAGCGCCTGTGGCCTGAGCTGGCGCGAAAGCCGCGACAAGCTGTTCTGCTACGGCGAATCGCTGCCGGTGGACCTGCTGCTGGTGCGCGACGACGACATCCCCGGCCTGATCGCCGACGGCGTCTGCGACCTCGGCATCGTCGGCCGCAACGAGCTGGACGAACAGGCCGCGGCACGCCGCCAGGTCGGCCTGCCGGACGCCTATCAGGCGCTGCGCGGGCTGGGCTTCGGCCAGTGCCGGCTGATGCTGGCAGTGCCGGAGGAATGGCAGTGGCAGGGTCCGGCGCAGCTGGCCGGCACCCGCATCGCCACCAGCTACCCGGCCATCCTCACGCAGTGGCTGGCCGAGCAGGGGGTGGACGCACAGGTGGTCGAGCTGTCCGGTTCGGTGGAAATCGCCCCGCGTCTGGGCACCGCCGACCTGATCTGCGATCTGGTGTCCAGCGGCGCCACCCTGCGCGCCAATCAGCTGACCCCGGTGCACAACCTGCTCGACAGCGAGGCGGTGCTGGCCGGTGCAGTACGGGTGCCCGATGATGCACGTGCATCGCTGCGCGCGATGCTGCTGCGCCGCCTCGATGGCGTGGTGCAGCGCCAGGACCGCAAGCTGCTGATGTTCCGCGCCAGCGAGGATCGTGTCGACGCGCTGGCGCAGTTGCTGGCCGATGCCGAGCCGCTGGTGCGGTTGCCGGCCGATGGCGGTGCGCTGCGCCTGCAGACCATGTGCCCCGGCCCGCTGAGCTGGCAGCGCATGGAAGAACTCGAGCGCGCGGGTGCGCAGGGCCTGATGGTACTGAGCGTGGAGCGGTCGCTGGCATGAACCGTCTGATCTGGTCCCAACTTGATGAGGCCGCGCGCAGCGCGGCATTGACCCGCCCGGTGCAGACCGTGGCGCAGCAGACCCGCGATGCCGTGACGGCCCTGATCGCGCAGGTGCGTGCACAGGGCGACGATGCGCTGCGTGCGATCACCGCGCGCTTTGATGGTGTCGAGCTGGCCTCGTTTGAAGTCTCCGAAGCCGAATTCGCCGCTGCTGAAGCGGCCGTGCCCGCCGAACTGCGCCAGGCGATGGTGGACGCCGCCGAGCGCATCGCGCGCTTCCACGCCGCCGGCATGGGTAAAGGCTATGCAGTTGAAACCGCGCCGGGCGTGGTCTGCGAACGCATGCTGCGCCCGATCGGCCGGGTGGGCCTGTACGTACCTGCTGGCAGCGCGCCATTGCCGTCCACCGCGTTGATGCTGGGCGTTCCGGCGCAGTTGGCCGGTTGCCCGCAGGTGGTGCTGTGCACGCCGCCGCGCACCGACGGCAGCGCCGATCCGGCAGTGCTGGTAGCCGCGCGCCTGACCGGCGTGCAGCGCGTGTTCAAGTTGGGCGGCGCGCAGGCGATCGCCGCGATGGCCTATGGCACCGCCAGCGTTCCGGCCTGCGACAAGCTGTTCGGGCCCGGCAACAGCTTCGTCACCGAAGCCAAGCAGCAGGTCGCGCAGGAGGGCGCCGCCGCCATCGATATGCCGGCCGGTCCCTCCGAAGTGCTGGTGATTGCCGACGCTGGCGCCAATCCGGCGTTCGTCGCCGCCGACCTGCTGTCGCAGGCCGAGCACGGCCCGGATTCACAGGTGCTGCTGTTGACCGACGATGCCGCGATGCTGGCCGCGGTCGAGGTTGAGGTCGAGCGCCAGGTGGCCCTGCTGCCGCGCCAGCAGATTGCGCGGCAGGCGCTGTCAGCGTCGCGCCTGATCCAGGTCGATTCGTTGGACGAGGCCTTCGCGATCAGCAACCGCTATGCGCCCGAACACCTGATCCTGGCGCTGCGTGAACCGCGCGATTGGCTGGACAAGGTGCAGGCGGCCGGCTCGGTGTTCCTCGGCGATTACACCCCCGAAGCACTGGGTGACTACTGCAGCGGCACCAACCACGTGCTGCCCACCGCCGGCGCCGCGCGTGCTTACAGCGGCGTGAGCGTTGCCAGCTTCCAGAACCTGATCAGCGTGCAGAGCGCGAGCGCCGCCGGCTTGGCCGCGATCGGCGGCTGCGCGCGCACCATCGCCACTGCCGAGGGCCTCGACGCGCACGAACGTGCGGTGGCCCTGCGCATGGAGGCCGCCGCATGAGCGCCGCCATTGATGACGTGCTGGCACTGGTGCGCCCGGATCTGCAGGCGTTCGCCGGCTACAGCTCGGCACGCAGCGCAGCGGTGCAGGGCGAGGTCTGGTTGAACGCCAACGAGTCCGCCTGGGCCAATACGGCCGACGCGGCTGGCAGCAGCCGGCGCTATCCGGAGCCGCAACCGCTGGCGCTGCGTGAAAGCCTGGCCGCACTGTATGGCGTACAGCCGCAGCAGCTGCTGGTCGGCCGCGGCAGCGACGAGGCCATTGATCTGCTGGTGCGCGCGCTGTGCGTGCCGGGCCGCGACGGCGTGGTGGTCACGCCGCCGGTGTTCGGCATGTACGCCGTCTGCGCACGCCTGCAGGGCGCCGCATTGATTGAAGTGCCGCTGGTGGACAGCGAAGATGGCCTGCGTGCCGATCTGGATGCGGTGGTCGACGCGGCCAAGGCGCAGGGTGCCAAGCTGGTGTTCCTGTGCGCCCCGTCGAACCCGGCCGGCAGTGACATCGCCCTGGACGAAGTCGAGCGGGTGGTGGTGGCGCTGCGCGGGCAAGCACTGGTGGTGGTGGATGAGGCCTATGTCGAGTACGCGCAGCGTCCGTCGGCGACCACGCTGCTGGCCGCGAACCCGAATCTGGCGGTGCTGCGCACGCTGTCGAAGGCGCACGCTCTTGCCGCCGCCCGCGTTGGCACCCTGATCGCCGCCCCGGAGCTGATTGCCGTGCTGCGCCGCTGCCAGGCGCCGTACCCGGTGCCGACGCCATGCGCGGAACTGGCGGTGCAGGCGCTGCAACCCGCCGCGCTGACCATCACCGCCGAGCGCGTAGCCACGGTGATTGCCGAGCGCGAACGCCTGCGCGAGGCGCTGCCGGGCCTGCCCGGCGTGCGTCGCGTCTACCGCTCATCCGGCAACTACCTGCTGGTTCGCTTCGCCGATGCGCAGGCCGCGTTCGATACGCTGCTGGCTGTGGGCGTGGTGGTGCGCGACCAGCGCGCCGCGCCGCAGTTGGGTGATGCACTGCGCATCAGTATCGGCAGTCCCGAAGAGAACGACCGCGTGCTTGCGGCCCTGTCGGCGCGGAGGGCCGCAGCATGACCCCGATCCTGTTCATCGACCGCGACGGTACCCTCATCGAGGAGCCGTCCGATTTCCAGATCGATGCCTACGAGAAGCTGCGCTTCGTGCCGCAGGTGATCCCGGCGCTGCTGAAGCTGCGTGATGCCGGCTACCAGTTCGTGATCGTCACCAACCAGGATGGCCTGGGCAGCGACAGCTACCCACGCGCCAGCTTCGATGGCCCCAACGACCTGATGCTGCAGATCTTCGAGAGCCAGGGCATCACCTTCCGTGACGTGCTGATCGACTGCAGTTGGCCGCAGGACAACGCGCCCACGCGCAAGCCGGGCATCGGCCTGATGACCGCCTACCTGCAGGACCGCAGCATCGACTGGGCGCGTTCGGGCATGGTGGGGGACCGTATCACCGACCTGCAGTTCGCCGACAACCTCAACATCCGTGGCTTCCAGCTGCGCACCGAACAGTTCGGTGGCGAGTGGAACTGGCCGGGCATCGCCCATGCGCTGGCCGACGCGCCGCGTACTGCCGTGGTCCAGCGCAACACCAAGGAGACGAAGATCCGCGTTGAACTCGATCTGGACCGTGCCGGTGATGCGCGCATCGCCACCGGACTGCCCTTCTTCGACCACATGCTGGAACAGATCGGCAAGCACGGCGGGTTCGCGCTGGACATCCAGGCCGAGGGCGACCTGCACATCGACGAGCACCACACCATCGAGGACACCGGGCTGGCGCTGGGTCAGGCCCTGCGCGAGGCGCTGGGCGACAAGCGCGGCATCGGCCGCTACGGCTTCACCCTGCCGATGGACGAGACCCTGGCCAGCGCTGCGCTGGACTTCAGCGGCCGCCCGTACTTCGTGTTCGAGGGCGAGTTCAAGCGCGAGCGGGTGGGCGACATGCCGACCGAGCTGGTGCCGCACTTCTTCCGTTCGCTGTGCGATGCCAGTGGCCTGAACCTCAACCTGCAGGTACGCGGCGACAACGATCACCACAAGGTGGAGGCCTGCTTCAAGGCGCTGGCGCGCGCACTGCGCCCGGCGCTGGCCCGGCAGGGCACGGCACTGCCGAGCACCAAGGGGGCATTGTGAGCGACGTCGCGCTGATCGATGCCGGTGGTGCCAACCTGGGCTCGGTGCGCTACGCACTGGAGCGCCTGGGCGCGACGGTGCGGCTGGTGCGCGATGCGGACGAACTGGTGGGTGCGCAGCGGGTGATCCTGCCCGGTGTCGGCGCCGCAGGTCCCGGCATGCAGCGCCTGCACGCGCAGGGCCTGGTGGAACCGCTGCAGCGATTGCAGGTGCCGCTGATGGGCATCTGCCTTGGCATGCAGTTGCTGTTCGAACGCTCCGAGGAAGCGGGCGTAGAAACACTGGGACTGATTCCGGGCGTGGTGCGCAAGCTGGTGCCGGCCTGTGGCATCCGCGTGCCGCACATGGGCTGGAACCGGCTGCTGCCGCTACGGGAGTCGCTGCTGTTGCAGGGTGTGCCGGAGCGCGCCAGCGCCTATTTCGTGCACAGCTATGCGGCGCCGCTGAATGCCCACACCGTCGCGGCGTGCGATCACGGTGGGCTGTTCACTGCCGTGGTGGAGCAGGGGCGCTACTACGGCGCGCAGTTCCATCCCGAGCGCTCCGGCGAGACCGGCTCGCTGATGCTGCGCAACTTCCTTGAGGGCACTGCTGCATGAGTTTCATCGTCTACCCCGCGCTGGATATCCGCGATGACCGCGTGGTGCGGCTGCGCCAGGGCGACTACGCGCAGGAAACCTCCTACGGCGACGATCCGCTGCCGCGCGCGCAGGCCTTCGCCGCACAGGGCGCGCAGTGGATGCATCTGGTCGACCTGGATGCTGCACGCGCAGGTGGCTATACGCTGGCACCGCTGCTGGCGGCGATCCGCGCGCAGACGCCGCTGCAGGTGCAGACCGGTGGTGGCGTGCGTGGCCGCGACGATGTGGCGCGCATGCTTGATGCTGGCGCCGGCCGCGTGGTGGTCGGCTCGCTGGCGGTGCGCCGCCCCGATGAAGTGGTCGGCTGGCTGGAGGAATTTGGCGCCGAGCGCATCACGATTGCGCTGGACGCGCGCCAGGACGCACAGGGGCAGTGGCAGCTGCCGGTGCACGGCTGGACCGAGAACGCCGGGGTGACCCTGGATGACCTGGCCCAGCGCTACGCGCGCGCCGGCATGCGCCACCTCTTGTGCACCGACATCGCCCGCGACGGCATGCTGGCCGGGCCCAATATCGGCCTCTACCAGCACCTGTCGGCATTGCTGCCGGGGGTGGCGGTGCAGGCGTCCGGCGGCATCCGTGACGTGGCCGATGTGGCCGAGGCGCGTGCCGCTGGCTGCGGTGGTGCGATTCTCGGCAAGGCACTGCTGGAGCAGCGCATGGACCTGAGCGAGGCGCTGGCATGTTGAGCCGCCGCATCATTCCCTGCCTTGACGTGCGCGATGGCCGCGTGGTGAAGGGCGTGCGCTTCCGCGATCACGTCGACATGGGCGACATCGCCGAGCTGGCGCAGCGCTATCGCGACCAGGGTGCCGACGAGCTGGTGTTCTATGACATCGGCGCCAGCCCCGAGGCGCGTTCGGTGGACGTGGCGTGGATCGAGCGCATCGCGCGCCTGATCGACATTCCGTTCTGCGTGGCCGGTGGCATCGACAGCGTGGAAGCCGCGCGTCGCGTGTTGTTCGCCGGTGCCGACAAGGTGTCGATCAACTCCCCCGCGCTGGGCCGCCCGGAACTGATCACTGAACTGGCCGACGAGTTCGGCGTGCAGTGCGTGGTGGTGGGCGTCGACTCGGTACGTGAAGCGGACGGCCAGTGGCGTGTGCGCCGTTTCAGTGGCGACCCGGACAAGACCCAGGCGGTACCGCTGCGTACCCTGGACTGGATCGTCGAAGCTCAACGGCGTGGCGCTGGCGAGATCGTGCTGAACTGCATGGACAGCGACGGCGTGCGCCGTGGCTACGATGTCGTGCAGCTGCGGCAGGCGCGGGCCCTGTGCCAGGTGCCGCTGATCGCCTCCGGTGGCGCCGGTGCGATGGAGCACTTCGCCGAAGCCTTTGACCAGGCCGACGTCGACGGCGCGTTGGCAGCCAGCGTGTTCCACAGCGGTGCCATCGCCATTCCGGAATTGAAGCGCTACCTGCGCGCACAGCAGATCGAGGTGCGGGATGTCTATTGAAGTCAGGCCATCGCTGGATGCGCTGCAGGCGCTGGACTGGGGCAAGGGCGACGGCCTGCTGCCGGCCGTGGTGCAGGATGCCGATACCCTGCAGGTGCTGATGCTGGGCTATGTCAGCGCCGAATCGCTGGCCGCCACGCTGGCCATCGGCCACATGACCTTCTTCAGCCGCAGCAAGCAGCGGTTGTGGACCAAGGGCGAGCAGTCCGGCAACGTCCTGGCGGTGCAATCGATCAGTGTCGACTGCGATGCCGACACGCTGCTGGTGATGGCACGCCCGGCGGGGCCAACCTGCCACACGGGTGCGGAGAGCTGTTTCGACCAGGCGCCGAAGGACTTCCTGGGCGGGCTGGACCAGCTGGTGGCGATGCGTGAGGCGCAGCGCCCGCCGGGCAGCTATACGACCAGCTTGTTCGAGGGCGGCATCCGCCGCATCGCACAGAAGGTGGGTGAGGAGGGGGTGGAGACCGCTCTGGCTGCGGTTGCGCAGGATGACGAGGCGCTGCTCGGTGAGGCTTCGGACCTGCTGTACCACCTGCTGGTACTGCTGCGCGCGCGCGGTCTGTCGCTGGACGATGCGCGGGCGGTGCTGGAAAAACGCCATCGTTGAAGCGTGGTAGTGCCGGCCGCTGGCCGGCAACCTCATCATCTTCGGGCATCGAGGGGTTGCCGGCCAGCGGCCGGCACTACCCGCCGGCAATGCAGCCGAGCGTGGCTCGGCTCTACAATACCGCGTCTCTTTCTGCCGGATGCCTCCCATGAAACTGCCTGCCGCCTGGCTGTGCTGCCTGTTGCTGACCTCGCCGGCCTGGGCTGCGGACACCGTGGTCACCGGCAAGGTCTATCTGGAGCGTGACGGCAAGCCGGGCCGCGGTGCGACCGATCCGGGCCTGGCCGGGGTGCAGGTCTCCAACGGCGAGACGATCGTCAAGACCGCCGCCGATGGCAGCTACAGCCTTCCGGTGCGTGACGGCCAGACCGTGTTCGTGATCAAGCCCGATGCGTATTCGTTCCCGAAGGCGACAGACGGCCTGCCTTCGTTCTGGCGCCACTTCCGCCCGAACGGCTCGCCGGCGCTGAAGTACGGCGGCATCGCCGCCACCAGCGATGTCACCCGCAACTGGGATTTCGCGCTGCAGTCGGATCGCCATGACAGCCGTCGCGGCTTCCAGATGCTGGTCTTCACCGACTCCCAGACCGCCAGCCTGAAGGACATCGGCTACTACCAGCAGTCGATCGTGGCGCCGCTGGTCGGCCAGACCAAGGCGCGCATGGGCACCACCCTGGGTGACATCGTCAACGACGATCTGACCCTGTATCCGGCAATCAACAAGGTCACCACGTCGCTGGGCGTGCCGTGGTTCCATGTGCCGGGCAATCACGACCTCGATTTCGATGCAGCCAGCGACGAGCATTCGCTGGACAGCTGGCGCAACATCTACGGCCCGGACACCTACGCGGTGGAAGAGGGCGGTGCCAGTTTCGTGTTCCTCGACGACGTGGTGTATGACCCCAACGCAAGGCCGAAGTATGTCGGTGGCCTGCGCGAAGACCAGTTCGCTTTCCTTGCCAGCTACCTGAAAGGCCTGCACAAGGACCGCCTGCTGGTGCTGGGCATGCACATCCCGCTGTTCGACGCCGCGCCGGGGCGCGAGACCTTCCGTCATGCTGACCGCCAGCGCCTGTTCGACCTGCTGAAGGACTTCCGCAACGTGCTGGTGCTCAGCGGGCACAGCCACACCCAGCAGCACGTCTACCACGGCAAGGCCGACGGCTGGAACGGTGACAAGCCGCTGCACGAATACAACGTCGGTGCCAACTGCGGCGCATTCTGGTCCGGGGTGAAGGATGCCGCCGGCGTGCCGGACAGCGCCATGAGTGATGGCACGCCAAAGGGCTACGCGTTGCTGGACGTCGCCGGCAATGGCAGCTACAAACTGCAGTACCGCGTGGCCGGCAAGCCGGCCAGCGAGCAGATCGGCCTGCATGCGCCGAAGGTGCTGCGCCAGGGGGCCTATCCGGCGTGGGGTGTCTACGCCAACGTCTACATGGGCGAGGACGCCAGCGTGGTCGAGTACCGCGTCGATGGCGGTGCCTGGCAGCCGATGAAGCAGGTCAGTCAGCCCGATCCGCGCCTGATGGTGGAGAACGTGGCTGACGATCTGGCTGACAGCCTGCGCGGCTACGACCGTTCGCCGGAGGCCACCGCGTCGCCGCACCTGTGGCGTGGCGCGCTGCCGACCGACCTGGCAGTGGGCAGTCACAAGGTCGAAGTACGCTCTACCCAGCCTGATGGTGCAGTATTCACCGCCACCACCCGCTACAGCCTGCAGACGGCACAGCCCTGATCCCCCGCATCTCCGCTCCAGCGAAAGGACCCCGCATGGATATCCGCTTCATGGCCGGCACCACGCCAGTCACCCTCAGCCGCCACTGGTTCACCGGCGCGATGCTGCTGCAGAGCGCCACCGAGAAGGTCTGGGTGCAGCATCCGCTGCATCCGGGCACCCACTTCTCGTTCTCGCTGGTACAGTCGTGGCTGCGCCACATCGCCGGCCATGAGGTGCTGGTCGAGCGCACCCGGCCGCTGTTGTTCGCCGGCTTCCGCCCGCAGCGCCTGCGCGTGCTGGTGGATGGTGTGCAGGTGGCCGAACAGGAAGGCATGTAGTCCAACCTGAACCGCCGGCGCGCTAGGCAAAGCCGCCCCGATGCCTGAGAATCGGGGCGATTCAATCGATCCAAGCAGGCCAGCGTGACCATCGCAGCAGCGTCCCCGGTTTCCACCGACTCCGCCCGCGGCGGTCTTCCGCGCAGTCTCGTTGTCGCCGATGTCGGCGGCACCTTCGCCCGTTTGGCGCTGGCTGAAACGCAACCCGGCCAGGCACCACTGCTGGGCAGCCATCGCACCTATGCCTGCGCCGAGCATCCGAGCCTGTCGGCGATCCTTGCTGATTTCACCGCAGGCCTCGGCCAGCCGGTAGAGGCCGCCGTGGTCGCCATCGCCGGCCTGCTCGATGGCGATGTGCTGATCAATTCCAACCTGCCATGGACGGTCTCGCTGTCGGCCACGCGGGTGCAGTCCGGGCTGCATGAGCTGCAGCTGATCAATGATTTTGAAGCGGTGGCGTTGGCCATTCCTTACCTGCAGCCTGACACCTTGGTGCCGCTCAATGGCGATGCTGACCCGGCGCAGGCGTTCCCGGCGCTGGTGCTGGGCGCCGGTACCGGCCTGGGTGCAGCATTGCGCTTTGCCGACGGCGAGCGTCCGGTGCTGGCCAGCGAGATCGGCCATGCCGCGCTCGGCGCCGGCAACGCGCTGGAACTGCAGGTGCTGGGCAAGCTGCTGCAGCGCTGGACGCACGTGGACAACGAGCGCGTGCTGTCCGGCAGTGGCCTGATGAACCTGTATCCGTGCCTGTGCGAACTGCGCGATGTCACCCCGGTGTGGGGCAGCACCGAGGCACTGATCGGCGCCGCGCGCAGCGGCGAGGATGCGCTGGCCGTGGAAACGCTGCAGGTGTTCTGTGCCTGGCTGGGCAGCCTGGCCGGCGACGCAGCGATCGCGGTGGGTGCGCGTTCGGTGTACCTGGCCGGGGGCATTTCTGCGCATGTGCAGGATTTCCTGGCCGATGGCCGCTTCCGTGAGCGCTTCCTCAACAAGGGCGTGCTGACCGAGGTACTGCGCCAGGTGCCGGTATGGCGCGTGGAGCATGGCCAACTGGGCGTTCTCGGCGCAGCGGTCTGGTACGCCGCACGGCAGCCCACGCAAGACTGATCGGCGTGGCCGGCATCGGGCCGGCCGTGCATTGCAGACTGGGAGGGGAAGATGGTGGATCGCAGGCAGTTCCTGCAGGCCGGCGCACTGGCTGCAGGCATGGTGGCCTTGCCGGGCGTGCAGGCGCGCACGCAGGGTGGGGCCAAGGTGGTTTCGACCTGGGACTTCGGCGTGCCGGCCAACCAGGCCGCATGGGAGGTGCTGGCGCAGGGCGGCAGCGCACTGGATGCGGTGGAAGCGGGCGCACGCTGGGCTGAGAGCGAGCTGTGCAACCCCACCGTCGGTCATTGCGGCAACCCGGATCGCGACGGCGTGCTGAGCCTGGACGCGAGCATCATGGATGGTGATGGCCGTTGTGGCGCAGTGGCCGCGCTGGTGGACATCCTGCATCCGGTGTCGGTGGCCCGCAAAGTGATGGAAAACAGCCCGCACGTGCTGCTGGTGGGCGAGGGCGCGCAGCAGTTCGCGGTGCAGCAGGGTTTTGAACGCAGGCACCTGCTGACGCCGCAGGCCGAAGCGGCCTGGCGCGAGTGGCTGAAGACCGAGAAGTACCAGCCGCAGATCAATGCTGAGCGTCGTAGTATTCCTGGCAACAGCGACAACCACGACACCATCGGCATGCTGGCGCTGGATGCCCGCGGTAAGCTGGCCGGCGCCTGCACCACCAGCGGCATGGCCTGGAAGCTGCACGGCCGGGTCGGCGACAGCCCGATCATCGGTGCCGGCCTGTATGTCGACAACGAAGTGGGCGCGGCCACTGCCTCGGGCGTGGGCGAGGAGATGATCCGCAATGCGGCCTCGTTCCTGGTGGTCGAGCTGATGCGCCAGGGGCGCTCGCCGGCGCAGGCCTGCCGCGAAGCGATCGATCGCGTGGTGCGCAAGCGCCCCGAAGCGAGCAAGACGCTGCAGGTGTGCTTCCTGGCCATGAACAAGCAGGGCGAGGTGGGCGCTTACGCGCTGCATCGCGGCTTCGTCTACGCGGTGTGCGATGCGCAGCGCCAGGATGACCTGCGTGATTCGCCGTCGATCTACACGAGCACCCAGGCGTGAGCACACGGCTGACCCTGGAGATCGCCAGCAACTCGCTGGCCTCGGCGCTGGCCGCCCAGGCCGGCGGCGCCGATCGCATCGAACTGTTCGACAACCTGGCCGAGGGCGGCACCACGCCGTCGTTCGCCAGCATCGCGATCGCCCGCGAACGCCTGTCCATTCCGCTGTTCGTACTGGTGCGCCCGCGCCCGGGCGACTTCCACTACGACGCACTGGAAACCGAACTGATGCTGCGTGACATCGCGCAGTGCCGCGCGCTCGGCTGCGATGGCGTGGTGATCGGTGCGCTGGATGTGCAGGGCGGGATCGATCTGGCGCTGTGCCGTGAACTGGTGCAGGCCGCCGGGCCGCTGCAGGTGACCTTCCATCGCGCCTTCGATGCTGCCCGCGATCTGCCTGCGGCACTTGAGCAGGTGGTTGAGCTGGGTTGCCAGCGCGTGCTGACCTCGGGCGGCCAGGTCAGCGCCGAGGCCGGCGCGGATGTGCTGGCGGGTCTGGTCACCCAAGCGGCGGGACGTATCACGGTGATGGCCGGCGCCGGGCTGGGACCGGCCAACATCGCGGCCGTTGCGCGACGGAGCGGCTGCACCGAACTGCACGCCTCGGCCAAGGGCCTGCGGCGTTCGGCCATGCAGTTCCAGAACCCGGCGCTGCGCGGCTTGGACCCGGACTGGAGCCAGACCGCCACCGCCACCGTGGCCGCACTGCGGCAGGCGCTGGACAGCGCAAGGTAACCCGCTTCTCCTGTAGAGCCGAGCCAACGCTCGGCTGCGCTTTGCGGCAAACGACATCAGCCGAGCACGGGCTCGGCTCTACAGTCGCACGCGACAACGCGGACAAAACCGTTCCGCGCGCGATTGTCGCGTTCGTGTCATTGACGTGTGCGCCGTTCTCTCAGCGATGTTGCGCAACCCTTTGATTGTTCTGGATACCGGCAGCCGATAGCGGCATTCCGCCAGCGGTTGCTGCATCGCCGCATGCCCGGCGCGGTTCAGCTGTGCTTTAGTTTGGATCGATCCACAGGGGAGGGGCTGGGACGGTCGTGAACCGATCCCGGTACCCGGATCAGCCGTCGTGCTACGCCACCACCCGTCCGTGCGTCCACACTTTCCAAGAGCAATCACCCATGGCTCAGTCCGTTCGCAAGCGTCGTCACCTGCTGTCCCAGGCACTGGTCCTGGTCCTGTTTCCCCTGGCCGCTGGTGCACAGGAAGCGGCCAGTTCGTCCACCAAGGACTTGGACGCGGTCACCGTTACCGGTTCGCGCATCAAGCGCGCCGCGGTCGAAGGTCCGGCCCCGGTCAACGTGATCACCGCGCAGCAGATCCAGAAAGAGGGCTTCGTCAGCGTGTACGACGCGCTGAAGACGCTCACCGAAGCGACCGGTACCGTCGAAGCCGCCTCGCAGTGGGGTTCGCACACGCCCAATGCCAGCGGGCTGAACCTGCGCGGGATGGGCCCGAACCGCTCGCTGCTGTTGGTCAACGGCCGTCGCGTGGCCGATTACCCGCTGCCGTATGGCGGTGAAACCAATTTCTCCAACTACGGCAACATTCCGGCCGCAGCGGTGGAACGCATCGAAGTACTGACCGGCGGCGCCTCGGCCATCTATGGTTCGGACGCGATCGCCGGCGTGGTCAACGTCATCCTCAAAACCAACTACGACGGCGACGAAGTGCGCGTGCGCGGCGGCACCTCCACCGAAGGCGGGCGCGACACCTGGGACCTGTCATGGGCCGGCGGCAAAACGGGTGACAACTGGAGCGTGACCTATGCGTTGCAGTACACCAAGCGCGATCCGTTGTTCGGCCGCGACCGCCCGCAGATGGACGATGCCGATGATGCGCCGTATGCGTCCTGGAACATGGAGCAGCGCAAGGTCGGCTTCCGACCCACGGCCGGGCTGGCGCTGATCGATCCGACGACGGGCCAGCGCCTGGCGCCGCCCACCGGTACCTGCGAGAAGTTCGACGGTGAGTACTACACGGCCGATCGACTGGTCTACAACTACGCCGCCAACCGCATCACCAACACCGGCCGCCTGTGCGGCATGAGTGCCGACTACGCCAACTGGCTGCTGACCGGTGGTGCCGAGAACGTGTCCGGCAACCTGTATGCCACCTTCGATTTCAGCAGCGACCTGCAGGCCTGGACCAACCTGGCGGTGTACCGCTCCGAAGCGATCTGGGGCACCAATCCACCCGGCGTCTCGCTGATCGACGATGACAACGGCTACTACTGGGATGCCAACCGCAACCGCCCGATCCTGGGCGTGCGCCAGTTCACCCCGAACGAAGTCGGCGGCCTGGACACCCTGCGCAACACCAACCGCGAACTGTCCTGGGACTGGAGCGCCGGCCTGCGTGGCCGCCTCGCCGACCGCTTCGACTGGAGCGCTACGGTGGGGCGCTCGTATTACCGGGTGGAGGAAAGGCAGAACGTGGTCGACAAGCAGAAGTCGTACGACTACTTCCTGGGACCGAAGCTGGGCACCACCGCCGATGGCGAGGCGATCTATGCACTGAACGAATCGCGCTGGTGGAATCCGCTGACGCCAGACCAGTACTGGCAGATGGGCACCGTCGCGAAGAATCGCGCAACGTCCTGGGTCAACCAGGCCTCGGCGGATATCACCGGCGAACTGTTCCAGGGTTGGGCCGGCCCGATCTCGTTCGCCGCCGTGGCCGAAGTCGCGCAGCAGGGCTATCACCTCAGCCCGGACCCGCGCGCCGGCATCGACTTCGACCTGCAGAACGTCGATCGCGGTGGCGGCGAGCGCACCCGCTATTCGGCCGGCGTCGAGTTCAAGATCCCGCTGCTGGAGAGCGTGACGGCCACCGCGGCCGCCCGCTACGACCGCTATGGCAACTACAAGGCCGATGACAGCAGTGAAGCGCTGGATATCGGCAGCCAGAAGGAGACCACATGGAACGTCGGCCTGGAATGGCGCCCGGTCGAATCGCTGCTGGTGCGTGGCTCGTACGCCACCAGTTTCCACGCGCCGGACATGCACTATCTGCTGGGCCAGCCGAGCAGTTCCGAAGTGCAGACCTATGACCGCCTGCGCTGCATCCAGAGCGGTGCCTACCTGGTCAACAACTGTGGCGTGGGCAACACCGATGTCTGGTACACCTTCGACGTGAACCGGCGTGGCACGCCGCTGCTGCGTTCGGAAACCGGCGATTCGTGGACGGTCGGCTTCGTCTGGGACGTGATGCCGAACCTGTCGGTCAGCGCCGACTACTGGGCGATCAAGCTGGAAGACATGATCGTCGACGTCGGCGCCGACGAGGTGCTGGCCAGCGAGGCCGGCTGCCTGACGGGCAAGAACATCGATGGCACGCCGTGGGCCAATCCGGCCGGTGGCGATTATTGCGCCGGCATCCTGGCCCGCGTGAACCGCGACAGCAGCGGCCGGCTGGTGTCGATCGAGCGCGGCCCGTTCAACCTGGCCAGCCGGGAAGTGCGCGGTATCGACCTGACTGCACGCTATCGCCTGGAAACCGCGCAGTGGGGCAGCTTCCAGCTGGGCCTGAACTACACCAACCAGATCTCGACCAAGGAACAGCGCTACGCCAACGATCCGAACCCGGAACGGCGCGACCGGGACCTGCGCAGCAAGCTGCGCGCGAGCCTGGCCTGGCAGCGCGGCAACTGGAACGCCAACGTCTATGCCGACCGCGTGGGTTCGGTGCCGGGCGTGCGCTATCACTGGGGCACCGATCGCCTGGACAATCCCGGCGGTTGCCTGCCGTTCGCCGACGGCTACGTGCCCAGTGACAGTCCGTCGCTGAACTGCCTGGAACCGGCACAGCTGCCGGATGGCTCGGTGAACCCGAACCCCAACGCGGGCCAGCAGACCTCGCGTTACTTCGGCCGGGTCGGGCCGTTCATCACCTGGAACGTCAACGTGGGTTACCAGGTGACCGAGCACGCCAAGGTCAATGTCTACGTCAACAACGTGTTCAATTCGGCCAGCTGGAACCACAAGGACCCGTACAAGCTGGACTATGACTTCGCCCCGACCCGGTTGCTGAGCGCGGTCGGCCGCGAGTTCGCATTGGAGTATGTGTTCACCTTCTGAGGAGACCGGCCTCCGCCGGTAGATCCACGCCATGCGTGGATGCGGAAACGGAACACCGGGGGCGGCGCCCCCTTCAGGCATGCGGACAGGCTGGATTTGACCTTCCCACGATGGCAAGGTTTAGCCTGTCCGCATCCAGAAGGAAACCCGGGAATCCGATCATGAGCACGCCGCGCGCCGCTGCCGCCCCCGCCAGCCCCTCCACCATCAGCCTGCCCATCGAGGGCATGACCTGCGCCAGCTGCGTAGGCCGGGTCGAGGCAGCACTGTCCAAGGTCGAGGGCGTGGGCAGTGTCTCGGTGAACCTGGCCACCGAGCGGGCGGACATTCGTCCGTCGGGCCCGGTGGATCGCGCGGCGCTTGTCCAGGCAGTGGAGCGGGTGGGCTATGACGTGCCCGCAGCGACCACCGAACTGGCGGTCGAAGGCATGACCTGCGCTTCCTGCGTGGGCCGTGTCGAACGCGCGCTGTTGGCCGTGCCCGGCGTCAGCCAGGCCAGCGTCAACCTGGCCACCGAGCGCGCCACGGTGCGTGGCATGGCGGACGTGGCTGCGCTGGTCGCCGCGATCGACAAGGCCGGCTATGACGCACGTGTGATCGAGGCGGGTGTGCAGTCCGATGACCAGGCTGCGGAAAAGAAGGATGCCGAGCGCGCCGAACTGAAGCGCGACCTGATCGTGGCGGCCGCGCTGGCACTGCCGGTGTTCGTACTGGAAATGGGCTCGCACCTGATTCCCGGCATGCACGCATGGGTGATGTCCACCCTCGGCATGCAGGCCAGCTGGTACCTGCAGTTCGTGCTGACCGCGCTGGTGCTGGCCATTCCGGGCCGCCGTTTCTACCAGAAGGGGTTCCCGGCGCTGCTGCGGTTGGCGCCGGACATGAATTCGCTGGTGGCGGTGGGCACCGCCGCGGCGTTCGGCTATTCGGTGGTAGCGACCTTTGCACCGCGGCTGCTGCCGCCGGGCACGGTGAACGTCTACTACGAAGCGGCGGCGGTGATCGTCGCGCTGATCCTGCTCGGCCGCTTCCTGGAGGCCCGGGCCAAGGGCCGCACCTCTGAAGCGATCAAGCGCCTGGTCAACCTGCAGGCCAAGGTGGCCCATGTGATCCGTGACGGCCGCGCGGTCGACATCCCGATCAATGAAGTGCAGAGCGGCGACCTGGTGGAAGTGCGCCCGGGCGAGCGCGTGCCGGTGGATGGCGAGGTGGTTGAAGGCCGCAGCTACATCGATGAATCGATGATCAGCGGCGAGCCGATTCCGGTCGAGAAGCTGCCGGGCAGCAGCGTGGTGGGTGGCACGGTCAACCAGAAGGGCGCACTGACGGTGCGGGCCACGGCCGTGGGCGCGCAGACCCTGCTGGCGCAGATCATCCGCATGGTCGAACAGGCGCAGGGCTCGAAGCTGCCGATCCAGGCGGTGGTCGACAAGGTCACGTTGTGGTTTGTGCCGGCGGTGATGCTGGCCGCGCTGGCGACCTTCGCGGTCTGGTTGATCTTCGGTCCATCGCCGGCACTGAGCTTTGCATTGGTCAATGCGGTGGCGGTGCTGATCATTGCCTGCCCGTGCGCGATGGGCCTGGCCACGCCGACCTCGATCATGGTCGGAACCGGTCGTGGCGCCGAAATGGGCGTGCTGTTCCGCAAGGGCGAAGCACTGCAGCTGCTGAAGGACGCGCAGGTGGTGGCGGTGGACAAGACCGGCACGCTGACCGAAGGCCGCCCGCGCCTGACCGACCTGGAGATTGCTGCCGGCTTCGATCGCAACAGGGTTCTGGCGGCAGTGGCCGCGGTGGAGTCGCGCTCGGAGCATCCCATCGCCCGCGCGATTGTTGATGCCGCGACCGGGCAGGGCATCACGTTGCCGGGCATGGTCGACTTCGAATCGGTCACCGGCATGGGCGTGCGGGCCAGTGTCGAGGGTGCACGCGTGGAGGTCGGTGCCGATCGCTTCATGCGCGACCTGGGCGTGGACATCACTGCATTCGCAGCATTGGCGGCGGAACTCGGCACGCAGGGCAAGTCGCCGCTGTATGCCGCCATCGACGGTCGCCTGGCCGCGATCATCGCGGTATCCGATCCGATCAAGCCGAGCACCCCGGCAGCGATCGCGGCACTGCATCGGTTGGGCCTGAAGGTGGCGATGATCACCGGCGACAACGCCGGGACCGCGAAGGCGATCGCGCGCCAGCTCGGCATCGATGAAGTGGTGGCCGAGGTGCTGCCGGAAGGCAAGGTCGAGGCGGTGCGCCGGCTGAAGGCCACGCACGGCCACGTCGCCTTCGTTGGTGACGGCATCAACGATGCGCCAGCACTGGCCGAGGCCGATGTCGGCCTGGCCATCGGCACCGGCACCGATATCGCGGTGGAATCGGCCGACGTGGTGCTGATGTCGGGCAACCTGCAGGGCGTACCCAATGCCATTGCGCTATCGAAGGCGACGTTGGGCAACATCCGGCAGAACCTGTTCTGGGCGTTCGCCTACAACACCGCGTTGATTCCGGTGGCCGCCGGCGTGCTGTACCCGGTCTGGGGCGTGCTGCTGTCGCCGGTGTTCGCGGCCGGTGCGATGGCACTGTCCAGTGTGTTCGTGCTGGGCAACGCACTGCGCCTGCGCCGCTTCCAGCCGCCGATGGCGGATGCCGCCGTTGCGACCCACTGAAGGAGAATCGCATGAATATCGGTGATGCCGCCAAGGCCTCCAGCGTGTCGGCGAAAATGATCCGCTACTACGAACAGATCGGCCTGATTCCTGCGGCGGATAGAACGGAGTCAGGCTATCGGGCGTATTCGCAGGCCGACATCCATCGCCTGCGCTTCATCCGCCGCGCGCGCGATCTCGGCTTCCAGGTGGCCGAGATCGGCGACCTGCTGGGCCTGTGGAACGACACGTCGCGCCACAGTGCTGACGTCAAGCAGCTGGCCGAGCAGCACATCGCCGACCTGGAACAGCGCATCGAGCACATGCGGCAGATGGCCGACACGCTGAAATCGCTGATCCGCTGCTGTGCCGGCGATGAGCGCCCGGAATGCCCGATCCTGCAGCGGCTGGGTGAAGACGATGAGGCCCCGCCGCCGGTCGATGCAGCGAAGACCGGCGCGGTGCGGCGGCGCGCGCGCAAGCGCTGAGTTTCCATGTCGCGTGCAGGAAAAGCCCGCCCAGTGACAGTGCAGGGGGCGGGCTCCGCTGTGGCAGAAAGCAGGGGATCAGGCAGTGCGCGGCGGGAATCCCGCATCGTTCAGCGCGGCGAACACCTGCTCCTGTGATGCGGTGGTCTGCACCTTGACCAGGCCGGTCGGCGGATCGGCCACCACACTGGCGCTGGGATCGATCTGCTGGATCGCGCGGGTCACGCTGCGCGCGCAGCCGCCGCAGGTCATGCCGTCAACATGGAATTCCATCTGTAGCTCCTTCGGTGCTCGTGAGGTGAAACCAGTGTGCACCTTCCAACGATGGCAGGGTCAAGCAGGTGGCTGAACGGCGGTGCAGGCAAATGAAAACGGCAGCCGCCTGTACCAGCGCGGCTGCCGTGGAGGACCATTCCCGTCGGGGCGGGTAAGACTGCGCCGGGCCAGGCCCGGCGCTGCCTCAGAACTTCCAGTTCACGCCGAAATACAGCTGGCGCCCGGCGTACAGATTGGACAGCAGGCGGGCCTGGCTGTCGTTGCCGATGTAGCTGCGTAGCTCGGACTTGGTGGCGTTCAGTACGGCGGCGGTCACCGTCCAGTCCGGGGTGAGGTTGTAGGCCACGTTCAGGTCAAGCTGGCTGTAAGGCTTGGTGTAGGTGGTCATGCCATTGTTCAGGCCGCCGACCACTTCACCACGACGGTTGTACGAGGCGCGCGCCAGGAACTTGTCGTTCTCGTAGAACACCGTAACGTTGGCCTGGTTCTTGGCACTGCCGACCAGCGGCGAGGAGCCGATTTCCTCGCCATCCA
Source organism: Stenotrophomonas sp. YJH_SMC_53 (assembly GCF_059369995.1). NCBI lineage: Bacteria > Pseudomonadati > Pseudomonadota > Gammaproteobacteria > Lysobacterales > Lysobacteraceae > Stenotrophomonas > Stenotrophomonas sp. YJH_SMC_53. The sequence goes on along the minus strand of NZ_JCAFTF010000009.1, from coordinate 16,348 downwards.
GCACGATCGAGGCCAGGTTGGTGTCGTTGTAGGTGTAGTTGGCCTGCACGCCCAGTCCGAAGTCGAACGTGTACTGGCCATACAGTTCCACGCCCTGCGACACGCCATCGCGGCCATTGGCCTGGGTCTCGTACTTCTGCACGGTGACCGACTGCCCGCCGACGTTCATCTGCTGGTCGCGCACCACCGGCACGGTGAAGTTGTCCACGTTCTTGCGGAACAGCGAAACACCTGCGACCGCGCCCGGCTTGAAGTACCACTCCAGGCCCAGGTCGAACTGGACCGCCTTGAACGGTTCCAGCGCCTTGTTGCTGCCCGAGCCGTACCAGCCGGGCGTGTCGGTGCCGCCGGTGACGCGGCGGTCGTTGGCGTACTCTTCGCTGATGTAGCGCAGGCCACCGGGATAGGCGATGCTGGTGTAGCTTGGGCGCGCGACCACCTTCGACGCCGCGCCACGCAGCACCAGGTTGTCGGTGATGTCCCAGGCAATGTTGAAGCTGGGCAGCACGTCGGTATAGGTCTTTTCCAGCGACGACAGGGCATACACCTTGTCGCGCACCTGCGGGTCGGGCAGGCGGACGAAGCCACCCTGGCAGCGCAGGTTCGGGTCGGCGGCCGGATGATCGCAGCTCATCGGCGCGCCGCTGGCGTTGTCGACGAAATAGTCGTTGAAGCGCTCGACCGAATCGCTGGACTGGGCGAACTGCTTGGTCCGCACCACGCGCACGCCGATGTTGCCGCGTACCCGCTCAGTGCGGAAGTTGGCCTGGAAGTAGCCGGAATAAATCTTCTCGTTGACGTCGTAGACGAAGTCTTCTTCGGTGCGGTTGTGCGAGCCACCGTAGGTCTTGTTCAGGTAGTCGATGTAGGCCGGGTAGTTGATGCCCGGGAACACGTTGGCGTTGAACGCGCCGGTGATGTTGCTGATCGGGTTGGACAGGAAGAAGCCCGGCTGCGCATCGCCTGCGGTCGGATCGCAACCGGCCTGGTAGCGGTTGTTGTCATAGTCGGACGGATCCAGGCCCGGGCACACCCAATAGGTGTTGCCGGTGTTGCGGTGGACCTTGCCATCGCGGTACTTGGCGCCGAACTGGATCGAATCCAGCCAGCCGGCCTCGAACAGCTTGGTGACGTCGGCCTGGAAGTAGTTCTGCTTGACCTCGGTCTGCATCCACGACGAATCGGTCGAGCCGGTATCGACTTCGGCCACGCCCGCCATCAACTGCTGCTGCAGGTCCGGCGAGAACTGCACCGACGGCGTGCCGGTCAGGTCCCAGGCGGTGTACTGGTTGCCGGACTGCCACTGGTTGCCAACCTTGCGGCGCGGCTTGGCCGACATGCGGAAATTCATCGACGGACCACCTTCGGACCAGGTGCGGCCGCCGGTGAACGAGGCCTTCCACAGCGGGCTGATATCCCAGTCGATGGTCAGGTCGGCGGTCTGCGACAGTGCCTTTTCCTTGCTGTATCCACCGGTGAGCTGCGGAGTGGGGATGGTGCAGTCGTCCGGGCCCCAGCCACCGGGTTCCAGGCCGGCTGCCGCTGCTTCTTCCTCACTGCAGTAATAGGTCTTTCCGGCCAGCTTCTGGTACTGCGCACCCGTGACGATGCTGCCACTCGGGTCGAAATCCAGGCCGTTGAGCAGGCGGCCGCCGGCCCAGTTGCCGTCCTGGTTGTAGCGGGCCAGGTTCCACTCCGGCACCTTCAGCATGTTCTGGGTGTAGTCACCCTGCAGCTCGAAGCGGAAGTAGTTCGCGGTCATCGTGACGTTGTCGACCGGCTTGAACTGGAAGGTCAGCTGGCCGCCCTTGCGCTCGCGCTTTTCTTCCTTCACCGCGAAGTTCACCGAGGTCGGCATGAAGAATTCGCTGTAGTTCTTGCCAGCCTGGTTGTTGAAGCCGGACTGGCCCCACCAGTAGTGGATGCCATCCTGTTCCAGCAGGTTGCCGTTGGCATCGCGGGCCGTGGTGCCATTGCCGTACCACTGGTAGTCCTCGGTGCTGGCTTCCATGGTGCGGGTGGTGCGCTTCTGCTGGGTCACGCCGACGAGGACGCCGAAGCGCTCATCCTTGCTGTGCCACGAGTACAGCGCGGACGCCTGCGGATCGACATCGTGGCTGGTATCGGAGGTGGTGCCCTCCAGGTTCACGTAGCCGGAGTTGGATTCCATGTCCAGCGGGCGGCGGGTATGCAGGATGACCGTGCCGCCGATGCCGCCTTCGTCGATGCGTGCTTCCGGCGACTTGAACAGCTCCGCGCTGGACAACATGTTCGATGGCAGCAGGGTGTAGTTGAAGGAGCGCGTCGCTTCGTTGTTGGTCTCTGACGAGGCGACGAAGTTGCCGTTCAACTGGGTCAGGGTCAGGTCCGGCGCGAGGCCGCGCACACTGACACTCTTGCCTTCGCCACCGCTGCGGGTGATGACCACGCCGGGCACGCGCTGCAGTGCGTCGGCCACGTTCTTGTCGGGGAACTTGCCGACGTCCTCGGCGGTGATCACCTCGACCACCGCGTTGGCGTCGCGCTTCTGCTCGAGGCTCTTTTCAATGGCGTAGCGGTAGCCGGTGACCTGGACGCTGTCCAGGGTGGTGGCGTCCTGCGAGCCGGTGGAAGCGGCCTGTTGCGCGGCGGCGCCACCCGGAATGACGGCGGCGGCCAAGGCCAGCGCGATGGCCAACGACAATGCGTCCTGGCCATGCGTACGTGTTGAATGCTTCATTCCCATCTCTCCCTCTCTCATGGATTGATCCGGTGACGTGGCACGGACAACTTGAATCGATCTAATTTGAAGTGACTTTGTCGCTGTCGCCAAGCAACTGCCAGTGGCGCCGCGCGCGTGGCCTGGTACGTCCTGTTGCTGCTCCCCCAACTCCCGGCCATCGCAGCGTCGTCTTGGATCGATCTAAGCGATGGGCGGGCGATTTTTAGCACGGGTCGCCCGCAGGCGCATGCTGCTGCGCAATATGGTACTGGCGTGGCGAAGGGATGACGGTTTGCTGAAATCAGTGAAATCGTTTTCGTGCGCAGGGGAGGGTGGGTCGGCAGGGCTGCGCCCTGCACCCGCGGTAGTGCCGGCCGCTGGCCGGCAACTGCCAAAGCCAAAGCCAAAGCGGCTCTGGTTTTCTGCTGGTTTGGCGGGGCGGTGTGGGCTGGCAGGACACGCCGTAAACCCGTCCATGGGGGCTCGATGGCGCCATCCATGGCGCCAACGGTCCTGCCAGCCCACGCCGCCCCACCTTTGACAGCCTCCCGGTGACGGTTGGATTGTCCTGGCGACGGAATGTGGAACGGCATGGGGTCAGATCCGTTTTCCTATGGAAAACGGATCTGACCCCAATTGATTTCGTTATCTGTCAGAGATTCAGCCAAGCATGGCGTTGATCCGTTGCAGATCGCGAGAATCTGTCGAAGGCGGGGTGGGTCCGGTTGCGGGGGTGTCCGCGGCATGGATGCCGCGGCCAAGCCCCCAGGGACGGGTTTACGGCGTCCCCCGCAACCGGACCCACCCCGACTCCCCACAGGAAACCGGCTTCTGCTGTTGCTTCTGCTGTTGCGGTTGCTGTTGCTCCAGCTCGTAGCAGGTGCAGGGCGCAGCCCTGCCGAACACCCCATCTCATGCTGCGCCGCAGAATGCATTCGGCTGAACCTGCATGCTCTACTTGAATCGATCTAAATTCACGGTCTGGTGGGTCGGGCGTCGTTCCAGGGGGAGCTCTCTGCAGGTCAGGGCAGGGCTCAGCGGAACGGTGCCGGACGGCCCCGGCCGTCTGCCTCCGCGTCATCGACTACAGGAACCCGACATGCGTCCAGTGCCGTCCGCTCCCGCCGTCCCATTGTCCTCGCGCCCGCTGGTGCGCCTGGCCTGCCTGCTCGCGCTGTCGTCAGTGCCGGTGCTGCTGCAGGCCGCACCGGCCGCGCTGGAACGCGAGGTCAATACCTTCATCGGCAGCAAGGACGACGGCAATACGTTCCCGGGCGCGTCGGCGCCGTTCGGCCTGATCCAGGTCAGCCCGATCGGCAGCCACTATTCGGGCTGGCGCTACGACGACGAGAAGATCCGTGGCTTCGGTCATTCGTTCATTTCCGGCGCCGGCTGCTGGGAGCAGGGTGGCCAGGTGTCGGTGCTGCCGGTGACCGGTTCGATCGGTCCGGGCGGCGATTTCGATACCGGCAATGCCAAGCAGTTCGACCACAAGGCCTACGCATCGACCTACACCCACGATGGTGAGGTCGGCCAGGCCGGCTACTACAAGGTGCGCCTGACCAGCTACGGCGGCATCGATGCGGAAGCCACCGCGCGCACCCGTGCCGCCGCCGAGCGCTACACCTTCAGCCAGCCCAGCGGCGATGGCCACGTGCTCGTCAATGTCGGCCAGGCCAACGAGCGCCATTCGGTGATCGGCAGCGTGGTCGATGTGGTCGGCGATCGTGTGGTGGAAGGCAAACTGGTCACCAAGAGCTTCTGTGGCGGCCACCAGTACACCACCTGGTTCCGCATCGAGTTTGACCGTCCGTTCAAGGCGCATGGCACCTGGGGTGAGGGCGGTGGCCTGCCGGGCGCGCGCCACAGCATGGAAGGCGAGCAGAAGCCGAACGGCGCCTGGCTCAGCTTCGACCTGGCCAAGGGCCAGTCGGTGACGGCGGTCAGCGCGATCTCGCACGTGGATGCCGAAGGCGCGCGCACCAACCTGCGCGCAGAAGGCATGCAGAATGGGGTGCTGCTCGGCTTCGACCGCATGCGTGCGCTGTCCCAGCAGTCCTGGCGCGAGCAGCTGGGCCGGGTGCGTGTTCAGGGCGGCACTGCCGACGACCGCGCGGTGTTCTACAGCGCGGTCTATCACGCACTGCTGCAGCCGATGACCGGCAACGACGCCGACGGCCGCTACCGCGGTTATGACGACGGTATCCACCGCGCCGATGGCTGGACCTATTACGAGTACTTCTCGCTGTGGGATACCTACCGCGCGCAGAACCAGTGGCTGGCGCTGACCCGCCCGGACGTGGCGCGCGACATCGGCCGTACCCTGCTGGCGATCGACGAACAGGTCGGTTGGCTGCCGCGCTGGGGTTATGCCAACTTCGAGACCAACATCATGACCGGCGATCCGGTCACGCCGTTCATGGTCGACCTGTGGCGCTTCGGCGCGCTCAAGGGCCGTGAATCGCAGGCCTGGGATGCACTGCGCCGCAATGCCTTCGGCACGCCGCCACTGAACTCGCGCATGGCCGGACGCTCCGGCAACCCGACCTACCTGGACAAGGGCTATGTGGCCTACGACCGCGCATTCCCGTCCAAGGGCATGGATGTCGATCCGCACCATGGTGGTTCGGCCACGCTGGAATATGCGTTGGCCGACTGCGCGCTCTCGCAGATGGCCGATGGCCTGGGCCATGCGCAGGATGCGGCGACGCTGCGTGAGCGTGGCCGCAACTGGCGCAAGGTGTGGGACCCGCAGGTGCGGGATGCCGAGACGGGTTTCACCGGCTTCCCGCGCCCGCGCACCGAGGATGGCCAGTGGTACACGCCGGCCGATGGCCACTACAGCCCGCGTTCGCACCACGGTTTCCATGAGGGCACGGCGTGGCAGTACCAGTGGCTGGCGCAGCAGGACGTGCCGGGCCTGGTCGAAGCGATGGACGGCCGCGAACAGGCCGGTCGCCGCCTGGATGCGTTCTTCGCGATGGACGCGCTGCAGGCCGATCCGCTCAATGCCGCCCGCAAGGCGTGGGTGGTAGGGCCCTACAGCTACTACAACCAGTTCCGCTACAACCCGAACAACGAGCCGGACCTGCACTCGCCGTGGCTGTACACGCTGATCGGCCAGCCGTGGAAGACCGCCGCCGTGGTGCGTGCCGCGCAGCAGTTGTTCACCAATGCCCCTAATGGCGTGACCGGCAACGATGACCTCGGCACGATGTCGGCCTGGTACCTGTTCAGCGCCATCGGCGTGTACCCGGCGGTGCCGGGCAGCGGCCAGTTCCTGCTGCACACGCCGCGCTTCAGCAAGGTCGAAGTGGAAATGGGCAATGGCCGAACCCTGCGCATCGACGCGCCGGGTGCCGATGGCCGCCGCCTGCAATACGTGCAGGGTGTGCGGGTCGACGGCCAGGCGCATGCACCGGTGTGGCTGGACTGGGACCGCCTGCAGCAGGGCCCGCGCCTGCAGTTCGCGCTCGACGCGAAGGCGCCGGAGCAGGGCTGGGGCACCGCGGTGAAGGACCTGCCGGTGTCCTGGTGCGCGGCACCGGGCAGCCAGCTGCGCTGAGCCGGACTGTGCCGTTCGCGCTGACCCAGCGAACGGCACGGCACGACACGGCCCTGATCCATTAGGCTTGAGCCTCCAGCGGAGTCCGGGAAGACGATGAACGACAACGGCAACAGTCCCAGCAAGCGCGCCGGCAAGGCGGTGACGGTGACCGACATCGCGCGCGCGATCGGCGTGTCACGGGCAACCGTGTCGCTGGTGCTGCGTGGCAGCCCGCTGGTCAACGTCGATACCCGCGCCAAGGTCGAGGCCGAACTGCGCCGCCAGCGTTACGTCTACAACCGCGCGGCGGCCAACCTGCGCCGTCGTACCTCGTCGAGCATCGCGCTGGTGATCAACGATCTCTCCAACCCGTTCTTCGCCGAGTTCGCATCGGGCGTGGACGAGGCGTTGGGCGGGCGTGGCTACGTGACCCTGCTCGGCAGCACGGGTGAATCGCCGGAGCGACAGCAGGCGGTGCTGTCCACGCTGATGGAGCACACCCCGGCCGGCCTGATCCTGTCGCCGGCCGAGGGCAGCGATACCGCACAGCTGCGGCAGGCACTGGGTGCCAATGCCAACGTGCTGCTGTTCAACCGCGAACTGGCCGGGGCCGACTGGGACTTCCTGACCCTGGACAACCAGCACGGCGCCTATCTGGCCACGCGCCACCTGATCGAGCGCGGCCACCGCCAGATCGCGTTCTTCGGGGGCCACGCCGCATCCAGTTCCTGCCACCAGCGCCGCGCGGGTTTCCAGCAGGCGCTGTCCGAAGCGGGCCTGTCGCTGCCGCCGGGCTGGATGATCGAGTCGGCACCGAACCGCCTGGAGGCGGCTGCGCGCACCGATGAACTCTTCGCCGACGGCCATCGCCCGAGCGCGGCGGTCTGCTACAACGACACCGTCGCGCTGGGCCTGATGCTGGGCTTGAACTCGCGCGGCATCCGTCCGGGCGGCGATTTCGCCGTCACCGGCTTCGATGATATTTCCGAGGCGGCGGTGGCCGTACCGCCGTTGACCACGCTCACCGCCGACCCGCGCGAGCGTGGCCGCCAGGCTGCGGCGCTGCTGCTGCAGCGGCTGGACGAACCCGACGCGCCGCCTCGGCGCACGGTCGCGCCGGTGCAGTTGCGCATCCGCGAAAGCAGTGCCGCACGACCGAACTGATTCCTTCCGCATACCCCTTCCACGCAACAACGACCTTCCGCGCATCGAGGCGCGTACCGCATGCCGATCTCCGCAACGCCCCGTCCATCGGGTTCTTCGGGCAACGCACCCGCCGTCACCAACGGCAAGGCGTTGGCTGTCGTGACCACGATCTTCTTCATGTGGGGCTTCCTGACCTGCCTCAATGACATCCTGATCCCGCACCTGAAGGCGGTGTTCGAACTGAACTACGCCAAGGCGATGCTGGTGCAGTTCACCTTCTTCGGTACTTACTTCCTGATGTCGCTGCCGGCGGGCCGCCTGGTGGCGGCGCTGGGCTACAAGAAGGGCATCGTGGCTGGACTGGTGATCGCCGGCATTGGCGCGCTGGGCTTCTGGCCGGCGGCCGAACTGCGCGTGTACGGCGCCTTCCTCGGTGCGTTGTTCGTACTGGCCACGGGCATTACCGTGCTGCAGGTCGCCGCCAACCCGTACGTCGCGCTGCTGGGCCCGGAACAGACCAGTTCCAGCCGCCTGACCCTGGCGCAGGCGCTGAACTCGCTGGGCACGGCCATCGCGCCGATCTTCGGCGGCATGCTGATCCTGTCCAACTCTGTCAAGAGCGCTGACGACATCGCGGCGCTGCCGGCCGCCGAGCAGCTGGCCTACCGTGCCGCCGAGGCGCAGGCCGTGCAGGGACCGTACGTGGGCCTGGCCGTGGCGCTGGTGCTGCTGGCGCTGTTCGTGTTCCTGTTCCGCCTGCCGGCGCTGAGCGACGCCACCGAGCAGGCCGACCAGGGCCACCACCACAGCTACCTGGATGCGCTGCGCAAGCGCCACCTGCTGCTGGGCGTGCTGGGCATCTTCTTCTACGTCGGCGCTGAGGTGTCGATCGGCAGCTTCCTGGTCAACTACCTGTCGATGCCCAACATCGGTGGCTTCAGCGAACAGGAAGCCACGCACTACGTGTCGGCCTACTGGACGATGGCGATGATCGGCCGCTTCGCGGGCTCAGCGCTGCTGGCGCGCTTCTCGCCCAGCCGCCTGCTGGCGATCTTCGCGCTGGTCAACGTGGCGCTGCTGGTCACGACCATGCTGAGCTCCGGCAACATCGCGCTGTACTCGGTGGTGGCGATCGGCCTGTTCAACTCGATCATGTTCCCGACCATCTTCGCGCTGAGCATCGAGCGCCTGGGGCCGCTGACCAACAAGGGCTCCAGCCTGCTGATCATGGCTATCGTCGGCGGTGCCGTGGTGCCGTACCTGCAGGGCGTGCTGGCCGACCACATCGGTGTGCAGGCCAGCTTCATCCTGCCGCTGCTGTGCTACGGCTACATCATTTTCTACGGACTGGTCGGCGCGCGTACGCCGGCCTCCGCAACGCAGGGAGGCTGAGTCCGGAATGGGTGCCATCGTTTGCTTCGGCGAAATTTTGATCGATCTACTAGCGCAGCCGCCGGCCTCGGCCGACACGCCGCGCGCCTTCCTGCAGTACGCCGGTGGTGCACCGGCCAACGTTGCCGTTGCGGCCGCACGGTTGGGTGCGAAGACGCAGTTCGTCGGCACGCTGGGCCGCGACATGTTCGGCGACTTCCTGGCCGACAGCCTGGTCGAGCACGGCGTGGGCACGGATTACATCGTGCGTACCGATGCGGCCAAGACCGCACTGGCCTTCGTCGCACTGGATGCCAGCGGCGAGCGCAGCTTCAGCTTCTATCGCCCGCCGGCAGCCGACCTGCTGTTCCGTGACAGCGACTTCCAGGCGGCGTGCTTCGACAGCGCACAGTGCTTCCATGTCTGTTCCAACAGCCTGACCGAAGCGGCCATCGCCGAGGCGACCTTCGCCGGCATGGATCGTGCGCGCGCGGCTGGTGCGGTGGTCAGCCTCGACCTCAATCTGCGTCCGGCGCTGTGGCCGGCGAACGAGGACCCGACACCGCGCCTGTGGCAGGCGCTGGAACGCGCCGACCTGGTCAAGCTGTCGCGCGAGGAACTGGACTACCTGGCCGCGCCGCTGGGTGCCGATGGCGAGGCAGCGGTACTGCGGCGCCTGCTCGCTGCGCGCGCGCGCTGGGTGATCGTCACCGACGGTGCGGCCACGCTGCACTGGTACACGCGCGACAACCACGGCACGGTCACCAGCTTCCGCGTGGCCACCGTCGACACCACGGCGGCTGGCGATGCTTTCGTCGGTGGCGTGCTGGTTGGGCTGCTGGAGCGCGGCGGCGCCGGTACCGGTTTTGCCGCCTTCTGCCAGGACCCGGAGGCGATCACCGCCACGCTGCGCTTCGGCGCCGCAGTCGGCGCGCTGGCTGTTACCCGCAAGGGCGCGTTCGCCGCGATGCCCTCGCTCGATGAAGTGCAGCAGCTGCTGCAGGCACAGGACATTACCGCATGAGCACCTCGCCCGATTTCCGTTCGCCCGCGTTCCTGCGCGCGCATATCGCCGACACGATGGCGTTCTACCACCCGCACTGCATCGACCCGGACGGTGGCTTCTTCCACTACTTCCGTGACGACGGCAGCATCTACGACGCCAACCATCGCCATCTGGTGAGCAGCACGCGTTTCGTCTTCAACTACGCGATGGCCTACCGCGAATTCGGCAACGCCGAGTACCGTGAGGCGGTCGAGCACGGCGTGCGCTACCTGCGCGAGGGGCACCGCAACCCGGCCACCGGCGGTTACGCCTGGACCCTGCGCGACGGCAAGGTCGAGGACGACATGAACCACTGCTACGGCGTGGCGTTCGTGCTGTTGGCCTACAGCTGCGCACTGAAGGCCGGTCTCGAACAGGCCCGCGCCTGGATGGACGAGACCTGGCAGCTGCTGGAAGCGCGCTTCTGGGAGCCCCAGCACGGCCTCTACAAGGACGAAGCCGATGGGCAGTGGAACTTCACCGGCTACCGTGGCCAGAACGCCAACATGCACATGTGCGAGGCGATGCTGGCCGCCTTCGAGGCCAGCGGCGAACAGCGCTATGTGGAGCGCGCGCTGCAGCTGGCCGACAACATGACCCGTCGCCAGGCCGCCAAGGCCGGTGGCCTGGTGTGGGAGCACTACGATTCCAACTGGGAGATCGACTGGGACTACAACCTGGACGACCCCAAGCACCTGTTTCGCCCGTGGGGCTTCCAGCCGGGCCACCAGACCGAATGGGCCAAGCTGTTGTTGATCCTGGACCGCCATGTGCAGGTCGACTGGCTGGTGCCGACCGCGCAGCACCTGTTCGACGTGGCCGTGGCGCGCAGCTGGGACGAGACGCGGGGTGGCCTGTACTACGGTTTCGCGCCGGAGTCGCGCCGGCAGCCGGGCATGGATGGCGCCCCGATCGGTGGCGACAGTTTCGTCTGCGACGACGACAAGTATTTCTGGGTGCAGGCGGAGACGCTTGCGACCGCCGCACTGATGGCCAAGCGTACCGGCGATGACCGCTATTGGCAGTGGTACGAGCGTATCTGGGCGTATTCGTGGGAACACTTCGTCGATCACCGGTACGGCGCCTGGTTCCGCATCCTCGATGCCGACAATCGCAAGTACAGCGACGAGAAGAGCCCGGCCGGCAAGGTGGATTACCACACCATGGGTGCGTGCTACGAAGTGTTGAACGTGGTGCGTTGAGGTCTGCCGCGCTGCGCGCTCGCCGGACGTGGTCCGGCGCTACCGTGGCGTGTTGAATTGGTAGCGCCGGACCATGCCCGGCGGAAAGACAGGAGCATCCCGTGCATCGCCTTCCCCTCGTTGTCCGTCTGCTCCTGCTGCTGATCGCGGCGTCCGCCTTCCCGGTCGCTGCCACGCCGCTGCAGGCACAGTGGGAGTTCCGTATGCTGCCCGGCGACGCGCAGGGCGCCGCTCATCCAGGTCTGCAGCAATGGCGGGCGGCGACGGTGCCGGGCAGCGTGCACACCGACCTGCTGGCTCACGAACTGATCCGTGATCCGTATGTCGGCGCACCAGAGGCCGAACTGCAATGGATCGGCCTGGCCGCCTGGGAGTACCGCGCCCGCTTCGACGTGGATGCGGCGACGCTGGCCAAGCCCAATGCCGAGCTGCGCTTCGACGGTCTGGATACCTACGCCGACGTCAGCCTCAACGGCAAGCCGCTGCTGCGCGCGGACAACGCGCACCGGACCTGGCGCGCGCGCGTGAATGGGCGCCTGCGGGCCAGGGACAATGAACTGCAGATCGTGTTCCGTTCGCCTATCCGCACCCTGCTGCCGGGCGTGCAGGCAATGCCGCACAAGATCGCTGGCAACTACCCGTCGCCGTATGGCGATGAGCCGAAGGGCGCGATGGTCGGCAACTTCGCGCGCAAGCCGGCCTACCACTTTGGCTGGGACTGGGGGCCTCGCTATGTCACCGCCGGCGTCTGGCGCGGGGTTGACCTGCAGGCCTGGGAGGCTCACCGCCTGACCGATCTTGCGGTGCGTACAGATGCATTGAGCGCGGAGCAGGCGAAGCTGGCCGTGCTGCTGCAAGTGGAGCAGGGCGCGGCGGCGGGCTCGGCCGTGGTGAATGTGGATGTGCGCGATCCGCAGGGCCGCAACGTGGCCCAGGTTCAGCGCACGGTGCTGCTGAAGCCCGGCCAGAACAGCATCGAGGTTCCGGTTGAACTGGCCGATCCAAGGCGCTGGTGGCCAGTCGGCCACGGCGCGCAGGACCGCTACACGGTGCAGGCCCGCCTGGACCAAGGTGGCACGCCGGAGCTGGCGCGCGAGCAGCGCATCGGGCTGCGCACGGTCGAACTGCGCCGCGAGGAAGACCGCAAGGGCGGGCAGGGCTTTGCCTTCGTCATCAACGGCGTGGAGATCTTCGCCAAGGGCGCCAACGTCATTCCGTTCGATGCCTTTCCCGCTCGCGTCGATGCCGCACGCCTGCGCCAAGTGCTGACGGCCGCGCGCGACGCCAACATGAACATGCTGCGCAACTGGGGCGGCGGCTACTACGAGGACGACGCGTTCTTCGACATCGCCGACGAACTGGGCCTGCTGGTCTGGCAGGACTTCATGTTCGGCGGCGGCATGCAGCCGGGCTACGATCCGGCGTTTCGTGCCAACGTGGTGGCCGAAGCACGCGACAACGTGCGCCGTCTGCGCCATCACCCCAGCATCGTGCTGTGGTGTGGCAACAACGAGGAAGAAACCGCCTGGAAGGACTGGGGCCACGGCCGCGACCTGAAGGCGGCCAACCCGGCATTTGCGGCGAAGGTCTGGCAGGGCTACGTCGACCTGTTCGGCAACGACCTGCGCCAGGTAGTGGGCGAGGAGGGGCTGGGCGTGCCGTACTGGTCCAGCTCACCGAGCAACGACCTTGACGAGAAGGCCAACGATTCAACGCGTGGCGACAAGCACTACTGGCAGGTCTGGGGTAATCCGGCGTTGCCGGTGCAGGCCTACCTGCGCGAGACGCCGCGCTTCATGTCCGAGTACGGGCTGCAGGCGTGGCCGTCGGTGGCGACAGTGGACCAGATCGCCACCCGCGCCGAACAGCGCATCGACAGCCCGGTGATCCGCGCGCACCAGAAATTCATGGCCGGCGAGGGCAACAGCCGTCTGCTGCACTACATCGAACTGGGTTACGGCACGCCGAAGGACTTCGAGGACTTCGTCTATCTCAGCCAAGTGATGCAGGCCGATGGCATCGCACTGGCGGCGCTGCATCATCGCGCCTCGCGGCCATACACGATGGGTTCGCTGTACTGGCAGCTCAACGATGTCTGGCCCGGTGCCTCGTGGTCCAGCGTGGACTATTTCGGCCGTTGGAAGGCGCTGCACTTCGCCGCGCGGCGTTTCTTCGCGCCAGTGACGGTGGCGGCACTGCGCGACGAGGGCAGCACGCGGGTGCGCCTGATCAATGATGGCGCCTCACTGGAAGCGCGCTGGCGTCTGCGGGTGATGGACGTGGAGGGGAAGGTGCTGCGTCGTCGCGAGGAAACGGTGACGTTGGTGGCGGCGGGTGTCACCTCGATGGGCGATTTCAGCGATGCAGAGCTGCTGGCCGGTGCCGACCCGACGCGTACGGTGGCGGTGTTCGAGTTGCTGCAGCACGGCGACGTGAGCGCGCGGCAGGTGGTCGGTTTCGTTGAGGCCAAGGACCAGCTGTTGCCGCGGCAGAAACTCAAGGCCACGTTGTCCATTGAAGGGGACCACTATCGTCTGCGGCTGGAAAGCGCGGCGTACGTGCGCGCGGCGTGGATCGACTTCGGCGCGCTGGATGTGCAGGTCGAAGACAACCTGCTGGACCTGCTGCCGGGCGAAACACATGATATCGCGGTGCGCGGCCCGGTGGATCTGGTTACCCTGCGCGAAGCGCTGAAGGTGAAGACCCTCAACGACCGTTGAGCAACAAAGGGGACGGAGGGGATTAAGTCGTTTGTGGCCCATGTGTGCCACAAACGACTTAATCCCCTCCGTCCCCTTTTTCTTGCTTACAGCTGGATCTGCTGGAAATTCTCGACCCGTTCGTGGCCGTTGGCGGCCTGGCCGGTACGCGGCATCGGGTAATCATCCAGGCGATCGATCAGGCGGGTCTGCAACCCGGCTTCGCGGGCGGCATCCAGTTCTTCCACCACATCGGACAGGAACAGGATCTCGCCGGCCGGTACGCCGATGGCCTGCACGATGCGGCGGTAGCTGTCGGCCTCGCGCTTGCCGCCGACTTCGGTATCGAACCAGCCCGACACCAGCGGGCTGAGGTCGCCGGCGTCGCTGAAACCGAAGAACAGCTTCTGCGCCGGCACCGAACCGGAGGAGTACACGTACAGCGGCAGGCCGGAAGCGTGCCAGCCCTTCAGCACCGGCGCCACTTCCGGGTAGAAGTGCGCGGTGTAGTCGCCACGGCGGTAGCCTTCGTCCCAGATCAGCCCCTGCAGCGCCTTCAATGCGGTGTGCTTGCGGTCCTGGTCGATCCAGCCCTGCAGCGTCTCGGCCACCAGGCTGTCCTGGCAGGCACCGCCGATCTCGGTGGCGACCGCGTCCAGCCAGCGACGGACCTCCGGTTGCTGGCCATGTTCGGCGACGAACGCGGGCAACGCCTTGCGCGCATAGGGGAACAGCACGTTCTTGACGAACGAGATGCTGCTGGTGGTGCCTTCGATGTCGGTCAGGATGACGCGGGCTTGCATGGATCAGGACGCCTGGGTGGGTACGTAACGAGGGAACTTCTGCGCGATGTCGGTGCCGGTGAAATGGCCGACCCAGCCGTCGGGCTCGGTGAAGAAGCGGATCGCCACGAAGCTGGGTTCCTCGCCCATGTCGAACCAGTGGGTGGTGCCATCGGGCACGGCGATCAGGTCGTCCTTCACGCACTCGATCTCATAGACCTTGTCACCCACGTGCAGGGTGAACAGGCCGGAGCCGGCGACGAAAAAGCGCACCTCGTCTTCCTTGTGGAAGTGCTCGTCGAGGAACTTCTTGCGCAGCTCGGCGCGGTTCGGGTTGTCCGGGGCGATCGAGGCCACGTCCACGCTCTTGAAACCGCGCTCGGCCACCAGGCGGTCGATGTCGGCGCGGTACGCGGCGAACACTTCCTCCTGGCTGGCGCCCGGTGCGACCGGCGCGGTGGCCTGCCAGCGCTCGAAGGTGACGCCGATCTTCTGCAGCTCGGCAGCAATGACCGCGCCGTCCTGGGTGTCCAGCAGCGGCGATTCGGGGCGGGTGTCGTCGTAGATGCGCAGTCGGCTCATGGCGGCAGCTTGAACGTCTCGGGGGGAAGACAGGGTAGCAGGGTGGGCATGAGGTGCAGATTCCGGATCGGCATCTGCACCTGCGTGCGGGTTCAGCCGCGCAGCCTGCGCAGTTCCAGCTCGCAGTGGAACAGGAACTCGAACGCTTCCAGGTGGCGGCGTGCCTCGGCCATGTCGCGGCCCCAGGCATACAGGCCATGGCCGTCGATCAGGTAGCCCCACAGGTTCTGCCGGTCGAGCAGGTCATCGACCTGCTTCGACAGCACGTTCATGTCCTGGGTGTTGGCGAATACCGGCACATCGATGGCCATTTCATGGGTACTGTTGCCGGCGAAGGCCTTCAACAGCTCGTAGCCTTCCAGGCGGACATGACCCTGCGGCGCGTACAGGCGCGAGGCGATGGTCTGCACCGGCGAGTGCGTATGCAGCACGCAGCCGACGTCCGGGAAGCGGCGGTACAACTGGGTGTGCAGCAGGGTCTCGGCGGACGGGCGCAGCGGACGGCCGACGGCCTGGCCGTCGAAGTCCACCACCATGATGTCGTCCTCGATCAGGCGGCCCTTGTCCTTGCCGGACACCGTGATCGCGGCGTGGCGATCGTCCAGGCGGTGGGAGAAGTTGCTGCTGGTGGCCGGGGTCCAGCCGGCGTGGGCCAGTTCGCGGACATTGTCGATCAGCAGCTGGGCCAGTTCGCTCAGGCGCGCGGTGTCGTAGGGGAAGGTGGGGGCGTTCATGCCGGCGATTTTACTGGATTCGGCCAACGGCTGAGCCCCTCGTGGCGGGTCGTGTAGAGCGGTACATGGGGTTGGCGGGGCGGGTGGGCCGTGCAGGGGACGCTGCAAGTACGTCCCTGTAAGCTCGTTGGCGCCATTCATGGCGCCAACGCCCCTGCACGGCCCACCCGCCCCGCCTCGGACAGGTTCCGGCGTGCGGCCGGCCACGGAGTGAAGAAGGAAGAGCGAAAAGCGGGTCGCGGCGCTGCGCTTGCTCGCAGCCGAGCATGGCTCGGCTCTACAGAAGATTCGTCCCGATACATTCGTTTCCGGGAGCGCTTCATCCACGCATGGCGTGGATCTACCGGACGTGCCGGGAGAGTGTCGAAGGCGGGGAGGGGTGAGGTTGCGGGGGCGTGTGATCTGGCCCCCCGTCAGCGGACGCCAAGAAGCGATACTTTGATCGCACCTGGAGGTCCCTTATGTCCCGTATCACCCGTCGTAGCTACACCGATGAGTTCAAGCACCAAGCCGTGGAGTTGGCCGAGTCGCTCGGGCCT